>CAZNPW010000017.1:0-57353 GCA_964575185.1 uncultured Exiguobacterium sp.
CCGCCGCGCCGCTCCGCGCCGCTCCGGGCCGCCGCCGCGCGGCGCGCCGCGGTCACGGGTCGAGAAGCCGAAGCGCCTCGGCGTGGATCGCGGCGTTGGCGGCGGCCAGCACCCGGCCTCCGCCGTCGCAGGGGCCGCCCCGCCAGTCGGTCACGACCCCGCCCGCCGCGCGGATGACGGCGATGGGGGCGGCCACGTCGTAGGGCTGCAACCCGGCCTCGATGACCAGGTCGACCTGCCCGGCGGCGACCAGCGCATAGGCGTAGCAGTCGGTGCCGTAGCGCGTCAGCCGCACCTGTGCGGCCACGCGGCGGAACGCTGCGCCCTCGCCGGGGGTGCCGACCTCGGGAAAGGTCGACATCAGGATCGCCTGCGCCAGCGGCCGCGCGGGGCGCGTGCGCAGGGGCCGCGGCCCCAGCGGGCCGGTCATCGCGGCGCGGCCGAGACCCCCCTCGAACCGCTCGCCGATGTAGGGCTGGTCGATCAGCCCGTAGATCGGCCCGGTGGCGTCGGCGACCGCGATCAGCACGCCCCAGGTCGGCGTCCCGGCGAGATACCCGCGCGTCCCGTCGATCGGGTCGAGCACCCAGGTCAGCCCGCTCGTGCCCGCGACAGGCCCGTATTCCTCGCCCCTGATCCCGTCGAGCGGGCGTCGCACGGCGAGGATGGCGCGCATCGCGGTTTCGGCGGCCCGGTCGGCGACGGTCACGGGGTCGAACCGCGCCGCCTCCTTGCTTTCGGCCGACAGCTCGCCGCTGCGGAAATGCGCAAGCGTGGCCGCCCGCGCGGCATCGGCGAGCGCATGGGCCGTGGCGATCAGGTCATCCGACATGGCATCCGGGCTAGGCCGGCCCGGAAGGCCGGTCAAGCCGCGTCGGACAGGACGCGGGCCAGATCGAACAGGCGGCGGCGCTGCGCCTCGGGAATGGCGTAGTAGGAGCGCACCAGTTCCAGCGCCTCCTTGTCGGCCATCAGGTCGGCGTCGGGCCGCACCGCGGCCCCGTCGGCCAGACCGTCGAAGAAGAAGGCGATCGTCACGTCCAGCGCCTCGGCGATGTCCCACAGGCGGCTCGCCGACACGCGGTTCATGCCGGTCTCGTATTTCTGGATCTGCTGGAACTTGATGCCGACGCGGTCGGCCAGCTGCTGCTGGGTCATCCCGACCATCCAGCGCCGGTGCCTGATCCGCTTGCCGACATGGGCGTCCACGGGATGTTTCATTGCTCTCCTCCAACTCGCACATCGACCCCCGAGTCCGGCACCGCATCGCGGGACAGGCCGGGGCTGAACGACTGACACCCCTTCACGCCCCTCTGTCGACCTGTCGAAAAAGACATGTCCAATCATACAAGCGCACAAGGATTCGCGCCACGCGCGACCCCGACATCCCATGCGCGCAGGCTTTCCGCGCATTCCCGCTGAACGTGTTTTGCACTTTGCAACGCAAAACGCGACTCACGCCCCCGAATCACCCCGCCGCGCCGGGGCCAGCGCCGCGAAGGCCTGGACCAGCATCTGCCGCAGCGCCGTCACCGGGGCCGTCCCGCCGGGCAATGCGTAAAGATTGACCTTCTTTGCCTGCAGGGGCGGCAGCGCACCGCCGTGGTCGATGGGCACGAGCGTCGCGGGCACCGTGCCCTGCAGCAGCGCATGCACCGTCAGGTCGGCTCCCACGCTCGCCTCGATCACCCGGCTCGAATCGCCCTCGACCGCCGTCACCCACGCGATCCCGGCCCGGTCGAGCGCCTGCTGCGCCCCGGGGCGGAAGGTGCAGCGCCGCTCGAAGGCCAGCGGCAGCGGCCGCCGCAGCCAGGCCTGCCCCCCCGGCGCCCCGACCCAGACCAGCGGCAGCTCCACCAGCGTCTCGCCGCCGGTACCGAGGTCGTCCTCGGTCGTCAGGATCATCTGCACCGCGCCCCGCGCGAAATCCTCGCGCAGGCCGCGCGTGAAGGACGACACGAGGCTCAGCCGCATCCGCGGCCAGTCGCGGGCGAACTGCTGCAGCACCCGCGGGATCGCCGGCCAGACGATGTCGTGCGGCACGCCCAGCGTCAGCTCGCCCGCGTGGTCGACATGCATCAGCCGCCCGACCACCGCGTCGTTCAGCCCGATCATCCGCCGCGCCTCGGCGACCAGCGCCTCGCCCGCCCCCGACAGCGCCACCCCGCGCCCCGCCCGGTCCAGAAGCGCGACGTCCAGGACCTGCTCCAGCCGCCGGATCTGCATCGACACCGCCGACTGCGTCAGGTTCAAGACCCCCGCCGCCCGCGTCACGCCGCCGGTGTCGGCGATGGCCACGAGCGCCCGGAGCGCGGCGAGGTCGAGGTTTCTGGACATGACACATCCTGATGGAAAGCGCACGAAACATCGATATTCGCACCGCCGCGAATATGCCAGAGACATTCCGCAGCGGCGTGAGATCGCGCGCTCCCATCGAGGTCTGTCATGAATCTGTTGAAACGCCTGATCGTCCGCCTGGCCGAGGCCGGGGACCGCCGCCGGCGCGCCGCGTTCCGCCGCCTCGACGCCCGCCTCCTGCGCGACATCGGCCCGACCGTGGCGGACTGGCTCGCCCCCCCGGACGGGCGGTGCGATCCGCAATACCGCGTCGAAATGCGGCGATCCGCCTGCAAATCCGCCTGCAAGACTTCTTGAAACGCAAGATGTTCCTCCCGATATTGACACCCGAGCGGTGGGGGCCAACCCGCCGTCAGGGTCAACTCTCGGAGGCTTCACATGGCTGAGTATGAAACGATCCGCTCGGTCGGCGCCGGTGCCCGCACCGCGCAGATCGACGAGGGCCTTCGCGCCCACATGAGCAAGGTCTACGGGCTGATGTCCGTGGCGATGCTGGTCACCGCCGGCGTCGCCTGGGCGGTCGGCACCACCCCCGCGCTGAACGCCGTGTTCCGCGATCCGGCCACGATGCAGCCGAACATCCTCGGCTGGGTCGTGATGTTCGCCCCCCTCATCATGGTCTTCGCCTTCTCGGCGATGATCGGCCGGATGTCGGCCGCGGCAGCGCAGGTCTTCTTCTACGCCTTCGCGGCGGTGATGGGCCTGTCGATCGCCTGGATCTTCCAGGTCTTCACCGGCGTGTCGATCGCGCAGACCTTCCTCGTGACCGCCATCGCCTTCGCGGCGCTGTCGCTCTGGGGCTACACCACCAAGCGCGACCTGTCGGGCATGGGCACGTTCCTGATGATGGGCCTGATCGGCCTGATCGTGGCGTCGATCCTGAACCTGTTCCTCGCCTCGGGCGCGCTGGCCTTCGCGATCTCGGTGATCGGGCTCCTGATCTTCGCGGGCCTGACCGCCTACGACACGCAGAACATCAAGAACACCTACATCGCCCACGCGCAGAGCATGGACCAGGAATGGCTGGCGAAATCGGGGATCATGGGCGCGCTGTCGCTCTACCTGAACTTCATCAACATCTTCATGTTCCTGCTGCAGTTCCTCGGCAATCGCGAGTGACCGCGGCGGCGTGACACGGACGAAGGGCCGGCAGCGATGCCGGCCCTTTCCGTTGCCGGACCGCGCTACCGCGACCCGTGGCCGATCCGCGCCAGCATCCGCACCGCCGGAAAGCTGATCCCCGGCCGCAGCGGCACCTCGACGGGCTGCACGGTGGCAAACCCCAGCGCCTCGTAGAACGGCACGGCGAGCCGCGTCGACAGGCTCTCGAGCCATTCGAACCCGTCCGCCCGCGCATCCGCGATGACCCGCCGCATGATCGCCCGCCCGATCCCGCGCCGCACCAGCCGGTCGTCGGTCACGACATGGCGCACATGCGCGACGCCCCGCACGGTGCCGGGGTCGGCGGGCCCGCCGGCGCTCCAGCCGCCCGCGCCGACGACGCGGTCCTCCTCCAGCGCCAGGAAGTAGCGCCCCGACCCCACGAGTTCGGGCCGCGCGCGCGCGATGATCGGCAGCGCGGTCACCAGCGTGGAGGGAGGATAGCACTGCGCGAGAAGCCGGGGATAGCTGCGCGCCAGCAGCGCATCCACCGCCGAAAGATCGGCCAGGGCGGCACGCCGCAGGGTCAGCGTCTGATCCATGCCGGTGACATGGGCCGGTGCCGGCAAAAGGAAAGGGCCGCGCCCCGCGCGGACGGCCCCGAACCCCCGGCCCCCGGGCGCGGCTACTTGATCTTGCCTTCCTTGTAGTCGACATGCTCGCGCTTCACGGGGTCGTATTTCTTGACCACCATCTTCTCGGTCATCGTGCGCGCGTTCTTCTTCGTCACGTAGAAATGCCCCGTCCCTGCCGACGAGTTCAGCCGGATCTTGATCGTCGTCGGCTTGGCCATGGTCGTCTCTCCTGCAGCGGCCACCCTGCGGTGCCGCGAAATCCCGAAGCCCGCCTTCTACGCATCGCGGCGGCAAAGTCAACGACACCACGGCAGGCCCGTCCCTCTTTCCGGCACAAATACTCCCGCCGGAGGCCCGCGGCGAAGCCGCCACGGTCGCGTGCGCCGCAGGCGCGCGTGCAGGAACGCGCGGATGGCCTGTAAGCCGGGTTCTGTCCCGGGAGTCGCCCCCCATAGATGACCATTCCTCTCGCCCGGCCGTTGCCGACCGGGTCCAGCTGCCAACCCGGGCCCCGGGCTGAAGCGTCCCTGCGCAGGTCCCGGCCTTTGCCGGGGTGCACATGGGGCCCCTATTCGGCATTGCTCCGGGTGGGGCTTGCCGTGCCGGGCCTGTTGCCAGACCCGCGGTGGGCCCTACCCCACCGTTTCACCATCGCCGCCCCGAAGGACGGCTGTCTCTTCTCTGTGGCGCTTTCCCTGGGGTCGCCCCCGCCGGGCGTTACCCGGCACCCTTGCTTCATGGAGCCCGGACTTTCCTCGATCCGCGCAGGATCGCGGTCATCCGGCCATCCGCGCGAGGCACCCTCTACGCCGCCGCAAAGCGCCGCGCAAGGTCGGCGGCCATCCCCGCGTCCACGGCATCCGCAGGCCCGGTCGCCCAGGGCCGGAAGCGCAGCCGGAAGGCCCGCAGCACGACCTCCTCGGCCAGGTCGGGATAGCCGAAGGCCACCGCGTCGCGCCGGAACCCCGCCGGATCGGCCTCGCCCGCCCCCGGCCAGACCGCGAGCCCCGCCAGCGCCAGCCGCCGCCAGTCGAACCGCGGCCCCGGATCGCCCTTCCGCTCCGGCGCCATGTCGGCATGGCCGATGACGCCGGCCGGCAGGACGGGCCACCGGCCCATCACCGCCGCGAGCAACCCCTCCAGCGCCGCCATCTGCGGGGCCGCAAAGGGCTCCCCTCCGCCGTTCACCAGCTCGATCCCGATCGACCGCGAGTTGACGTCCCCCCGCCCGCCCCAGGTCCCCTCCCCGGCATGCCAGGCCCGCATCGCCTCGTCCACCAGGCCCAGGCAGGTCCCGTCGCGGTCGACGAGCCAGTGCGCCGACACCTCCGCCGCCGGGTCGCACAGCCGCGCCCGCGCCGCGGCGCAGCTCTCCATGCCGGTATAGTGGATCACGGCCAGCTCCGGCACCGCGCCATCGCGGCGCGGCCCGAAGTTCGGCGACAGCGTCAGTTCCGTCCCGCCGCTGCCCGGAAGGGGCGCGGGTCCCAGGTGCAGGCGAAGCCGTCGCCGTCGGGGTCGACGCCCATCCGGTCGCGCTCGGGCCCGCCGCGCTCGAGGAACGCCTGCTGCGCCAGATCGGGCGAGGCGAAGTTCGCGCAGGCCCGGGCCCAGTCGCCGC
The DNA here is from genome assembly GCA_964575185.1 of uncultured Exiguobacterium sp. Lineage (GTDB taxonomy): Bacteria > Pseudomonadota > Alphaproteobacteria > Rhodobacterales > Rhodobacteraceae > CAZNPW01. The sequence goes on from CAZNPW010000017.1 coordinate 5,716, forward strand.
TGCGGCCCGACCGGGGATAGACCGGCGTGCCCACCGGGTTCGTGGTCGACAGCGCGAAGGCGACGATGTTCGGCCCGGTGTCCGCCGGGCGCTGCGGCAACGGGCCCGGCGCGATCTGGACATACTGCTGGCGATTGCGCGCCAGCCGCTCGGCGTCCGATTCGATCGTCTCGCGCGCGGTGACGGCGGCGAAGTCCTGCTCGTCCGAGATGCCGACGTTGTCCTGCAGCGCCGCCACCTCGCCCGACCGGATCGCGATGCCGGCCGGCGCGTCGGCGCGCGGGCGCACGCCCGACGGGGCCACCGGGATCTGCGACACGTCGGTCACGATGATCGACGGCGGGTTCGGGTCGATCAGCGGCCGCGGCGCGCCGCCGGCCGCGGCATCGATCGCGGCCCCCGCCTGCGCGACCGAAAAGCCCGCATCCGGCGGCGGCGCCGATACCCCGCCCGCCCCCGGCAGCACCGCCTGCGGCGCGAGAGGGGCCGGCGCGCCCGTGTTCAGCGCCGCCTCGCGCTCCGCAAGATAGGCGTCGTAGTTGCCGAACCCCACCCCGGCCCCCGCCCCGCTGTCGGGCACGCGCGACGGCACGCAGGCCGCAAGACCGGCAAGGCAGGCAACAAGGGCGACGGGACGCAACATGCAGGGTTCTCGCGTGGCTTTCGACCGACCGGCGCTTACCACCATTTTTCCGGTTTGGCCACAAACCCCGCCGCCCGCTCCAACACATGCGCGTGGGCGAGAAGCCCCGCCTCGTCCCAGGGCCGCCCGATGAGCTGCAGCCCGAGCGGCAGGCCCCGCCGGTCGAGCCCCACGGGCACCGCGATCCCCGGCAGCCCCGCCAGGTTCACCGTCACGGTGAAGACGTCGTTCAGATACATCTCGACCGGGTCCGCATCGGCCTTCTCGCCCAGCCCGAAGGCGGCCGAGGGCGTGGCAGGCGTCAGGATCGCGTCCACCCCGTCGGCGAACACCGCCTCGAAGTCGCGCCGGATCAGCGCCCGCACCTTGCGCGCCCGGTTGTAGTAGGCGTCGTAGAACCCCGCCGACAGCACGTAGGTCCCGATCATCACCCGCCGCTGCACCTCGCGTCCGAAGCCCTCGGCCCGCGTCCTTTCGTACATCTCGGTGATGCCGTCGCCCGGCGACAGCCTTGCCCGGCGGCCGTAGCGCACCCCGTCGTACCGCGCGAGGTTCGACGACGCCTCGGCCGGGGCGATGACGTAATAGGCGGGCAGCGCATAGCGCGTGTGCGGCAGGCTGATGTCACGGATCACCGCCCCGGCGTCGCGCAGCATCTCCACGCCCCGCGCCCACAGCGCGTCGATCTCGGCGGGCATCCCGTCCATGCGGTATTCGCGCGGGATGCCGATCACCCGGCCCCGGATGTCCCCCGTCAGCGCCGCCTCGAAATCCGGCACGGGCAGGTCCGCGCTGGTCGAATCCTTCGGATCGTGCCCCGCCATCGCCTGCAGCAGGATCGCCGCGTCGCGCACCGTCTTCGCCATCGGCCCCGCCTGGTCGAGGCTCGAGGCGAAGGCGATGATCCCCCAGCGCGACACCCGCCCGTAGGTCGGCTTGATCCCGACGATCCCGGTAAAGGCCGCGGGCTGGCGGATCGACCCGCCGGTATCGGTCCCCGTCGCGCCCAGGCACAGGTCCGCCGCCACCGCCGCCGCCGACCCGCCCGACGACCCGCCGGGCGTCAGCGCCGCCGCGTCGCCGCCCCGCCGCCAGGGGTTCACCGCGGGGCCGTAGACCGAAGTCTCGTTGCTCGACCCCATGGCGAACTCGTCCATGTTCAGCTTGCCGAGCATCACCGCGCCCGCCGCGAACAGCCGCGCGGTCACGGTCGACTCGTAGTCCGGCCGGAAGCCCTCCAGGATGCGGCTCGCGGCCTGGCTCGGCACGCCTTTGGTGCAGAACAGGTCCTTGATCCCCAGCGGAATCCCGCACAGGGCCGGCGCGTCCCCCGCCGCCAGCCGCGCATCCGCCGCCGCCGCCTGCGCCCGCGCGATGTCCGGCGTCGGGTGGACGAAGGCGTTGAGCCGCGCCGCCCCTGCGACCGCCGCAAGGCAGGCCTCGGTCAGCTCCGCCGCCGTCATCGCGCCCGCCCGCAGCGCATCGCGCGCGGCGGCGATCGTCAGCCCGGCGGCGCTCACTCCACCACCTTCGGCACGGCGAAGAACCCTTCCCGCGCGTCGGGTGCATTCGCCAGCACCGCCGCCTGCATCCCGCCGTCGGTCACCCGGTCCTCACGCCGCGTCAGCCGCATCGGCGTGACCGAGGTCATCGGCTCCACCCCCGCGACATCGACCGCCTCCAGCTCCGCCATGAAGGTCAGGATCCCCGACAGCTCGCGGGCGAGCGCGGGCAGGTCGCGGTCCTCCACCCCGATCCGGGCGAGCTTCGCCACCTTGCGGGCGGTGTCGGTGTCGATGGCCATGGCGAAGCCCCTTTCCGGCCCCGTCTAGCCGCACCCGCCGCGGCCTGCAACGGTCACAGCACCCGCAGCAAGGCACATGCCGCCACCAGCGCGGGGTTGGGCACCGGGGCAAGGCCGAGGTCCGCCCGCAGCTGCGGGTCGGCGGGCACCGGGGCCGTCCGCCCGCGCGGGCGGGCCAGCACGGGCCCGCAGCAGCCGCACCCGGCCATAGCTCTCGAGCAGATCGTCGACCAGATCGGCCGGCACGGCACTGGCATGCGTTTTCATCATCATGCTGTCCTCACCGCCGCCCGGGCCGGGCGGGATGCTGAAAAGGGGTCCTGAAATCCGGGCCACGCGGCCCGGCACCGTCGAATGCGACGCAGGCCACCCTGCGCCCGCCGCCGTCAGCGGCCCGTCAAATACGCAAGCGGAAGGGCGCGCCCGGCACCGCCGGCCGCTGGGGAATGGCCCGCCGGAACCCGGCTCTCAGGCGTGTCGCGGCTCGGGTTCGGGTCGATGGACGCGAGCGACCACGAATCACCCCGCGCGCGCCACCCCGTTCCGCAGCCCCGCCCCGCAGCGCGGCACAGGCCAGGAACAGCACCCAAGCCGCGGACGACCCGAGCCGGCCGACCTGCGCGAACAGCGGCACGGCCGCCGCCGCTCGGGGAACGAACCCCGCCGTCGCGGCCCGGGCCCGCCATCCTTGCAGCCCGACAAGGTCCCGGTTCACGGCGAACGGGCAGGGCAGGATGAACCCCGGGACGGGTCCATCGCCGCCGTCAGCCCGGTGGCAAAGCCCTGCGACGGCCCCGACCCGACCCCGATCACCCCCGGCATCGCCGCCGGCGCCCGACCCGGCGGCGATGCCGGCCGCCCGCGGCCACATCACCCCCGCCGCCACCGGGACCGCCGCATTCGTCACCGCGTTCAGCGGCGCGGCCCGCAGGCCCGGCCCCGCCCGCCCGCCCGCAACAGGCGTCGCTGGGCTCCAGCATCAGCGCAAACCCGCGAAGAAGGCGCGCAGCAGCGCCGCCGCCTCGGCCTCGCCGATCCCGGGATAGACCTCGGGCCGGTGGTGGCACTGCGGGTGGTCGAACACCCGCGCGCCGACCAGCACGCCCCCCGACTTCGGGTCCGCCGCGCCGAAATACACCCGCCCCACCCGCGCCGCCGCGATCGCCCCCGCGCACATCGCGCAAGGCTCCAACGTCACGTACAGGTCGCACCCCGCCAGCCGCGCCGCCCCCGCCGCGCGGATCGCGAGCATCTCGGCATGGGCCGTGGGGTCGCCCGTCTCGCGCACCCGGTTCCCCGCCCGCGCCACCACGTCCCCCCCGCGCACGACGCAGGCCCCGACCGGCACCTCGCCGCGCGCCGCCGCCGCCCGCGCCTCCTCCAGCGCCACATCCATGAATGTGCGGAACATGGCCCCTTCTACCCGATCAGGGACATTCAGCCACTTCCCTCTTCATCTTTCCTTAAATATCCCGGGGGTGCGGGGGCCGGCCCCCGCGTTCTCCGCTGCACCGGACCCATGGCCGAAGACCCCGACGCACCCCCCGGCGACCGCATCGCCAAGGTCCTCTCGCGCGCGGGCATCGCCTCGCGGCGCGAGGCCGAACGGATGATCGCCGACGGCCGCGTCGCGGTGAACGGCACGGCCATCGCCAGCCCCGCCCTGAACGTGACCGCCACCGACCGCATCACCGTCGACGGCCGGCCGGTCGGCCCCCCCGAACCCGCGCGGCTCTGGCTCTACTACAAGCCCGAAGGCCTCGTCACCACCGCGTCGGACGAACAGGGCCGCCCCACCGTCTTCGACCACCTCCCCGGAACGCTCCCCCGGGTGATGAGCGTCGGCCGCCTCGACCTCGCCTCCGAAGGCCTCCTCCTTCTCACCAACGACGGCGAACTGAAGCGCCGCCTCGAACTCCCGGCCACCGGCTGGCTCCGCAAGTACCGCGTCCGCGTCAAGGGCAACCCCGCCGACGCGGAGCTCGACCCGCTGCGTCAGGGCATCACCGTCGACGGCGAGCGCTTCCAGCCCATGACCGTCACCCTCGACCGCCTCCAGGGCGCCAACGCCTGGCTGACCGTCTCCCTGCGCGAAGGCCGCAACCGCGAGATCCGCCGGGCGATGACCGCCGTGGGCCTGACCGTCAACCGCCTGATCCGCGTCAGCTACGGCCCCTTCCGCCTGAACGACCTCCAGCCCGGCGCGGTCGAGGAGGTCCGCCCCAAGGTCCTGCGCGACCAGCTCGGCCCGGGGCCCGACGCCGTGCCGGCCGCCAAGCCTCCGAAGCCCCCCGCCACGCGCAGCGGCACACCCGCCCCGAAGCCGAGGCGCGCCGCCGGCCCCAGGACCCCCGCGTCCCGGACCTGATCCGGGACCTCGCCCCCGCCGCTTTCGCGCCGTCCCCCCATTGGAACCGCGACCGTCACAGCCTATTGTCCTCCTGACCGGCAACGACAGGTCCCGCCCATGACCCCGACCACCCTGCAGCGCGCGAGCTTCGTCCTGCTCCTGGCGCTGGTGCTCTACACCGCCCTCTCCGGGGGGGCCTGAGGCATGGCGCAGCGCTTCGGCGGCCGCTTCAGCCCGGAGAACGCCCGGACCGACGCCCCCCACCCGTTCGACGGCAAGGCCCCCGCGCCGAAGCAGGGCCGCACGAACCTTTTGTTCCTCGCCCCCTTCGCCTTCCTGATCCCCGCCTTCACCGGGCCGGCCGCGGACCTCGTACTGAACCTCACCGCCTTCGCGGGCCTGATCCTCGCCGCCTGGCTGACGCGCGAAGGCGTCACCGCCCAGGCCGCCTACGACGCCCGCAGCATCGCCCGCCGCCCGGCGATCCCGCGCAAGATCTTCGCCGCCGTCCTGACCGGCGCGGCGCTCGCCGCCGGTGCCTTCGCGACCCAAGGTGCCATCGCCGCCGCCGCCGCCATCGGCGCGATCGGCGCCGTCCTCCACCTCATGGCCTTCGGCCCCGACCCGCTGCGCGACAAGGGCGCCGCGGGCATCGACGCCTTCGAGAACGACCGCGTCGCCCGCGCGGTGGACGAAGGCGAGGCCTACCTCAAGGCGATGCAGGACGCCGTCCTGCGCGCGGGCGACCGCGACACCGCCGCCCGCGTCGACCGCTTCGCCACCGCCGCCCGCACGATGTTCCGCCAGGTCGAATCCGACCCCCGCGACCTGACCGCCGCGCGGAAATACCTGTCGGTCTACCTGATGGGCGCGCGCGATGCGGCGGTGAAGTTCGCCGACCTCTATTCCCGGACCCGCGACCCGCAGGCCAGGGCCGATTTCGCGGCCCTGCTCACCGACCTCGAAACCCATTTCGCCAGCCGCACCCAGGCGCTCCTGACCGACAACCGCACCGACCTCGACATCGAGATCGGCGTCCTGCGCGAACGCCTCTTGCGCGAAGGTTGACGCCACCGCACCCAACGGCCAGAAGGCCACCCAGACAGGGAAAACCACCATGCCCGACATCCGCCAGCAGGCCCAGGCGACCCTCGCCGAGGTTCAGGCCGTCACCGCCGCCGTTCTGCCCGAACCGGGCAAGGAGGTCGTGCCCCTGTCCGCCGCCCCCGCCCCGCTCGCCGCCGACATCAAGGCGCGGATGGATGAGATCGACGTGACCAACACCCAGTCGATCATCGCCTTCGGCTCGAAGGCCCAGGCCGAGCTGCAGCAGATCAGCCAGTCGATGCTCGCCGACGTCAGGAACAAGGACGTGGGACCGGCCGGCGACAGCCTGCGCGGCATCGTCACCACGCTGCGCGGCTTTTCCGTCAGCGAGCTCGACGTCCGGCGCGAACGGTCCTGGTGGGAGAAGCTCCTCGGCCGCGCCGCGCCCTTCGCCAAGTTCGTCGCCCGCTTCGAGGAGGTGCAGGGCCAGATCGACAAGATCACGACCGAACTCCTGCAGCACGAACACACGCTCCTGAAGGACATCAAGTCGCTCGACGTGCTCTACGCCCGGACGCTCGACTTCTACAACGAGCTCGCGCTCTACATCGCGGCGGGCGAGGCCCGGCTCGCCGCGCTCGACGCCACCGACATCCCCGCGAAGGAGGCCGCGGTGGCCGCCGCGCCCGAGGACCGGAAGGTCGTCGTCGCCCAGGAACTGCGCGACCTGCGCGCGGCGCGCGACGATCTGGAACGCCGCGTCCACGACCTGAAGCTGACCCGCCAGGTGACGATGCAGTCGCTGCCCTCGATCCGGCTGGTGCAGGAAAACGACAAGTCGCTGGTCACCAAGATCAACTCCACGCTCGTCAACACCGTCCCCCTGTGGGAGACGCAGCTCGCCCAGGCGGTGACGATCCAGCGCTCGCGCGAGGCGGCGGGCGCGATCAAGCAGGCCAACGACCTGACGAACGACCTGCTGACCGCCAACGCCGCCAACCTGCAGGAGACCAACCGCGTGGTGCGGCAAGAGATGGAGCGCGGCGTCTTCGACATCGCGGCGGTCCGGCAGGCGAACGCGACGCTGATCGCCACGATCAACGAAAGCCTCGCCATCGCCGACGAGGGCCGCACCCGCCGCGCCGCGGCCGAGCAGGAGCTGACGAAGATGGAAGCCGACCTGCGCGACACGCTGGCCGCGGCCAGCGCGCGCGGGGCACCGGCCGCCTGAAGGGACAGCATGCGCGCGAACTGGACGATGGCGGCACTCCTCGTCGCGGTGGCCTGCGCGCCGACCGCGCCCCCGCCCGTGCCGCTCCCGCCCGTCCCGGCCGTGCCCGTGCCTGCCCCGCAGCCGCCCGGCGGGCTGCCCGAAACCCCCGCCAGCGCCGCCGCGCGCGCGCGCTACGCCATGGTGCAGGGCCAGCTTCTGTCGCAGGGCCTGATGCGCACCGACGGCGGCGGGGCCGACACGCCCTGGACCGACCGGATGCTGGCCGACACCTTCATCCGCGTGGCGCTGTTCGACGAATACCGCAGCGGGGCCGCCGGCCCGGTGCGCGCGGAAACCGCAAGCCGCCTGCGCCGCTGGGAGGTGCCGGTGCGCGTCGGCCTGCAGTTCGGCCCCTCGGTCGGCGACCGCCGCCGCGCCGCCGACACCGCGCGGGTGGCAAGCTATCTCGCCCGGCTCCAGGCCATCACCGGCCACCCCATCGCGCTCGTCGACCGCGATCCCAACTTCATCGTCGCCGTGGTCAGCGAGGACGAACGCCGCGCCATGGGCCCGCAGATCGCGGCCTTCCTTCCGGCGCTGTCCGCCGCCGAGGTGGCCGCGATCACCGCCCTGCCGCGCGACACCTACTGCCTCGTCTACGCCTATTCCCCCGGCGGCAGCGCCGCCTACACCCGCGCCTTCGCGGTGATCCGTGCCGAACACCCCGACCTGCTGCGCACCTCCTGCCTCAACGAAGAGATCGCCCAGGGCCTCGGCCTCGCCAACGACAGCCGCCAGGCCCGCCCGTCGATCTTCAACGACGACGAGGAGTTCGCGCTCCTGACCCGGATGGACGAGGCGCTGCTGCGGATCCTCTACGACCCCGCGCTGCGTCCGGGGATGACCGAAGCCGAGGCGCGGCCGGTGGTGGAGGCGCTGGCGACTCGAGCCTTGGAGAACCGTGGTGGGTAAGCGAGCCCACCAAATGATTAAACGTCGAACCATTCAAAGCGATAGTCAGCTTTTCTTTTCCGCACCGTTTGCTTTGGGCTTAACTTGTGGCATAGCAATATCTGCTGTGCTTTGGATTTTTTCCGTCTTGCCGCGTAGTGATGTTTCGCTTGACATCTGGCTACAGACTTTGACCTCAATTGGCACCTTGATTGTTGTCGTGGTTTCGTTGTTCATTAGCTATTTCGCACTTTCTGAACAGCGTTTAGCCCGACAGGCAAGTACAGATCCTGTAGTTTTGGGACACATTCAATCACGCCAGGACGAGCCAATGGCTATCATGCTTGCACTTACAAATGTTGGTGCGGGCGCTGCGCGGAACGTACAGCTTACGTTTGATCCTGCAGGTATTGAGGTTGCACTAAGTACTGGCCGAGTTCACAACTTGATTAGGTTGGCTGAGCATCCAATAAGAGTGATTCCGCAGGATGCTTCTGTGCAATACTTTCTCGGTACCGGCATACAGCTAGCTTCTCAACCCCCGTTAGCGCCGATTTCTTTCACTGTGAAGTACCAAGACATAGATGGAACTTCATACGAAAGCGATCAAACCATTGATTTTAGAGAGTTGGGCGGTCGAGATGCCTCGTCCCCACCTCTCACCAAGATGTCGAAGGCCCTTGAAAAAGTTGCAGGTGAAGTCGAGAAGATCAGAAAACGATCAGAGCCGATAATGGTAGTGGTTACCGGCAATAAGGAGTATGCAGAAATGCAACGACAAGAGCAAGAAGAGTATTCGGAGTACCTGAAAACCCTGAAGCAAGATAGTGATAGCGAAGAGGACCAGACCCCATGATCTTCGATTTCCTCAAGGGCGAGTTCATCGACGTCATCGCCTGGCTCGACGACACCCGCGACACGATGGTCTGGCGCTTCGACCGGCGCGGGCAGGCGATCAAGTACGGTGCCAAGCTCACCGTCCGCGAAGGCCAGGCCGCCGTCTTCATCCACGAAGGCCAGCTCGCCGACGTGTTCGGCCCCGGGCTCTACCAGCTCGAGACCAACAACATGCCGATCCTGACCACGCTGCAGAACTGGGACCACGGCTTCCAGTCGCCCTTCAAGTCCGAGGTCTATTTCGTCGCGACCACCCGCTTCAACGACCAGAAATGGGGCACCAAGAACCCCATCATGGCGCGCGACCCCGAGTTCGGCCCGGTCCGCATCCGCGCCTTCGGCACCTATTCCATGCGCGTCTCCGATCCGGCCAAGTTCATGAAGGAGATCGTCGGCACCGACGGCGAGTTCACCGCCGACGAGATCAGCTTCCAGATCCGCAACGTCATCGTGCAGGAAGCCTCCCGGGTCCTCGCAGGTGCCAAGATCCCCGTCCTCGACATGGCCGCCAACACCGGCGACCTGGGGAAACTCATCACCCAGGCCATCGGCCCGAAGATCGCCGACTACGGCCTGACGCTGCCGGAGTTCTACATCGAGAACATCTCGCTCCCCGAAGAGGTCGAACGCGTCCTCGACAAGCGCACCTCCACCGGCATCGCGGGCGACCTGAACAGCTACATGCAGTTCAACGCCGCCGAGGCCATGGGCCAGCCCGCCTCCGCCGCGGGCGGCACGATGGCCGCCGGCATGGGCGCGGCCATGGGCTTCCAGATGGCCCAGCAGGCGGGCCCCTGGGGCGCCCCCGGCGGCACCGCCGCCGCCCCCCCGCCGCCGCCCAGCCCCGACACCATCTGGCACCTGGCCGAAAACGGCCAGACAAAGGGCCCCTTCTCCACCGCCAGCATGGGCCGCATGGTCCAGGACGGCAGCCTGACGCGCGACAGCATGGTCTGGACCCCGGGCCAGGACGGCTGGCGACCGGCGGGAGAGGTGACGGTCCTCGCGCGGCTCTTCACCGTGCAGCCGCCCCCGCCGCCGCCCCCCGCGCCGCCGCCCGCCGCGGCCTGACATGGGCTCCGACCTGCCGCGGGTCGGTCGCAGCCCGGCCGCGACCTCCGAAAACCGCTTCCCCTGCGCGCGCTGCGGGGCCGACCTGCGCTTCGCGCCGGGCCAGACCGAGCTCGTCTGCCCCTACTGCGGCTTCCGCCAGGCGATCCCCGGGGCCTCGCGCCGCGCGCGCGCCGGGGCTTTCGCCGAACACCCGGTGGCGCAGGGCCTCGCCGACGACCTGCCCGCCGCGGCGATGGAGGAGGTGCGCTCGGTCCGCTGCCCGAACTGCGGCGGGGTGGTGGAGTTCCGGGGCGCCACCCACGCCACCACCTGCCCCTTCTGCGACACGCCCGTCGTCCTCGACACCGGCACCACGCGCCACATCAAGCCGCAGGGCGTGGTCCCCTTCCAGCTCGACGAACGCGCGGCCCTCCAGGCGCTGACGGCCTGGATGGGCTCGCTCTGGTTCGCCCCCAACACGCTCCTCGAATACGCGCGGAAGAACCGCCGGATGGCGGGCATCTACGCCCCCTACTGGACCTTCGACGCGGCGACCCGCACCCGCTACACCGGCCAGCGCGGCGACAACCAGACCCGCAGCCGCACGGTCGTGCGCAACGGCCGGACCGAGACCGAGACCTACACCGTCACCGTCTGGCGCCCCGTCTCCGGCAGCGTCGCGCGCGACTTCGACGACGTGATGGTCATGGCCTCGACCACGCTCCCCGACAGCTTGGGCGACGCGCTGACCCCCTGGGACCTCGGCCAGATGGAGCCCTACGCCCCCGACTTCCTCGCGGGCTTCCAGGCCGAGGGCTACACCGTCGCCCTCGCCGACGGCCACGCCCGCGGCCGCGCCAAGATGGAAGCCGTCATCCAGAGCGACATCCGCCGCGACATCGGCGGCGACGCCCAGCGGATCGACGCGATGGACACGGACTGGCGCGACGAGACCTTCAAGCACGTCCTCCTGCCGATCTGGACCGCCGCCTACAAGTACAACGGCCGCAGCTTCCGCTTCCTCGTCAACGGCCAGACCGGCGAGGTCCAGGGCGAACGCCCGTGGAGCATCTGGAAGATCGCCTTCGCCATCGCGGGCGTCGTGGCCGTGATCCTCGCCGCCGTCTACCTCAACGACCCCGCCGCCCTCGGCCTGCCGACGCCCGAGTGGCTCCAGGACCTGCGCTAGCTGCGCGTTCTCATCAGCGTGGTCACCGCTGACAGAGGTGAAGGGCCGCTGCGTGCGGAGCGCGGTCCCGATCGGTCGACCCCGTCGCGCCGGCGCGGCAGGCCGTCGTTGCGCGCCGCCGACGAGGGGAGGTGAGGCCGCAGGCCCCTTCGCGCCGCAGCGGCAGGGTCGACACGGCTCGACCTCTGCGGCCTCGGACACCACGCGGCCAGAGGAGGGCATCTTCGTCGCCCGCGGCGCGGACTGCGCTCTCGCCGCCCCACCAGGTTGCACCGCCGTCGGCCTGTTCCCTGAAGGTCATCCGACGTGCCGGCACGACTTCCGCGCCGCCGGCATGGACGTCCGCCCGAGCTATCGCGCCGCCTCCATCGACCGCCGGCGCGACCTCAGTCCGCCACCCGCCCGTGATCCCCCTCCCTCTTTCCGGCCCCAAATACTCCCGCCGGAGGCACGCGGAGCGGGACCGCCCCGGACCTGATCCGGGGCGGTCCCGCGACATGAAGGCTTGCGCCGCAGGCGCGCAATTCACGACCCGCGCCCCGCAAGCCCGACGCCCCCGAACCCGATTCGCCCCGCCCCGTTAACCCGGTCGGACCCCCCACGGCGGCAAGACGGACGGAAGACGCCCGGAAGACATAAAGAAGACACCAGGAAGACGCCGCCACCCCCCGATTAACACCGCGCCCGCAGGCTCTTGCCAGCCGACCTTCACCCTGGCCGTTGCACCCTCCCCTGGACCGCCGAACCCGCCTTGCGCCGCCCCCGCGCAACGCCGAAAACACCCCATGCGCACCCTCCCCCACGCCCGCATCCCCGAACTCCCGAACCCCTATTTCGGCAAGGTCCGCGACTGCTACGACCTCCCCGACCACACCCGCATCCTCATTGCCACCGACCGCCTCAGTGCCTTCGACCGCGCGCTCGCCGTCATCCCCGACAAGGGCGCCGTGCTGACCGGCATCGCAGCCTGGTGGTTCGACCGGACCTCCGACATCATCGGCAACCACGTCCTTTCGCACCCCGACCCGAACGTCGTCATCGGCCGCAAGCTGATGATATTGCCCGTGGAAATCATCGTGCGCGGCCACCTCGCCGGCACCACCGGCACCTCGATCCTGCCGATGTACCAGGCGGGCCAGCGCCTCCTCTACGGCCACCGCCTCCCCGACGGCCTCCGGCCCCACGACCCCCTGCCCCACCCGATCATCACCCCCACCTCCAAGGCCTTCGACGGCGGCCACGACGAACCCCTGACCGCCGACGCCATCCTCGCCCAGGGCCTCCTGACCCCCGCGCAATGGGAAACCGTCTCCGCCGCCGCCCTCGCTCTCTTCGCCCGAGGCCAGAAAATCGCGGCGGATCAGGGCCTTGTCCTCGCCGACACGAAGTACGAGTTCGGCACCACCCCCGACGGCACGATCCTGCTGGCCGACGAAATCCACACCCCCGACTCCAGCCGCTTCTGGCTCGCCGAGGGCTACGAGGCGGCCCTCGAAACCGGCACCCGTCCCCCCTCCTTCGACAAGGACGTGATCCGCGCCTGGGTCGCGGGCCAGTGCGACCCCTACCGCGACCCCATCCCGCAAGTTCCTGATTCCATGATCGAAACCACCGCCCGGGTCTACCGCGACGCCTTCGCACGCATCACCGGGACCGCCTTCGGCCCCGACCTCGCGGGCGCCACGATCCTCGACCGCATCCGCGCCCGCCTGCGGCCCCACTTCACCGCCTGACCCGTTCCGGCTATCCCCCAGGCAAAACCGGGGGGACAGCCATGATTCTATCCTGCGGCGAGGCGCTGATCGACATGCTGCCCCGCACCACCACCGACGGCGAGGACGCCTTCGCCCCCTACGTCGGCGGCGCTTTGTTCAACACCGCCATAGCCTTAGGCCGCCTCGGCGTGCCCTCGGGCTTCTTCTGCGGCCTCTCCCGCGACCTCTTCGGCGAGCAGCTGACGCAGGCCCTGCACGCCTCGAACGTCGACACCAGCCTGTCGCCGCGCTCCGACCGCCCCACCACGATGGCCTGGGTCCGCCTCAAGGACGGCCACGCGACCTATACCTTCTACGACGAGGGCTCCGCCCTGCGGATGCTGTCGCCCGAAGACCTGCCCGCCCTGCCCGATGCCGTCGAAGCCCTTGTCTTCGGCTGCATTTCGCTCGTCGGCGAACCCTGCGGCGCGGCCTTCGAGGCGCTTCAGGCGCGCGCAGCGCCCACCCGCGTCACCGTCCTCGACCCCAACATCCGCCGCGGCTTCATCGAACACGTGGGCAGCGAAACCGCCCTCCGCGCCCGGCTCGACCGGATGACGGCGCTTGCCGACATCTGGAAGGCGTCGGACGAGGACCTCGCCTGGGTCATGGGCGCGGGCGAGCCGGAGGCGCTGGCGCGCCAGGTCCTCGAAAAGGGGCCGAAACTCGTCCTCGTCACCCTCGGCGGCAAGGGCGCGCTGGCGGTCACGGCGGGCGGCAAGATCCACGTCCCCGCCCCGCAGGTCACCGTCGCCGATACCGTCGGCGCGGGCGACACCTTCACCGCGGGCGTGCTGGTGGCGCTGCGCCGGATGGGCGCGCTGACCAAACCGGGCATCGCGGGCCTGACGCCCGCGCAGGTGGAAGACGCGGTCGGCATGGGAGTCCGCGCCGCCGCCGTCACCGTCAGCCGCCCCGGCGCGAACCCTCCTTACGCGCACGAACTGGCGTGAGGGCGGTCGTCCAGCGCGTCGCGCGCGCCTCCGTCGCGGTCGCCGACGAGGTCATCGGCGAAACCGGCCCGGGCCTGCTGATCCTCGTGTGCGCCATGCAGGGCGACACCGACGCCGACCCCGCCCGGCTGGCCGCGAAGATCGCCAAGCTGCGGATCTTCCGCGACGATCAGGGCCGGATGAACCGCTCGCTCCGCGACACGGGCGGCGGCGCGCTGGTCGTCAGCCAGTTCACCCTCGCCGCGACCTTGAGCGGCAACCGCCCCGGCTTCTCCACCGCTGCCCCGCCGGCGGAAGGCGAACGCCTCTATCTGGCGTTCGCCGAGGCGCTCAGGGCCGAAGGCATCCCCACCGCGACCGGCCGCTTCGGCGCGGACATGCAGGTGAGCCTGGTGAACGACGGACCGGTGACGATCTGGATCGACACCGCCGCATGAGACCACGCGTCCCGGCGCAGGCCGGGACCTCGCCCTGGCCGCCGTCCAGACGACAAGGTGGAGGCCCCGGCCTTCGCCGGGGCGCGTCATCCCTACCGGACCCGCCCCCCGTCCGCCCCGAAGACCAGCACCCGCGCGTCGTCCACGTCCAGCGCCACCGCATCCCCCACCTGCGCCCCGTGCTGGCCGAAGAGCCGCACTGTCACCGTCTGCCCCCCCACCGCGACGATCAGGTTCGTGTCGCCCCCCAGCCGCTCGACATGCGCGACCGTCCCCGCCAGCCGCCCGCCGTCCCGCACGCTCAGATGCTCCGGCCTGACGCCCACCTCCGCCCCCGCGCGCCCGAGCATTCCGGCCGGCAGGAAGTTCATCGCGGGCGCCCCGAGGAACCCCGCGACGAAGCGGTTGGCCGGGTCGTTGTAGAGCTCCAAGGGCGAGCCCACCTGCTCCACCCGCCCGTCGCGCAGGACCACGATCCGGTCGGCGAGCGTCATCGCCTCGATCTGGTCGTGCGTGACATAGACCATCGCCGCGCCGAGCGCGCGGTGCAGCCGCGCGATCTCGAGCCGCGTGGCCATCCGCAGCGCGGCGTCGAGGTTCGACAGGGGTTCGTCGAACAGGAACAGGTCGGGCTTGCGCACCACCGCCCGCCCGATCGCCACCCGCTGCCGCTGGCCCCCCGACAGCTCGCCCGGGCGGCGCTTCAGGTAAGGCCCCAGCGCCAGCATCCGCGCGGCCTCGGCCACGCGGACGGCGATGTCCGCCGGGGCCTCGCCCGCCTGGCGCAGGCCGAGCGTCATGTTCCCTTCCACGTCGAGGTGCGGGTAAAGCGCATAGCTCTGGAACACCATCGCGATGCCGCGCTTCGCCGGGGCGACCGCGGTCACGTCGCGCCCGCCGATCAGCACCCGGCCCGCCGTCACCTCCTCCAGCCCCGCGATGGCGCGCAGGAGCGTGGACTTGCCGCAGCCCGAGGGCCCGACGAAGACCACGAACTCCCCCGGATCGACCGCCAGCGAGATGCCGTGCAGCACCTTCACCGGCCCGAAGGCCTTCTCCACGCGATCGAGGACCAGCGCGCTCACAGGTCGACTACCCGGCCGGTGCGGATGCTCTCATCCGCCGCCAGGCACACGGCGAGCGAGCGCACCGCATCCGCCATGTGCCGCGACAGGTCGATGTCCTCGACGATGGCGCGCCGCAGGTAGGCCTGCTCGGCCTGGCACAGCGCGTCGTGCCCCGGCTCGTCGGGGAACTCCACCCGGCGCTCCGCGCCCCCCGCCGGGTGCACCCGCAGGACGCCCACCCTGACGTGGGCATCCACCGTGTCCGACCCCGGCCCGTCCGCCGCGACGATGGAGACGGCCCCCCGGGGCGAGATGATGTCCTTCACGAAATGGGCCGTCTCGCTCATCATCGGCCCCCAGCCGGCCTCGTACCAGCCGACCGAGCCGTCGGCGAAGATCACCTGGAACTGCCCGTAGTTGTACATGTCCTCGGCGATCTCGTCGGTCAGCCGCAGCCCCATGCCGTGCACCCGCACCGGGGCGGCGTCGGTGATCTGGCACATCACGTCCACATAATGCACCCCGCAGTCGACGATGGGGGATGTCGTCTGCATCAGCGCCTTGTGCACCGCCCAGGTCGGCCCGTCCGACCGCTGGTTCAGGTTCAGCCGGAACACATACGGCCCCCCCAGCGCGCGCGCCTCGGCGATCAGCCGCATCCACGACGGGTGGTGCCGCAGGATGTAGCCCACCACCAGCTTGCGCCCGTTCGCCCTCGCGCAGTCCACCACCCGCCGCGCGTCGGCGACCGTGGTGGCCAGCGGCTTTTCCACGAAGACATGCGCGCCCTGCTCCATCGCCGCGCAGGCATAACCCGCATGGCTGTCGGAATAAGTCGCGATCACCGCCACCTCGGGGCGCAGCGCCAGACCCTCGGCCCAGGTCCGCAGGACCGGATACCCCGCCAGCTCCGGGTGCAGCGCCACGTCGGAGCGGTTCACCAGCCCCACCACTTCCGACCCGAGGCGATGATGCGCCAGCGCGTGGCTCATCCCCATGTTCCCCAGCCCCGCGACCACGACCTTCATTTCACCGCACCCCGCGTCAGCCCGCGGATCAGCTGCCGCGAGAAGATGACATACAGCACCAGCACCGGCAGGATCGCCAAAGACAGCGCCGCCAGCACCGCGTTCCAGTCGGTCACGAACTGCCCGATGAACACCTGGGACCCCAGCGTCAGCGTCTTCGTCGCCTCCCCGGGCGCGAGGATCAGCGGGAACCACAGGTCGTTCCAGATCGGGATCATGTTGAACACCGCAACGGTCGCCATCGCCGGGCGCACCAGCGGCAGGACCAGGCGGACAAAGATCGCATACTCGCTCATCCCGTCGACGCGGCCCGCGTTCTTCAGGTCGTCCGAGACCTGCGCCATGAACTCCGACAGGATGAACACCGCCAGGGGCAGCCCCTGCGCGACATAGACGAGGATCAGCGCGACCAGCGTGTTGACGAGGCCGGTCTGCACCATCAGCTCCAGGATCGCGACCGTGCCGATGCGGATCGGGATCATGATCCCGAGCGCCAGATAGAGGCCCATCAGCCGGTTGCCGCGGAACCGGTATTCCGACAGCGCGAAGGCCGCCATCGCGCCGAAGAGCAGGATGAAGAAAAGGCTCGCCACCGTGACGATCAGGCTGTTGGCGGCATAGAGGAAGAAGTTGCCGTTCGACAGCACCGTCTCGAACCCCTTCAGGCTGAAGGTCCCGGGCCCGGGCAGCGCCAGCGGGTCGCCGAAGATCGCGCGGCGCGTCTTGAAGGCGTTGAGGATGATGACCACCACCGGGAACAGCGCGATCACCGTGAAGGCGATCAGCACCGCATGCGCCGCGACCGAGGTGAGCGGGTGGCGGCGCATCAGAACTGGTACCGCCGCATCCGCGTCTGGATCCCCCACAGATAGACGCAGACCCCGGCCAGGATGATGACGAACATCGCCGTCGCGATGGCCGCCCCCATGTGCGGATCGCCGAGCTGCAGCTGGAAGCCGAAGAAGGTGCGGTAGAGGAACGTCCCCAGGATGTCGGTCGAGAAGTCCGGCCCCGCGAGCGCCCCCTGCGCCGCGTAGATCAGGTCGAAGGCGTTGAAGTTGCCCACGAAGGTCAGGATCGAGATGATCCCGATCGACGGCAGGATCAGCGGCAGCCTGATCTTCCAGAACTGCGCCCAGCCGGTGATCCCCTCGACCTCCGCGGCCTCCAGGATCTCGTCGGGGATGGTCAGCAGGGCCGCGTAGATCAGCATCATCGGGATGCCGATGAACTGCCAGACCGAGATCAGCGCCAGCGTCGTCAGCGCGTATTCCTCGCGCCCCAGCCACGGCGCGAACCAGTCCCCTAAGCCCACCGCGTCCAGCATCGCCGGCGCGATGCCCCACAGCGGCGACAGGATCAGCTTCCAGGCGAAGCCGACGATGACGAAGCTCAGCACCGTCGGGATGAACAGGGCCGACCTGTAGAACTCCGCAAACCGCAGGCCCGGCCGCGACAGGATCGCGGCGAGCAGGATGCCGATGGGGTTCTGCACCAGCATATGCACCAGGAAGAACCAGGTATTGTTGCCGAGCGCGTTCCAGAACGCCTCCGACCACAGCGGGTCGCCGAACAGCGTGCGGAAGTTGGCAAGCCCGGCCCAGCCCCCCTCGCCCCGGAACGCCAGCAGCAGCGTCTGGAACAGGGGCCAGATCATCACCGCGGTGTAGACCACCACCGCCGGTGCCAGGAAGACGATCACATGCGGCTTCACCCGACCTGCTCCCCGGTCAACTGCGATGGCCGCGGATGCGGCGCGGCAAGCTCGTCGGCCTTCATCCGACCCGCCCTCTTTCCGGCTCAAATACTCCACGGGGGGTGTGGGGGGCGTGAAGCCCCCCACCGGCGTCGGTGCCGGGACCTCACTTTGCCGGCTTGTACCAGCTGTCCAGCCCCGCCTGCAGCCGCGCCGCGGCGGCCTCGGGCGTCTCGGTGCCCTTGATGACCGCAGCGCTCGCGTTCCAGGTCTCGTTCTCGAGGTTGGGCGTGCCGCGCGACAGGATCTGGTAGGTCGACCGGATGGTCGAGGCGCATTCGCCGCGCCAGGACACGAACTCCTGCGCCAGCGGGTCCTGCATCTCGACCGGGGTGGAGTTCAGGCTGAAGAACCCCGGCAGCGCGTTGGCGTAGAGCGTGGCGAACTCGGGGGATCCGACCCACTCCAGGAACACCTTCGCGGCTTCGGCATTCGGGGACGCCGCGTTCATCCCGATGCCGATGTCGGTGTGGTCCGAGATGAAGCACGGATCGCCCGCGTTCGGCACCGGCGGCCTGAAGGCCCCCATGGCGAAGTCGGCCTGGGCGTTGAAGCCCGAAATCTCCCACGACCCCGCCGGATAGATTGCCGCGCGGCCCAGCGTGAACAGGTTCTGGCTGTCGGGGTAGGTCTGCGCCTCGAACCCGTCGCCCAGATACGGGCCCCATTTCGCCAGTTCGGTGAAGGGTGCCACCCAGTCGGGATCGGTCAGCTTCTGCGTGCCCGCGATCAGCGCCAGCCGCCCCTCCTCGCCCTTCCAGTAGTTCGGCCCGATGTTGTTGTAGCCCATCGTGGCGGCTTCCCACTGGTCGTTCGTGCCCATGGCCATCGGGATGTAGGTGCCGTCGGCCTTGATCTTGTCGAGCACGTCGTAGAACTCGGCCATCGTCGTGGGCTCGCTCAGGCCCAGCGCCGCGAAGGCGTCGGCGTTGTAGATGAAGCCGTGGATGACGCTCGCCATCGGCACGCAGAAGGTGGCGCTGCCGTCGTCGGTCTGCCAGGCCGCCTTCGCCACCGGCGAGAAGTTGGCCATCGCCGCCAGCCCCGACAGGTCGGCAAGCTTGCCCTGCTTGTAGAGGTCGAGCGAGGCGTCGAAGGGCCGGCAGGTGATGAGGTCGCCGGCGGTCCCGGCGGCGAGCTTGCTGTTCAGCGCCGCGTTGTATTCGGTGGGCGCCGAGGGCGCGAAGGTCACCTTGATGCCCGGATTGGCGGCCTCGAAGGCCGGGATGATCGTGTCCTGCCAGATCGCGAGGTCGTCGTTGCGCCAGCTCTCGATCGTCAGGCTGGCCTCCTGCGCGGCGGCCCAGGTCGTCATCGCGCTGCTCAGAAGCAGCGCCGTCATCGTGGTTCTCATCACTCTCTCCCCTTCAGGTTCGGCGGCGCGTCGCCGCTCTCGTCCAGCCGCGACAGCGCGGCGCGTAGGTTTCCGTGCGTGGCCTCCAGCAGCCCCGGCGGATCGGCCGCGCCCCGCGCCGTCAGCACCGCAGGCTTGACCCGGCCCCCGCAGGCCGCAAGCGCGCGCTCCGCCGCAGGCGCGTCCACGCCCGCGATTGCGGCAACGATCCCCGCCGCCCGCGCCCGCAGCTTGCCGTTGTCGGCGATCAGGTCGACCATCATCCCGTCGTGCACCGCCCCGAGCCGGATCGCTGCGAGCGTGGAGATCATGTTCAGGGCCGCCTTCTGCGCCGTGCCCGCCCCCATCCGCGTCGACCCCGCGATCACCTCGGGCGGGGTTTCGAGGCAGACCGCGACGTCGGCGTGCGCGAAGATCGCGGCCCCTGCGGTGTTGGCGACGGCGACGACCACCGCGCCGCGCGCCTGCGCCGCCGCCGCCGCCGCCACGGCAAAGGGCGTCCGCCCGCTCGCCGTCACCGCGATCACCGCATCCCCGGGCCCGAGGTCCGCGACCCCCGCCCGCGCCGCGCCGGTGTCGTCCTCGGTCTCGCCCGGCATCCGCGCGTCGACCGGCAGCCCGCCCGCCATCAGAAGGCGGATGCGCGCCGGATCGACGCCATAGGTCCCCGGCAGCTCCAGCCCGTCGGCGCAGGCCATCAGCGCCGACGACCCGGCCCCGGCGTAGACCAGCCGCCCCGCCCCCGACAGCACCCCCGCGACCACCGCCGCCGCCGCGTCGAGCGCGGGCAGCGCCGCCCCGACCGCCGCCAGCGCCTGCGCCTGCTGCGCAAGCAGGATCGCCAGGACCTGATCCCCCGGCCGGGCGTCGAGCCCCGCGGCCTCTGGATGGCGCTGTTCGGTGATGCGGTCCACGCGAATCCCTCGATCGAAGGAACAATACCTATCTGATACCTGTCGTCCAGACGTTTCTTGCGCTGAAGGTCTCTGGTGCAGATTGGTATTGGATCGGGCGCAGAGGTATCCTAAAGGTATCTCCCATGACAGACTCGCGCCCCCTTTTCGCCGTCGATGGCGGCGGCACCTCCTGCCGCGCGGCGCTGGTCGTGGACGGGCGGCGGCACGAGGCCGCGGGCGGCCCCGCCAACGCGGCGTCGGACTTCGCCGGGGCCGTCGCCGCGCTGCGAGCCCTGCTGTCGGGCCTGGCGCGGGACGCGGGCATCGGCTGGGCCGAACTCGCCGCCGGACGGGGCTACCTCGGGCTCGCCGGGATCATGTCGCCCGGAGACGGCGACCGCCTCGCGCAGGCGCTCGACCTGCCCCGCGCCCGGGTGGCCGACGACCAGGAGGCCCACGTCACCGGCGCGCTCGGCGGGCAGGACGGCGCGGTCTGCGCCGTGGGCACCGGGTCCTTCCTCGGCCGCCAGCACGGCGGGGCGATCCGCCGGATCGGCGGCTGGGGGTTCCTGCTCGGCGACCAGGCCTCGGGCGCGTGGCTCGGCCGCCGCATGCTGGAGCAGGCCTGGCTCGCCCGCGACGGGCTGACCCTGCGCACGCCCCTTCTGACGCAGGCGCTGACCGGCGACTGGGCCGACCCCGCCCACCAGTTCCGCGCCCGCCCCGCCGACTTCGCGGCGCTCGCCCCCCGCATCGCCGCCTCCCCCGACCCTGCCGCGCGCGCGTTGATGGCCGAAGGCGCGGCCTACCTGACGGCGGGCCTGACGGCCCTCGGCTGGACCGTCGCCGAACCCCTGTGCCTGACCGGCGGCCTCGGCCCCGCCTACGCGGCGCTCCTGCCGGCCTCGGTCCCGCCCAAGGGCACCGCGCTCGACGGCGGGCTGATCCTCGCGGGGCGCGGACCATGACCGTCGCCGACTACCTCCGCCCCGACGGCTGGCTCACCCCCGGCGGCGGGCCGCGCTACGTCCAGCTCCGCCGCCGCATCGCCGCCGGTATCGAGACGGGCCTGCTGCCCCCCGACACCGCGCTCCCCCCCGAACGCGAGATCGCGGCGCTGACCGACCTGTCGCGCGTGACCGTCAGGAAGGCGCTCGCCGACCTCGCCGAGGCGGGCGCGGTGGTGCAGCGGCAGGGTGCCGGGTCCTTCGTGGCCCCCCGCCGGGCGCGCGTCGAACAGCAGCTCTCGCACCTCACGTCCTTCACCGAGGACATGGCCCGCCGCGGCCTTGCCACCGAAACCCGCTGGCTGGAACGCGGCCTCGTCCTCGCCACGCCCGACGACTGCGCGCGGCTGGGCCTGCCGCCGGGGGCCGAGGTCGCGCGGCTGTCGCGGCTGCGGCTGGCGGGCGGGCGGCCCATGGCGATCGAACGCGCCGCCCTGCCGACCGCGATCCTGCCGAACCCGCTCGAGGTCACGTCATCGCTCTACGCCGTGCTCGGCCTGCGCGGGCTGCGGCCGGTGCGGGCGGTGCAGAAGATCGCGGCGCTGAACCTGTCGGCGGAGGATGCCGCGATGCTGGGCGTGCCGCCCCAGGCCGCGGGGCTGCGGATCGAGCGGCTGTCGCGGCTGGCCGACGGCACCCCGGTGGAGCTGACGCGCTCGCTCTACCGCGGCGACACCTACGACTTCGTGGCCGAACTGCGCATGGACGAGGAGCCCAGCCCATGACCCTGATGGCATCGGAAATCGCCGAGATCCCGCAGGCGGTGGCGCGCCTTCTCGCCGACCCCGGGCCGGTCCGCGACGCCGCCCGGGCCGCGCGCGCCAAGGACCCCGCGCTGATCGCGACCGTCGCGCGCGGGTCGTCCGACCACGCCTGCGCCTTTCTGAAATACGCCGCCGAGCTGACGCTCGGCCTGCCCGTCGCCTCGATCGGCCCCTCGGTCGCATCGGTCTACGGGGCGACCCTGCGCCTCGGCCCCGCCGTCACGCTCGCCGTCTCGCAGTCGGGCCAGAGCCCCGACATCCTCGCCACCACCGCCGCCGCCCGCGCGGCAGGGGCGCTGACCATCGCCATCACCAACGACCCCGCCTCGCCGCTGGCGGCGGGCGTCGACCACCCGCTCGCGCTCCACGCCGGCCCCGAACGCAGCGTCGCGGCGACGAAAACCTTCGTGACCTCGGCCGTCGCGGGCCTGTGGCTGATCGCCGAATGGGCGGGCGACGACAAACTGCGCAAGGGGATAGCCCAGCTGCCCGACCAGCTCGACCGGGCGGTCCGGGGCTGCGACTGGTCGGCGCTGGCGGAGGCGCTGCACGACGCCGCCTCGGCCTACGTCCTCGGCCGCGGCCCCGGCTACGCCATGGCCTGCGAGGCGGCGCTGAAGCTGAAGGAGGTCGCGGGCATCCACGCCGAAGCCTATTCCGCAGCCGAGGTCCTGCACGGCCCCGTCGCGATCGTCGGCGAGGGCTTCCCGGTCCTGGCACTGGCGGCCCATGACGCCGCCGAACCGGGCCTGCTCGCCACCGCCGCGACCATGGCCGCCAGCGGGGCGCGCGTCTTCGCCACGTCGAAGGGCGCCGGAGCCGTGCTGCCGCGCATCGCGGGCCACCCGCTGACCGCGCCGCTCCTCCTCGTCACCAGCTTCTACGCCATGGTCGAAGGTCTGGCCCGCGCCCGCGGCCGCGACCCCGACCGGCCGCGCAACCTGAACAAGGTCACGCGCACGACATGACCCTCGCCTTCGCAAGCGACCAGGTCTTCGACGGCCGCCGCCTGCGGCCGGGCGTGCTGCTGGTCGACGCGGGCCGCATCGCCGGCATCGCACCCGCCCCTCCCCCGGGCGCGCAGGTCCGCGACCTCGGCCCGGGCATCATCGCCCCGGGCTTCGTCGACCTCCAGGTCAACGGCGGCGACGGGCTGATGCTGAACGACGCGCCGACCGTCGCCACGCTCGCCCGCATGGCCCTGGCCCACGCGCGCGGCGGCACCACGGCGCTGCTGCCGACGCTCATCACCGACACCCCCGCCACCACCCGCGCCGCCATCGCCGCCGCGCTTGCGGCGCGTACGCAGGGCGTCCCGGGGATCGCGGGCCTGCACCTCGAAGGCCCGCACCTTTCCGTCGCGCGCAAGGGCGCGCACGACCCCGCCCTGATCCGGCCCATGACCGACGCGGACCTCGCGCTCTACTGCGACACCGCGCGGAAGCTGGCCCTGATGGTGACGCTCGCCCCCGAAACCGTCCCGCCCGCGCAGATCGCGGCGCTGGCCGCCGCCGGGGTCATCGTCGCGCTCGGCCATTCCGACGCGCCCTGGGCGCTCGCCCGCGCCGCCGCCGATGCGGGCGCCCGCGTCGTCACGCATCTCTTCAACGCGATGAGCCCGCTCGGCCACCGCGAGCCCGGCCTGGTCGGCGCGGCGCTGGACGACGGGCGGCTCGCCTGCGGGCTGATCGCGGACGGCGTCCACGTCCACCCCGCGGCGATCCGCACGGCGCTGGCGGCCAAGGCGGGGCCGGGGGCGGTGTTCCTGGTGACCGACGCGATGGCCCCGGCGGGGACCGCGATCGACCGCTTCACCCTGAACGGCCGCACCATCCTGCGGCAGGGCGGGCGGCTGACGCTGCCCGACGGCACGCTCGCCGGGGCCGACCTGACCTTCGCCCGCGCGCTCCAGGTCATGACGCGCGACGCAGGCCTGCCCCTGCCCCGCGCGCTCGCCATGGCGACGGCGCTCCCGGCCCGCGTCGCGGGCCTGCCTGCCGGGCGGCTGGCGCGCGGGACCCCGGCCGATTTCGTCCACCTGACCCCCGACCTGACCCTGACCGCCACCTGGCGCGGCGGCGTTCCGGTCGCTTGACGCAAGGCCCGGCGGGTGCAGAGTTGCGCGCATGACCGACGCCGCCACGATCCGCACCGAAGCGCAGGCGCTCCGCGCCGCAGGCCGGGCGGCGGAGGCACGGAAGCTCCTGGACGAAGCGCTCGCCAACGATCCGGGCAGCACGGCGCTGCGGCTCGAACGGTCGATCATCGCACGCGTGCTGGGCGACCAGGCGGGCAGCCTCGCGATCAGCCAGGGGATCCTGGCGGATCACCCGAAATACCAGGGCGCGCTGACCGAACGGGTCGAGGCGCTCATGGCGCTCCGCGACTTCCCCGCCGCGCGCGCGGCGGTCGACGCGCTGGCCGACGCCTTCGGCGACTCCGCCTTCGTGCTGCACCGCCGCGCCCAGATCCTGCGCGCCACCGGCGACGATGCCCGCGCCGCCGCGATGCTGGGGGCGGCGATCGTCCGGCATCCGCAGAACGCCGCGCTGAAGACCGAACTCGCCGCGCTCTGCCGCGCGCTCGGCGACCACGCCGGGTGCCTCGCGCTCTGCCGCGCCGCGCTGGCCGACGCGCCCGACAACCGCACCGCCCTTCTGGTCCGGCTCGAGGTCCTGACCGCCATCCGCGCCTTGCCCGAGGCCCGCGCCGCGCTGGAGGAGGCGCAGGCGCGGCTTCCCGGCGACGCCCTGGTGGCGCGGCGCGAGGCGCAGCTTCTGCGCGCCGAAGGCCGGCTGGCCGAGGCGACGCAGGGTTTAGAGGCGCTCATCGCCGCGCAGCCGGGCGATACGGGCCTCCGGTTCGACCTCGCCGAACTGCTGCGCGCGCAGGGCGAACACGACCGGGCGGTCCTGACCTACGACGCGGCGCTCGCCCGCGATCCGGGCCACAAATGGGCCCTGCTCGGCCGCATCGACGCGCTGCTGGCGGGGCAGCGCCCGGCCGAGGCGCGCGTCGCGCTCGACGCGGCGCAGGCCCGGCTCGGCGCGGACGATCCGGCGCTCGCCGCCTGCGCCGGCCGCACCCTGCGCGCCGAGGGCCGCCTGGCCGAGGCCGCCGCGACGGTCGAGGCGGCGCTGGCCCGGAACCCGGGCTCGGTCGGCCTGCGGCTGGACCTGGCCGGAAGCTGCCGGGCGCTCGGCGACCACGACCGGGCGCTCGCGCTGTCGGACGCCGTCCTGGCCGCCGAACCGGGCAACCGCTGGGGGCTGATCGGCCGGATCGAATCGCTGACTGCCCTCGGCCACGCCGACGCGGCGCTTCAGGCGGTCGCCACCGCGAAGGCAAGGCTGCCCGGCGACCCGCTGCCCGTCCTGCGACAGGGCGCGCTTCTGCGGACGCAGGGCCGCCTGGCCGAGGCCGCGGCCTGCCTGCAGGCCATCGGAACGCCCGACACCGCGGTCCAGAACGAACTCGCCTCCGTCCTGCGCGCCATGGGCGACGCCGCCGGTGCCCACGCCCTGTCCGACGCGGTGATCGCCCGTGAGCCGGACAACCGCGGGGCGCAGTTCGGCCGGATCGAGGCGCTCTTGCTGGACGGCGATGCCGCGGCGATGGCGGCCGAGGCGCGGCGGCTGATCCCGGCGGCGTGCGACGGCACGCTGCTCGCGACCGATCTCCTTTTGCGCATCCTGACGACGCTATCGGGCCCCGACGCGGCGCAGCTCTTCACCGACGCCCGGCCAGCGCTGGTCGCGGCAGCGGCGCGGCTGACCTGCGGGCAGGCCTGGGCGCTCTACCGCAAGGCCGACGAGACCGGTCTCGGCCAAGACATGGCCTTCCTCTGCGAGGCCTTCTTCGACGGCCGCACCGTCGGCCCGCACGAGGCGGCCGAGATCCTGCGCACGCTGCAGCAGTCGGGCACGCCCGACTGGCCCGCGATCGCCGCCGATCTCGTCGGCCGGATGACGCCCGAGGCCGCCGGTCCCTTCCGGCTCGAGCTTCTGTCGCAGACCGACGGGGCCGCGGCGGCGCTTGCCGCGCGCAAGCGCCTGCTGACCGGCCCGCGCCGCCAGGCGGCGCTGCGCGCGCTGACGCAGCTCCTGCTGCAGGACGGCCGCGCCGCCACCGCCGCGCGCTACCTCGCGCGGTTCTGGCGCCGCCAGCCCGATCCGCTGCGGCTGGTGTCCTTCGTCGTGTCGGTGCTGATGCAGACCGGCCGCGAGGCGCAGGCGCGGCAGGTCGTGGCCGACACGGCCGACGCGCTGCGCGCCGCCGGTCCGGCGCTGCGCGCGGCGCTCGCCCAGTGCCTGCTGCACACCGGCCAGATGACGGCCGCCTGCGCCGAGATCGACGCCATCGCCACGCCTGCCCACCGCCGCCCGCTGCGCGCCGACCATGTCCGCACCCTGATCGCGCTCGGCCGCACCGACGAGGCGGCGCGCATCTTCGCCGACCTGAAGGCCACGCCGCTGCGGCGCGAGGATCTGCATACCGCGCCGTCGCTCGCGGGGGTGCTCGTGACCGAATGCCTGACCGGATCGCCCGCAGGCGGCCAGGACATGACCGCCCCGCAGGCGATCCTGCGCATCGGGGCCTTCGCCGCACGTCCCCCCGGCGCGCCGCCTGCCGGGGCGATCCCGCCCCGCATCGCGCAGTTCTGGAACACCTCCGACCCGCCCGCGGAGATCCTGCGGATCATGCGGCGCTGGCAGGACGTGCCGGGCTTCGCCTACCGGCGCTTCGACGCGCGCAGCGCGGCGGCCTTCATCGGCCACCACCTCGGCCCCGACTGGACGCGCGCCTTCGGCATGGCGCGCACGCCGACCGAGCAGAGCGACTACTTCCGCCTGTGCTACCTGCTGACCGAAGGCGGCGTCTACGCCGATGCCGACGACCTGCTGCACGGCGACCTGGCGGCGTTCCATGCGCGATCGGCGGGCCTCGTCGTCTACCGCGAGACGCTGGGCGGGGCGCTCGGCAACAACCTGATCCTGACCCCGCCGCGCCACCCGGCGATCGTCTGGGCCGCCATCGCGGCGCGCCGGGCGCTGACCGAACGGCACAACGACAGCACCTGGTTCCGGCTCGGCCCCGGCCTGCTGACCCGCGCCGTCGCCCGCCACGTCGTGCGCGCCGATGCCGCCGGGACGGCGACCGACGTCACCGTCCTGTCGCAGGCCGACGCGGCGCGGCTGGTGCTGTTCCACGTGCCGCTGCCCTACAAGCGCGGGACCGGCTACTGGAACCGGCCCACCGCCGCGACCGCGCTCTCCGCGCTCGTGGCCCGCCACGCCGCGCAGGCGGCCGCCCCGGCCGCCGCCTGAGCCGTCACGCCGCCCAGGCTGCCGCCTCGGCGTCGACGGCGGCATCGAAGCCCGGCACGCCGAGCCGCGCGGCCAGCGCCGCAGGCAACTGCCGCCGCGACGAGATGCGCGGGTGCGGCATCTCGGCGATGATCCGTTCGGCGCCGTAAAGCGCCAGATACTCGGCATGGTTGTCGAAGGCCCGGCGGCCGACGTAATCGACGAAGGTTTCGGCCGCCGCTCCGTTGGCCAGGATCGCGTCGTGCGCCTCGGTCTCGACGTGCCAGTAGGTCACCTGCGGGGGCAGATCGGCCAGCGGCACGAAGGCGATGCTGGTGCCGTTGACCAGCGCGCCCGCGTTCACCGCAAGCCCGTCGAGGATCAGCGCGTGATCGGCCGTCAGCACCAGGTCGCGGTCGGGAACGCCGGGGGCCAGCGCCCCGGCGGCGACCCGCACCGGGCGCACGCTCTCTCCGCGCGCGGTCGCGACCGTCTGCCGACCCATCCAGCGCACCGGCACGACGCGGCCGTCGGCCGTCAGCACGGGGTCGCCGACCGCGAGCGTCTCGACCGGGCGTGCGCCCCCGGGTGTCGCGATCAGGGTGCCGGGCGCGAAACAGACGGTGAAGTCATAGTCGAAGAATGAAAAGGCGGGCAGCGCCGCGATCGCATCCGTGATCTTCTGCAGCGGGATACCGGGCAGATACCCGATCAGCCATTCCTGTGGCTGGGACCCGGCGTAAACCAGCGGATAGGTCGTGCCGTCTATTTCGATGTAGACCAGCCCGTAGTAGACTAGGTCGGGCAGGTCCGGGGACCGCAGCGTCTGGTTCCAGGCGGTGAAGACCTCGTCGGGCTCGCCATCCTGGATGTAGCGCAGCGTTTCGGACTGCGTGGCCTCCGTAATGTTCAGATACCCGTCGACCTGAGCGCGGAAGGTGTACCCGAAGACCGCCATCGCGAAACTCCCTCTGCCGATGCACGGCGGGGCAGTTTTTGCGACGGGCGATGCAATCAAGAGTTGTTAACTTTTGGTTAACCCTTTAGCGGCGGCTTTACGCTCGACTGCGGCAAGCGCGCAACAGGCTCACATGCCGCCGCGAGTTCCGACGGGTCTGCACAACCCCAGATTGTCGTGGCCGGGCGCGATCCGCGCGTTCCGCGCGGCGGCGAATGCGATGCCGGACCGGATCGTGCGATATCGTCCTATCCGGTGCGGTTTCGCACGATCCGGTGCGTTATCGCATCAAATCCGCCGGGCGCGGACAGCCGCGCGAAGCGCCACAGCAGCAGCACCGCGGCGGTCAGAAGGCCGATCACTAGCCCGGCCCAGACCCCCGGCGCGCCCCGGCCGAGATGCAGCCCGATCCACCACGAGGCCGGGATGCCGACGCCCCAGTAGCTGACCGCGGCGATCAGCATCGGCACCTTCGTGTCCTGCACCCCGCGCAGAAGGCCCATGGCCATGACCTGCCCCGCGTCGACCATCTGGAACAGCGCCGCCACGGCCAGCAGGACCGTGCCCGCGGCGACGATGTCCGGCGTCCCGGCGCTGCCTGCGTCGAGATACAGGCCCATGAGCCAGCCGGGCATGGTCAGGAACAGCCCGACGAAGAAAAGACCCGCTGCCGCCGACAGGCCGAGGGCGACCCGCGCCCCGCCGCGCAGGGCGGGCAGGTCGCGCGCGCCGAAATGGTGCCCGGTGCGGATCGTCGCGGCATTCGCGAGGCCGAGGTGGACCATGAACAAAACGCTCACGATCTGCATGGCGATGCCGTGCGCGGCAAGCTGCACCGCGCCCAGCGTGCCGACCATCAGCGCGCTGGCGTAGAACAGGCTCGATTCGGTCAGGCCCTGCACCCCGATCGGCCAGCCCAGCCGCCAGACCCGTCCCAGCGCCGCCCGGTCGGCGCGGAAGAACCGCGTCCAGATGGCGAAGGCGCGGGCCTGCGGCTGGCGCGCCGCGTAAAGCCCGAGGATCGCGAGCGTCAGCACCTGCGTCAGCACGGTCGCGATGGCGGCGCCCCGGATGCCGAGTTCGGGCGCGCCCCAGGTGCCGAAGATCAGCGCGGTGTTCACCACCGCGTTCAGGCCGACCCCGGCAACCGTCGCCCAGAACACCACCTGCGTCAGCCGCAGCGCCGACAGGAAGCCCTTCAGCGTCATCACCATCAGCGCGGGCACCATGCCGACCCCGGCGATGCGGACGTAGTCCTGCGTGAGGCGCGCGACCTCCGGCTCCTGCCCCAGCGCGCGCAAGAGGGGGGCCGCGAACCAGAACAGCGGGTAGACCGCGATGCCGAAGCCCGCCGAGAGCCACAGGCCCATCCGCGTCACCCGCCGCGCGTCGGTGGCCCTGCCCTCGCCCAGCGCGGCGGCGACCATCGGCATGACCGCCCCGGCGAAGCCCGCGCCGAGGATAAAGGCGGCGAAGAACACCGCGCTGCCCAGCACCCCGGCGGCGAGCTCGTTCACGCCGTACCAGCCGAGCATGATCGTGTCGGTGACCTGCAGGCCCATCTGGGCCACATGGCTGCCGATCAGCGGCAGGGCGATCGAGAGCGTCGCGCGGGCGTGCTGGGCGGGGGTCGGGGGCTTGGACATGCGCCGTGCCTAGCAGCCGCCCCGGGCCGGGTGAAGGCCGGATGCCCGGAGGGTCGTCGGTCGGGCAAGACGGGCGACGGCGCTGCCGCCGCCGCCCGGTATCGCTGAATGTCCGATCGAAATGGCCTGGGTGCGAATGACGGATTCACCATGCACCGTGCCGCGGCGGTCCGCATACCCCGGCTGGGGTATGCCCGCGCCCTACCGCGACGCGGCGTGGAGGGCGGCGACCCGGTCGAGGATCATCGGCCAGTGGGCGAAGAAGGCGAGCTGGCCCGCCTGCACGAAGGTCACCTGCAGGCGCGGGAAATCGGCCATCAGTTCCCGCACCGTCAGCACCGGGGTCTGCGGGTCCTGGTCGCCCTGGATCAGCTCCACCGGCACGCGCGCGCGGTGGACGAGGCCCGACCAGTCGCGTTCCGACCCGATGCATTCGCGGGTGAAGGCCTCGGAGGCGAGGTGCTGCGGGCCGAGGCACATGTCGGTGCCCGCAAGGATCGCCTCGCGCACCTCGGGGTTGGCGAAGGTCGCCATGTCGGCGGGGCTGCCGCCGTTCACCTGGGTGAAGAAGGCGGCCTTGCCGACCCTGCGGGCGAGCGAGAAGCCGGCCTTCACCAGGAACGGCAGGACCTTCGGGGCGTAGCGGGCGTTGGCCAGGATGAAGCGCTGCCACTTGTCCATCCGGTCGTATTGCGCCGCGGTGCGCAGCGGCAGTTGCGCCGCGCAGCCGAGGATCGCCGCCACGAGATCGGGCCGCGTCTCGGCCAGCTGCAGCGCGAAGCGCAGGTCGGCCCCGAGCGCGATGACGACGGCGGCCTTCAGGCCGAGGTGGTCCATGACGCGGGCATAGTCGTCGGCCACGCCCTCCAGATGGTCGATGCCGCGCGGATGCAGGTCGCTGTGGCCGTAGCCCGCGCGGATCGGCACCACGACCCGCAGCCGCCGCTGCGCCGCCGCGCGTTCGGCGCGGGCGGGCCAGCGGATCATCGCGTAGTCGAGGTGCATGTAGAGCAGCGGCGCCCCGCCCGGATCGCCGAAGGCCACGAAGTCGAGCCGCCGGTCGTGGCTGCCGCGGATCGTCTGCACGGGGAGCGGCAGCAGGCCGGTGGCCGGCGGCACCGCCGCGGAGGGGTCGGTGCCGATCGCGGCCACGTCCATCAGGCCCAGCACGACGCGGACGAGTTCGGACTGGCTGTGCGTCTCGGTCTTCTGCAGGACCGAGCGGACCTGCGTGCGCACCGTCTCCACCGACCGGCCGCGCGTCTCGGCGATGTCGCGGACGGGCTGGCCCAGGGTGATGGCGCGCACGATCTCGACCTCGGCCGGGGTCAGGGCGAAGGCCTCGGCCACCGTCCGGGCGAAGCCGTCGGGCCAGACGAGCTCGGTCGACAAGACGAGCGCGAGCGGGCGGGGGGCGGCGCTTTCCACCGGGCTGACGCGGAGGATGACCGGGCTGCCCCCCGGGACCGACCGGATGCGCAGCATCACGACCTTTTCGGCGCGGCCGCCGGCGACCCTGGCGATGACGCCGCGCAGCATGTCGATGTCGGGGTCGTCGAACGGGAGCGCGTCGATCCGCCCGCCCTCGCAGATGCCGAAGGCGACGGCGGCGGGGCGGTTGCAGGCGGTCACGAAGGGACCGCCGTCGGCCACGAAGGCGGCGAGGCGGGGGATGTCGTCGAGCACCGACCGGTAGCCGCCATCGGCCCGGGTCGGCTGGAAGCGGTCGAGGAACACCGAGGCGCGGCCCATGTGGGCGGTGATCTCGGGGTCGTCGATCTGGATCGCCTGCTCCACCGCGCCGATCCGCAGCGGGGCCGCGCGGCGCTCCCAGACGTCGAGCAGCTCCTCGAGCCGGATCGGGTCGAGCGCCACGTCGTAAAGCCTGTCGACGATCTCGGCCTTCTGGTCGCGATCGGCGAACTGGGCGGTGGGCACGCGCGGCGGCTCGGTCATGGCCGCGGAAGGGTGCCCTGTCCGAAAGCAGTGGGCAAGCCGGATTTGCCCCGCGAGGTCCGGGTCGCGCCGGGCGGGGGTGCGGGCGCGCGATCCCGGCGCGGCGCGGGCCGCGAGGGCGGAGGGGGGCCTGCCCCCCGCCCTTCGGGCCCCCCCGGGATATTTGGGGGAAGATGAGGGCGGGTTGGGGCGAAACGCGGCGGCGGCCCCATATCTTGCGGTCCGGGGCGTCGCGGGGCATCCTGCGGGCTTTCGCAGGGGTGATGCGATGACCGACCTTCTGTCCGGCCCGTCCGACTATACCGCCGCCTCGATCGAGGTGCTGGAGGGGTTGGAGGCGGTGCGGATGCGCCCCGGCATGTACATCGGCGGCACCGACGAGCGCGCGCTGCACCACATGGTGGCCGAGATCCTCGACAACGCGATGGACGAGGCGGTGGCGGGGCACGCGAGCCGGATCGAGGTGGAGCTGGCCGAGGGCAACCTCATCACGGTGCGCGACAACGGCCGCGGCATCCCGGTCGACCCGCACCCGAAGTTCCCCGACAAGTCGGCGCTGGAGGTGATCCTCTGCACCCTGCACGCGGGGGGCAAGTTCAACGGCAAGGCTTACGCCACCAGCGGGGGGCTGAACGGGGTCGGGTCGTCTGTCGTCAACGCGCTGTCGGACCTGATGCGGGTGGAGGTGGCGCGCAACCGCGAACTGTGGGTGCAGAGCTTCTCGCGCGGGCGCCCGACGGGGCCGATCGCGAAACTGGGGCCGGCCCCGAACCGGCGGGGGACCGTCGTGACCTTCCGCCCCGACCCGGAGATCTTCGGCAGCCAGGCGCTGCGGCCGCACCGCGTGATGAAGATGGCACGGTCGAAGGCCTATCTGTTCTCGGGCGTCGAGATCCGCTGGAAGACCGCCGTGCCCGACGGCGACACGCCGCCGGAGGCCGTGTTCCACTTTCCCGGCGGGCTGGCGCAGTATCTGGGCGACCAGATGGCCGGGGCGCAGGTCTACGGCGAGCGGCCTTTCGCGGGCAAGGTGTCGTTCGAGAAATACGGGCAGCCCGGCAGCGTCGAATGGGCGATCACCTGGACGCCGGTGCGCGACGGGTTCATCCACTCCTACTGCAACACCGTGCCGACGCCCGAGGGCGGCACGCACGAGGCGGGGTTCTGGGCCGCGATCCTGAAGGGGATCAAGGCCTATGGCGAGCGGGTCAGGAACCGCAAGGCGGAGGCAATCACCCGCGACGACCTGCTGTCGGGGGGCTGCGCGCTGATCTCGGTCTTCATCCGCGAGCCGCAGTTCGTGGGGCAGACGAAGGACCGGCTGGCGACCGAGGAGGCCGCGCGCTGGGTCGAGGGCGCGGTGCGCGACCATTTCGACACCTGGCTTGCGGGTGATCCGCGCAGCGCGGGGGCGATCCTGGATTTCCTCGTGCTGCGCGCCGAGGAGCGGCTGCGGCGGCGGGCCGAGAAGGAGACGCAGCGGAAGACCGCGACGAAGCGGCTGCGGCTGCCCGGGAAGCTGACCGACTGCTCCGCCGCGGGGCGGGAGGGGACGGAGCTTTTCATCGTCGAGGGGGATTCGGCGGGGGGAAGCGCCAAGGCCGCGCGGAACCGCGAGACGCAGGCGCTGCTGCCGTTGCGGGGAAAGGTTCTGAATGTGCTCGGCGCGGCCGCCGGGAAGCTGGCGGACAACGCCGAATTGCGTGATTTGTGCGAGGCGATGGGCGTCGGGATGGGGACCCGCTTCCGTCTGGATGACCTGCGCTACGACAAGATCATCATCATGACGGACGCCGACGTGGACGGCGCGCATATCGCGAGCCTGCTGATGACGTTCTTCTACACCCAGATGCGGCCGCTGATCGACAAGGGGCACCTCTATCTCGCCTGCCCGCCGCTGTACCGGCTGACGCAAGGGGCGGCGCGGCTCTATGTGGCCGATGACGCGGAGAAGGAGGCGTGGCTCGCCAGGGGCTCGGTCGGCGGCAAGGGGAAGATCGACGTGCAGCGGTTCAAGGGCCTGGGCGAGATGGACGCCAAGGACCTGAAGGACACGACGATGAACCCCGCGACGCGCAAGCTGATCCGGGTGATGATCGACGAGGAGGAGCCGGGGGAGACGGGGGACCTGGTGGAGCGGCTGATGGGCAAGCGGCCGGAGCTGCGGTTCCGGTATATCCAGGAGAATGCGCGGTTCGTGGAGGTGGTGGATGTGTAGGCCATTGACGTATGCGTCATTGGCGTATAAATGAGGGTATCAGTTGTTGCGATGGCGGACTTCACACGCCGGTCGCGGGCTTTGTTGACGGAAGACGAACGGGTTGACCTGATCGACATGCTCTCAGTTGCGCCTGGAACGGGAGTTGCCCTCGGGCGCGGCCTTTACAAGATTCGCCTTGCGCGACGGGCCGAAGGCAAGAGCGGCGGGTTTAGGACGATCCATTACTACCGGCCTGATT
This sequence comes from uncultured Exiguobacterium sp., assembly GCA_964575185.1. Taxonomy (GTDB): domain Bacteria; phylum Pseudomonadota; class Alphaproteobacteria; order Rhodobacterales; family Rhodobacteraceae; genus CAZNPW01. Next base: position 40,204 of record CAZNPW010000017.1, read on the forward strand.
CCGGCCCCGTCCTGTTGTTGACGATGTTTGCGAAGAACGAGAAGTCCAACCTTTCAGCGGCGGAATTGGCAGCTCTGACTCGTCTTGCCGAAGTGGCTGCCGCGACATACCGGAGACAAGGATGACCAGCGAAGCATTTCGGCGGATCGAGCAGGGGCTGAAAGAAGCGATCGCCTATCTTGAAGGCGATACGACGAACGTAATTGTGCATCACGTCGAGGTGCCGGACTCCGATGTCCGCGACATCCGGGCGATGACAGGCCTCAGCCAGGCCGACTTTGCCCGGTCCATCGGCGTCAAGAAGGCGACGCTGGTGAACTGGGAGCAGGCGCGGCGAAAGCCGGAGGGGCCGGCGCGGGTGCTGCTCGCGCTGATCGCGAAGGAGCCGGGGATCGTGGCGCGGGTATTGGGGACGCCTGACAGGGGGTGACGTCGGACCATGCCCACGCCCTCGTGACCGCCTCCCCCCGCACCCGCATGCTACCCTCCCCCGCATGCGCGCAATCCTCCCCCTCTCCCTTCTCCTCGCCACCCCCGCCGTGGCGCAGGAGGTCGACGTGGAGCTCGTCCTCCTCGCCGACACCACGGGCTCGATCGACGACCGGGAGGCGTTCTTCCAGCGGCAGGGGTATGCGACGGCGATCACCGATCCGCGGGTGCTCCGGGCGATCGCGACGACGCTGACGGGGACCGTCGCGGTGACCTATGTGGAGTGGGCGGGGCCGGACAGTCAGGTGACGGTGGTGCCCTGGACCGTGATCGACGGGCCGGACACCGCGGCGCGCTTCGCGGCGGACCTGATGGTGCCGCCGCGGCAGGCCTTCGGGCGGAATGCCATCGGGGCGGCGCTGTTGCACGGGATGGCGCTGATCGAGGGCAACGACATCCAGGGCCTGCGCAAGGTCATCGACTTCTCGGGCGACAGCGCGACCAACCGGGCGGGGCCGCCCGTGGCCCCGGCGCGCGAGGCGGTGCTGGCGGCGGGGATCACGATCAACGCGCTCGCGGTCTACTGCCGGGGCTGTTCGGGGCCGACGTCGGACGACCTGACCGAACGCTTCGCCAGAGAGATCATCGGCGGGACGGGCTCCCTCGTCGTGGCGGCGGAGAGCCCGGAGACCTTCACCGAGGCCGTGGTGCGCAAGCTCGTGCAGGAGATCGCGGCGGTGGAGTGACGTCGTGAAACCGCTGCACGGGATCGCGCGTTCGTGAATGCCGGATGTTGGCGCGCTGTCGCGCGTTGCCTAAATCTGTAGTTCCTCGAAGGGAGATGATCATGCGCAGACGCCAGTTCCTGACCTCAACGTCGGCCCTGTTTTCGGCCCCGCTCGTAGCCGCCCTGCCCGCGCGGGCCAATCCGTCGATGTGGGAAGCCTGGGACGCGGAGGTCACGCCGCCGGGGTTCGATCTTTTCACCTCGAACCCCTGGGGGCTGCACCCGCGGTTGCTGCCGCAGCGGGTGCAGGCCAACCCCAGCCTCGTGCCCGGCGACATCCATGTCGACGCGGTGGCGCGGTATCTGTACCACATCGAGCCGGGCGGCACGGCGATGCGCTACGGCGTGGCGATCGGGGCGGGGGATCTCTACGAGTCCGGCGTGTTCACCGTGCAGCGCAAGGCCAAGTGGCCGCGCTGGACGCCCACACCCCAGATGATCGCCCGCGAGCCGCAGTACTATGCCCAGTTCGCCGGCGGGATGGACCCGGGGCCGAAGAACGCGCTGGGGTCACGGGCGCTGTATCTGTATGCGGGCGGGCGCGACACGATGTTGCGCATCCACGGAACGCCGGTGCCGACGTCGATCGGAACGCGGGCGAGTTCGGGCTGCGTGCGGATGGTCATGCCGCACATCAACTTCATGTACGACCTCGTCACGCCCGGGGTCACGGCCTACCTCTATCCGGCCGAACCCACGGACCTGTCGGCCTGAGGTCAGCCGGCGGCGAGGCAGATCGTGCGGCCGTTCAGGCTTCTGAGCGGCAGCATGGTCGTCTCGACCGGGCCGCGGTGAACATACCAGAAACAGTTGTCTTCGGGCCGAAGCCGGGCCGTCGACAGGTCCTGGCCGGGGGCCACGATGGCCAGAACCTCCGGCGGAAGCTCGCCGGGCGTCTCGGCCAGGGGGGCCGCGACACAGCCGGCGGTCAGAAGAAGGGCGGTCATCCTGCGCATGGGTCTTCCTCGTGATTCTGCGCAATGATGTGCCGCGCCGGGACCGGCTCTTCAAGAGGGTGCGGTGGAATCCTTTTCTCTACGCGACGCGCCCGGCCTCCAGCCGCACGACGCGGTCCATCCGCGCGGCGAGCTCGAGGTTGTGCGTGGCGATCAGTGCCGACAGGCCCGTCTCGCGCACCAGCGCCATCAGCGCATCGAACACCTGCCCCGCGGTCGCGGGGTCGAGGTTGCCGGTGGGCTCGTCGGCCAGGAGGAGCTTCGGCGCGTTGGCGAGCGCCCGGCAGAAGGCCACGCGCTGCTGCTGGCCGCCCGACAGCTCGGCCGGGCGGTGGCGGGCGCGGTCGGCGACACCGACGGAGGCGAGCAGCGCCATGGCCCGCGCCTCGGCGGCGGCGCGCGCGACCCCGGCGGCGAGCTGGGGCAGGACGATGTTCTCGGCCGCCGAGAACTCGGGCAGGAGGTGGTGGAACTGGTAGACGAAGCCCAGCACCTGCCGCCGGGTGGTCGTGCGGGCGGCGTCGGGCGCGCCCGTCAGGTCGCGCCCCGCGATCTGCACGCTGCCTGCGTCGGGCACGTCGAGCAGCCCCGCGATGTGCAGGAGCGTCGACTTCCCCGCGCCGGACGGGGCGACCAGCGCCACGACCTCGCCCGGCCCGACGGTCAGGTCCAGCCCGCGCAGCACGCGGATCTCGGCCGGGGTGCCGCGGTTGTAGGCCTTGGCGATGCCCTGAAGGCGAAGCGCGTCATTCATACCGCAGGGCCTCGACCGGGTTCAGCCGGGCGGCGCGGCGGGCGGGGATGATCGTCACGAGGAAGGCCAGACCCAGCGACAGCGTCACCGCCCCGAGGATGTCGCGCAGCCGCAGTTCGGCCGGCAGGAAGTAGATCTGCCGGATCGTCGGGTCCCAGGCCCCGCCGCCGACGAGCCAGTTCACGGCGGCGAAGATCGGGTCGATGTAGAGCGCGAAGAGGCTGCCGAGGATCACGCCCGCGACCGTGCCCACCACCCCCGTGAAGGCCCCGCAGATGAAGAACACGCGCAGGATCGCGCCTTCGGTCAGGCCCATCGTGCGCAGGATGCCGATGTCGCGCCCCTTGTTCTTGACCAGCATGACGAGGCCCGAGGTGATGTTGAGCGAGGCGATCAGCACCAGGATCGACATGATGATCATCATCACCCGGTCCTCCATCGTCAGGGCGCGCAGGTAGCTGCCGGCGGCCTGCATCCAGGTCCAGGCATAGCCGGAAGGGACGGCGGCCGCGATCGCGGGGAGCCAGTCGTCGACGCGGTCGGGGTCGGCGACCATCACCTCGATCTCGTCGAAACGCCCCTCGCGGTTGAAGAAGGCCTGCGCCTCGGCCAGCGGCAGGTAGATGCGCACCCGGTCCATGTCGGGGCGGCCGGCGGTGAAGATGTATTCGACCGTGTAGACCTTGACGCGCGGGCTGATGCCCATCGGCGTGCGCGCGCCGTCGGGCGAGATCAGCCGGATGCGGTCGCCGATCCCGACGCCGAGTTGGTCGGCGAGACCCGATCCGATGGCGATGCCGCCGGGGAAGGCGGACAGGTCGCCGATCGCCCCCGACCCCGCGCCGATGCGCGGGATGGCCGCGAGGTCCTGCGGCGAAATGCCGTAGACATCGCCCGGGGCCGCCGCGTTGCCGAAGGTCGCGAGCACCTGGCCGCGCACCAGGGGCGCGACGCGGGTGACGCCGGGGATGGCGGCGAGCGCGGCCAGCGCCGGGTCGCCTTCGGCGAAGCCGCGCTGCGGGCGGCCTGCCGCGTCCCGGCTGTCGAAGGCGTAGACGGTGACATGCGCGTTCGCCCCGACCATGGTGTCGACGAGTTCGGTGCGGAACCCCGCCCGCACCGACATCACCACGATCAGCGCGAAGACCGCGAGCGTGATGCCGACCAGGCTGATCCAGGTCATGACGCTGACGCCGCCCTCGGCGCGGCGGGCGCGCAGGTAGCGCCAGGCGATCATCCATTCGTAGCGGGCGAAGGGGCGGCTTGCGGGCGTGTCCATGGGCCGGGCTTGTCCCCTGCCCCGGCGCGCGGGTCAAGCCAGCCGGGCGACCGCGTCCGTCGCATGTGCGAGAGGGGCCGCCCCCGCGTTCAGCCTGAAGGTGGTGCGCGGCGGCTGACCGTCAGGTGGATGCCGTCCTTCGCCCGCACCGTCAGGTGGGCGACGGGCACGGGCACCCGGCCCGTCGGCGCGAAGCGGTGGGCGCGGGTGAGGGCGGCGAGCAGGACCACGCCTTCGGCCATGGCGAAGCCCGCGCCGGTGCAGACGCGCGGACCGGCGGAGAAGGGCATGTAGGCCGCGCGCGCGGAGGCGCGGCCTGCCTCGGTCTGCCATCGGCCGGGGTCGAAGCGGTCCGGGTCGGCCCAGAGCCGCTCGTGCCGGTGCTGGTGCCAGGGCGACAGGACGACCTGCGCGCCGGGCTTCACCGGCCGGTCGCGGAACGTCTCCTTCCGCAGGTTCTGGCGGACCATCATCGGCACAGGGGGATACAGGCGCAGCGTCTCGCGGAACACGTCGCGGGTGAACTTCAGGCGCGAGAGGTCGGAAAACGCGGGCGTTTCCGGCAGGGTGGCGGCTTCTTCCGCGACCCGCTCCTGCGCCTGCGGGTGGGTGGCCAGCAGGTAGAGCGCCCAGGCGAGCGCCGAGGCGGAGGTTTCGTGCCCGGCGAGGAAGAAAATCGCGACCTGGTCGACCATCTCCTCCGTGCCGAAGCGGGCGCCGGTCAGCGGGTCGGGGGTCGTCATGATCTTGGTCGCCAGGTCGTCGGGTGCGGTGCCCCGGGCGATGGCCGCGGCGCGGGCCGCCGTCAGGTCGGTGATGAGCGCGCGGAGGCGGGCGGCGGCGGCCTTCGTCCCGGCCCGGTGAAAGCGGGGAAACCAGCCCGGCAGGGGCAGGAAGGCCGCGAGGTTGAGGATCGGCTGGCTGCGCTGGTAGGCGCGGAAGGCATGGAACACGTCCTGCGCGACGGGGGCGTCGATCGGCAGGCTGAACAGCGTGCGGAAGATCACGTCGGCCGCGGCGTGGGAGGTTTGTGCTTCGATTTCAACGGGTCCCGCGGGCATCCGCGCGGCGGCGGCCTGCGCCGCGGCCCACATCGCGGGGAAGGTGTCGCGCAGGCGCCCGCCCTCGAACGCGGGGTCGATGATGCGGCGCTGGCGTTCCCATGTCGCGCCGTTGGTGACGAAGACCGACCGGCCGAGCAGCGGCCGCAGCCCCTCGCCGATGCGGTCCGACTTGGGGAAATCCTGCGGGCGGTCGTTCAGGACGAGGGCCACGAGCGCGGGGTCGTTGCAGAGGTAGCTGCGGAAGAAGGGCGTGCGGAACTCGGCCATCCAGGCGCGGTAGAGATGGGCGGGGTGGGCCGACAGGATGTCGGCCCGGAACAGCCGCACGTAGCGCCAGAGCGACACGCGGTCGGGGCGGGGGAGGGGCTTCGGCGGGATCATGCGGTGGAGGTGAAGCCGCTGAGCGCGCGGGTGATCCGCGTCTTCGACGGCGCCCGGTCGCGGTAGCGGACCGCGAGCGGGACGGGGCCCGCGGTGATGCGGAAATAGTCGTAGTCGCCCGGCCGGTCGAAGGCGCAGAGGTACTGGAAATGCAGGCGGAAGAACCTCCATCGCAGGGCCTTCCAGCGGTCGGGGGACAGGGTCTGCGTGAAGGCGGCGCTGAGGACGAGGGGCCAGCGCTGGCCGGGCGGGGCCACGCCGCTGACCGCCACCGGATCGCAGAGCGCGAAGGCGCAGCCGTCGCCGGGGGCGGTGACGTCGACCCAGGTGATCGCCTGCTGTTGCGACAAAAAGCGAAGATCGGCGCGCAACCGTATGGCGCGAGGCAGAAAACTGACCATGGGCACGACCTGCCCCAGGGTCAGGAAGGCAAGCCGGGTCGGGCGGTCCGGCAGGCCGTCGCGGACGAGATCGGCGAGGATCGACACCCCCAGATGCGCGCCCGAGGAATGGCCGACGACCAGGACCTCGTCCCGGCCGTCGTCCAGCGCGGCGCGGATCGTGGCGCGGAAGCTGTCCATGCGGGCCTGCAGATCGGGCGGCGTGGCCCCCAGGGCTTGCGCCGAATAGGCGTAGTCATGCATCAGGTAGTAGGCGAACACCTTGTGGTCCCACCGCCGGAAGACCCGCAGCGCCGCCCAGGCGGCCAGCGCGCCGACCGGGACGGCGACGGGCCAGGGCAGGCCCGACAGCGCCGCGATGCCCCAGCCGAGCGCCACGGCGGCGAGGAGCTGCAGCAGCAGGAAGACGATCGGGTAGAGGGCTGCGATCATCGGCCCCTTCCGCAGGCGCACCAGCCGGAACAGCGCCCCCGAACCGATGTAGGCCCAGGCGGTGCGGACGAGCAGGAGGTAGGTGGCCGCGATGCCCCCGGCCATGCTCGACTTCACGATGTCGGACCAGACCAGCACCTCGATGTCGGCCCGCGCGGGGGTGCCGTCGATCACCGTCTCGACCCGCCAGCCGAACGGTCCGCCGGCGCGGCGCAGCGTCAGGTCGTAGCCGGAAATGCGCGCCTGTTCAGCGCCTTCGCGCCGGTAGAGCTCGCGGTAGCGGCGGGGGTGGAAGGGGTCGTAGCCGGGGATGTAGAAGACGCGGCGCGAGAACGGCCCGACGGCCGGTTCGGCAGCATCCCCTGTCACCTGATCCATCCGCATCGGTCCCACCCTGCCACGGGTTTGCGGCAAAAGGATGGGGAAAACGTCACCCGACGAGGCCGAGCGTGGGGAACGTCTCGAGCAGCCAGAAGGCGAAGGCGGAAAAGGCGCCGGTCAGCATGGCGGTGCCGACGATGACCAGAAGCGCCCCCATCGCGCGTTCGATCCACTTCATGTGCCGCTTGAGCCGGTTCATCAGACCCATTGATCTTTCGATGAAAACGGCGGAAAGCAGGAAAGGTATCCCGAGCCCGAGCGCATAGACGCCCAGGAGCGACGTGCCGCGCGCCACGCTCGCCTCCTGCGCCGCCAGCGACAGGATCGCGCCGAGCTGCGGCCCGATGCAGGGCGTCCAGCCGAAGGCGAAGGCGAGGCCGAGGACGTAGGCGCCGAAGGCCGAGCCGCCCTGGCTGCCCGCGTCCATCCGCGCCTCGCGGTCGAGGATCGGGATGCGGAGGATGCCGAGAAAATGCAGTCCGAACAGGATGATGACGAGGCCGCTCAGGCGCATGAACCACTCGGCGTTCTGCAGGAAGAAGCGGCCGAAGATGCTGGCCGTGAAGCCGAGAAGGAGGAAGATGGTGGACAGGCCGAGCACGAAGAAGACCGCGGGCAGGATGATCCGGCGGCGGGCCGCGCCCTGCATCTCGGGCATCGAGATGCCGCCCATGTAGGCCAGGTAGGGCGGCACGACGGGCAGCACGCAGGGGCTGAGGAACGACAGCATGCCGGCCAGAAGGGCGACGGCCATGGCGGGCAGGAGGCCCGCGTCGATGATGTCGATCCCGAACATGGGAAGCTGCATATCGCGGATCGCGGGGTTCGTCACGGGTGGCCGGGTCACAAGGGTGTTGCGCGGATGGCGCGTGCTGCGCACGGCGGTGCCGACGGGGCGGAAACGGGGGGCAAGGCGCGGGAAAGGCTGGGAAACGCGTGTCTTCCGGGCGTCTTCCGCGCGTCTTCCGCGCGTCTTCCGTTTTGCCCTCTTGGATGCGCCGTGCTAGGGGCCGGGCATGGACCGCGAGATCGACTGCACGCACCTGCTGTGCCCCCTGCCCGTGCTGCGGGCGCGCAAGGCGCTGGCGGGGATGGCCCCCGGCGCGGTGCTGGCGGTGATCGCGACCGACGCGATGGCGGCGGTGGACCTGCCGCATTTCTGCGCGCAGGCGGGGCATGCCTACCTCGGGGCACAGGCCGAGGGTGCGGCGCTGCGGCACCTGATCCGCCGCGGGCCCCTTGCGGGCGGGGCCGGGGGCTGATCGGCTGGCGGCGACGGAGACGGGCGATGATTCTGGGCGTTCCTGCGGCTGGGGTGGGCGGATGATCGGCGATCTCGGCGCGGCGGATGCCACTGCGCTTGCGCGGCTGGTGGCGCGGGGCGAGGTGTCGCCCGGGGAGCTTCTCGATGCGGCGCTTTCGGCGGTGGAGGCCTGGAACCCGCGGCTGAACGCGGTGGTGCTGCTGCAGGAGGCGGTGGCGCGGCGGGCCATCGCGGCGGGGCTGCCGCGCGGGCCGTTCCGGGGGGTTCCGTTCCTGCTGAAGGACCTGGGCGCGGAGGCGCGGGACTTCCCCAGCCACATGGGGAGCCGGCTGACCCGCGACACCGTCTGGGCCCGCGACAGCGCGATCTTCGCGCGGATGCAGGCGACGGGGGTGGTGACCTTCGGGCGGACGACCGCGCCCGAGGGCGGGATCGGGGCCGCGACCGAGGCGGCGGTCTACGGCGGGCCGACGCGGAACCCGTGGAGCCTGGAGCATACGCCCGGCGGGTCATCCGGCGGGGCGGGGGCGGCGGTGGCGGCCGGGATCGTGGCCATGGCGCACGGGTCGGACGGGGGCGGGTCGGTGCGGATTCCGGCGTCGAACTGCGGGCTCTTCGGGATGAAGCCGACGCGCGGGCGGCTGCCCGACGGGCCCTATGCGGGCGAGGGCTGGGCGGGGATGGCGATCGACGGGTTCCTGACGCGCAGCGTCCGGGATACCGCGGTGTTCCTGGACGCCTGTCACGGGGCGGACCTCGGCGCGCCCTACCATGCGCCGCCCTTGCGGGCGAGCCACGCCGACGCGATCAGCCGCCCGCCGCGGCGGCTGCGGGTGGGGCTGATCGAGGGGACCTTCACCGGCGAGCCGATCCACCCGGAGGTGGCGGCGGCGGTCACGGCGGCGGCGCGGCTGCTCGAGGGGCTGGGGCATCATGTCGCGCCGGTCAGGGCGACGGCCGACGTGCCGATGATGATGCGCGCCTGGACCGACATCGTGGCGGTGGGCACGGCCTTGTCCATCGCCGCCGGGACCGGGGGGCGCGCCCCGACGGCGGAGGAGGTGGAGGGCGTCGGGCGCGGGGCCTTCGCCCATGCGGCGACGCTGCACCCGACGCGCTACCTGCAGGCGGTGGGGCAGATCCACGCCTTCGGCCGGCAGATGGCGGCGGTGTTCGACCCGGAGGAGGGCGGGGGGATCGACATCCTTCTGTCGGCGACGCTGGCCGAGCCGCCGGCGCGCGTCGGGCGGTTCGGGCACGGAACGACCGACTACGTCGCCTACCGGACGGGGCCGGAGGGGATCTTCGCCCATTCCCCCTTCTGCGCGGTGTTCAACGCCTCCGGCCAGCCCGCGGCGAGCCTGCCGCTGGGGTGGAGCGGGGACGGGTTGCCGATCGGCGTCCACCTCGCGGCGCGGTTCGGGGATGACGAGACGCTGATTGCGCTGTGTGCCGAGGTCGAGCGGGCGGCGTCCTGGGGGCACCGGCGGCCCGCTTTCTGATCTGCATTCATCTTCCCTTAAATATCCCGGGGGCGCGGGGGCTGGCCCCCGCTCCTGCCCGTGACGCGCGGGCAAGCTTCGGGCATCGGCGCGATCCTTCCACAGCACGGGCCAGCTTTCGCTTGCAATCGGCCCCCCGGTCGGTTCGGATATGATCAAACGGGCGCGAGACCCTTGGGAGAGATGATGGCCCCGGCCCCTGCCCCCGCCGTGTCGGCGCGCGAGATCGTCAAGACCTTCGGCCAGGGGGCGGCGGCGGTGCAGGCGCTCGACCGCGTGTCGGTCGACATCGCGGGGGGCGAGTTCTTCACGCTCCTCGGCCCGTCGGGCTGCGGCAAGACCACGCTTCTGCGGATGATCGCGGGGTTCGAGGCGCCGACGGCGGGGACGATCTGGCTCGACGGGGCCGACATCACCGGGCTGCCGCCGAACCGGCGGCCGGTGAACACGGTGTTCCAGTCCTATGCGCTGTTCCCGCACCTGACGGTGGCCGAGAACGTGGGCTTCGGGCTGGTCATGCAGGGGCGCCCGAAGGCCGAGGTGGCCGAGGTGACGGGGCGGATGCTGGCGCTCGTGAAGCTCGACGCGATGGCGGGGCGGAAGATGTCGCAGCTGTCGGGCGGGCAGCAGCAGCGGGTGGCGCTGGCGCGCGCGCTCGCGCCCCGGCCGAAGGTGCTGCTTCTGGACGAGAGCCTGAGCGCGCTCGACCAGAAGCTGCGCAAGGAGATGCAGACCGAGCTGAAGCGGCTGCAGCGCGAGACCGGGATCACCTTCGTCTTCGTCACGCACGACCAGGAGGAGGCGCTGACGATGAGCGACCGCATCGCGGTGATGAACGCGGGGCGCATCCTGCAGATCGGCACGCCCCAGGACATCTACCAGCGCCCGGCCGACCGCTTCGTGGCCGGGTTCATCGGCGAGACGAACTTCCTGGACGGGCAGGCGGTGGCGGGGGGCGTGCGGCTTTCCTGCGGCGAGACGGTCGCGGTGGCGGCGGGGCGGGCGGGGCCGGTGACGCTGGCGGTGCGGCCCGAGCATGTACGGCTGGCCGACGAGGGGCTGGCCGCCACGATCGCGAACCTGGTCTATTTCGGCACCGACACGCACGCGCATTGCGCGCTGTCGGACGGCACCCCGGTCGTCGCGCGCGTCCCTGCCCGGCCCGACGGCGCGGCGCAGATGGCGGTGGGGGACCGCGTGCGGCTGGCCTTCGCGCCGGGGGCGGTGCAGGTGCTGGCGGCATGAGCGGGGCGCGCGAGGAGGCGCGGGCGGGGTGGCTTCTGTCGACGCCCGCGCTGGTCTTGCTGTTCTTCGCGGCATTCGGCCCGCTGCTGGTCGTCTTCGTCTACAGCTTCATGACGGCGGGGCGGTTCGGCGGGGTGGAACTGCCCTTCACCGGCGAGGGCTGGTTCCAGGTCTTCTTCGCGCGCGACATCTTCGACGGGACCGTGAGCCTGGCCGAGGCGCACCTGGCGATCTTCTGGCGGTCGATCTGGCTTGCGTTCCTGACCACGGTCATCACGCTGGCGGTCGGGTTCCCGACCGCCTGGTTCATCGCCACGCGCCCGCCGGCGAACCGCGCGGGTTGGCTGTTCCTGATCACGATCCCGTTCTGGACGAACCTCCTGATCCGCACCTTCGCGATCAACGAGGTGATCCGCAACGACGGGGTGCTGAACACCGCGCTGCTCGCGCTGGGGGTGATCGAGGCGCCCTTGCGGATCATCTACACCGACACCGCGGTGCTGATCGGCATGGCCTACGTCTACCTGCCGCTGATGGTGCTGCCGCTGTTCGCCGCGATCGACCGCTTCGACATGCGGCTTCTGGAGGCGGCCCATGACCTGTATGCGAGCCGCGCGCAGGTGCTGCGGCGGGTGATCGTGCCGCTGGTCAGGCCGGGGATCGTGGCCGGGTCGATCCTGGTCTTCGTGCCGTCGCTCGGCGCCTATGTCACGCCGCGGATCCTCGGCGGGGGCAAGAACATGATGATCGGCAACTTCATCGAGCTGCAGTTCCTGCAGGGGCGCAACTGGCCGCTGGGCGCGGCGCTGTCGATGCTGCTGCTGGTCGTGGTGATGGTGGCGATGCTGGTCTACGTGCGCGCGGCGACGCGGGGGGATGCGCGGCATGGCTAGGCCGTTCAGCGCGACGCGCATCCCGGGGTTCGCGGCGACCGCGGTGGCGGTGTTCGTGGTGCTCTATGCGCCGATCGTGACGCTGGTGGTCTACAGCTTCAACGCCACCAACTCGATCAGCGACTGGGCGGGGTTTTCCTGGCGCTGGTACGTCCAGGCCTGGCAGAACGAGGCGGTGAAGGATGCCGCCCTGCGGTCGCTGGTGCTGGCGCTGCTGGCGGCGACGATCGCCACCACGGTCGCGACGATGGCCGCGCTGGGGACGGTGCGGCGGCGGTTCCGCGGGCAGACCTTCGTCTATGTCGTCATCAACCAGCCGCTGATGGTGCCCGAGATCGTGACGGCGGTGGCGCTGCTGATCGTCTTCGGGGTGCTGCGGCAGGCGACGGGCTATCAGGGCCTGGGCTGGCTGGTGGCGGCGCATGCGGCCTTCTGCACGCCGTTCGCCTACCTGCCGATCCGGGCGCGGCTGGAGCAGATGGACCTGACGCTGGAGGCCGCGGCAGCGGACCTCTATGCCTCGCCGTGGCAGGCCTTCCGCCACGTGACGCTGCCCCTGCTGTTCCCCGGCATCCTGGCCGGGTTCATGCTGGCCTTCGTCATCAGCCTCGACGACGTGGTCATCACCGAGTTCGTCAAGTCGGCCGGGCAGGAGACGCTGTCGACCTACATGCTGGGCCAGCTGCGCCGCGCCTTCACGCCCGAGGTCAACGCGATCTCGACCGCGCTTCTGGCGTTGACGGTGCTCTTGCTGCTTGGTTTCTTTTTCCTGACGCGCAAACGACAATAGGTGGTGTTCACGATGAAACTTGCGACCGCACAGGCGACCGTCCTGGCCGCGCTGCTGGCGACCACGGGCCTGGCCCGGGCCCAGGAGGTGCTGAACCTCTACAACTGGGGCAACTACACGAGCCCCGAGCTTCTGGACAAGTTCAAGGCCGAGACGGGCATCACCGTCACGGTGACCGATTACGACAGCAACGACACCGCGCTCGCCAAGGTCGAGGCGGGGGGGTCGGGGTTCGACCTGGTGGTGCCGTCGGCCAACTACGTGCCGATCTGGATGGAGAAGGGGCTGACGGTGCCGCTGGACCTGACGCGGCTGCCCAACCACGCCAACATCGCGCCCGAGTGGAGGGACGTGGCCTGGGACCCGGGCCGGGTGAACAGCATCCCCTGGCAGTGGGGGTCGACCGGCATGGCGGTCAACACCGACGTCTACAAGGGCGACATCAACACGAGCGCGATCTTCCTCGACGTGCCGCCCGAACTGGTGGGCAAGGTCAACGTCGTGCCCGAGATGAACGACATCGTGAACCTCGCGATCATGTATGTGGGCGGCGAGCCCTGCACCGAGGACACCGAGATCCTGAAGGCCGCGCGCGACGCGCTGCTGGCGGCCAAGCCCGACTGGATCAGCATGGACTACGGCGCGACCGAGCGGCTGTCGAACAACGACTGGGCGGCGAGCGTGAACTGGAACGGGTCCACGATGCGGGCGCGGCTCGCCAACCCGGCGGTGGCCTACGGCTACCCGAAGGAGGGGTATCCGCTGTTCATGGACAGCGTGATGCTGCTGGCCGACGCGCAGAACGTGGACAACGCCTACAAGTTCCTCGACTTCATCATGGTGCCCGAGAACGCCGCGATGATCTCGGCCTTCGCGCGCTATGCCAACGGGATCGCGGGGTCCGAGGCCTTCATGCCCGAGGACATGAAGACCGCGCCCGAGGTGGTGACGCCGGAGGAGTTCCGCGCCGCGGGGGTGTTCCTGCCGGTGTGCAGCCAGCGGGCGCAGGACTACCTGACGGCGATCTGGACCGAGTTGCAGAAGTAGGTTGCGCCGCCTTCGGGCGTCGCCGCGCGGGGGGGTTCACCCCCCCGCACCCCCCGAGAGTATTTGAGCCGGAAAGAGAGCGTGCTGGAGCTTTCGGCAACCGAGCTGTCGCGGCTGGTCGCGTCGCGAACGGTCGCGCCGTCGGAGGTGATGGCGGACTACCTCGGCCGGCTGCCGGCGAACGGGGCGGTCAATGCGATCGTGGGCCATGTGGACCCCGACCTGCTGATGGCGCGGGCGCGGGCGGCGGACGATGCGCCGCGGGCGGGGTGGCTGCACGGGATGCCCTTCGCGGTGAAGGACCTGGTGGCGGTCCGGGGGTTGCGGACGACCTGGGGGTCGCCGCTGTTCGCCGATCACGTGCCGGATGCGGACGATCTTTTGGCCGCGCGGCTGCGGGCGGCGGGGGCGATCTTCGTCGGACGCACCAATACCCCGGAGTGGGGGCACGGGAGCCATACCTTCAACCCGGTGCACGGGGTGACGCGGAACCCCCATGACCCGGCGCGCAGCGCGGGCGGGTCGTCGGGGGGCGCGGCGGCGGCGCTGGCGCTGCGGCTCGTGCCGGTGGCCGACGGGTCGGACATGATGGGGTCGCTGCGCAACCCTGCGGCCTTCTGCAACGTCTACGGCTTCCGGCCGACCTGGGGGCTCGTGCCCTCGGGCGGGGCGGAGGGGTTTTTGTCGACGCTTTCGACCGAGGGGCCGATGGCGCGGACGGTGGAGGACCTGGCCGGACTGCTGGCGGTGATGGCCGGGGCGGCGCCGGGGGTGCCCTTCGGGCGGGAGGTGCCGGAGGTGGTGCTGGACCGCGAACCGCGCGGGCTGCGGATCGGCTGGCTGGGCGACTGGGGCGGGGCCCTTGCGATGGAGCCGGGGATCCTCGCGATCTGCGAGGCGGCGCTGGCGCAGTGGGAGGGGATGGGGGCGCGCGTGGTGCCCCTGCCGCCGCCCTTTCCGGCGGGCGAGATGTGGCGGGCCTGGGTGACGCTGCGCGCCTATCTCAACGCGCAGGCGATGCGGGACATCCGCGACGACCCCGCGACGCTGTCGCAGGTGAAGCCCGAGACGCGGTGGGAGATCGACCGGGGCCGGGCGGTGACGGCCGACGCGGTCCATGCCGCAAGCCGGGTGCGGACGGCCTGGTTCGCGCGGGTGGCGGAGGTGTTCGGGACGGTGGACCTTCTGGCGCTGCCGTCTGCGCAGGTCTGGCCGTTCCCGGCGGAGTGGCGGTGGCCGGCGCGGATCGGGGGGGTGGAGATGGACAGCTATCACCGCTGGATGGAGGTGGCGGTGCCCGCGTCCTTCGCGGGGCTGCCGGCGCTGTCGGTGCCCGTAGGCTTTGGCGCTGCGGGGTCCGGGGAGGCGGGGTTGCCGATGGGGATGCAGCTGATCGGTGCGGCGGGGGCGGATGCGCGCGTGCTCGCGGCGGGGCAGGCCTGGCACCTGGCGACCGGCTGGCCGGAGCGGCGGCCGCCTGCGGGCGTGTTGCGGGGCGCGGGGTCGGCGGGGTAAGCGCGCCGTCGTGATCCTTACTCGCATCCTGCTGGCGCTTGCCCTGCCCGTGCTGCTGCTGCGCGCGGCGCTGGCCGGGGGGATGCGCGAGCGGCTGGCGCTGGGGCCGTTGCCGCGGGTGCGGGTCTGGGTGCACGGGGCGTCGGTGGGCGAGCTCGCCTCGGTGCGCGGGCTGCTGGCGCGGATCGCGGGGCCGGTCTTGCTGACCTGCAACACGGTGGCGGCGCGCGACCTGGCGCGGGGCTGGGGGCTGGCGGGGGTGACGGTGCGGCTTGCGCCGGTCGATGCGCTGGGGGCACCCGGACGGGTGCTGCGGGGCACGGGGGCGCGGGCGCTGGTCTGCGTCGAGAGCGAGTTGTGGCCGGGGCGGCTTCTGGCCTGCCGCCGGGCGGGGGTGCCCGTGGCGGTGGCGGGGGCGCGGATGTCGGCCCGCGCGGCGGCGCGCTGGGGGCGGTGGCCGGGCCTTGCGCAGGCGGTGCTGGGGGCGGTGGCCTTCGTCAGCCCGCAGGACGCGGCGTCGGGGGCGCGGTTCGCGGGCCTCGGGGTGGCGGCGGACCGGATCGGGCCCGTGGTGCAGCTGAAGGCCTTCGTCGCGCCGGCCGCCGGGTCGGCGGGGCCCATCCCGCGCGAGGCGGTGCTGCTTGCGGCCTCGACCCACGAGGGGGAGGAGGCGCTGGTGCTGGAGGCGCGGCCGGACTGGGCGCGGCTGGTGATCCTGGCGCCCCGGCACCCGCGGCGGGGGGACGAGGTGGCGGCGTGGCTGACCGCGCGGGGGGTGGATCACGCGCGGCGGACGCGCGGCGAGGTGCCCTGGGCGGCGCCGGTGTTCCTGGCCGACACGCTGGGCGAGATGCACCGCTGGTATGCGATGGCGGGGGTGACGGTGATCGGGGGGAGCTTTGCGCCGGAGGGCGGGCGCGGGCGGGGCGGGCACACGCCGTTCGAGCCGGGCGCGGCGGGGTCGGCGATCGTGCACGGGCCGGACGTGGCGAACTTCGCGGAAGGCTTCGCGGCGCTGGACGCCGCGGGGGGGGCCGTCGCGGTGCGCGACGGCGCGGGGCTCGCCCGGGCGCTCGCGGGGCTGACGCCGGACCGGCAGCGCGCGCTGGCGGCCGCGGCGCGGGAGGTCCTGGCGCCCGCGGGCGATCTGGACGCGCTGGCGGCGCGGATCGACGCGCTTACCGCGTGAGGGGATAGTCGGCCAGCGCGTCGTAGCGCGCGCCGGGGCTGGAGCGGTACAGCACGATGCGGTCGGCCTGCCACGGCCCGGCGGTGAAGCGGGCGGTGGCGATGGCGCGGGCGAGCGTCGGCAGCAGGTCGGGCGCGGGCGTGCGGAAGCGGGCGAGCGTGACGTGGGGGACGTAGCGCTGCGCCGGGACCGCGATGCCGCTGCGGCGGGCGAGGGTTTCGACCTTCCTCTGCACGGCCATCAGCGGCGGGTTCGGGGCGACGATGGCGTGGACGCTGCGGGGGTGGTCGCGCCCGAAGTGGCCGATGCCGGTGAGCATCAGGGCGAAGTCGGGGACGCGCAGGGCGGTGAGGGCGAGGTGGAGGTCCTCCAGCACCGGCTCGGGCTGTTCGCCGAAGAAGGCGAGGGTGATATGGAGCGACTCGGCCGGCAGCGGGTCGCGCAGGGGCAGGAGGAACTGCTGCACGACGAGCGCCGAGCGGATCGCGTCGGGGAGGGGGAGGGCTGCGAAGGCGCGGATCACGGGGCGGGCGGCGGGCGGCGGGCGGGGGACGGGCGGATCGCCCGACCTTCGGGGGGTGGCCTGGGGTGCCCGCGGTGCCGGGCACGTCGCGCCGCGGGACGGGCGATGCGCCGCTCCACGCTACGCCCCCGCGTAGACCTGCCGCAGACGGTCGACCGCCGCTGCGGGGGACAGCTCCTCGCTTTGCCCGGTGCGGCGCGAGGTCAGCTCGACCACGCCCTTTTCCAGCCCGCGCGGGCCGACGGTGATGCGCCAGGGCAGGCCGATCAGGTCCATCGTGGCGAACTTGGCCCCGGCGCGGTCGTCGCGGTCGTCGTA
>CAZNPW010000018.1:0-56808 GCA_964575185.1 uncultured Exiguobacterium sp.
GGTCGCTGGGCCTCGATATCCGCAAGACGGCCAATCCGCAGGTGATCGTCATCGTCGACTACGGCGAGGTGACGGCGGCGCAGAAGATCGCCTTCCTGAAGGCCAACCCCGCGCTCGCCGGGATCGACGCCGTCCGCAACGACCGCTTCGTCGTCCTGCCCTATGTCGCGGCGACCCCGGGGCCGCGCAACGTCGAGGCCGTCGGCACGCTCGCGCGGGCCTTCGCGCGGTGAGGCATGGTGCGCTTGCCGCGACGGCCCTGCTCGCCTCGGGGCTGCTGGCGCTGTCGGTCGGCAGCGTCACCATCGCGCCCGGCACGGTCTGGGGCGTGCTGTCCGGCGCGCCGGGCGACTGGCCCGCGGGGCACGCGGCGATCGTCCGCGACATCCGCCTGCCGCGCATCCTGCTCGCTGCGGCTGTCGGCGGCGGCCTCGGGATCGTCGGGGCGGCGCTGCAGGCGGTGACGCGCAACCCGCTGGCCGACCCGCACCTGCTCGGCATCTCCTCGGGCGCGGCCTTCGGGGCGATCCTGGCCCTGATGCATACGGGCCTGTTCCTGGGGCCGATGACCGTGCCGCTCATGGCCTTCGCGGGCGCGATGGCGGCGGCGCTGCTGGTGCTCGGCGTGGCGCAGGCGGCGCGCGCGACCTCGGCCGACCGGCTGGTGCTGGCCGGGGTTTCGGTCGGGTTCATCGTGATGGCCGGGGCGAACCTCCTGATCTTCCTCGGCGATCCGCGGGCGACGCAGACGGTGGTGTTCTGGATGCTGGGCGGCCTCGGCCTCGCGCAGTGGGGGCAGCTCGTCTGGCCCGTCGCGGTGATCCTGCCCGCCGGGCTGTGGCTTTGCGCACAGGGGGCGCGGCTGAACGCGATGGGCCTGGGGGACGAGACCGCGGGCAGCCTGGGGATCGCCGTGCCGCGCTTCCGGCTGACGGTCTTCGCCGTGGCGGCGCTCATCACCGGGGTGGCGGTGGCGTTTTCGGGGATCATCGGCTTCGTCGGGCTGATGGTGCCGCATCTGGTGCGGCTGGTCGCGGGCGGGGACAACGCCCGGGTGCTGCCGCTGTCGGCGCTGGCGGGGGCGGTGTTCCTGATCTGGGCCGACGCCATCGCCCGCGTCGCGGCCGCGCCCGAGGACCTGCCGGTCGGCGTCGTGACCGGCCTCGTCGGCGGCGTCTTCTTCGTCTGGCTGATGGCGCGGCGCTGACTTGCATCCTGGGCCGCGCCGGTGTGGACTGCGCGGATGGACACGCACCGCTTCACCGCCGCCGGCATCACCGCCGCCTTCGAGCCCGCCTGCGGGTTCGTCGCAAGCCTCGAGGTCACCGACGAGGGCCGGGTCGCAGCCCCCCTGCACCGCGCGCCGTGGCTGGGCGAGCAGGTTCCGGGCGACCGGCACCTGCAGCGCCTGCAGGGCGATTTCTTCTGCGCCCCCTTCTGCGGGCGCGAGGGCGACAGCGGCTTTCACGGCTGGCCCGCGAACGGCGACTGGCGGGTGGAGCATGAGGCCCCGGGCCTGATCCGCGCCACGCTGACGCATGACGTGCAGGGGGCGACGCTGGTCAAGGAGCTGTCGCTGTCGGACGGGCACCCGTTCCTTTACCAGCGGCACGTCTTCATCGGCGGGCAGGGCCGGTTGCCGGTCGCCAATCACGCCATGGTCACGCTGCCCGAAGGCGGCCGGATCAGCCTGTCGCGCAAGCGCTGGTTCGAGACGACGGCGGCCCCGCTGTGCGCCGACCCGTCCGAGGGGCGGTCGCGCCTCGTCTGCCCCCAGCGGGTCGAGGACGGCACCGAGCTTGCCGCGCAGGACGGCGGCACGGTCGACCTGTTCCGCTACCCTTGGGGTCCTGCGCACGAGGATTTTGTCTCCTGCGTCGAGGACCCCGCGGGCGTGCTCGGCTGGACGGCGGTGGTGCGGACGGGGCAGGGCGACCTGTTCCTGTCGCTGAAGAACGCGAAGGAACTGCCGCAGACCGGCCTGTGGCATTCCCACGGCGGGCGCGACAAGGCCCCCTGGAACGGGCGGCACCGGCACTGCCTGGGGGTGGAGGAGGGGGCGGCGCTGCACATGCTGGGGCTGTCGGCGAAGGAGCGGCCCGACCCGCTGACCGCCGCCGGCCAGCCGGGCGACCTAGGCCTCGACCCGCAGGGGACGGTCGAGGTGCGCCACGTCATCGGGGCCATCGCCTGGCCGACGGGGCAGGCGGTGGCCGGTGTCAGCCTGGACGGCGACGTGCTGACGGTGACGGGCGACTGGGGGGCGGAGCGCAAGCTGCCGGTCCGCGGCGGCTGGCTGGGGCTGGCCGCGCCGAAGGCGGTGGCGCGGCCGAAGCCGGGGCCGTGGGACGACGTCTGAGCCTGGAGCCCCCCGCGCCCGGGACCCGACCGACGGCCCCGGATCGGGGTCCGGGGCGGGTGATCTTCCCGTGTCAGTAGATCAGCGCGTCGTAGACGCCGCGGGCGTCCGCCGTGCTGCGCAGGTTGGCCGACAGCCCGCTGTCGGCGGCGAAGGCCAGCACGGCCTGATAGGTGCCCGGCCCGAAGATGCCGTCGATCCCGCGCGTGTAGTAGCCGTAGGCCTTCAGCCGCTGCTGGATCGCCAGTCGTTCCTCGCGCGCATAGCCGTCGAAGGCGGTCGCGGCCGGGGTGCGGTAGATCGAGGCGCTCGCGGCGGGCGGGTGCGCGACCGGCCGGTCGGGCCTGGCGGACCCCTGCGGCTCCGGTTCGATCACCCGGCCGCGCGGGCGGTCGTCGTCGCGCTGGGCGTTGCTGATGAGCGCGCCGATGATGACGGCGGTGGTCAGGCCCAGCAGGATTTCGCGGTCCCGCTTGCCCAGCGCGGCGGCGGGGGAGACGCTGGCGGCGGCGATGGCGAGCGCCGTGACGGTGCCCACGGCGGCGGTCTTGAGCGAGGCGAACATGGCAGTGTCCTTTCGGGTTGCGCCGGGCGGCTAGCCCGGGATGCAGCCGATGTGGACGCGGCGTCCGGGCTAGGCAAAATCGGCCGCCCGCTATCGCCTAGCGGCGGGGCAAGGCCCGGATTTTTCGAAAAATCCGGGCCGGTTTCTTCAAAGAAACCGGTGCCTGCCCATCAGCCGTGCTTGACCATGACGTGCCGGACCACCGTGTAATCCTCCAGCGCGTAGGCCGACAGGTCCTTGCCGTAGCCCGACTGCTTCAGGCCGCCGTGCGGCATTTCGGAGACCAGCATGAAATGCGTGTTCACCCAGGTGCAGCCGTAGCGCAGCCGCGCCGCCGCCTCCATCGCGCGGCCCACGTCGCGGGTCCAGACCGAGGACGACAGGCCGTAGTCGCTGTCGTTGGCCCAGGTGATCGCCTGTTCCGCCTCGTCGAAGGGGGTGATGGAGACGACCGGCCCGAACACCTCGCGCCGCACGATCTCGTCCTCCTGCCGGGCGCCGGCGACGACGGTGGGGCGGTAGTAGAAGCCCTGGTCCATCGCCGCCCCGCCGGTGGTGACCTCGACGTGGGACAGCTCGCGCGCGCGGTTGACGAAACTCGCCACCCGGTCGCGCTGGCGCAGGCTGATGAGGGGGCCGATCTCGTTCACCGTGTCGTCCTCGGCCCCGAGCGTGATGCTCGCGGCGGCGGCGGTCAGGTCCGCGACCAGCCGGTCGTAGATGCCCTTCTGCGCGTAGACGCGGCAGGCCGCGGTGCAGTCCTGCCCGGCGTTGTAGAAGCTGAAGGCCCGCAGCCCCTCGACCACCGCGCCCAGGTCGGCGTCGTCGAAGACCAGCACCGGGGCCTTGCCGCCGAGCTCCAGATGCGTCCGCTTCACCGTCTTCGCGGCGGCGTCGAGCATCTTCCTGCCCGTCGCTACGTCGCCCGTCAGCGAGATCATGTCGACGCCCGGGTGGTTGATGAGCGTCGATCCCGCCGACTGCCCGCGCCCGGCGATGATGTTGACGACGCCCTCGGGCAGTTCCTCGGCCAGGACATGCGCGAGCTTCAGCGCCGAGAGCGGCGTCTGCTCCGAGGGCTTGAACACCACGGTGTTGCCGCCGCCGATGGCGGGCGCGAGCTTCCAGGCCATCATCATCAGCGGGTAGTTCCAGGGCGCGATGGAGGCCACGACCCCGATCGCGTCGCGGCGGATCATGCTGGTGTGGCCCGCGAGATACTCGCCCGCCACCGCCCCGTGCTGGTTGCGCACCGCGCCCGCGAAGAAGCGGTAGCAGTCCACCACGCCCGGAATCTCGTCATTGCGCGCCGCGTTGATCGGCTTGCCGCAGTTCAGCGCCTCGAGCGCGGCGAAGGCGTCGGCCTCGCGCTCGATCCGGTCGGCGATGCGCAGCAGCGCGGCGCTGCGTTCGCCCGGCGTGGTGCGCGACCAGCCCGCGAAGGCCCGCCGCGCCGCCGCCACCGCCCGGTCGATCTGGGCCGCGGACGCCTCGGGCTGCTCCACGATCAGCGCGCCGGTGCGGGGGTTCAGCACCTGCTCGGGTGCCTCGGTTCCGGCCTCGAAGCTGCCCCCGATCAGGAGCCGGGTGTCGAGCGCGGGGTGGTGGGTGTCCATGAGAGTTCTCCCTATTTGCCCGCGCCGGCGGTCTCGGACCCGCCGCGGGTGAGGTAGTAGGCCAGAAGGATCGGCAGGAAGGTCGCCGCGAAGACGACGATGGCGACGACGTTGGTGACGGGCCGCTGCCGCGGGCGGACGAGTTCGTTCAGCATCCAGATCGGCAGGGTCGATTGCTGCCCGGCGGTGAAGGTGGTGACGATGACCTCGTCGAAGGACAGCGCGAAGGCGAGCATCCCGCCCGCCAGCAGCGCCGAGCCGAGGTTCGGGAGGAGCACGTGGCGGAAGGTCTGGAACCCGTTCGCGCCGAGGTCGGCGGAGGCCTCCAGCACCCCGCCCGACAGGCGGCGGAAGCGGGCGACGGCGTTGTTGTAGACGATGACGACGCAGAAGGTCGCGTGGCCGAGGATGATCGTCCAGGTCGAGAACGGGATGTCGAGCACCGAAAACGCTGACCGCAGCGACATGCCGGTGATGACGCCGGGCAGCGCGATGGGCAACAGGATCAGGAGGCTGATCTGCTCGCGCCCGAAGAACGTCGTCCGGGCCATGGCGGCGGCGGCGAGCGTGCCGAGAAGGATCGCCAGCAGCGTGGCGACGGCGGCGACCTGGAGCGACAGCCACAGCGGCGGCCAGATGTCCGCGCGCCCCCAGGCGACGGCGAACCATTTCAGCGTCAGGCCGGGCGGCGGGAAGGCGTAGCTGCGCTCCTCGGTCGTGAAGGCGTAGAGGAAGATAAGGAGGATCGGCAGGTGCAGGAACAGAAGTCCCGCGATGGCCGCCACCTTCAGGCCAAGGCTCGCGCGGTCAGAGTGCATCGAAGGCCCCCTGCCGCCGGGCGACCCAGAGGTAGATCACCATGATGACGATCGGCACCACGGCGAAGGCGGCGGCGAGCGGGATGTTCCCGGCGACCCCCTGCAGCTGGTAGACCGCCAGCCCGATGAACCGCGCCGAGGTGCCGATGATCTGGGGGATGATGTAGTCTCCCATCGTCAGCGAAAAGGTGAAGATCGACCCCGCGACGATCCCCGGCAGCGCCAGCGGGAACACCACCGTGCGGAAGGTCTGACCGCGCGTCGCGCCGAGGTCGGCGGAGGCCTCGAGCATCGACGTCGGCACCCGCTCCAGCGCCGCCTGCATCGGCAGGATCATGTAGGGCAGCCAGATGTAGACGAAGACGATGAAGGTGCCGAGCAGGCTGGTCGAGAGCGAGTTGCCGCCGATCTCGGGCAGCGACAGGATCGCGTTCAGAAGGAACGCCGTCCCCGTGGCATCCGCCGCCCAGCCGATGATCCCCTCTTTCGCAAGGATCAGCTTCCAGGCGTAGACCTTCACCAGATAGCTCGACCACAGCGGCAACAGGACGCCCAGGTAGAAGACGGCCTTCCAGGGCCCGCGCGCGTAGCGGGCGGCGTAGTAGGCGATGGGGAAGGCGATGATCGCGCAGGCGAGGGTGACGGCGGCGCTCATCATCAGGGTCCGCAGGATGATGTCGAGGTTCTGCGGCCGGAACAGCTCGGCGTAGGTCTTCAGCGTGAACTCGCGCCTGACGACGCCCGAGAACTCGTCGATGGAATAGAAGGACTGCAGCAGGAGCGCGGCGAGCGAGCCGAGGTAGACGACGCCGAGCCAGAGGAGCGGCGGCGAGAGCATGAGCAGGAGCAACAGGTTGGGCCGCCGCCAGAACAGGCCGGTCAGCCGGTCGGCGGGGCCGCGCGGCGGGATGATCGCGTCAGCCATCGGCCATCACGTGCAGGTCGGCGGGGGCGAAGGACAGCGCGACGGTGGTGCCCGGCTGCGGCACGGGCTGGCCCGCGGGGACAAGGACGCCGATGGCGGTCCCGTCGGCGTCGATCACCGCGCGGGTGCCGGCACCGAGGTAGCGCAGCGTCGTGACGCGGCCCTGCAGCGGGCCGGCGTCGGCGATCCGCAGCGCTTCGGGCCGCAGCGATGACCAGGCGGCGGGGCCGCCGATCCGGGCCGTCAGGTCGGGGGGCAACACGTTGGAACTGCCCACGAAATCGGCCACGAAGCGGGTCGCGGGGCGGGTGTAGATGTCCTGCGGGGTGCCGGTCTGGGCGATCCGGCCGTCGTTGAAGACGGCGAGGTGGTCGGCCATCGACAGCGCCTCGTGCTGGTCGTGGGTGACGAAGACGAAGGTGATCCCGAGCCGCTGCTGCAGCGCCTTGAGCTCATCCTGCATCGCCTCGCGCAGTTTCAGGTCGAGCGCGCCGAGCGGCTCGTCGAGCAGCAGCACGCGGGGTTCGTTGACCAGCGCGCGGGCGAGCGCGACGCGCTGCCGCTGGCCGCCCGAGAGCTGCCCGGGCTTGCGGTCGCCGTAGCCCGAGAGCTTGACGAGCGCGAGCATCCCTTCCGCCTTCTCGTGGCGCTGCGCCCGGCCCATGCCCTTGACCATCAGCCCGTAGGCCACGTTGTCGCGGACGTTCATGTGGGGGAACAGGGCGTAGTCCTGGAAGACGGTGTTGACGTTGCGCAGGTGCGGCGGGGTCCGGCTGACGTCCTGGCCGAAGATGCGGACCGCCCCGGCGGTCGGGGATTCGAAGCCGGAGATGAGGCGGAGGCAGGTCGTCTTGCCCGATCCCGACGGCCCGAGCATGGCGAAGAAGGTGCCTTCGGAAATGGCGAGCGAGACGTCATCGACGGCGCGGACCTGGCCGAAGTGGCGGGAAACGCTGGAGAAGGTGACGGCGTCCGTCATGGGTGGTCCTTGCGGGATGCCCTCTCCCCCATCCCCTCTCCCGCGGGAGAGGGGAGGGGCCGATTACGGGCGCCGCGCCGGGGGCGAGGGTCACCCCTCTCCCGCGGGAGAGGGGCCGGGGGAGAGGGGTCTCAGCGCCCGCCGATGACCCCGATGTAGTCCGACACCCAGCGGTAGTAGGGCACGCAGGCACCCGCGCCCTGCGAACAGTTGGCGACCGGCGTGGTCCAGAAGCGGATCCTGTCGAAGTCGTCGAACCCGTTCTTCCGGCAGCCCTCGGCGGTCTGCATGCCGCGGCCGTCGGTGCAGGCGGCGGGGACGACGGGATTGGCGCCGAACCAGACCGACAGGTCGGATTGCAGGTTCGACGACAGGGTGTGCTCCATCCACATGTAGGCGCAGTTGGGGTTCGCGGCGTCCTTGGCGAGCATCGTGGTATCGGCCCAGCCGGTCGCGCCTTCCTGCGGGATGGTGCTGGCCACCGGCACGTCGTCGGCCTGGAGGAGGTTGACCTGGAAGGGCCAGGTGCCGGAGGCGGCCATGCCCTCGTTCTTGAAGTCGTCGATCTGGATGAAGGCGTCGTGCCAGTAGCGGCTGACCAGCGTGCGCTGGCCGCGGAGAAGGTCGAGCGCGGCCTTGTACTGGTCCTCGTTCAGCTCGTACGGGCTTGTGATCCCGAGCTCCGGCTTGTGGAACATCAGGTATTGCGCGGCGTCGGCGATGTAGATCGGGCCGTCGTAGGCCTGGACGCGGCCCTTGTTGGTGGCCCCGTCGGGAAGGTTCATCTCCTCGAACACCACGTTCCACGAGGTCGGCGCGCCGTCCTTGAAGACATCCGTGTTGTACATCAGCACGTTCGGCCCCCACATGTAGGGGACGCCGTAGCGCGTGCCGTCGACGGTATACCAGGGCGCGTCCTGCATCCGGGGGTCGATCGTGCCCCACGACGGGATCAGCGCGGTGTTGATCGGCTGCACGCGGTCGCCCGCGACCAGCCGCAGCGAGGCGTCGCCGGAGGCGGTGACGAGGTCGAAGCCGCCCTCGTTCATCAGCGCGACCATCTCGTCGCTGGTGCCCGCGGTCTTGACGCTGACCTTGCAACCCGTTGATTGCTCGAACTTCGTGACCCAGTCGAACTTCGGATCGGTCTCGCCGCGCTCGATGTAGCCGGGCCAGGCGACGATCGAGAGCGCGCCTTCGCCCGGGCCGATCTCGGCGATCTGGGCAAGCGCGGGCGTGACGGCGGTGGTCAGGGCGAGCGCGGCGGTGCCGAGCAGGCGGAATGGCATGGCAATCTCCCCGGTTGGTGCCGGTTGTCCCGGTCATCGGGCGAGCGTGGCGCGGGCGGGGAGAAATCGCAAACGGAAAAGGGTGAAGGGAGGTATCGGGTTTCCCGATCAGCCGGGGGGTGCGGGCGGAGGTCATCGGGGCGGGAACACCGAGATGCGCGTCAGGTGAAGAACGGTGCGTTAACCCGCTGACTCCGCAGAAATCCGGCCGTCTTCCGCGCGTCTTCCGGACGTCTTCCGCGCGTCTTCCGCGCGTCTTCTGCCGACGCCGCCCCTGCGTCGTTCACCACGGCGCGCGAATCACCTCTGGCGGGGCCGTCGGGGGTTGCCGGGGCGGGCACCGGCGGGGCGGGCCGGTCCGCCGCGCCGGCCCTGCCGAGGGACGTGCGCGCGGCAAGCATGCCGCGGGCGGAAACGTCAGGCGCTGATCGCCCCCTGGGCGATGCGGACGAAGCCGAGCGCCGGGGGCGTCAGCGGCGCGCCCCGGCGCCAGGCGAGGCCGACCTGGACGGCGGGCAGGTCGCCCGAGACGTCGCGGATCTCGATCCGGTCGCCTTCGAGCGACCAGGGGCGGTAGACGAGGCCGGGCAGGATCGCGAGGCCCGCGCCGGTGGCGACGAGCGAGCGCACCGCCTCGACGCTGCGGGTGCGGAAGGCGATCCGGGGTTTCCTCGGCAGGGCGGCGGTGAGGGCCCGCGTCGATTCCTCGATCTCGTCCACCGTGAGCTGGATCAGCGGCTGGCCCGCGAGGTCGTCCAGCGCGATGGCCTCCTGCGCGGCGAGGGGGTGGCCGAGGGGCAGCCAGAGGCGGTAGGGCGAGACGATCAGGCTTTCGACCTGGAGCGCCATGCGGTCGCGGACCGAGGAGGTGAGGAGGACGGCCACGTCGAGCTCGCCCCCGATCAGCAGGTGCCGGAGGTAGTCGCCGGTATCCTCGGTGACCGACAGGTCGACCTGCGGGTGGGCGCGGCGGAAGCGCTGCAGCATGTCGGACAGGACGTAGCCCGCGACGAGCGAGGTGACGCCGAGCGCGAGGCGTCCGGTGGTGGGCTGGTCCTGCCGGAAGGCGGTGCGGGCGGTGGCGACGTCGGCGAGGATGGCCTTGGCGTGGCGCAGGAAGGCGGTGCCCTTCTGGGTGATGAGGAGGCCGCGCGCCTGGCGTTCGAAGAGCGTGACGCCGAGGTCGTCCTCGAGCGCGCGGATCGCTTCGGTGACCGAGGACTGGCTGATCGACAGCGCGCGGGCGGCACCGGAGACCGAGCCGGCCTCGGCGGCGGCGGTGAAGAACCGGAGCTGGCGCAGGGTGAAGGCCATGGGTGCCTGCGGCGAGGGTGGCGGGGCGCTGCCCCGCACCCCGGGATATTTGAGGGAAGATGAAGGGGGAAGGGGGCTTGCCGCAGGCCGGGGAGGGGATGACGGCGACGCGGCGGACCGCCGGGCAGAGCCCGCGCGGATGCGGGCGGCGGTGGGAGAGGGCTTCCGGAACGCGGTGCGGAAGGGCGTGGCGGGGGGCGGCCGCGGCGCGCCGACGCCCGAGAGGCCGGTGACCGACGGGCTGATCGCGCAGGCGCTGGCGGGGCAGACGGTTTCGGCCACCTCGCGCGGGCCGGCGGGCGGGACGGTGTTCGCCGTGGCCGCGCCGATCGTGCAGGGCGGTCGGGTCATCGGCGCGGTCGCGCTGACCTCGCCCGAGGGCGAGATCGACACGCTGGTGCGGCACGAACGCGAGCAGGTGCCGGAGGGGCCGGGGCGGCGCCGCGCGGCCGTGGCACCGCGGGGGCGCGGTCCGGGGCCGGTCAGCGGCGCATCGAGGCGATGGTCATCAGGCAGCGTTCGATCATGGCGAGGCCGGGGAGGCGGCCGCCGGAGCGCAGGGCCAGGTCGCAGTCGAGGATCAGGGTCAGGGCGGATTCGAGCTGGGGGGTCGTCCAGGCGCGGGCCTGGGCCTCGGTCCGGCGCTTCTGCGCGAGGCTGCCGCGCAGGAAGGGGCTTGCGCCGGTGGCGAGGCCGTGCAGCGCGCGGAAGTGCTGGGTGGCGCGGATCGCGATGCTGGCGGGGGTCGTGCGCTGGCCCGCGAGGCGGCGCATCAGGCGGCCCACCGCGTCGCGGTCGCGGTCGGCGGTGGCGAGGACGATGTCGTCGACCGCGGCCTCGACGGTCGCGGGGGCGAGGGCGGCGATCTCGTCGGGGGTGAGGGGAGCGGGGTCGCCCGCCTTGTAGAGCGCGAGTTTTTCCAGCGTCTGCCGCCATTCGCCCGAGTCGAGGCTGCGGGCGAGCGTGGCGAGGTCGGGGAGCGCGTCGGGGGCGGGGGTGAGGCGGGCGCGGGCGAGGTCGGCGCGGATCTCGGCCTCGGTCGGCGGGTCGTCGTAGAAGGCGATGACGGCGGCGCGGGGGTGGCGGTCGAAGGCGGTCTTCAGCGCGGACTTGCCCGTGAGCGCCCCGGCGGTGACGATCAGCCGCGCGTCGCCGTCGCGCCAGTCCTTCAGCGCGGCGGCCATGAGGTCGGCGAGGCCGTCGGTGGCGTCGTCGACGGTGACGGCGCGGGGGCCGGGGAAGAAGCCGGTGGCGCGGGTCG
The DNA here is from genome assembly GCA_964575185.1 of uncultured Exiguobacterium sp. Classification (GTDB taxonomy): domain Bacteria; phylum Pseudomonadota; class Alphaproteobacteria; order Rhodobacterales; family Rhodobacteraceae; genus CAZNPW01. The sequence continues at coordinate 11,127 of CAZNPW010000018.1, forward strand.
CGTCGTTGAGCGCGGCGGGTTCGCGGCGGAGGTCGGCGGCGGCGAGGCGGGTGAGGCGCATCTCGTCCATCGCGCGCGGGCCGGCGAGGCTGCGTTCGGCGTCGTCGCGGGCGGTGCGGACGCGGGAGGCGTCCTGGCCGAAGATGAGGACCGCGGCGTGGGCGGGGTCGGGTCGCGCGAGCCAGCGGGCGGCGTCGGCCCGGGTCAGCATCAGGGGCCGGCCGCGATGAGCTGGGTCACGATCTGGTCGCCGAGCGCGCGCATCAGGCGGGTGCCTGCGTCCTCCTCGGCGGCAAGGACGGCGACGGTGCTGCCGACCGCGGCGTAGCTGGTGAAGTTCTGCACGGTGCCGCCGGCGACGCGGGATTGCGTGGCGCGGTCGGTCAGGGTCCAGGCGACGCTGCCGGTGAGGTTGTAGCGGGTGATCTCGGCCGCGGGGGTGAGGCCCACGCCGATGGCCTCGGTCGTGATGGCGTAGGCGAGGTCGAAGCGGGGGGCGGTGGGGCGGCCGAGGCGTTCCTCGAGCCGTTCGACGAGGTCGAAGGCGTTGCGGTCGGCGGGGTCGGCGACGCGGACGGTGTTCTGGAGCGCGGCGACCGGGCCGCCGGGCGCGCCCGCGGGGGTGAAGCCGCAGGCGGCGAGGAGGGGGAGGGCGAGGAGCGCGCGGCGGCGTGGCATGGCGTTTCAGGCGACGACGTTGATGATGCGGCCGGGGACGACGATGATCTTGCGCACCGGCTGGCCGGCGAGGAAGCGGATCACGTCGGGGTCGGCGAGCGCGATGCGTTCGACCTCGGGCACGGGCAGGGCCTTGTCGACGGTGATCTCGGCCCGGCGCCTGCCGTTGATCTGGATCGGCAGGGTGACGGTGTCGTCCGTCAGGAGCGCGGCGTCGGCCGCGGGCCAGGGGGCGCGGGCGCAGAGGGTGGTTTCGCCCTGCATGGCCCAGACTTCTTCGGCGAGGTGGGGGACCATGGGCTGCATGAGTTGGGCGAGGGTTTTCACCGCCGTCCGCATGGCGGGGGCGGAGGCGTCGGCGCGGGCGATGGCGCCCGCGAGTTCGTAGAGCCGGGCGATGGCCTTGTTGAAGGCGAAGCCCGCGATGCCGTCGGTCACGTCGCGGATGGCGCGGGCGGTGGCTTTCGCGAGGGCGGCGTCGTCGGGGCGGGGGGCGGTGTCGGTCAGGCTTGCCGCCTTGGCCGCGAGCCCCCAGACGCGGGAGAGGTGCTTGAAGGCGGCCTCGGCCCCCGCGGCGGTCCATTCCACGTCGCGTTCGGGCGGGCTGTCGGAGAGCACGAACCAGCGCGCGGTGTCGGCCCCGAAGCGCGAGACGATGGCGACGGGGTCGACCACGTTCTTCTTCGATTTCGACATCTTGGCCGAGGGGAGGATGTCGACCGGGGTGCCGTCGGCGAGGCGGCCGTCGGCGACCTCCTCGGGCAGGTGGTAGACGGGGCGGCCCTGGGGGTCGCGGGTGGTGTAGATCTCGTGCGTGACCATGCCTTGCGTGAAGAGCGCCCTGAAGGGTTCGGTCGCGGTCGCGGGCAGGTGGCCCGTCCTGACCATCGCGCGGGCGAAGAAGCGGGCGTAGAGCAGGTGCAGGATCGCGTGTTCGACCCCGCCGATATACTGGTCGACGGGCATCCAGTAGGCGGCGTCCTCGGCCACGGTCGGGGTCGTCGCGCGGGGGGCGGTGAAGCGGGCGTAGTACCAGGACGAGTCGACGAAGGTGTCCATCGTGTCGGTCTCGCGCCGGGCCGCGCCGCCGCAGGCCGGGCAGGCGGTGGCGGCCCAGGTCGGGTGGCGGTCGAGCGGGTTGCCGGGGCGGTCGAAGGTCACGTCGTCGGGCAGGCGGACGGGGAGGTTCTCCTTCCGCTCGGGCACCACGCCGCAGGCGGGGCAGTGGACGACGGGGATCGGGCAGCCCCAGTAGCGCTGGCGCGACAGGCCCCAGTCGCGGAGGCGGAACCTGGTGACGCCGGTGCCGTAGCCGTGCGCCTCGGCGTGGGCGATGGCGGCGGCGACGGCGTCGTCGCCGGTCTGGACCGCAGGCCCGGCGAAGCCCCGGACGTAGGTGACGGGGTCGGACTTCGGGGGGACGAAGGGCAGGGGCGCGGCGTCGGTGCCTTCGGGCAGGAAGACGGGCGCGATCGGCAGGCCGTAGGTCGTGGCGAAGTCGAAGTCGCGGGCGTCATGCGCGGGGCAGCCGAAGATCGCGCCGGTGCCGTAGTCCATCAGGATGAAGTTGGCGATCCAGACGGGAAGCTCCCACGACGGGTCGAGGGGGTGGGCCACGCGCACGCCGGTGTCGAGGCCGATCTTCTCGGCCGTCTCGATGGCCTCGGCGCTGGTGCCGCCGCGGCGGCAGGCGTCGCAGAAGGCGGCAATGGCGGGGTTCTGCGCGGCCAGCGCTTTCGCCAGCGGGTGGTCGGCGGCGATGGCGGCGAAGCTCGCGCCCATGAGCGTGTCGGGGCGGGTGGTGTAGACGGGCAGCGTGGCGTGCCCCTCGGGCGCGCCGACGGTGCGGAAGGCGAACTGCAGGCCGCGCGACCTGCCGATCCAGTTGGCCTGCATCAGGCGGACCTTCTCGGGCCAGTCGGGCAAGCCGTCGAGCGCGGCGAGGAGGTCCTCGGCATAGTCGCTGATCCTGAAGAACCACTGCGTCAGCTCGCGCCGTTCCACGGGCGCGCCGGAGCGCCAGCCGCGGCCGTCGATGACCTGTTCGTTGGCGAGCACGGTCATGTCGACCGGGTCCCAGTTGACCACCGCGGCCTTGCGGGTGACGAGGCCCGCGGCCAGCATGTCGAGGAACAGCGCCTGCTGCTGGCCGTAGTAGTCGGGGTCGCAGGTGGCGAACTCGCGGCTCCAGTCGATCGAGAAGCCGAGCGGGCGCATCTGCGCCTTCATGTCGGCGATGTTGCCGTAGGTCCAGTCCTTCGGATGGCCGCCGCGTTCGATGGCGGCGTTCTCGGCGGGCATCCCGAAGGCGTCCCAGCCCATCGGGTGCAGGACGCTGAACCCCTGCGCGGCGCGGGTGCGCGCGACCACGTCGCCCATGGTGTAGTTGCGGACGTGGCCCATGTGGATGCGGCCCGAGGGGTAGGGGAACATCTCGAGCACGTAGAACTTCGGGCGGTCGTCGCGGGTGGCGCGGAAGGTGGCGTCGGCCTCCCAGGCGGCCTGCCATTTGGGTTCGATGGTGGCGGGGTCGTAGCGGCTCATGCGGGCACCTGCGTTCGCGCGGCGCACTTAAGCGGACGACGCGCCGAATGTCCAGCCGTCGCTACAGCCGCGAATCCTGGATGCGGAGCTGGCGGGCGCGGGTCAGGATCGCGTCCTCGACCGCCTTCTGGACGTCGGGCGCGACCGGGCCGCCGCCGCGGGCGACGAGCGCGACGCGCAGGCTGCGGGCGTCGAGCGCGGGGTCCTGGACGTAGATCGTGGCGCGGTAGGCGCGGCCGCCGCCGGGGGGGGTGCCGAAGCCCGTGACGATGACGCCGGTGAAGGGGTCGACCGATTCGACGGGCAGGAAGTCCAGCACGTCCTGCGCGGCGACCCAGAGATACTTGTTCACCTCGACCGTGGTGTTGGGATCGTCGCCCCTGTTGAAGAGCCGCCAGATCGAGGTCGAGGTGTCCTGCTCCTCGCGCTGGACGCGCGTGGCGGCGGCGGACGGTGCCTCGGCCCCGACGGCGCTGCCGCGACCGAAGAGCCCGCCCTGGGGCGCGCCGCAGCCCGCCAGCGCGGCGAGGAGGAGGAGGGCGGCGGGCGCGCGCAGGTGGCGGAGTGCGGACATGCAGCGGAACCCTTCGGGTCGAGGTGGTGTGCCAGGTCGTCGGACCCTTCCTAGCCCAATCTGCGCGGGGCTGGAAAGCCCTGTGGCGCTGCGGGCCGGCCCGCCCCTGCCGCAGCGGCGACACACCCCCGGCCAACCTGTGACAAAGCTGCATCATCGGCCGTCGCAATCCGGGGCGGACCACCCGGCTGATTGCCAAACGAGGCGTCCGGCGCGATTTACGGTTCATTCCCAAGCCGGAGTCCCCCGGTTGGGCCGATCTTGAGAATGAGGGAAACATGAAGAAGATCCTGCTGGCGTCGAGCATCCTGGTTGGCACCGCCGGCCTGGCCGCCGCCCAAGAAGTCACGCTGAACGGCAGCGGCCGCTTCGGTCTGGTCTATGTCGATGACGGCGTCGGCCCGAGCGATACGTTCCTGTCCTACCGCCTGCGGTTCAACATCGACGCCGCGACGGAAACCGACACGGGCATCAAGTTCGGCGGCCGGATCCGCCTGCAGTACGACGCCGGCGACACGATCGAGGACGGCCAGGGCGCGGCCGAGCTGAACGCGGCGATGCTGTTTGTCGAATCGCAGGGCTTCCGGATGGAAGTCGGCAACGCGAACACCGCGTTCGACTCGCTGAGCACGCTGTATAACGCGGAACTCGGCTTCATCAGCTCGACCACCGGCAGCTACTCGCCGTTCAGCTACGACAGCTATTCGTCGGGCCCGTGGGGCGCGCCGATCGCGGACAAGGTCGGCATCTTCACCAGCTACACCGCCGGCGCGCTGACCGCCCGCCTGTCGTATGTCGACTACAGCCGCATCGGCGACAATGCCCCCGGTCTCGTGAACGAGACGGGCGTGTCGATCGACTATGACGCGGGCATGTTCAAGCTGGGCGTCGGCTATGTGGCGAACGGCGCCGGGAACGGCGACAACGACGTCTACGCGCTGCTCGGCGAATACGGCGTGAACAGCGAGACCAACGTCGGCATCCAGCTGATCGGCCAGAACGGCGGCGTCGACAACCGGACGCTGACGCTTTACGGCAACACGAAGATGGCCAGCGGCGTGACGCTGGGCGCCTTCCTGTCGGGCATCTCGGCCGACGTGGACTACGCGAACAACTACGCGATCGGCCTGGGTGCCGGCTACGACCTGGGCGGCCCGACGCTGAAGGGCACGATCCAGCAGGGCTTCGACGACCAGACCTACGCCGACCTCGGCATCAACTTCTCGTTCTGATCCTTCGGGGCGGACGAGGCTGAGAGAGCGGGCCTTGCGCCCGCTCTTTTCCTTTTGCATGACGCGGGGATGGGACTGGCCGACATCACCGCCCGCGTCGCCGACGCCTGCCGTGCCGCGGGGCGCGACCCGGCGGGGGTGACGCTGGTCGCGGTGTCGAAGGTGCAGCCCGCGGAGCGGGTGGAGGCGGTGCTGGCCGCCGGGCACCGGGTGTTCGGCGAGAACTACGTGCAGGAGGCGGCGGGCAAGTGGCCCGGCTGGGCCGCGCGGTTCCCGGGCGTGGAGGTCCACATGGTGGGGCCGTTGCAGGGCAACAAGGCGGGGCAGGCGGTGGCGCTGTTCGCGGCGCTCCACACGCTCGACCGGGCGTCGCTGGCCGAACGGCTGGCGCGGCTGGCGCAGGCGCGGGGGGCGAGTCCGGCGCTGTTCGTGCAGGTGAACACCGGGGCGGAGCCGCAGAAGGCGGGGGTGCTGCCGGAGGCGGTGGACGGGTTCGTGGCGGCGGTGCGGGGGCTGGACCTGCCCGTGCGGGGATTGATGTGCATCCCGCCCGAGGGCGAGGATCCGGCCGCGCATTTCGCGATGCTGGGGGGAATGGCGGCGCGGAACGGGCTTTCCGGCCTGTCGATGGGGATGAGCGCGGATTTCGCCGTGGCGATCGCCCATGGCGCGACGCATGTGCGCGTCGGCAGCGCGATCTTCGGGGCGCGCGCGGCGCGCTGAGGGGTGCCGATGGTCGCCAGCCTGCGCGAGAACCCGGCGCTGGCGGGGATCGCCTGCGCGCTGGCGGGCAGCGTGGTGCTGTCGGTCAACGATCTTGCGATCAAGGCGCTGTCGGGGGCCTACGCGCTGCACCAGGTGATCCTGATCCGGGCGGTGATCGGGCTTGCCTTCCTGCTGGCGCTGATGGCCGCGACGGGCGGGGGGCTGGCGCAGGTGCGGACGCGGCGGCCCGGGGCGCATGCGCTGCGGGTGGGGTTCGTGCTGGTGTCGAACGTCACCTATTTCCTCGGCCTCGCCGCGCTGCCGCTGGCCGATGCGGTGGCCATCGCCTTCGTCAGCCCGCTGATCGTGACCGCCCTGTCGGTGCCGGTGCTGGGCGAGCGGGTCGGGCCGCGCCGCTGGGCCGCGGTCACGGTCGGGATGCTGGGGGTGATCGTGATGATGCGGCCGGGCGACGGGGTGGTGTCCTGGCCCGCCGTGCTGGTGCTGGTGTCGGCCGTGGCCTACGCCTGCACGCACATGATGACCGGGCGGATGAAGGCCACCGAAAGCGCCCTGACGCTGAGCTTCTGGGTGCAGGCGGGGTTCCTGGTCACGAGCCTGGGGATGGGCGCGGCCTTCGGCGACGGCGGTCGCGCGGGGGGCGACGGGGTGCTGGCCTTCCTGTTCCGCGCCTGGGTCTGGCCGCCGGTCGCGGACTGGCCCGCGTTCCTCGCCACCGGCCTGTCGGTCGCGGTCGGGGGCCTGCTGATCGCGCAGGCCTACCGGCTCGGCCCCGCCTCGGCCATCGCGCCGTTCGAGTATGCCTCGGTCCCGATGGCGGTGGTCTGGGGGGTCACGGTCTTCGGCACCTGGCCCGACGCGACCGCCTGGACCGGGATTGCGCTGATCGTCGGCGCGGGTGTCTATGCGCTGTGGCGCGAGGGGAGGCGGCGATGATGATCGGGGCGGAGGTCGAGGCGCGGCTGACCTGGGCGGGGATCATGGACGCGCTGGAGGCCGGGCACCGCCTGCCCCGCGCGCAGGTGCGCGACGTGGTGCTGGCGCGGGGGGCGGACACGCTGCTCAATCGGACGGCCTGGATCGACGGGCTGGGGCAACTGGTGAAATGCGCGACGGTGTTCCCTAGCAACGCGCCGGACCGGCCCACGGTGAACGGGGCGGTGACGCTGTTTTCCGACGCGACGGGGGAGCTGGCGGCGGTGCTGGATTTCCACCTGGTGACGCGGTGGAAGACGGCCGGCGACAGCCTGCTGGCGGCGCGGCGGCTCGCGCCCCGGAAGGTGGAGCGCATCCTGCTGGTGGGCAGCGGGACGGTGGCGCGGTCGATGCACGACGCCTACCGCAGCCTCTGGCCCGGGGCCGCCTTCGCGGTGTGGAGCCCGCGCAACGCCGGCCGGCTGGGCCTGCCGGTAGCCGACGACCTGGAGGCGGCGGTGCGCGGAGCCGACATCATCTGCACCGCGACGATGGCGACCGCGCCTCTGGTCCGGGGGGAGTGGCTGCGGCCCGGGCAGCATCTGGACCTGATCGGCGCCTATACGCCCGGGATGCGCGAGGTGGACGACGCCGCGATGGCGCGGGCGCGGGTGTTCGTCGACAGCCGCGAGACGGTGCTGGGGCATATCGGCGAGCTGATCGACCCGCTGGCCAGCGGCGCGATCGGCGAGGGCGACGTGCTGGCCGACCTCTACGACGATCCCGCGCTGTGGCACCGGCGGCCGGGCGACATCACCATCGCCAAGAACGGCGGCGGCGCGCATCTGGACCTGATGACCGCGGACTGGATCATGCGGGAAACTGGTCGGAGCGAGAGGATTTGAACCTCCGACCCCCTGCTCCCGAAGCAGGTGCGCTACCAGACTGCGCTACGCTCCGACCGAGGTGGCGGGTTAGCCCACATCCCGCCGCGGCGCAACCCCCGCATCGCCGCCCATGCGGGCGACGAGGCGGGGGAGGAACCCGGTCTCGGGCCGCGACTTGGTGACGAGCACCGGGCGCAGCCGCGACACGCGGGCCTCGCGCAGGACGATGTAGATGCCCGAGGCGATGATGATGGCCGAGCCGGCGATGGTCCAGGCGTCGGGGGTTTCATTGAAGAACAGCGCGCCGAAGACGGCGGCCCAGATGATCTGGCTGTATTGCATGGGCGCGACGATCACCGCCTCGGCGGTGCGGTAGGCCTGGATGAGGAGCAGCGTCGCGAGGAAGCCGAGCGTGGCGAAGACCGCGAGCAGGCCGAGGTGCTCGACCGGCATGGGGCGGTAGACCCAGGGCAGCGTCACCGCCATGCCGACGAAGGCGAGCAGCATCGGGTAGACCATCATGACGACCGACCGTTCGTCGGGGCCGATCTTGCGCACGATGATCGAGGCGAGCGCCCCGGTGCAGGCGGCGGCGAGCGCGGCGAGGTGGCCGAGCGACAGCGCCTCGCCCCCGCCGGGCCGCAGGACGACGACGACGCCGATCAGCCCGACCCCGACCGCGACGGCGCGGCGGAAGCCGACCTTCTCGCCCAGCATCGGGATGGCGAGCAGGGTGATGAGCAGGGGTTGCGCGAAGAAGATAGCGTAGGCCTGCGCCATGGGCAGCACGGCGAAGGCGTAGAAGCCGGAGACGGCGGTGGCCGCCCCCGCGACCGAGCGCAGCAGGAGCCACCAGGGGTGGCGCGGGCGCAGGTGGCCGTCGGTCTTGTCGCGGATCAGCATCAGCATCGCCAGCGGAAAGCCGAACAGCCCGCCGTAGAAGATGATCTGCATCGGCGAATAGGCCGATCCGAGGTATTTCACGATCAGGTCGTGGGTCGCGTAGAGGCCGAAGGACGCAAGCGCCAGCAGCGCGCCGCGGGTGTTGTTGATGGGAAGGGCCATGGGTCGGATCGGGAGGGGTCTGCCCCCCTCTGCGCCGGATCGGCCGTCGCCGCAAGGGCTGCTGGCGCTGCGGCGGCGGGGGCGGTAGGCAGCGGCATGGCCGACCCTTCGCCCCTGACGCTGACATGCCTGTCCGACCTCACCGCGGCGCCGGTCGACGCGGTGATCGACGTGCGGTCGCCGGGGGAGTTCGCGGCCGACCACCTGCCCGGCGCGATCAGCCTGCCCGTGCTGTCGGACGACGAGCGCGCGCGGGTGGGCACGATCTACAAGCAGGTCGATCCCTTCGTCGCGCGGAAGGTGGGGGCGGCGCTGGTGGCGCGGAATGCGGCCCTGCATCTGGAGGGGAGGCTAGCGGGGATGACGGGGGGATGGCGGCCCCTGGTCTACTGCTGGCGGGGCGGGCAGCGGTCGGGGTCCTTCGGGTCGATCCTGGCGCAGGTGGGCTGGCGGGTCAGCGTGCTGGCCGGTGGCTACAAGGCCTGGCGGCGGCTGGTGGTGGCGGCGTGCTACGATCAGGCCGTGCCCGCGCCCGTCGTGGTGCTGGACGGCGATACCGGCACGGCGAAGACGGCGGTGCTGGGGCGGCTGGCCGCGGCGGGCGTGCAGGTCATCGACCTGGAGGGGCTGGCGGGCCACCGGGGCAGCCTGTTCGGGGGCCTCGGGCCGCAGCCGTCGCAGGCGGCGTTCGAGGCGCGGGTGGCGCTGGCGTTGGCGCGCCTCGATCCCGCGCGGCCGGTGGTGGTGGAGGCCGAGAGCGCGGCGATCGGCGCGGTGCGCATCCCGCCGCGGCTGTGGCGCGCGATGGTCGCGGCCCCGCGGATCGTCGTCCGCGCGCCGCTGGCGGCGCGGGCGGCCTATCTGGCGCGGGCCTACCCCGATCTCGTCGCCGACCCCGCGCTGCTGGCGCGGCGGATCGACAGCCTGCGCCCGATGCACGCGCGCGAGGTGATCGCGGGCTGGCAGGCGCAGGCGGCGGCGGGGGATCTGGCGGGGCTGGCGGAGGGGCTGATGGCGCGGCACTACGACCCGCGCTATGCGAGCCACCGCGCGCGGATGCCCGCGGCGGCGGCCGAGGTGGAGGCGGCCGCGCTGGACGAGGCCGGGATCGGCGCGCTGGCGCTGCGGGTCGCGGCGGAGGTCGCGCGGGTCAGCCGAAGCGGATGAGCGGGTCGTCGGTCAGCCGGCCGATGATCGCGGCGGTCTCGCCCGCGTCGTGCAGGCGGGCGAGCAAACCGTCCGCCTGATCGGCGGGCACGGCGGCGAGCAGGCCGCCGCAGGTCTGCGGGTCGACCATCAGCGCGCCGAGGGGGCCTGCGGGAAGCACCGCGCGGCCCAGCACCGCGGCGCGGTTGGCCGGCGCGAGGGTCGAGGCGCTGCCCGCCGCCGCGAGCGCGAGCGCGCCGGGCAGGAGGGGGATCGCCTGCGCGTCGATGCGGGCGCCGGGGCCGCCGGCAAGCATCTCGGCCAGGTGGCCCGCGAGGCCGAAGCCCGTGACGTCGGTCATCGCGCGGGCGGCGGGCGCGAGGATCGCGGCGGCGGGGCCGAGCGGGCGGTCCATCGCGGCGAGGGCGGCGGCGACGCATTCGCCCAGGACCACGCCGGGGACGCGCGCCATGGCCATTTCGGCCGCAAGCACGGTGCCGGTGCCGAGGGGGTTCGTCAGGATCAGCGCGTCGCCGGGCTGGCCGCCGCGGCGGGGGACGGGGCGGTCGCTCAGCCCCGTGACGGTGAAGCCGACGGTCAGTTCGGCCCCCATCGTGGTGTGCCCGCCGACGATGGCGGCCCCGGCGGCGGTCAGGACGGCGGCGGCGGCCTCCATCACCTCGGCCAGCATCCGGGCCTGCATCGGTTCGGACGCGCGGGGCAGGATGACGCTGGCGAGGGCGGCCTGGGGGGCCGCGCCCATGGCCCAGACATCGCCGAGCGCGTGGCGTGCGGCCAGGCGCCCCATGAGGCCCGCGTCGGGGAGGATCGCGCGCAGGTGGTCGGTCGCGATGACCTGCCGGGTGGCGCCCGCGCCCGTCGCCAGCACCGCCGCGTCGTCGCCGGCACCGGCCAGCACGTCGGGGCGGGTGACCGTCAGCCCGGCGGTCATGGCGGCGAGCGTCAGCGGCCCGACCTTCGCGCCGCAGCCGCCGCAGAGCGGCGCGTCCTGCGCGACCAGCCCGCCCGCGGCGTCGTGCGGCAGGGGCGGAGGAGGCGGGGCGGGCAGGTCGGACAGGCGGTCCATGAAGCGGCGGTCGATGCGGTCCTTCCAGCGCCAGAGGCCGGGGGCGGAGAGCGCGAGCGGGCCGCGGATCGCGACGGCGGCCTTTGCGCCGGTCGAGACGAGCTTGAGGTAGGCCCCCTGCGGCCGGAAGGCGCGCAGCGGCCGGCCCGCCAGCGCGGCGCGCAGGTTGTGGTGCAGGACGGGGGCGGCGCGCACCGCGAAGACCCCGGCCTTGGGGCGCGGGCTGTCGGTCAGGTGGGCGCAGTCGCCGGCGGCGAAGATCGCGGGGTCGCTCGCGCGCAGACGGGCGTCGACCGCGACCGCGCCGTCGTGGAGCGCGAGGCCGGTGGCGGCGAGCCAGCCCTGCTGGGCGACCCCGGCGGCGGCGATGACGAGGTCGGCCGCGACCCGCCGCCCGTCGGCGAGGTGCAGCGCGCCGTCGGCGATGCGGGTGGCGGCGGTGCCTTCGATCAGCGTCACGCCAGCGCGGGCAAGGGCCCGGCGCAGGTGCGGGCCGCCCGGTCCGGGGACGGCGCGCGCGGCCTCCACCACCGTGACGCGGGGGGATGGGAGGCGGTGGGCTATCGCCATGGCCATCTCGGCCCCGCCGACCCCGCCGCCGACGATGGCGACCGCCGTGCCGGGGCGGGCGGCGGCCGCGAAGGACTCCCACGCCGTCAGGAAGGCGTCGAGCGGGCGGACGGGCAGCGCGCCGGGCAGGCGCGGCGCGGCCTCGGCGCCCACGTCGAGCGACAGGACATCGTAGGGCAGGCTGCCGTCGGCCAGGAGCAGGCGACCCTCCGCGATCCCGGTGGCGCGGTCCATGACCAGCCGCGCGCCGGCGAAGCGGCAGAGGCGGACGAGGTCGATCATCGCCGCGTCGCGCCGGTAGTGCCCGGCGACCACGCCCGGCAGCATGCCGGTATAGCCCGCGACCGGCCCGGGGTTCACCAGCGTCAGCCGCACCCCGGCCTGCGGCCGCATCCCCCAGGCGCGCAGGACGAGCGCGTGGGCATGGCCGCCGCCCGCCAGCACGAGGTCCTTCGTCAGGGGGAAGTCGGGGTGTCGCATCCCGCGGGACTAGCCCCGCCGGGGCGCGACCGCAACCGGTTGCGCGGAACGACCGCCGCGGCTAAGCCCGGTGCCGCAGGGCGGAGGGGCGGCGTGCTTCTGGGCGTGGATACGGGCGGCACCTACACCGATGCCGTGGTGCTGGATGCCGCCGCGACCCGCGTGCTGGGCAAGGCCAAGGCGCTGACGACGAAGGCGGACCTGGCGCTGGGGATCGGCCGGGCGATGGATGCGGCGCTGGCGCGGGCCGGGGTGAGCCCTGGCGAGGTGGCCCTTGTCTCGCTGTCGACGACGCTCGCGACCAATGCGCTCGTCGAGGGGCAGGGGGGCCGGGTCGCGCTGGTCTTCGTGGGGTTTTCCGACGCCGATGTCGCCCGCGCGGGGCTGGCGGAGGCGCTGGGCGGGGACCCGGTGCTGCGGCTGGCGGGCGGGCACAGCCATGCGGGACTCGAGGCCGCGCCGCTGGACGAGGCGGGCCTGCGGGCGGCCTTGCCGGGGCTGGCGGGGGTGGTGGGCTTTGCCGTCGCGGCGCAGTTCGGCAACCGCAACCCGGCGCACGAGATCCGCGTGCGCGAGATCATCCGCGAGATGACGGGCCGCCCGGTGACCTGCGCGCACGCGCTGTCGGCGCGGCTGAACGGGCCGAAGCGGGCGCTGACCGCGGTGCTGAACGCGCGGCTGACGGGCATGATCGACGGGCTCGTCGCCGCCTGCGAGGGGCATCTGGCGCGGCTGGGGATCCGCGCGCCCCTGATGGTGGTGCGCGGCGACGGGGCGCTGATGTCGGCCGCGCTGGTGCGCGAGCGGCCGATCGAGACGATCCTCTCCGGCCCCGCCGCGAGCATCGTCGGCGCGCGCTGGCTGACCGGCGAGCGGGAGGCGCTGGTCTCCGACATCGGCGGCACCACGACCGACGTGGCGCTGTTGCGCGGGGGCCTGCCCGCGATCGACCCCGAGGGCGCGATGGTCGGCGGCTTCCGCACCATGGTCGAGGCGGTGGCGATGCGCACCTGGGGCCTCGGCGGCGACAGCGAGGTGCATGTGCTGGACGGGCTGGCGGGCGGGTTGCGGCTGGGGCCGCGGCGGGTGGTGCCGCTGGCGCTCCTGGCGGTGGACCACGGGCCGATGGTGCACGAGGCGCTGGACCGGGCGCTGGCGGCCGAGGCGGCGGGGGAGTTCGACGGGCGCTTCGCCATCCCCTTCCCGGGGCCGGTGGAGGGGTTGGGCGCGCGCGAGGCGGCGGTGCTGGCGCGGCTGGCGGGGCCGCAGCCCCTGGCCCGCGCCATCGCCTCGCGGCCGGAGGTGGCGGCGCTGGACCGGCTGGTGGCGCGCGGGCTGGTGCGGCTGGCGGGGGTCACGCCGTCGGACGCGGCGCATGTGCTGGGGCTGCTGGGCGGCTGGGACGGCGCGGCGGCGGAGAAGGGCCTGCGGCTGCTCGCGCGCCGACGGAACGGCGCGGGGGACCGGCTGGCGGGCGATGCGGCGGGGATCGCGGCGATGATCGCGGCGCAGGTGACCGCGCAGACGGTGGACTGCCTGCTCGAGGCGGCCTTCGCCGAGGACGGCGGCGTGCCGGGCGACCCGGCGGCGCTGGCGCGGCACGCGCTGGTGGCGGCGGGGCTGGCGGGTCATGCGGGCGTGGTGCGGCTGACGGCGGGGCTGGGGGTGCCGGTCGTGGGCCTGGGGGCGAGTGCGGCGACCTGGTACCCCGAGGTCGGGCGGCGGCTGGGGACGCGGATGGTGCTGCCCGCCGACGCCGATGTCGCCAACGCCATCGGCGCGGTGGTGGGACAGGTCAGCCAGCGCGCGACCGCGCTGGTGACGAGCCCCGCCGAGGGCCGCTATGTCGCGCACCTCGCCCCGCCGCAGGTGTTTGCCGACCGCGAGGCGGCGCTGGCGGCGGTGGCCGAAGTGCTTGCCGGGCGCGCGACCGCGGCGGCGCTGGAGGCGGGGGCGGGTGAGGTCCACCTGACCGCCACCTGCGACGTGAAGGAGGCCGAGGTCGAGGGCCGCGCGATGTTCGTCGAGGCGACCCTGACCGCCACCGCCACCGGCCGCCCGCGCCTCGCCCGCGACGCGGCCGATGCGGGGCCGGCCGGCGTCCGTCCGGCGGGCGGCGACCTGCAGGATGATGCCGCGGCCGCGGCAGGCGGTGGAGCGCCAGGCCCCGGCCCGGCAGAATCCGCTTGACCCCGCAGGTGGCCTTTCCTATGCCCCCCGGCCAGTGGCTAGGTAGCTCAGCTGGTTAGAGCACGCGACTCATAATCGCGGGGTCGGGGGTTCGAGTCCCCCCCTCGCCACCACTTCTTCCGCAGAGCCGAATTGCGGACATGACCGCAGCCGGCGGCATATCGCGGAAAGCGGGAATCTCGTCTAGCTTTCCCGCGACCGGCATTCGGGCCGGTCCAGCGCGGTCGTGATGTGATCCCTTTTCCACTCACATGCGCCTGGGCATCGTCAACGCGCCGTCAATATCGCGGTCCGCGCATCCTGGGCCTCGACAATCCTCGGCCTTATCCTAAACTTCGGCAATGACCACAGGGGGTCCCCTCTTGTTTCTTTAGCGAATGCGGCCGGTTGCCGATCTTCTTGCGCGCCTGGACCTGCCCGCACCCGATGGCAGACCCCTGCATGCCTATGACATCGCAGAGGAAGAGCAGGATCGCCTCGGGCATCTCCTGGCGATGCGGATTGCTGCGCAATCTGTCAGTCCGGTCACGGCGCAGGGTTTCGTGCTTTGGGCCGCCGAGCATCTGCGCACGCGGTTTGCGGGGGGGCAACTGACCTGGGAGTTCGTATTTGCCGGCCTTGGCCAGGAGTATGATCGCGCCATTGCCGTCAGGTTGACGGAAACGGGCCTAAACGCATGGGGCCGTTCCGTGCGCCGTCGCGATTCGGGCGACCGGGCCTTTCTCTTTTCGCTTCTGGCCGAGGGCGGGCTGCCTGATCTGGCGCTGGCCGATGCGTCCAGATACTGCACCGCGCTCCTCGCGCTCGTGGCCGAGATCGAGGCCGAGGGCGAGCTTGGCGTGGCGCGGGCACCCGATGCGGCGCGCCGGGCCGTGCGGCTTCTGCCGCAGGTCCTTCAGACCGACGAGCTTCAGGACCTGCTGGCCGAACTCGGCACGGCGCTTGCCGGTCTCCGGCGGTCTTTGCCGGAGGGCCTGGCCGCCGACGCGGCGGTGGGCTGGCTTGACGCCCATCGCCCCGGCTGGCGGCACGGGCTTCCCCTGCGCCTGTCGCCGCAGGCGCTGACGACGCTGGTGCAGCCCGCTTTGGTCGCCGCCCGCCTGCGTCCGTCGCGCGACCAGGCGCCCGTGCTGCGTCAGCTGCGCAGGGGCTTGCAGGGATGACAGGGGGTTGCCGTGATCGCCACCGAGGCACGGCTTCCCTTTGCGGCGTTGGCGGTCGACCGCACCCTTCGCCTGCGGCTCGTGACCGAGGGCGGGGCGGGGTTCCTGGGCGAACCGGGCGGCGACGGGTGGACGCTGCGGGCGACGGGCGGCGCGGCGGCGCGCACCCTGGCACTCTCTCCGGATGCTGCGGTCGTCATGTCGGTTCATATCGACGGGCGCCAGGCCGGCGAGGCGGTGCTGGATCCGGGCCTGCCCGCCCCGGGTGAAGCCCCTTCGCTGTGGCAGGCCGATCCGCGCGAGGCGCGCGATCCCGAGACCCTGGTGCCGCTCTCGGGCCGGGGCGTCACCCGCGCGGCGCAGGTCTACGCCCTGCTGCCCGACGGCGTGGCGCCGACGACCGAAGATGCGGTCACCATCGGCGCCCCGCGACCCGGGCCCGGCGGGCGGGTCTGGCCGCTGTCGGGTGCGGGCATCGTGAGGGCCGGCACGGATCGCCTTGCGGTGCGGACGGGGGCCGAGGCGGATGCGCCGGCGGCGCGGCTGGTGGCGCTCGGCTCTTGCCTCGGGACCTTCGGCCTGCGCGACGGCACCCCGGTCCATCTCGGTCAGCCGCGGGTTCTGGGCAGCGAGGGGCTTGCGCCCCTGATCTCGCTTGGCCGCGCCGCAGAGTTCCGTCCGCTGCGGCAGGTCGGGGCCCATGCGGTCGAGTGGAAGGCCGACGACGCCGTCATCGCGCGGATCCGGCTGGTGATCCTGCCGCGCGATCTGCGCCTCGTCCTGCGCGAGGCCGGCCTTGATGGCCTGCGGCTTGATGCGACGGGCGTGCCCCCTGGGTGGCATCTGCGCCTGTCCGCTGGCGAGGCCGTTGCCAGTGCCGCGGCGGAACCGTCGGGTGCCCTGGAAATCCGGCTGCCGGGTCAGGTCGTGCGGGGCATGGTCCAGCTGCGGATGACGGCACCCGACGGGCAGGACCCGCTTTACCTCGAAGCGCCCTGGCCCGGCGACAACGCCGTCGTTCTCGATCCGGCCGGGACCATCCTGACGAAACAGCGGGACCTGTCGGTCGACAGGCTGAACGGCTGGCGCGGCGTGCTTCCGGCGGCGCAGGGCGCCGTGCAGCTTTCGCTGGTCGGGCATGCCGCGCGGATCGGGTTTCCGGCCGCGGGGCAGGTCAGGCTGTCGATCCATGCGCCGCTGATCCGGCAGGCGCTGGCCCTGGGCGATCCCGACACGCGGGTCCAGCTCGTGCTCGTGGGTCAGGGCAATGAGACTCGCCGCCTGATGGTCGGCCGCAGCGACTGGGTGTCGGGCGACGAAGGCACGTTCCGGGCGGTCGGCGACGGGGTGACCCGCCTGCGGGCCGTCTGCCTCGGTGCCGAGGGCAAAGACCGCGATCTTGACGCCGAGGGCCGAGTCGACCTTACCGGGTGGCTCGGCGACGTGCCGGGCCTGTGGTATGTGCAGGGGCGGCATGTTGACCGTGGCGTGATGCGGCCCTTTGCGTGGTCGTCCGCACCGATGCAGCGCAGCACCCGGGACGCGCGGGCGGCCGGCTTCGCCAGGATGTGGCTGCGGCTTCTCGACGCCCCCGCCGACCCGGACTGGCAGGGCCAGACGGACCTGCTGGCACGGGTGCGCGCGGCGGGGGAGGCCGGGGGTCTGGATCAGGCCTTCGCGCTGGGCCTGGTCCCCGCCGCGGCTGCGGCCCTGGTGTTCCGCGCCCGTGCCGATGACCGCGCCACGGCCCTTGCGGTCGAGACGGAGGCCCCGCTGTGGTGGCCGCTGGTGACCTGCGCCGACTGGCGGGCGGCTGCGGTCCACATGCACCGGCATCTGACCGAACGCCTGCAGGCTGCCGGACTGGACAGCGGCGATGCATCGCGGCACCTGGCCGCAATCGCCGCCGACATCGCGGTGCGCCGGCCGGAGCTTACGGCGCATCTCGGCCCGGCCGTCGCGGCGGCCGGCGTGCCGCTCGCCCTTCTGCGTGACCTTGCGGCGGGCGCGCTCCACCCCGTTCCCGCGCCGGCCGCCCGGGGCCATCTGGCCGTTCTGGCGCAGGAGGCCGCCCGCAGGTTCGACCGCCTGCCGCAGGGGACCGGCACGCTGCGTGCACGCCGCCTGTCGCTGCCCGCGCTGTCCGATGCCGTCACGGCATTCCTTCAGGCCCCGCAGGTCGCAGCCGAGGTCGCGGCGGGTCTTCAGCCGCGTCCGACGGCGTCGGCCACGCTGCAGCTCATTGCCCTGCGCGCCGCCGACCCGCTGTGGTTCGACGAGGCGCTGCCGGCCGCCCTCACCCTTGCCGCGGAGATCGCCCGATGACCGACCGAAGCGGACTGACCGAAGCCGTGGACGCCCTTGTGCAAAGGTCGGCGCGCGGGATGGTCGCGCGGGCCCGGCTGGCCGCTCCGGGGCTGAACCGACATCTCCTGCGCCGCCTGACCGCGCCGCAGGTTCTGGTCCCGGACCCAATCATCGAGGTCGCCCGGTCCTGGCTGCCGGCGTCCCGGTGCCTCGGCGAGCTGGCGGGGAACCTCCTGTCGCCCGACCTGGTCGATGCGCTGGACAGGGCCGGCCCGCAGGCCCAGCCCCGCGACCGCCACCCCCACGCGCATCAGCTGGAAGCGTGGCAGGAAAGCCTTGTCGGGAACCGGTCGGTGCTGGTCACCGCGGGCACCGGCGCCGGCAAGACGGAGTGCTTCCTGATCCCCATCCTGCAGGACATCCTGGCGCGGGCGCGCCCCGGCGGCGGCGTCCAGGCGATCCTGCTCTATCCGCTGAACGCCCTGATCGAAAGCCAGCGCGAGCGGCTTGCCGCCTGGGCGGAGGGTCTGGGCGGTCGGGTGCGGTTCGCGCTGTGGAACGGCGATACGGCCCGAACCGAGCGCGAGGCGGCCTCGACACGGATGGAACTGCGCAGCCGCGAGGCCGTCCGCAGGCGCCCGCCCGAGATCCTCGTGACGAACACGGTCATGCTGGAATACCTGCTGCTGCGCGGCGACGACGCCCCGATCCTCGCCGCAAGCCAGGGCGGGCTGCGCTGGATCGTGCTGGACGAGGCGCATTCCTACGTTGGCAGCCAGGCGGCGGAGATGGCGCTATTGCTGCGGCGCGTCCGGGCGGCGTTCGGTGTCGCCCCGGCCGACGTCCGGCTGATGGCGACCTCGGCCACGATCGGCGGCGAGCCCGATGCGCCCGCCCGCCTGCGCAGCTTCTGCGCGGCCCTGGCGGGGCGGCCGGAGGCGGACGTGGCGGTGGTCGAAGGCCGCGAGCGCCAGCCCGACCTGCCGCCGGCGGGTCCCGATACGGCGCTCGACCCCGCGGCGCTGCTGGCAACCGACCGGGCGCAGGCCGGTGCCGTTCTTGCCGCGCATCCCCGGGTCCAGCGGCTGCGGCGCGCCTTGAACGACGGCGGCCTGCCGCTGTCCGCGGTCGCCGACATGCTGACCGGTGCCGCCTCACGCGCCGGGGCGGCGGTCGCGCTGCTGGACGCCGCGTCGCAGGCGACGTGGCAGGGGCGACCCCTGCTGCCGTGGCGGGCGCATCTGTTCCACCGGGCGCAGGGCGGCCTGTGGGCCTGCCCCGATCCGGCCTGCCCGCATCGCGGCGAGGACCTTGCCGCGCCCGAGGCCGGCTGGCCCTTCGGGGCCGCGTGGCTGTCGGCCCGCGCCCGGTGCGACTGCGATGCACCCCTTTACGAAGTCGTCGGCTGCACCGAATGCGGGCAGGTCCACCTGCAGGGCCTGCTGACCGGCGGCAGGCTGCCGCGGCTTGATCCGCCGGACCCGGGCGAGGGCGACGACTTCGCTCTCGACGCCGAACCGGATGAAGACGACACGCCGGCGGGGCCTGCCGGGAACGGCTGGCTGGCGCCCGGAACCGGCATCCTTCTGACAGCGGACGGGCGAATCTACGACAATGCGGCACCCGAAGGCCAGCGTGCCTGGCCCTACCGGCTGATCGAGGACGCCGCCCTGCGCGGCTGCTGCGACCGGGCCGAGAAGGCGCGCCTGATGGGCCTGCGCTTCGGGCCCAACTTCCTGATGGGAAATGCGCTGGGCGGTGTGCTGCAGGACCTGGTCATGCCCGACGGCAGGCCGGGCCTGCCAGCCGGCGGTCGCCGGGCCCTGACCTTCACCGACAGCCGGCAGGGCGTGGCCCGCCTCGCCGCCAAGTTCCAGCAAGACGCCGAGCGCAGCCTGACGCGCGCTTTCCTGTGGCATAAAGTGCAGGCCGGGACGCAGGCCGACGAGGGCGAGGTGGCGGAGCTGCGCAGGAACATTGCGCGGCTGGAGGGCGCGGGCCTGGACGATCTGGCCGGGAATGCGCGCCAGCGGTTGGCCTCGCTAACGGGTGCGGTCGCCGCCCCGATCCCTTGGTCCGATCTGGTCGCGGGCCTTGCCGCCCATGCCGACCTGACGGGCTTTGCCGGCGATATCTGGAAGGGCCGCCGGCTGGGCCAGGCCATCGGTGACGATCCCGCCCGGCTGGCCCAGACATTCCTGTATCGCGAACTGTTCCGCCGCCCCCGCGTCCAGAACAACCCCGAGACGATGGGCCTGCTGCGGCTGACCTTTCCCGGCCTGGAAGAACGCGCCCGCCGCAACGCCGTGCCCCGCCCGCTGGCCGAAGCGGGCGTCGACATCGACGGCTGGCTCGGCCTCGTCCAGGCGGCGGTCGACGGGGTGTTTCGAAACAACTTCGCAATCTATTTGCCTTTTCATGGACTTGCGCGCCTCATCAACCCTCGGCAACCCGGCGTCCGGTCGGTCTATGCACAAAAGACTAAGCCGAGCGAATATCGGACTGACACCGACTTTTCCCTGAATTGGCCTTCGCCCTCGCCTAACCGAGGTCGGCAATCTCGTATTTTACAATCCGTCTACGCCCTGATCGGCGGCGACCCGGACAGTCCCGCCGACCAGGACCGCGCCGCCGAGGTGCTGGAGGCGCTCTGGACCCTCATCACCGGCACCGGCACGGCCCGGGACACCGGGGCCGGGGCCTTCGCGCTGGATTTCGCCAGGGCGGCGGTCACGCGCCTGGACCGCGCCTGGCTTTGCCCGGTGACACGGCGCCCTTACGGCTATGCGGTCGCGGGGCGCAGCCCGAACGATCCCGCCCGGATGATGGAGACCGTCGACCTGCCGCGCCTGCCGGTGGCCAACCCCGGCGGGCTGTCGGCCCATGACCGCAGCCGCGCCGTCGCCTGGGCGGAAACCGACCCCGCGGTCCGCGCCCTGCGCGCCCGCGGCCTGTGGACCGACCTGCACGACCGCCTGGCCGCCTTTCCGCCCTACCTGCGGGCGCAGGAGCATTCGGCGCAGATTTCGCGCAGGACCCTGCAACGCTACGAAGAGCAGTTCCGCGACGGGCGGATCAACCTCTTGAACTGCTCGACGACGATGGAAATGGGGGTCGACCTTGCCGATGTCCGGCTGGTCGTGAACGCGAACGTGCCGCCGGCGCTGTCGAACTACCGCCAGCGCGCCGGCCGCGCCGGGCGGCGCGGCGAACCCTGGGCCTTCACCCTGACCTTCTGCCGCGACCTGCCGCTCGACCGCAAGGCGGCCGACAGCCCGGGCGACTACCTGCGCCGGCAGATCGTCGCCCCGCGCGTCTGGCTGGACAGCCCGACGCTCGTCCAGCGCCATGTCAATGCGGCGCTGCTGGCGGCCTGGCTGCGCGAACGCGGCGGGCACAGGCTCGCCTCCAGCATCGGCGCGTTCCTCGGTGCCGGCGAAAGCCTCGCCGACGCCGTGGTACCGGACGCCCCCGCGGACCTGCTGCTTGCCGACCTTGCGGGTGCCTGGGGGGCGGGCCAGGGCGCTGGCCTTGCGCCTCTCGTCGCCGGCACGGCGCTGGCCGATGCGCAGGCCGAGGCGCTGGTCGCGCGGACGATGTCCGCGCTGGACGCGGTGGTGGTCGCCTGGCGGCGCGAGCACCGGGTGCTGCTCGACGGCGCGGCGAATGCGAGCGACCGCGACGCGGCGACGGCCATGGCCCTGAGGGCAAGACGGCTGGCCGGCGAGTTCATGCTGTCCGAGGTCGCCCGCCGCGGCTTTACCCCCGCCTACGGCTTCCCCACCGACGTGGTGACCTTCGACAACCTGTCCGAGCACGTCGAGGCGGAGCGCCAGACGCCGGGCTTCCGCCGCCAGGGCACCGCGTCGCGCACGCTGGATCAGGCGATCCGCGAATACGCACCGGGGGCCGAGGTGGTGATCGACGGCCTTGTGCACATGTCGGAAGGCATTCTTCCCGCCTGGGAGGCGGGCGTCGACGCCTCGCGGCTGGAAGACCTGCGCACGCTCTGGACCTGTCCGGCCTGCCGGGCGTTCGGGTTGACCACGATGGCGCCGGACCACTGCACCGCCTGTGCCCATCCCGCGCCCGACATCACCAGGGTTCTGAGGCCCGCCGGCTTCATCGGGGCGAAACCGGCGCATGTCGGCTATGAATACATCGCGCATGTCCAGGCGGACCCCGTCAGGCTTTCGGCGCAGGGCGGCGAATGGCTTGCCCTGCCCGACGGCGCCGGCCGGATGCGGGCCGACCCGGCCGGCCAGATCGTCACCAGCACCTCCGGCCCGGGGCTTGGCGGGTTCGCCGTCTGCCTCGACTGCGGCCGGGCCGAACCGATGGCTGCCGCGCGGATGAACCTTGCCGAGCCCTTGCCGAAAGCGATCATGCGCCATGGTCCCCTGTTCCGCGGGCGCGGCCTGAAGCTGACCCATGATGGGCTTTGCCCGGCGACCGACGCACCCCAACGGATCCAGCGCCACGTCCATCTGGCGCAGCTGACGCGCAGCGATGTCTGGGAGTGGCAGCTTCCGGCCGGCGTGGCCGAACCTGCCGCGCATGCGCTCGCCGCCGCGCTGCGCGAGGGGCTGTCGGTCCGCCTGGGCGTCGAAGCCGACGAGATGGTGGCCTCGGCCGGTCCTTCGACCGGCCCAGCCGGCGCGTCGCTGGTCTCGGCCTACCTGCACGACCGGGCGGCAGGCGGCGCGGGCCTGGTCGCCCGGCTGGCCGAGCCCGACCTTCTGTCCGACGTGCTCGCCGCCGCCACGGGCCTGCTCGACTGCGTCGAACAGTGCCGGCGCGGGTGTCCTGCCTGCATCCTGCGATCCAACCTGAACCGGCGCGACAGCACGCTTGACCGCCCGGGAGCCCACCGGCTGGCCCTGTCACTGCGCGAGAATCTGGACCTCGCCGCGCCGATGCGCGTTTTCGGTCCCGAAAGCCGCCTCGCGGGCCAGCCCGCCGCAGCGCGCCTTGCAAACCGGCTTCGCGCCGGTGGGCTGGATGGCGTCGACATCTGGCTGCATGGCGACCCTGCGGCATGGGACCTGGGCGCCTGGCCGGTCCGTGCCCTGCTGCCGCGGCTGGCCGAGGCCGGGGTGCGCCCAAGGCTGCATCTGGCGCGTTCGGCCCTGACGGCCGCCGGGCTGGACCTGGCCCGCAAGCTGGGACTGCACGCGGTCGCGCAGTGGACGGAGCTTTACCGCTGCGATGCGCTGCCCGTCGCAGGCGAAGCACCGATCGTGATGTGCCTTCACCACGCCGGCGGGACCGAAGCCCTTGCCGTCGCCGCGCCGGCAGAGGCCGTGCCGACGGCCGACTGGGCCGCGGGACGGCTGGCCCCGCTGATCGCCGGTCCGGGCCCCGGCATCCCCTTGGGTGCCCGCCTGTCGGTCGACCGCCTGCTGGAGCGCGGCACGGGGAATGCGCATCTTCTGTGGCCGGGGTCCGCGCTGGATGGACCTGCGGCCGGGTTCGGACGACGGTTCTGGTCCTGGCTCGGCGCAAAGGCACCGCTCGAGATCGGCGCGATGCAGGAGCACGGGGTCATGTCGCTGACCTATTCCGACCGCTACCTGCTGCAGGCCTATACCCTGCGGCTGCTGGCCGAGGTGATGCAGGCGGCGCCCGGTTCCGCGCGGGCGGCGTGGGCCGTCCGCCTTGCCCCGGCGGATCGCCCGGCCATTGATCCGCGCAGCGCCCACGACGGGTTTGCCGACGATACGGACCGCGTGGCCGTGCTGCGGGCGCTCTTGCCGGGGGCCGATATCGCCTCCTTGCCAAAGGCCGCCTTGCCGCACCATCGGGCGCTGACCGCTGTGCTGGCCGATGGCCGCCGTCTGTCCCTGCTTCTTGACCAGGGCTTCGGGTCCTGGCGGGTCGAGGGGGTGGTGCGGCATGCCTTCGGCAGCCCGCCGACCGCCCAGGCTCGCAGCCTGCGCGAGGCGGACATCCGGGTCCTCGGCACGACGACATCGGGCGCACCCGTCGCCCTTACGATCGAAAAGGACGTTCAGGATGGATGACAGCCTTTTCCCGCCGGGGCTGACGCCCGCCCTGGCACAAGAGATCTTTCCGATCGCCCGCAGCGACCGCCGCGCGCACAAGGATCTGTTCCTGGCCTTCTTGGACGAAGGGCAGATCAAGGATGATCCGGCCTTCTACGAAGCGCTCGTGCACATGATCACCGGCGGCGGCATCGCCCAGCTGCGCCGCTATGACGACCGGATGCAGCGCGAGGGTGCGGCGCGCAAGCAGTTCGGCCTCCGGGCGCTGCGCTGGCTGATGGCCCGGACGGGCGACGGCCTTTCTTTGCTGCAGATCGGTCAGTTGCCGGCAGACCATTTCCTGCTGGGGTCGCCCGAGGCGGCCGTGCTCGGCTTCTACCACGCCCTCGCCCATGACCATCGGACGCCGACCGATCCGGCCCCGGACAGCACGGTGCCTGACGGGCAGCCGGACTGGCAGTCCCTTGCCGCAGAGATTGCGCGGATGGCCGGATCCATGGACGCGCCGGACGCCGCGTTGGCAGACCGGATCGTTGCCACCGCCCAGAACCTGCGGGACGCCTGCGATGGCGCAGCACGGAAGCTTGCGCGGGCCGAAGAACACCGGCGGCAGGCCGAAGCCCTTCGCGCCCGCCTGGAGACGGTCGATCCACACCTTGCCGCCGGGCTTGCGCCGGAACTCGACCCTGACCTCGCGAAAGACCTGGATGCCGCCATCGGCACCGTCGAGCAAGCGATGTCCGTGCATCTGGCCGAGCAGCAGACCCTTTCCGACCTCGTCACGCAGACGCAGGCTGCTCTTGCGGCCGGCGACTTCACCGGCGCGGCGCACTGTGCCGCGCTCGCCGCGACAGCAAAAGAGCGCGTCGCCGTGGCCGAGGCGGACGAAACCGCCGCACGGCAGGTCCTTGCCGGACGGCTGGTCGATCCGGGCAAAGGGGCTTACGCGCGGGCGACCCTGACGGAGACCGACCGACCCGACGATAGCGGGGCACCGGAGGCGTCCGATCCCGACCCCGCTCCCGAACCTCCGCTTCCCGACGGCGGGGCCGCCCGGAGTTGCGTGCAGCCGGACCAGGACCTGCCGTCCGTCGCCACAGAGCCGGACCCGACGCCCGTGCCTGCGGTCGACCCGGACCCGGCAGGGTCGCCGCCGGTCGTCGCGCCGCCCTCGGGGCAGATCGAACGCACGCCCTCGGACATGGTCGACATCGTTGCCGGATACCTGGGCCGCGGGGAGATCGTGCTTGCGTGGCATTTGTCCAGGCTGATCGAAGACCCGCCGCTTGCCCCGCCCCTGTTGCGGGCGCTCGCGATCCTGCGCGGCGTCTCGCGGTCCGAGGACATGGCGGACCCGCGCCGGACCGAGGCCATGGCGGAGATCACCGCCGCGCTTGCGCTGGCCGGCGACTCCGCAGCGGCCGCACGCGTGGCGCTTGCCGCGCTGCTTCGTCCCGCGCTGCTCGACCCGGACAACGGTGCCCGGTCTCTCGTGGCAAACCTGCGGGGACTGCCCGGACTGGCGCCGTACGTCGGCGTGGCGGACAGTCTGTCAGCCCTTGGGCACGAGGTTCGCCTGTCGGCGCAGATGCTGTCCGACATCGCGGGGACGCGCCCGCCGCCGGCTGCGCCGAAGGCACGGGCCGACCTCGACGCATGGTGGCGTGATGCCCGCCGCCGCAAGACGAAACACCAGCCGACCTACTCGATCCTGCACCGCGAGCTTCACCCCGAAGGCGAGGTCGGTGCGGTGATCGCTGCGGCGCTGGCGGAAGGCGTCGCGGCCGCCGGTCGCGTCCGCAGCTTCGTCACCCGCCTGCGCCATGACCGCACCGCGCAGGAACAGTTCGTCGCCGCCGCCGAAGCGCGCAGCGGCCGGCCGAAACAGGACAGGATCGAAAACGACGCGCTGGACTGGTTCTGTGCCCGTCTGCAGGAAGCCTGCGACCACCTGGCCGACTGGCTCGACGCCTGCACTGCCGACGAGGCCGCGCCTCAGGACGTCAACCGCGAAAGGCTGCTGCGGGCGATCGGCGGGCTGCGCAAGGCGATCGACCAATGCGCCACGCCGGCGGACACCGTCGCACTCGATGCGGCAGCGGCGCGCGTTCTTGACGACGGGCTTGCCGACCTGCGCCGGCTGCTCGACGGCCAGGCGGGGTCCGTCTCCAGCTCGGACCTGCATCACTTGCTCTCGGACCCGTTGCTGCGTCTTCCGGGTGGCTGCCAGGACTGGACCGACGGCGACGCCACGGCCTTCGCGCAGGAAGTTGCCGCCGCAGACCGTCGTCGCCTGGCCGCCCTGATGCTGCCCGACACCCTGGTCGCCGGTATCGACACCGCGCTTTCGCGCCGCGTGGACGAACATGCGATCCTCGCGGCCGAGCGGTTGCTTGAACTGCAGTCCGATCGCGGCGACGCCCGGCTGGCCGAACTGCGCCAGGACCTTGCCGAGAAGACCGCTGCCGCCAGGTCGAGCGCGATCGCCCGCACCGAACGCCTGCGGCAGTCGCTCACGACACTGGGGTTCCTCGATGCCGAGACGATGGCCGAACTGCCGGGTGACATCGCGCGGCTGTCCGCCATCCTGACGGCCCTGACGGTCACCGGCGACGAGGAGATCTCGTTGCCCGCCACCCACAGGAGCCGGGTTCCCGAGGTTCCGCCCGATTTCCCGGAACTTGCCGATGTCCTGACCGAGGTCGAGGCGCGGCGCGACAGGCTCCGGACGCTGATCGCGATGCGGCAGCGCGCGGCGCTGGAAAGGCTTGCGTCCGGCCGTGTCACGGGATCGGCAACGTCGCTGCTGGCCGCGTTCGACCGGCTCGACCCCGTCACGGTCGATGACGCGATCGCGGAACTCAACGCAGGGCGTGACGTGCCCGTGCCCGAGGCCGAACGCGACGATGCCCTGACGCGGTTCTTCCCCGGCTTCACGTCGCGTGTGGACGCGGCGGCGGCAACCCTGACCCGCGGTCGCATCCTTCAGGCGGCCCGCGATGCCGATGCGGTCGGACCGCTGGATTTCGCATCGATGGAACCGGGCCGAAGGCGCCGGCTCGAACAGATCATCGAATGCTGGGGCGCGGCCGAAAACGCCATGAAGCAAAGCCAGCCGGTGCGCCTGAGGGAATCCCTGGCACAGGTTTTCGGCTTCATGGGATTTACCGGCTTTCGCATTGCCGACGGGCGGGAGGCCGTGCCGGGGCGCGTCCGCAGCCTGGTCATGGATTGCGACGTGCCCCGGCCCGCAGGGTGGTTCCTGCCGCCGTCCTTCGGCAGCGTCACCGGTGGGCGCTATCGCCTTCTTGCGGTGCGCGCCGAGACCTCGATCGACCAGCTCCTCCGCCTGTTGGGCGCAGAAGCGCCGGATGCGGCCTGGATCGTCATCGTCTTCGGTCGGCTTGGCGTATCGGACCGGCGCCGCCTGGCCCGCCAGACCCGTGCCGAGGCGCGGCAGGCGCTTGTCCTCGACGAGACGATGCTGCTGTTCGCCGCGACCGACGCCGACGACCCGCTCGCGACCTTCCTGACCTGTGCCCTGCCGTTTTCCTGGGTCCAGCCCTACACGACCAGCCCCGGCCAGATCCCGCCCGAGGTGTTCTTCGGCCGCCGGGCCGAGATCGACCGCATCCTTGCCCGGGACGGCGGCGGCTGTTTGATTTACGGCGGCCGGCAGCTCGGCAAATCGGCATTGCTGAACCATATCCGGGCGGAACGCCACCGGCCCGATATCGGCGAGCTTGCCATCTACCTCGACATCAAGCCGATCGGGGGCGTCCAGATCGCAGCCGACCGGATCTGGCAGGAGCTTGCCTTCGAGCTGCAGCGCAACGGACTGATGCAACTGTCGGCCGAACCCAATCTGCTTGTCACCGGTGTGCAGGACTGGCTGCGGGCCGATCCGTCGCGCCGGGTCATCGCCATGTTCGACGAGGCGGACAACCTGCTTCAGGCCGAACATGCGGCCGGCTATCCCAACCTGCAGAAGCTCAAGAACCTGATGGAGGCGACGGGTCAGCGCTTCAAGGCCGTGTTCGCCGGCCTCCACAACGTGCGCCGGATGGCGCAGGCCCCGAACTCGCCGCTGCCGCACCTGGGAGAGCCGATCTGCATCGGTCCCATGAACATGACCCCCGAAAACCGGGCCGCGCTGCGCCGGCTGGCCGTCGATCCGATCCGTGCCGCCGGGCTCGACTATGTCGACCCCGGACTGGTGTCGGACATGCTGGCGCGGATGAACTACTACCCCTCGCTCGTCCAGGTCTTCGGCAGGCAGATCGTCGAAAGCGTCGGCCGCCGGCCGCCGGTCGACGGCGAGGGTCCGCGCTGGCCGCTTGGCCGCGACAGCATGTTCGAAGGTGAAACCGCCGCCAGGATCGCCCACCAGATCCGCGAGAAGTTCCAGCTGACGCTGAATCTCGACCTGCGGTATGAATGCATCGCGAAATCGCTTGCGCTACACCGGATCGAGACAACGGGCGGCGACACGCAGGTCCTGTCGCAAGGGTTGTCGTCGACCGACATCTGGAATCTCCTGCTGTGGCCGCGCAGCCTTGGCAAGCCCTCGATGGGCGACTTCGAAGAACTCCTGAAGGAGATGGTCGATCTGGGCGTGCTCGGTGCATTCCCGCAGAACCGCTACGGGCTGCGCAATGCCCAGGTCGCGCAGATGCTTGGCAACCGCGATGTCCTGACCGACGACCTGTTGCGCCTGGACGAGCGCGAGGCGGAACCGGCCTACGATGCTGCGACCTTCCACCGCCTGCTGCGGATGCGCCAGCCGGCATCGCGGGCACCCTTGCCGGACCGTTTGATGGACCGGTTGTTCGATCGCCACGCGCCGGGCCTGCGCATACTCGAGGCACGGCCCGGGATCGCCGGGCCGGATGTCGCCGGACGCCTGCTCGACGCGGCGCGCACCTGGATGAACGGCGACCACGCCAGCGTCGCGGCCGAAGATACCCGGCTGCGCAAGGCCCTCGACGCCGTCAGGTCGGACTCCGCGATCCTGGTCATCGAAGGTGCGTGGTCGCCAGCCACGGCCGAGCTCCTGGCCCGGAACCCCAAGGTGGCCGCCGGTCAGGTTCTACCGATCTGGTGCCTTGCCAGCCTGCCGGAGCCGGCTCCCGCCGCACAGATTTACCGGTCGTTGGCCTGGCAGGATGCCATGGTGCGGCACTGGCTGGCCGACGAAGGCCTGGCGCCGGGTCTTGACGACGCCGAAAGTCGACTGGCGCTTCTGCGGGCCTCGGGAGGCGCGCCGGCGCGCCTCGCCGCCCTGCGGCCGGTGCTTGGCGAACTCGTGGCTTTGCCGGCCGCCGGTCGTGCCGCTCAGCTGGCCCGCTGGACAACCCTCAACCCGCTGCCCGCCGCCGTCCTTGCCCTTTCCGCCGACGACCAGACCTGCCTTGCGGCCCTGCGCGAGTTCGAAGAGCTCGAGCCGTCGTACGACGATCTCGTCGCCTCCTGTTCCGCGATGACGCGCGACCGGCTGCGCCGGCTTGCTGCGAGCGGCCTTGTCGAGCTGGGCAGGCGGGATGACGACGCGCCTGCGCTGACGCATCTCGGGCGGCTCGCCGCCGGATGAGCGGCGTGCCCGATCCCTGGACGCTGCCGGGACTGCGCGGGTGGCTGGATGCGGTCCGGCGCCAACTCGACTTCGGGGTCGCCGTCGTCGCCGCCGATACGCTGCGCCCGCCTGGCATGAGCGCGGCACTGGAGTCCGCCGATGTGCGGCCCACGGTGCGGGCCGTAGCCCTTCCGGGCGCCACCCCGGCG
The DNA here is from genome assembly GCA_964575185.1 of uncultured Exiguobacterium sp. Classification (GTDB taxonomy): domain Bacteria; phylum Pseudomonadota; class Alphaproteobacteria; order Rhodobacterales; family Rhodobacteraceae; genus CAZNPW01. The sequence goes on from CAZNPW010000018.1 coordinate 40,477, forward strand.
GCGATCCTGGCCGACGCGTTCGGGACGGCGGAAACGCTGGATGCCCTGCTGACACCCAGCCTGGACGGCGAGACGGCCTTCGTGACCTTCGGCCCGGATCCGGACACCGCTGCCGCGGGCTGGCAGGTCTTCATCACGCGCTTTCGCGCCGCACGGGCGTCTGGCCGCCCTGGCCCCGCCTTGCTTCTGGTCGACGCGCCGCCAGCGTTCGACGCCAGCCCCCCGGTCGGGGTGCCGCGATGGCACGAGATGCTCGGCCGGGGCGACCTTGTCATCTGGGCGGAGCAGAACCAGCCACCCGCGCGCCCCCGGCTTGCCGCCGACCTTGCCGTTGCGCTGGCGACACAGCTTTGCGGCTGGCGGATCGATCTCGGCGCGGCGCTGATGCGGGCAGGGTGGGCGGATCTTGCCGACCCTCTGGTCTGGCTCGCACGCAGGACCGAGGCCCCGGCCGGTCGGCAGGACGGCGGCTGCCCGCTTGCGGCGCTGCGTGATGGCCATCGCGACCGGCTGGTCCGCCTGGTCTGGCAGGCCCAGCTTTCGGTGATCTTCCCCGAACTCGAGAACCGGCGGCTCGCGCTGGTCGAGCGGTTCCGGCCGCGGCTCACGATCGACGCGCACCTGTCCGCGCTCGGCGTTCGCGACGTTGACGAGATCGAACTGGGTGCCTTGCAATGGCAGCTTGGCAAGTTATTGACGCGTGGCGAAGCGAACGGCCTTGCGGCGATGGCGCGCATCCGGAACGCTCTGGCGCATCGCAAGCCGGCCGCCGCCGCGGACCTGACCGACGTCTTCGCGTCCTGAGGGTGTGCCGCTCACCCCATTACCCGCTCCGCCCCTGCCGCCAGGCGCAGGAGCCGTGCCTCCGCCCCCGGCGGGGCCATCAGCGACAGGCCGCAGGAGGGCTGGCCGGTGGGCAGGGTGATCGCGCAGAGGCCCATCAGGTTGGCGATGCGGGTGTTGCGCAGCGCGAGGAGGTTTTCGGCGACGTAGAAGGCGTCGTCGGTCAGGAGCCTGCGGGCCTGCGGGGGGGTGATCGGCGAGGTCGGCAGGGCCACCGCGTCGAAGCCCGCGGTGCGGGCGGCGAAGGCCAGGCGCAGCGTCCCAAGCCGGGTCCAGCCCGACAGGTAGTCGGCCGCCGTCACCGCGGCACCCGACCGGAAGCGGTCGAGGATGCGGGGGAACATCGCGCCCGGGTCGGCCTCGATCCGGGTGGCCCAGGTCGCCCAGGCCTCGGCGGTCAGGAGCGTGGCCGACAGCGGCATCGCCTCGGCGACCTCGGGGGCCTTCAGCCGGGTGATCGCGGCGCCCTTCTGCGCCAGGCGGTCGAGCGCGCCCTCGAACCCCACGGCGGGGCGGTCGCGCAGGTCGTCGAGCGCCACCGTCTCGAGCACCGCGATGCGGGCCCCGGCGACAGTCGCGCCGTGCAGGTCGGGGGCGCGGGTGCCGGCGAGCGCCGCGACGAGCTCGGCGCAGTCGGTGACGTCGTGGGCGAGGGGGCCTATCGTGTCGAACCGCGCGGCGAGCGGCAGGACGCCGTCCAGCGGCAGCGCGCCGTGGGCGGGCTTGAAACCGACGAGGTCGTTCCAGGCGGCGGGAACGCGGACCGAGCCGCCGGTGTCGGTGCCGATCGCCGCCGGGGCGAGGCCGAAGGCGACCGATGCCGCCGCGCCCGAGGAGGAGCCCCCGGGCACCGCCTGGTCGTCGTTGATGCAAGGGGGGGTCGCCGTCACCGGGTTGAGGCCGAGGCCCGAGAAGGCGAGTTCCGACAGGTGCGTCTTGCCGAGGCAGACGAGGCCGCGCAGCGTCGCGGCCGCGAGCACCGCCGCGTCGGCCTGCGGCACCCGTCCTTTCAGCAGCGCCGAGCCGCCTTCGGTCGCGGCCCCGGCGGCGTCGATGTTGTCCTTCCACGACAGCGGCACGCCGTCCAGAAGCCCGATCCGCAGGCCCGACCGCGCCCGACTGGTCGCCGCCAGCGCCATCGACCGGGCGCGGTTCGGGGTGGTGCGGGCGAAGATGCGCGTGGCCGAGGGGTGGGCGGCGATGGCGTCGAGGAAGGATTCGGTCAGTTCCACCGGGTTGATGCGGCCCGCGTGGATCTCGCGCCCCAGGGCGCAGGCCGTCATGTTCCGCCAGCTGTCGCTCATCCCGCCCCCCGGTTGCGCGGCGCAAGGCTAGCGGGCGGGGGTGCGGTGGACAATCCCCGCGCCTGCGCCCTATCTGCAAGGCCATGGACAGCGACATCCTGATCGTCGGCGGGGGGCTGAACGGCCCGGCGCTTGCCCTGGCCGTGGCGCAGGCCGGGCTGACCGTCACGCTGGTGGACGCGCGGCCGGCCCCCGCGCGGGGGGAGGCGGGCTTCGACGGGCGGGCCTATGCGCTGGCGCTGGCGTCCCGGCGGCTCCTGGCGGCGGTCGGGGTCTGGCCGCGGGTGGTGGGCGTGGCGCAGCCGATCCTCAAGGTGCAGGCGCGCGACGGGGGGCCGGGGCAGGGCGCGTCGCCGCTGTTCCTGCATTTCGACGGCGCCGAACTGCCCGAGGGGCCGATGGGCCACATGGTCGAGGACCGGCACCTCTACGCGGCCTTCCGCGAGGGCCTTGCGGCGCAGGCGGGGGTGCGGGTGATCGACGGGGCCACGGTGGTCGCGCAGGGACCGGGCGCGGCGGTCGTGCTGGCCGACGGGCGGCGGCTGGCGGGGCGGGTGCTGGTCGGGGCCGACGGGCGGCAGTCGGGCACCGCCACACGGGCGGGGATCGGGCGGACGGGGTGGGACTACGGGCAGACGGCGCTGGTCTGCGCGCTGCGGCACGCGGCCGATCACAAGGGCATCGCGCGGCAGCTCTTCACGCCGACCGGGCCTTTCGCGATCCTGCCGCTGGCGGGCGGCCACCACAGCAGCATCGTGTGGAGCGAGGCGAGCGCGACGGCGGAGGCGGTGCAGGCGCTGGACGACGCGGGCTATCTGGCGGCGCTGCGGCCGCGCGTGGGTGATGCGCTGGGCGAGATCGCGCTGGAGGGCGTGCGGTTCACCTATCCGCTGGCGCTGTCGCTCGCCGACCGCTTCGTGGGCGACCGGCTGGCGCTGGTGGGGGATGCGGCGCACGGCGTGCACCCGGTGGCGGGGCAGGGCCTGAACCTCGGCCTGCGCGACGTGGCGGCGCTGGCCGAGGTGCTGGTGACGGCGGCGCGGCGGGGCGAGGACATCGGCGCGGAGGGCGTGCTGCGGCGGTATCAGGAATGGCGGCGCTTCGACACCACCACGATGGCGCTCGGGATGGATGCGGTGACGCGGCTGTTCGCCGCCGACAACGCGGGCCTGCGGCTGGCGCGCGGGCTCGGCATGGGAGTCGTGTCGCGGACAGGTCCGCTGCGGCGGGCCTTCATGCGGCAGGCGGCGGGGCTGCGGGGCGAGCTGCCGCGGCTGTTGCGGGGGGAGGCGCTGTAGGACGGACAGGACGCCCCGGCTTCGCGGTCACTCCGCGGCCAGCGGCAGGCCCTCGCGCCAGCCGTCGGCGATGTCGGACAGGACCCCGGCGATGAGGGCGCGGAAGGCGTCGAAGTCGGGGCGGGGGGTGACGGTCGCCTCGTCGAGGTAGAGCGCGCGGTCGATCTCGACCTGCACGACATGCTGCCGCCGGGCGGGGCGGCCGTAGGCCTGGGTGATGTAGGCCCCGGCGAACGGCGAGTTGCGCTGGACCCGCAGGCCCGCGGCGGCGAAGGCGGATTCGATGCCGTCCACCACCTCGCGCCCCGCCGCCGCGCCGAAGCGGTCGCCCAGCACCACGTCGGGGCGGGGATGGCCCGGGCGGGTGTGCGCCTCGATCGCCTCGTGCGGCATGGAATGCGCGTCGATCAGGATGGCCTGGCCGAACCGCTCCACCGCCTCGTCCATCAGCCGCCGGAGCGCGCCGTGGTAGGGGTGCCAGACGCGGGCGAGCCGCGCCTCGGCCTCGGCCCGGGACAGCTTGCCGCGGTAGATCGACCGGCCGCCGGCGACGACGCGCGGGATGACGCCCAGGCCGGAGGAGACGCGCGGGTTGTGCGACCGGCCCTGCACGCCGTCGATCAGCGCCGGGTCGAGCTCGTCGGCGGCGCGGTTCAGGTCGACGTAGGCGCGCGGCAGCCGGGCCGCGATCAGGGGCGCGCCAAGCGCGGGGGCGTCGGCGAAGAGCCGGTCGACGAAGGCGTCCTCGGAGGACCGGATCGCGCGTTCGTCGAGCAGCGTGGCGGCCATGAGCGCCGCCGGGTAGTCGCGGCCCGAATGCGGGGACGAGATCACCAGCGGCGTGTCGCGCCGCAGCGGGCGCTGGATCGTGAAGGCCGGGTCAGGCATCGCGTCTCCCCCCAAGCCGCCACGATAGCGGGGATTTCCGCGTTGCCAATCGTCTTTGCGCCCTCTTGAAGGGCCTGACGCTTCTGTGTATCAGCCGCCATCCGACACGGTCCGCCGTCCGGTCCCGGCGGGACCCCGGCGAATCGTCGAGGTCGGGCGGTTAGCTCAGCGGTAGAGCACTACGTTGACATCGTAGTGGCCACTGGTTCGATCCCAGTACCGCCCACCATCCATCCCTTCGGGCGACCGGGGGCAACGCAACTGGCGCGCGGTGCGCGCCGCGACAGTAAGGGGACAGCCATGAAGGTTGCCAACTCGCTCCGCTCGCTGAAGACGCGCCACCGCGACTGCCAGGTCGTGCGCCGCAAGGGCCGCGTCTACGTCATCAACAAGACGCAGAAACGCTACAAGGCGCGCCAGGGCTGACGCCCGCCCGCGATGAAGCTCTACCACGCCCCGGTGTCGCCCTTCGTGCGCATGGTGACGGTGCTGCTGCACGAGACGGGCTTGGCTCCGCGGGTGACGCTGGTGCCCGTGGCGGGCAACCCCGTCGCGCCGGGGACGCTGCCCGTCGACCGCAACCCGATCGGCAAGATCCCGGTGCTGGAGACGCCCGAGGGCACGCTGCACGACAGCCGGGTCATCTGCCGCTATCTCGACCACCTGGCCGGGGGCGTGGCCTACCCGGCACCGCCGGCGCTGTGGCCGGTGCTGGTCGACGAGGCCACCGGGCACGGCATGGCCGAGGCGGCGGCGCTGATCGTCTACGAGGGGCGGCTGCGCGAGACGGACAAGCAGTCCGCGCCCTGGGTCGCGGCGCAATGGGCGCGCGTGACGCGGGCCTGCGACGCGCTCGAGGCCGGGGCGGACCGGCTCGCGCGGCCCGTTTCGGGGGTGGCCGACATGGGGCAGGTGGCCGTCGCGGTGGCGCTGGGCTATGCCGATTACCGCCTTCCGGCGCGCGACTGGCGGTCCGGCCGCCCGCGGCTGGCGGCCTGGCACGCAGCCTTTGCCGCGCGCCCGGCGATGCAGGCGACCGCCCCGCGCGACCCCTGATGCGCCATGCGGTCGCACCGGGGTTGCAGGACGCGATCCGCGTGCCACAATGCGGTGGATGCCACAGGCCTGTGGCCCTGCGGCCATATGCGCCCGAATGTCCGCTGGACGATGCCGGGTCGCTTGGCTAAAGGTCGCGGGAAAGGCCGCGTCAACCGCCGGCTGCCAAGATCAACGCCATCCCCGGCGGACGCGCCGGGCCAGCATGGGGAAGAACGTCGTGTCGAACGCTGAGCATCCGCAGGGAAGCCGCAGGGACTTCCTCTATTATGCCACCGCTGGTGCCGGGGTGGTGCTGACCGGTGCGGCCGTTTGGCCGCTGGTGAACCAGATGAACCCGTCGGCCGACGTGCGCGCCTCGTCGGTGCTGCGCGTCGATGTCAGCGCGCTCGAGGTCGGCGGCCAGCTCACGGTCATGTATCAGGGCAAGCCGGTGTTCGTCCTGCGCCGCACGCCCGAACAGATCGAGGCGGCGCGGTCCGTCGCCCTGACCGACCTGAAGGATCCCAAGGCCGAGAACGCGAACCGGCCCGGGGCCGACGCGAGCGACCAGAACCGCACGGTCGACGAGGCGGGGGAGTGGCTGGTGATGATCGGGATCTGCACCCACCTCGGCTGCGTGCCCTTGGGCAACCAGGGCGACTTCGGCGGCTGGTTCTGCCCCTGCCACGGGTCGCACTACGACACCGCGGGCCGCATCCGCCGCGGACCCGCGCCGCGGAACATGGATATCCCGCTGGCCGTGTTCGAAACCGAATCCATCCTGAAGCTCGGCTGAGGAGACGCGCATGGCTGGCATCCCGCACGACCATTACGAACCGCGGACGAACGGCGAGCGCTGGCTGTATCGCCGCCTGCCGATCCTCGGGCTTCTCTACGACACCCTGATGATCCCCACGCCCAAGAACCTGAACTGGATGTGGATCTGGGGGATCGTGCTGTTCTTCTGCCTGGCGCTGCAGATCGTGACGGGCATCGTGCTGGTCATGCACTACACGCCCAACATCAACCTCGCCTTCGCCTCGGTCGAGCACATCATGCGGAACGTGAACGGCGGCTACATGATCCGCTACCTGCACCAGAACGGCGCATCGCTGTTCTTCTTCGCGGTCTACGTCCACATCTTCCGCGGCCTCTACTACGGGTCCTACAAGGCCCCGCGCGAGGTGACCTGGATCATCGGCATCCTGATCTACGTGCTGATGATGGCGACGGCCTTCATGGGCTACGTGCTGCCCTGGGGGCAGATGTCGTTCTGGGGCGCGACGGTCATCACCGGCCTTTTCGGCGCCATTCCGGGCATCGGCGAGAGCCTGCAGACCTGGCTGCTGGGCGGGCCGGCGGTCGGCAACCAGACGCTGCAGCGCTTCTTCAGCCTGCACTACCTGCTGCCGTTCATCATCCTCGGGCTCGGCATCGTGCACGTCTGGGCCTTCCACACGACCGGCAACAACAACCCCACCGGCGTCGAGGTGCGGCGGACGTCCATGGAGGAGGCGGCCCGCGACACGCTGCCCTTCTGGCCGTATTTCGTCATCAAGGACCTGTTCGCGCTGGCCCTTGTCCTGGCGGCGTTCTTTGCCGTCGTGGCCTTCATGCCGAACTATCTGGGCCACCCCGACAACTACATCCCGGCAAACCCGCTCGTGACGCCGTCGAACATCGTGCCGGAGTGGTATTTCCTGCCGTTCTACGCGATCCTGCGCGCCTTCGACGACAGCGTCTGGATCGTGATGGCGGTCAACTTCCTGACCTTCGGCATCGTCGACGGCAAGTTCTTCGGCGTTCTGGCGATGTTCGGGTCGATCGCGGTGATGGCGCTGGCCCCGTGGCTCGATACCTCCACGGTGCGGTCGGGGCGCTACCGGCCGATGTTCAAGTGGTGGTTCTGGGGCCTGGTCATCACCTTCGTGGTGCTGATGTGGGTGGGTTCGCGCCCGGCCGAGCTGCTTTACCAGTATATCGGGCTGTTCTTCACGGCCTACTGGTTCGGCTACTTCCTGGTGATCCTGCCGCTTCTGGGCGTGATCGAGACGCCGCTGCCGCAGCCCGCCACGATCGAGGAGGATTTCAACGCCCACTACAATCCGAAGGGCGGCGGCACCCACACGCTCGCCAGCCCGGCCGAGTAAGGACAGGACAGGGACATGACGATGAAGACAAGGCTCCTGGCCGCTGCGGTCGCCCTCGGCGTCGGCGCGTTGCCGTCGCTTGCCATGGACAAGATGGGCTACATCGACGATGTGGCCTTCTCGTTCGAGGGTCCGTTCGGAAGCTTCGACCGCAACCAGCTCCAGCGCGGGTTGCAGGTGTTCACCGAGGTGTGCAGCGCCTGCCACGGCATGACGCTGGTGCCGGTCCGCACGCTGGCGGATGCCGGTGGACCCGAACTGCCGCCGGAGCAGGTGCGCGCCTATGCCGATACGCTGATGCCGGTGGTCGATCCGGTGACGGGCGAGGAACGCCCGCGGACCGAGAACGACAACTTCCCGGCCTCGGGTCTGTCCAATGCCCCGGACCTGAGCCTGATGGCCAAGGCCCGCTACGGGTTCAGCGGGCCGATGGGCCTGGGGATCAACCAGATCCTGTATGGGATGGGCGGGCCGGAATACATCCACTCGGTCCTGACCGGCTACGTCGATCCGCCCGCCTGCGCGACGGGCAACGAGGAGAACTACTACAACCGCACCTTCAAGAAGGGCTACGTCCCGGAGGCCTGCAAGGACGAGCAAGGCATGTCGCTGATCGAGGGAAGCTGGATCGCGATGCCGCAGGTGCTGGCCGCGGATCTCGTGACCTATGCCGACGGCACGGCGGCGACCGAGGAGCAGATGTCGATCGACGTCGCGGCCTTCCTGATGTGGGCGGCGGAGCCGAAGCTGAACGCGCGCAAGGAGACGGGCTTCCTGGCCGTGACGATGCTGCTGATCTTCGCCGGCCTGCTGTATCTGACGAACAAGCGGATCTGGGCCAAGGTCAAGCGGACCGGAACGGCCTGATCCCGTCCTGACGACCGGGGCCCGCGCCGCCGCCCGGCGCGGGCCTCGTCATGTCCCGAGGTAGGCGCGCAGGGCCGGCGGCGGATCGGCGAAGAGCGCGTCGGACGGCGCGGGCGGGTGCGCGTCCTGCGCGTCGACCAGCACCGTCAGCGGGGCCGCCCGCGCCTCGGCGGGGTCGTGCGTCACCGTGAGGACGGTCGCATCGGTGCGCGCCGCAACCGCGGCCACCAGCCGCGCCATCTCGCGGCGCAGGCCGGGGCCGAGTGCCGCGAAGGGTTCGTCGAGCAGCAGGAGCGGCCGCGCCCGGACCAGCGCGCGAGCGAGCGCGACGCGCCCCTGCTGGCCGCCCGACAGGGTGGCGGGGCGGCGTGCGTCCATGCCCGCCAGGCCCACGTCGACCAGCGCGGCGGCCACCTGCGCGACCTGCGCCGGCGTCGGCCGTAGGCCGGGCGACAGGCCGAGCGTGACGTTCTGCGCCACGGTCAGGTGCGGGAACAGGTTCTGGTCCTGGAACAGCAGCGTCAGCGGCCGGTCGCCGGGCGGCAGGGGCGCGAGGTCGCGCCCGTCCCACAGGATGCGCCCCGCCGCGACTGGCGCGAAGCCCGCGATGGCGTGCAGGAGCGTGGACTTCCCCGCGCCCGACGGCCCGATCACCGCGACCCGCGCGCCCGCGGGCAGCGTCCAGTCGGCCGCCAGGCGGAAGTCGCCCCGGGTCACGCGCAGCCCGTCAAGCTTTAGCATGGCGTCCCCAGCGGTCGAAACCCGCGTAGAGCGCGAAGGCGCAGGCGACGAGGAGGAGGGCTGCGGCGGAGGCCTCGGCCATCCGGTAGGCCCCCATCAGCCGCTGGACGACCAGCGGCAGGGTTGCCTGCCCGTCGGTGGCGAACAGCGCGATGACGCCGAGATCGCCCATGGCGAGCGCGCCGGCCACGCCTGCGCCGAAGCCGAGCGGCCGGGCCAGGCGCGGCAGGACCAGCACGCGGAGCGCCTGCGGCCCGCGCAAGGACAGGCTTTCGGCGAGGCGGCCGTAGTCGGCCCTGAGCGATGCGGCGGCGGGCAGGAGCAGGCGGTAGACGAAGGGCAGCGCGAGGAGCACGTTGACCGCGAGCGTGACCGGAAGCGCCAGCGTCGGCGGGGCGGCCAGCGGGCGGACAAGCAGGAACAGCCCGGTGCCCAGCACCAGCGCCGAGACCGCGAGCGGCAGGACGGCGGCGAGGTCGGCCAGGCGCGACCCGCGCGCGGCGGCGAGCGCGAGCACCAGCGCCGCCGCCGCGGTCAGCACCGCCGAGGGCACCGCGATGGCGAGCGACCGGGCCAGCGCCGGCCAGACCTCGGGCGGCAGGCGCGGCAGGCCGGGCAGGCCCGCGAGCACGACTGCGGCCAGGGGCGTCACGAGCAGCGCGGCGGCGGCGGCGATCCAGGCCGCGTCGGTCGCGCGGCGCCAGCCCGTCGGTGCCAGCCCCGGGGGCGGTGCCGTGCCGCGGCCGGCGCCGAAGCCCGCGGGCCGCCACAGCGCCCAGGCCAGGGCCGCCGCCGCCGCGCCGAGGCCGAGCTGGACCAGCGCGAGGAGCGCCGCGCGGGTCAGGTCGAAGTCGAAGCGCAGCGCCTGGTAGATCGCGAGCTCGAGCGTCGTGGCCGCGGGGCCTCCGCCGAGCGTGAGGGCGACGGCGAAGCTCGTCAGGCACAGCGCGAAGATCGTGGCGAGCGCGCCGGGGGCGACCGCGCGCAGCATCGGGCGTTCGAGGTGGCGGGCGATGTTGCGCGGAGCGAAGCCGAGCGACAGGGCGAGCCGCAGGCGTTCGGGCGGGATGTCCTCCCACCCCAGCAGCAGCATCCGCACCGCGAGGGGCAGGTTCAGGAAGACGTGGGCCAGCACCACGCCATGCGCGCCGAACGGGTCCGGCGGCGGCAGGCCGACCCAGCCCGCGAGGGCGGCGAGCGGCCCCGTGCGGCCCAGCACGGCGACGAGGCCGAGCACGGCCACCAGCGCGGGCAAGAGGAAGGGCGCGCCGAACAGCGTGACGAGCGCCGCACGCCCCGCGAAGCGGCGGCGGAACAGCGCGCGGGCGACGGGCACGGCGAGCGCGACCGACACCGCCGCCGACACCGCCGCCTGCGCCAGCGTGAAGCGCAGCGCCGCAAGGTCGGCCCCGGTCAGCCCGCCGCCCGCGCCCTGCGCCAGCACCGCGACGAGCGGCCCGACGGTCAGCGCGAGGAGCGCGAGGCTCAGCGCGAGAGGGCCGCGCGCCATGTCTCGATCGCCGCGGCGCGCCGCGCCAGCGCCTGGTCCGGCGGGAACAGGAGCGAAACCTGCGGCCGGATCAGCCCGGCAAAGGCGGGCGGCAGGCCCTGGGGCGGGGTGGTCGCGGGGTACATCCAGTTCGTCCCGGGCAGGATCGCCTGGCCCGCGGGCGAGGCGAGCCAGGCGAGGAAATCGCGCGCGAGGTCGGGCTGGTCGCTGGCCGCGAGCAGGCCCGCGACCTCGACCTGGAGGTAGTGGCCTTCGTCGAACAGGGCCGCGGCCTTGGTCGTGTCGCCTTCGGCGGCGATGTGGTAGGCAGGCGAGGTGGAGTAGCTGAGCACCATGTCGGCCTCTCCGGCCAGGAACAGCCCGTAGGCCTCGGACCAGCCGGGGGTGACGGTCACAATGTTGTCGGCGAGGGCGGCCCAGAGGTCGGCGGCGCGGTCGCCGTAGGCGGCCTCGACCCACATCAGGAGTCCGAGGCCGGGGGTGGAGGAGCGCGGGTCCTGGATCACGACCGCCAGGTCGCTGTCGGCGAGCTGCCGGAAGGACCGGGGGACCGAGGCCAGGTCGGTGCGGTAGACGAAGGCGAACCAGCCCCAGTCGAAGGGCAGGAACAGCGGGTCGGCGAAGGGGACGGGCAGGTCGTTCGGCACGGTCAGCCCGTGCGGCGCGAAGAGGCCCGTGGCCGCCGCGGCGGCGGTCAGGCTGGTGTCGAGGCCGACCACCACGTCCACGTCGGTGGCAGGCCCTTCGAGCTGCAGGCGGGCGAGCAGGGCCGCGCCGTCGCCGGCCGTGACGAAGCGCAGGTCGCAGCCGCAGGCGGCCTCGAACCCCGCCTCGACCTGCGGGCCGGGGCCCCAGTCGGTGGCGAAGCTGTCGTAGGTCAGCACGGTCAGGACAGGCACCTCGGCCGCGGTCGGGAGCGGGGCCAGAAGGCCCAGGGTTAGGAGCAGTCGCCGCATCGCATCCTTTCGTCAGGACGGCGCGGGGAAAACGGCGCGGGCTGGCGCGACCTTCCCTCCGCCGGCATGATCCGGTTCAGGTTCGACGGGTTCGCGTCAGCGTCTCAGCCCGTTGCCGGGCACCCCGAGGTGACGTGCAGCTTAGTGCGCCGCGCGGCGGGCGCAAGGGCGGAATGGACGGGGGCGCCCCTTGCGGGACGCCCCCGTTCGCCTGGGTCGGGGTCACTCGGCCGGCTTGTGCGCCTCGCCGCCGGTGCCGTCGTCGCCGCGGGTCTTCCACAGCGAGTAGGCGATGCCCGCCCCGAGGATCGCGAAGGTCACCGACAGCGAGACCGTGGCCGGAAACTTCTCGAGCCCCATGAGGTCGGCGAGGAAGATCTTCGAGCCGATGAACACCAGCAGGATCGCCAGCGCATACTTCAGGTAGTGGAAGCGGTGCACCATCGCGGCCAGCGCGAAGTAGAGCGCGCGCAGGCCCAGGATCGCGAAGATGTTCGAGGTGTAGACGATGAACGGATCGGAGGTGATGGCGAAGACCGCCGGCACCGAATCGACCGCGAAGATGACGTCGACGATCTCGACCATCACCAGCGCGAGGAACAGGGGCGTCGCGAAGCGGACGAGCTTGCCCGTGACCGGATCGGGTTTCGTGACGAAGAAGTCGTGGCCGTGGATTTCCTCGGTCACGTTCATCTTGCGCTTCATGAACTTCAGGACGGGGTTCTGGCTGATGTCCATCGGCTTGTCGCCCATGACCATCATCTTGATGCCCGTCAGGATCAGGAAGACCGCGAAGATGTAGAGGACCCAGCCGTACTGCGACACGAGCGTGGCACCGAGGCCGATCATGATGCCGCGCAGCACGATCACGCCCAGGATGCCCCAGAACAGCACGCGGTGCTGGTATTTCCGCGGGATCGCGAAGTAGGTGAAGATCATCGCGATGACGAAGACGTTGTCCATCGCCAGCGTCTTCTCGACGACGAAGGCGGTGAGATACAGCTTCGCGGCCTCGAAGCCGGGGATCATCGCGTCGATGACGTCGGGGGTGGCACCTCCCGCCACCGCGCCGGCGATCTGGTAGTCGAACGACCACCAGACGAAGCCCGCGAACAGGACCCCGAGGGTGATGTAGAGCGCCGAGAGCTTGAGGCTTTCGGCCACGCCGATCTCGTGGTCTTCCTTGTGCAGGATGCCGAGGTCGAAGGCCAGGAGGGCGATGACGATGGTGATGAACAAGCCCCACATCCAGACGGGCTTGCTGAGGAAATCGTAGAAGAGGAACTCCACGACGTTTGCGCCTTTCACAGACGCCGGATGGACTGCAGGGACGACGGAGGCGCCGGGCATGACCATCGGGCAGGGGTTGCACCGATGCGGTCCGACATCACGACTGGCTTGTCGTCAGAGGGGCCCGGTCCGCCCTGTGGCAGATGGGGCGGGTCACGGAAAGTTCAACCCCGGGTCGCGCGGTTTCTGCCCGCGACCCGGGACTTGAGTGGCGGCAGCGCCACGGCTATGCGGACGCGATGAGCTTCAACACCTTCGGCCTGATGTTCCGCGTGACGACCTGGGGCGAAAGCCACGGTCCGGCCATCGGCTGCACGGTGGACGGATGCCCGCCGGGGGTGCCGCTCGACGCGGCCTTCCTGCAGCCCTTCATGGATGCGCGGAAACCCGGGCAGTCGAAGTTCACGACGCAGCGGCAGGAGGCGGACGAGGTCCGCATCCTGTCGGGCACCTTCGGCGGCCTGACGACGGGGACGCCGATCCAGCTGATGATCGAGAACACCGACCAGCGGTCGAAGGACTATGGCGAGATCGCCACGGCGTTCCGGCCGGGGCACGCCGACCTGACCTATCACCGGAAATACGGCCTAAGGGACCCGCGCGGCGGCGGGCGGTCGAGCGCGCGCGAGACGGCGGCGCGGGTGGCGGCGGGGGGGGTCGCGCGGGCGGCGCTCGGGGTGCTGGTGCCGGGGCTGACGGTGACGGGCTACATGGTGCAGATGGGGGTCCATGCGATCGACCGCCGCCGCATGGACCTGGCCCGCGTGCGCGACAATCCCTTCTGGTGCCCCGATCCGGTGGCGGCGGGGGAATGGGCTGCCTATCTCGACGGGCTGCGGCTGGCGCATGACAGCGTGGGCGCGGTGATCGAGGTGGTGGCCGATGGCGTGCCTGCGGGGCTGGGCGCGCCCGTCTACGGCAAGCTCGACGCGGACCTCGCGGCGGCGATGATGTCGATCAACGCGGTCAAGGGCGTGGAGATCGGCGAGGGGATGGCCGCGGCGGCGCTGACCGGGAGCCAGAACGCCGACGAGATGCGGATGGGGGCGGGGGTCGGACGAGATGGGGCGAGGGGCGTGGCCTTCCGGTCGAACCATGCGGGGGGGATCCTCGGGGGCATTTCGACGGGTCAGCCGGTGGTCTGCCGCTTCGCGGTCAAGCCCACGTCGTCGATCCTGACCCCGCGCGCGACGGTGAACGAGGCCGGGGAGGAGATCGACCTGGTGACCAAGGGCCGCCACGACCCCTGCGTCGGCATCCGCGCGGTGCCGGTGGGCGAGGCGATGATGGCCTGCGTGATGCTGGACCATCTTCTGCGCGACCGGGGGCAGACGGGCGGGGTGCGGGGGCGGATCGGGTAGCGCATCCGCAGGCAAGCCGGGGCTCTGCCCCGGACCCCGAGGTATTTCCGGCAAGATGAAGGTCCGGGTGTCGATACGACGCCCGGCGGCCGGCTGCCCGCTCGGGACGGTGGCGGGTGCGGTCAGGCCGCCGGGGTGGCCGTGGCGCGCGACCGCTGCACGGCCCAGATGCCCGCGGTGACGATGGCGACGCCGGCGATGTCCCAGGGGCCGATGGTCTCGCCCAGCAGGGCCGCCGCGATGGCGACGCCGAAGAACGGGTTCAGGAAGTGGAAGCTCGCCGCGCGCACCGTGCCGACGCGCGCGACGAGCGCGAACCAGATCAGCGTCGCGGCGAGGCCGGGGACGAGGATCTGGTAGGCGAAGGCGGACATGACCCGGGGGCTGACGCTCGCGGGCGGCGTCTCGAGGGCGAGGGCCAGGGGCGTGAGTGCGGCCGCGCCGACCAGCATCTGGAGGCCCACGATCATCAGGAGGTTGCCGCCCGCGGACGCGCCGCGGACCATCAGCGTGGCGACCGCCAGCGCCAGCGCGCCCGCGACGCAGAGCGCGATGCCCGCCGCGGGTGCGCCGCCTTGCAGCCGGGTGCCCATGATGAGCGCGACGCCGGCCATTCCCGCGACCAGCCCCGCCACCCCCAGCCGTCCGACCCGCTGGCCGAGGAACAGCCAGCCGAGGGCCGCCACGATCAGCGGCATGGTCGAGGCGATGATGGCGGCGAGCGCCGCGGGCGTGAACCGCAGCGCGGTGAAGTTGAGCCCGAGGTAGAGCGCGTTCTGGCACAGGCCGAAGACCACGACCGCCACGCCCTGCGCCCGCGTCAGCCGCCAGCCTTGCCCGAGCGCCCGCGCGAGGCCGATGGCGAGCGTGCCCGAGATGGCGAAGCGGAGCGCGAGAGCGGTGAAGGGCGGCACCTCGGCCACGATGACGCGTGCCGTGGCGAAGGCCGAGGACCACATGGCCGCGAAGGCCAGCCCCATCAGGATCGCGCGAAACTCCATCACCGCCAGATGCAGAGGACAAGCCGCGGGCGACCCTTTCACGCCCCCGGACGGGGGGCAAGGTCAGCCGTTGATGCTGTCCTTCAGCGCCTTGGCGATGGCGAACTTGACCTGGCGGTCGGCGGGTTTGGTCATCGTATCGCCGGTCGCGGGGTTGCGGACCTGGCGTTCGGGGCGCGACCGGCAGGACATCTTGCCGAGGCCCGGCAGGGTGACGGTGCCGCCCGAGGAGACTTCGCGCGTCACGACCGCGACCATGGCGTCGAGCGCGGCCGAGGCGGACTTCCTGTCGCCGCCCATCTCGTCGGCGATGGCGGCAACGAGCTGCGCCTTGGTCATCGGTTTGTTCATCGGTCGTCCCCCGGGTTTCATCCTGTGCTCGCGCCTGTGTGAACGGCGCGTTGCCGTCCGCAATCGCAGGGAAGCCGCTGCATGGCAAGCCGGATCGTTCGATATGGCGCGTTTCGGCGCGTTCAGAGGAAGGCCGTTTCCTCGAAGCTGCGCAGCTTGCGGCTGTGGATGCGCTCGATGGGCTGGTCGCGCAGCGTCTCCATCGCGCGGATGCCGATCAGGAGGTGCCGGGCGACCTGGGTCTTGTAGAACTCCGATGCCATGCCGGGAAGCTTCAGCTCGCCGTGCAGCGGCTTGTCCGAGACGCAGAGGAGCGTGCCGTAGGGGACGCGGAAGCGGAAGCCGTTGGCCGCGATGGTGGCCGATTCCATGTCGAGCGCGACGGCGCGAGACTGCGACAGACGCTGCACCGGGCCGGACTGGTCGCGCAACTCCCAGTTGCGGTTGTCGATCGTCGCCACGGTGCCGGTGCGCATGATGCGTTTCAGCTCGTAGCCTTCGAGCTGGGTCACCGCCTCCACCGCGTCTTCGAGCGCGATCTGGATCTCGGCGAGCGCGGGGATCGGCACCCAGACGGGCAGGTCGTCGTCGAGGACGTGATCCTCGCGCAGGTAGGCGTGGGCGAGGACGAAGTCGCCCAGCGACTGCGAGTTGCGCAGGCCGGCGCAGTGGCCGACCATCAGCCAGGCGTGGGGGCGCAGGACGGCGATGTGGTCGGTCGCGGTCTTGGCGTT
>CAZNPW010000019.1:0-56026 GCA_964575185.1 uncultured Exiguobacterium sp.
TGGGCCTTGCGGGCTGCGACAAGAGCCTGCCGGGCATGATGATGGCCATGGTGCGCCTGAACGTGCCCTCCGTCTTCATCTACGGCGGCTCGATCCTGCCGGGCCGCTACCAGGGCCGCGACATCACCGTGCAGGACATGTTCGAAGCCGTGGGCAAGCACCAGGCCGGCAGCCTCTCGGACGCCGAACTCGCGATCATGGAGCGGGTCGCCTGCCCCTCCTCCGGCGCCTGCGGCGCGCAGTATACCGCCAACACCATGGCCTGCGTGTCCGAGGCGATCGGGCTTGCGCTGCTCAATTCCTCCGGCGCCCCCGCCCCCTACGAGTCCCGCGACCAATATGGCGAGGCCTCGGGCGTCGCCGTCATGACCCTGATCGAGAAGAACATCCGCGCCCGCGACGTGGTGACGCTGAAAAGCCTCCAGAACGCCGCCCGCGTCGTCGCCTGCACCGGCGGGTCGACCAACGCCGCGCTCCACCTGCCCGCCATCGCCAACGAGGCCGGGATCGACTTCGACCTCTTCGACGTGGCCGACATCATGAAGGACACGCCCTATTTCGTCGACCTCCGCCCCGGCGGGCGCTACGTCGCCAAGGACCTCTACGAGGTCGGCGGCGTGCCGGTCGTGATGAAGGAACTGGCCTCGCTCGGCCTCCTCCACCTCGACTGCATCACCGCCAGCGGCAAGACGCTCGGCGAGAGCCTCGAGGAGATCACCGGCCAGGCCGACGGCCGCGTCATCCACCCCGCCGCCACCCCCATCACCCAGACCGGCGGCGTCGTCGGCCTGAAGGGCAACCTCGCCCCCGACGGCGCCATCGTGAAAGTCGCCGGGATGACGCCCGAGGAGCAGGTCTTCACCGGCCCCGCCCGCGTCTTCGACTGCGAGGAGGACGCCTTCGCGGCGGTCAAGGCCCGCACCTACCGCGAAGGCTGCGTCATCGTCATCCGCAACGAAGGCCCCGCCGGCGGCCCGGGAATGCGCGAGATGCTGGCCACCACCGCGGCGCTCAGCGGGCAGGGGATGGGCAAGAAGGTCGCGCTCATCACCGACGGCCGCTTCTCTGGCGCGACGCGCGGCTTCTGCGTGGGCCACGTCGGCCCCGAGGCCGCGCATGGCGGCCCCATCGCGCTGTTGCGGGACGGCGATGTCATCACGCTGAACGCGATCACGGGCGAGCTGTCGGTGGCGCTGACCGACGCCGAGCTCGCCGCGCGGAAGGCGCAGTGGAAAGGCCCCCGGCCGACGCAATACACCTCGGGCGCGGTGCACAAGTTCGCCCGGCTCGCCGGCGGGGCGCGCTGGGGGGCGGTGACGCATCCGGGGGCGCGCGGTGAAAGCCACGTCTACATGGACCAGTAGCGCGCTGGCGCTGCTGCTGGCCGCCTGCGTCCCCGCGGGCAGCCCGACGCAAGCCACGATCCTCGACGGCGCGGTGCGGGTCGGGCTGCCGCCCGGCTACTGCATCGACCGCGGCGCGGGGCGGCAGGACGGCGACAGCGCGGTCGTGGTGCTGGGCCGCTGCCGGGCGGACCCGGGCGTGACCCCGGCGGTGATCTCGATGACCATCGGCCCGGCCGGGTCGGGCGCGGTGCTGGCCGCGCCGCCAAGCTACCTCGCGGGCTACTTCATGTCGCCCGCGGGCCGCGCCGCGATGGCCTCGGACGGGCGCGCCGCATCCGTCACGGTCGACACCGCCAAGGCGGTCGGCCCGGCGATCGTGCTGCGCCTGACCGACCGGCGGACCGGCCCCTACTGGCGCGGGGTCAGGCAGGTCGCGGGCCGCGCCGTCACGATCTCGGTCACCACCGCGGAGGTCGCGGCGGGCGAGGCCGTGCTGACCGCGGCGCTCGCGGCGACGGCTGCGGCAAACCGCTGATTTTTCCGCTTGCGGCAGGGGGGTGTTCGTTTACGAAATCCGGTCACTGTTTCCGCCGCCGCTTCAATCCCGACGCAAGGTCATGGCCCGACCCTTCGACAGCTTCCTCGACCGCCTGCTGCACCGCCGCCTGCTGACCCGCTGGGCCGCCGCCGCCGATGCGGCCGAACGCCTGCCGGCCGAGGCGCTCGACCGCCTGCGCCGCCGCGCGCGCGGGATGAAGCGGCACCTCGACCGGGTGATCCACGAAGCCGACCACCGGCTCGCGCTGCCGGTCATGGGATCGAACGCGATGCGCCGCCCGCTCGGCACCGACTGGGCCTGGCGGCCGGACGTCTGGCGCGGCACGATCCCGGTGCCGGGCCAGGCGAGCGTGCCCGCGCGCGCCGAGATCGCGCCGGGCGTCACGCTCTTCCACGACTGCCGCCGGTCCGAGCTGACCGTCCGCCAGATCCGCAACACGCGCGAGGCCGACATCGCGCCCTTCGGCCTGCGGATGGACGTGTTCCGCTTCGACGGCTCCTTCCTGTCGCTGGTCGTCGACCTGCCCGAACCCGCGACGCAGGGGCTGCGGCTGAAGCACCTGATCCGGCTCGATGCCATCGTCGAGATGGAAAAGCCGCTGGAAATCTTCGCCCGGCTGAACGTCAAGCACGGGCCGAACGTCGAACAGATCGTGCGCGAGCTGCCCTTGCGCGACGAGGACGTGATGGTCGAGTTCGACCTGACCTACACCCGCATCAACGAAAAGCGCGTCGAACGGATGTGGATCGACCTCATCTTCGAAGGGCCCGAGATGAACCAGGTGATCCTGCGCGACCTGACCCTGACCCGCCGCCCGCGGGCCGAGTTCTGATGCCGACGCTCACCCGGACCCGCATCGTCGAAGGCCGCTGGCACGGCCTGCTGGAAGGCCTCGCCGACCCGCGGCTGGTGGTCGAACACCTCGGCCAGCCCCTGCCCTTCGACATCGCCCCCGCCCCGGGCGGCCATGCCGTGACCGTGCCGATCCCGGCAACCCTTTTGTCCGACGGGGTCCAGACCTTCGTGATCCGCGAGGAGGGCCAGGCCGAGGTGCTCGCCTCCTTCGCCATCGTCACCGGCGCCACGGTCGACACCGACCTGCGGGCGGAGCTTGACCTTCTGCGGGCAGAGTTGGACATGCTGAAGCGGGCCTTCCGTCGCCATTGCCTGGAAACGGCGGGGTAGGGCCTGGCGGAGTGCTTCGCGGAGCTCTGCCCCGCTCCCCGGAGTATTTAAGGAAAGATGAAGATGGCGAAGCCCGTCGTGCTGTGCATCCTCGATGGCTGGGGCCTGCGCGCGGAGACCTTCGCCAACGCCCCGGCGCTGGCGCAGGTGCCGAACTTCAACCGCATCCATGCAGGCTGCCCGCACGCGCAGCTTGTCACCCATGGGCCGGACGTGGGGCTGCCCACGGGGCAGATGGGCAACTCCGAGGTCGGGCATACCAACATCGGCGCGGGGCGCGTGGTGGCGATGGACCTCGGCGCCATCGACCTCGCGGTCGAGGACGGGTCCTTCGCCGCGAACGAGGCGCTGGTGGCCTTCATCGCGGCACTTAAAGCGTCCGGCGGGGCGGCGCATCTGATGGGCGTCGTGTCGGACGGCGGCGTGCACGGCCACATCGCCCACCTGATCGCCGCCGCACAGGCGGTGGCGGCGGCCGGCGTGCCGGTCTGGGTCCACGCCATCACCGACGGGCGCGACGTGGCCCCGACCTCGGCGGGCGGGTTCATGGCGCAGCTTCTGGCGGCGCTGCCGGCGGGCGCGCGCATCGCGACCGTCGCGGGCCGCTACTTCGCGATGGACCGCGACTCGCGCTGGGACCGCGTGGCGCTCGCCTTCGCCGCGATGTCCGCGGGGATCGGCGAGGCCGCGCCCGACGCCCCTACCGCCGTCGCGCAGGCCACCGCCCGCGGCGAGACCGACGAGTTCATCCGCCCGACCGTCCTCACCGGCTACCGGGGCGCGCAGGACGGCGACGGGCTCTTCTGCCTCAACTTCCGCTCGGACCGCGCGCGCGAGATCCTCGCGGCGCTCGCCGACCCCGCCTTCGCGGCCTTCGCCACCGGCCGCCGCCCCGCCTGGGCCGCCGCTCTCGGCATGGTCGAATACTCCACCGCCCATGCCGCCTACATGACCACCGCCTTCCCCAAGCGCAGCATCGCCAACGGCCTCGGCGAACGGGTCGCAGCCCACGGCCTCCGCCAGTTCCGCCTGGCCGAGACCGAGAAATACCCCCACGTCACCTTCTTCTTCAACGGCGGCCGCGAGACCCCTTTCCCAGGCGAGGACCGCCACATGGCCCCCTCCCCCAAGGTCGCGACCTACGACCTCATGCCCGAGATGTCGGCGGCGGAAGTCGCCGAGCACCTCGTCCGTGCGATCCGCGCCCGCTACGACCTGATCGTCTGCAACTTCGCCAACCCGGACATGGTCGGCCACACCGGCAGCCTGCCCGCCGCCATCGCCGCCTGCGAGGCGGTGGACCGGGCCTTGGGCCTCGCGCTCGCCGCGCTGGAGGCCGAGGGCGGCGCGATGATCGTCACCGCCGACCACGGCAACTGCGAGACGATGGTGGACCCGGTCACCGGCCAGCCGCACACCGCGCACACCACCAACCCCGTGCCGGTGATCCTCGTCGGCGGCCCGCCCGGGGCGGGGCTGCGCGACGGCCGGCTCGCCGACCTCGCGCCGACGCTCCTGCAGCTCATGGGCCTGCCCCGCCCGGCCGAGATGACCGGGCAGAGCCTGATCGCATGATCCGCGCGCTGGCCCTGATCGCCCTGCTCGCCGCACCGGCCGCCGCGCAGGACGGGACCGCGCCGGACGGGGCCGCGCCGGACGGGGCCGCGCCGGACGGGGCCGCGCCGGACGGGGCCGCGCAGGATCCGGCCGACCAGGCGACCGCCGCCGCCGCGCGGCTGACCGACGCCATCGCCGCCTTGCAGGCCGCCGACGGCGGCAGCGACCGGGTGGCCGCGCTGACCCGCACGATCCGCGCCTACGAGGAGGGGCTCGGCGCCCTGCGCGACGCGCTGCGGCAGGCGGCGATCCGGCAGGGCGCGCTGGAACTCCGGCTGCGGGCCAGCGAGGCCGAGGTCGCGCGCCTTCTGGCCGCGCTGGCGCAGATCGGCCCGGACCCGTCGCCGCAGCTTCTGTTCAGCCCCGACGGGCCGCTCGCCACCGTCCGCTCGGGGATGCTCATCGCCGACGTGGCCCCGGCGCTGCAGGCCCGCGCCACCGCGCTGCGGGCGCAGCTCGACGAGCTGCGGGCGCTGGCCGCGGTGCAGGACCGGGCGCGCGTCCTGCTGCAGGACGGGATGACGGCCGCGCAGGGGGCGCGCAGCGAGCTCAGCCAGGCGATCGGGGACCGCACCGACCTGCCGCGCCGCTTCACCGAAGACCCGGCGCAACTCGCGGCACTCGTCACCTCGGCCGACACGCTCGCGGCCCTGGCCGACGGGCTGCGGCTGCTCGACCCGGCCCAGGGGCGCTTCGCCGACCAGAAGGGCCGCCTGCCCCTGCCCGTGCTGGGCGAGGTCCTGCGCGGCGCGGGCGAGGCCGACGCGGCGGGTGTCCGCCGCCCCGGCCTGACGCTGGCCACCCGCCCCGGCGCGCTGGTCACCAGCCCCGCCGCGGCGACGATCCGCTATCTCGGGCCCTTGCGCGACTACGGAAACGTGATGATCCTGGAACCGGGCGACGGCTATCTGGTGGTTCTGTCCGGCCTCGGCGCGGTCTACGGTCAGGTCGGCCAGGTGGTGCCCGCCGGGGGGCCGCTCGGCCTGATGGGGGGCCGGCCGGACCCCGCAGATGCGGGCGAGACCGAAACGCTGTATGTCGAAGTGCGGCGCGGGACCGAACCCCAGGATCCGCGGGACTGGTTCACGGGGCTGAAGCCCACCGATTGAAAGGAAGCCCTGGATGGCGATGAAACGGGTGGTGATGGCGGTGCTGGCGGGCACGGTGGCGGGCAGCGTGCTGACGACGCAGTTCGCCGGGCCGCTGCTGGCGCAGGGCGCCGACGCGAACGCCAGCGTCTACGAACAGCTCGACCTGTTCGGCGACATCTTCGAGCGCGTGCGCAACCAGTATGTCGAGGAGGTCGACAGCAAGAAGCTGATCGAGGCCGCGATCAACGGGATGCTCACCTCGCTCGATCCGCATTCGAGCTACCTGTCGGCGGCCGACTTCGACGCCATGCAGGTGCAGACGCGCGGCGAGTTCGGCGGGCTCGGCATCGAGGTCACGCAGCAGGACGGCTACGTCAAGGTCGTGTCGCCCATGGACGGCACGCCCGCCGACAAGGCGGGCATCGAGGCCGGCGACTTCATCACCGCGGTCAACGGCGAGACCACCCTCGGCCTGCAGCTCGACGCCGCGGTCGACCTCATGCGCGGCCCGGTCGGGTCCGAGATCGTGGTCACCATCGTGCGCGAGGGCGTGGAAGAGCCGTTCGACGTCTCGATCATCCGCGACACGATCAAGCTCGTGGCCGTGACGGGGCGCGCGGTCGGCAACGTCGCGGTGCTGCGGATCACCACCTTCAACGACCAGACCTCTCCGGGGCTCGAGACCGAGCTGAAGAAGGCCGTCGACGAACTCGGCGGGATGGACAAGGTGTCGGGCTTCGTCATCGACCTGCGCAACAACCCCGGCGGACTGCTGAACCAGGCGATCATGGTCAGCGACGCCTTCCTGAACCAGGGCGAGATCGTCTCGACCCGCGGCCGCGACCCGGCCGACGGCGAGCGGTTCAACGCGACGGCGGGCGATCTGGCCCAGGGAAAGCCCGTCGTCGTCCTCATCAACGGCGGATCGGCCAGCGCGTCCGAAATCGTCGCGGGTGCGCTGCAGGATCAGCGGCGGGCGATCGTCGTGGGCACCAAGAGCTTCGGCAAGGGGTCGGTCCAGACGCTCGTGCCGCTGCGCGGCGACGGGGCGATGCGGCTGACCACGGCGCGCTACTACACGCCCTCGGGCCGGTCGATCCAGGCGCTGGGCGTGCAGCCCGACATCATCGTGAACCAGCCCCGCGTCGACCCGAACGCCGCCGGGGTCGAGGCCGCCGCGGCCGAGGATGCCGCCAACCAGCGCGGCGAGGCCGGCCTGCGCGGGGTGCTGCAGAACGACTCGATGACCGAGGAGGAGCGCCGCCAGCTCGAGGAGGACGCGGCGCGCGCCGCCGATACCGCGCGGCTGCGGGACGAGGACTACCAGCTCGCCTATGCCGTCGACATCCTGACCGGCCTGAACGCGATGTCGCCCGACCCGGTGCCCGAGGCCGAGGTCGCCCAGGCCCCGGACGACCGCGCCGCGGACGCCCCGGCCACGCCGTGACCGCGGGCCGGGCCGGGGAGCTTCCCTACCGCCCCTGCGTCGGGGTGTGCCTCGTCAACCCCGACGGCCTGGTCTTCACCGGCCTGCGGATCGACACCACGATGGAGGCCTGGCAGATGCCCCAGGGCGGCATCGACGACGGCGAGAAACCCCGCCAGGCCGCGCTGCGCGAACTGCGCGAGGAAACCGGGATCGCGCCCGGCATGGTCGCGGTTCTGGACAGGACGGACGGCTGGCTGACCTACGACCTGCCGCCCGAGCTGATCGGAAAGGTCTGGGGCGGCAGGTTCCGTGGCCAGCGGCAGAAGTGGTTCCTCATGCGCTTCACCGGCACCGACGCCGACATCCGCATCGACACCCCGCACCCCGAGTTCCGCCGCTGGCAGTGGAGCAGGGCCGACGCGATGCTGGACGCGATCGTCCCCTTCAAGCGCGAGGTCTACATGCAGGTCATCGCCGCCTTCCGCACGCATCTGGCATAAGCCGGAAACAGGTGCGATATCGGACCAGATAGTGCGATATCGAACCAGATAGTGCGGTTTCGGACGATCTGGTGCGATATCGAACTATTTTTTCCCGCGCCGGAACCATCCCGCACGCAGGCCCCGCGCGGCGCTTCCGGCGATCTCGGCGACCCGGGCGGCGCGGGTCGCGGGGGCCTTCGCCTGCGCCACCTGCTCGAGCGAGCCGCGCTTCACGCTGCGCGGAAAGGCGTCCCAGGTGGCCGTCGCCCCGGCGGCAGAGAGCGCCGCGGCAAGGTCGTCGGGCATGGTCAAGTTCTCGACATCGTTCAGGAAATCCCACTTCCCGTTCGCCACGGCGGCGGCGACCTTCGCCTCGCCCGTTGGGGTCATCAGCCCGGCCGCCCGCATCGCCGCCACATGCGCCTTGTTCACCGCCGACCACGCCGACCGCGGGCTGCGCGGGGCCGCGCGCAGCAGCGACCGCCGGTCGTCCAGCGCGCGCGGCAGGCTGTCGATCCAGCCCCAGCACAGCAGCTCCTGCACCACCTGGTCATAGGGAATGTGGTCCGGGTCGGGCTTCTTCGCTAGGGATAGCCAGACCGTCCCGCTTGTCGCGTGGTTCGCCGCCAGCCAGTCCCGCAGCCCGACCCGCCCCGCGACCTCCACGACCGGGTGGTCGGCCATCAGAACCGGCAGTCCGGCGCGTCCATCGGAGCCTCCTGCCGCGGGAAGCCGAGGACCGTGCCCTCGGGTCCTTCGACCGCCCAGCCCCCGTTGGCCCAGCCCCAGGTCAGGTCGGCGCGGCCCGGGGACGTCGCGCTGCAGTCCGCGCCCAGCACGAACGCGTCCGCAGGGTCCTCCGCCCGGAATACCGTCACGGCCCCGTCCACCACGTCGCGCGTCCACACGGTGCCGTCGCCGGTGGCATAATCCCAGCGGCCGTCCTGCGCGGCGGCGACGACGGGGAACAGAAGGAAACTCAATGAAAACAGTTTCCTGAAGCAATCGTCTAATGCGCCTCGGCCCATGTCCGCCCCTTTCCGCCCTCCACCGCCAGATGCACGGTCAGCCGCACCGCCGGGTCCGCCGCCCCCTCCATCACGTCTTTCGCCCGCGAGATCAAGGCGTCGGCCTGGTCCTCGGCGACCTCGAACAGCAGTTCGTCATGCACCTGCAGCAGCATCCGCGCATCGAGGCCCGCGATCGCGTCCTCCATGCGGATCATCGCCCGGCGGATCACGTCGGCCGCGGTCCCCTGGATCGGCGCGTTGATCGCCGCCCGCCGGGCGAAGCCCGCGCCGGGGCCGCGGGCGTTGATCTCGGGCGTGTGGATGCGGCGGCCGAACAGGGTTTCCACGAAGCCGTTGGCCTTCGCAAAGGCGACGGTCGCGTCCATGTAGGCCCTGATCCCCGGAAAACGCTCGAAATACCGGTCGATGAACCCCTGCGCCTCGTCGCGCGGGATGCGCAGGTTGCGCGCCAGGCCGAAGCCCGAGATGCCGTAGATGACGCCGAAGTTGATCGCCTTGGCGCGCCTGCGCACCTCCCCCGTCATCTGGTCGAGCGGCACCGAGAACATCTCGGACGCGGTCATCGCGTGGATGTCGATCCCGTCGGTAAACGCCTGTTTCAGCGCGGGAATCCCCGCGACGTGGGCAAGGATGCGCAGCTCGATCTGGCTGTAGTCGAGGCTGACGAGCAGCCGCCCCGGCGGGGCCACGAAGGCCTGCCGGATGCGCCGGCCCTCTTCGGTGCGGACGGGGATGTTCTGCAGGTTCGGGTCGGTCGAGGCGAGCCGCCCGGTGTTCGCCCCCGCGATGCTGTAGCTGGTGTGCACCCGCCCGGTCTCGGGGTGGATATGGTCCTGCAGCGCGTCGGTATAGGTCGATTTCAGCTTGGAAAGCTGCCGCCAGTCGAGGATCCGCGCCGCGAGCCGCGCCCCGACGGGGTGCGCGTCGGCCAGCGTCGTGATGTCCTCGAGCACGTCCGCGCCCGTCGCATAGGCCCCGGTCTTGCCCTTCTCCCCGCCCGGCAAGCCCATGCGATCGAACAGGATTTCCCCAAGCTGCTTCGGCGAGCCCACGTTGAACGGCTGCCCCGCGACCCCGGCGATCTCGGCCTCGAGCCCCGCCATGGTCTGCGCGAAGGCGGCCGACATGCGGCTGAGCGTGCCGCGGTCGACCTGCACCCCCGCCATCTCCATCCGCGCGAGCACCGGGACCAGCGGGCGTTCGAGCGTCTCGTAGACGGTCGTCACCCGCGCCCGGTGCAGCCCCGGCGCGAAGGCGTGCCAGAGGCGCAGGCTCACGTCGGCATCCTCGGCCGCGTAGCGCACGGCGGCGTCGATGGGCACGCGGTCGAAGGTGACCTGCGCCTTGCCTGTGCCGATCACCTCCCTGATCGGGATCGGGATATGGCCAAGATACTGTTCCGACAGGAAATCCATCCCGTGCAGGTGCTTGCCGCCGTGCATCGCGTAGGACATCAGCATGGTGTCGGCGATGGGGTGCATCTGCACGCCGTAGCGGGCGAGGATCTTCCAGTCGTATTTCATGTTCTGCGCGATCTTCAGGACCGAGGGGTCTTCCAGCAACGGCCTCAGCGCGACCAGCACGGCGTCGAGCGGCAACTGCCCCTCGGCCAGCGCGGTCGTGCCGAAGAGGTCCCCGCCACCCGTGGTATGGCCCACCGGGATGTAGGCCGCCCGCCCCTCGTCGATGCAGAGGCTGATCCCCACAAGCTCTGCCCGCATCTCGTTCAGGCTGGTCGTCTCGGTGTCGATCGCGACGTGGCCCACCTCCGCCGCCCGGGCGATCCAGGCGTGCAGCGTGTCCATGTCGCGGATGGTGACATAAGCGTAGTCGAAGGGCTTGCGCTCCGGCGCGGCGACCGGCGCCGGGGTTTCCTGCACCACGGGCGTCGCGATCTTCAGCCGCTCGGCGACCCGGCGGGTCAGGGTGCGGAACTCCATTTTCGTGAGGAAATCCAGCACCATCTCGGGGTCGGGCAGCCGCACCTCGAGATCGTCGAGCGCGAAGTCGAGCGGCACCGCGCGGTCGAGCGTCACCAGCCGCTTCGAGATGCGGATCAGCTCCGCGTTCGCCTCGAGCGCCTCGCGCCGCTTGGGTTGCCTGATCTCGGCCGTCCGCTCCAGCAAGGCTTCCAGCGTCCCGAACTCCTGGATCAGGAGCGCCGCGGTCTTCAGCCCGATGCCCGGCGCGCCGGGCACGTTGTCGACGCTGTCGCCGGCCAGCGCCTGCACGTCGACGACGCGGGCGGGGTCGACGCCGAACTTCGCGAACACCTCGTCCACCCCGATGGCCACGTTCTTCATCGGGTCGCGCATCCCGACGCCGCCCCCCACGAGCTGCATCAGGTCCTTGTCCGAGGAGATGATCGTCGTCCGCCCCCCGGCCTCGGTCGCCTGCTGCGCGAGGGTGGCGATGATGTCGTCGGCCTCGTAGCCGTCGATCTCGAGGCAGGCGACGTTGAAGGCCCGCGTCGCGTCGCGGGTCAGGGGGAACTGCGGGCGCAGGTCCTCGGGCGGTTCGGGGCGGTGGGCCTTGTAGGCGGGATAGATGGCGTTGCGGAAGGTGGTGGCAGAATAGTCGAACACCACCGCGATGTGGGTCGGCGCGTCGGCCCCGCCGTCACGGGTGATCTCGTTCCACAGGATGTTGCAGAACCCCGCGACCGCGCCCACCGGCAGCCCGTCGGACTTGCGCGTCAGGGGCGGCAGCGCGTGGTAGGCGCGGAAGATGTAGGCCGACCCGTCGATCAGATGCAGGTGGTGCCCCTTGCCGAACGCGCCCATGACGCCCCCCGTTGTCCCGCCCCGGTGTCGCACGGGGACAGGGGAGTTGCCAACCGCCCCTTCATCTTCCTGGAAATATCCCCGCCGGAGGCATCCCGGAGCGGGACCGGCGCGAGCCCGGCCCGCGACATGACACAGCGCGCCGAAGGCGCTCGATTTCGCCACCGGCCCGCGCGGTCCGGTCCTGGCCTACCGCGCGAGCATCGGACCGAGCGGCGCGCCGCCCAGGATGTGCAGGTGGTAGTGCGGCACCTCCTGCCCGCCGTGGGCCCCGGCGTTCGCGATGACGCGGTAGCCGCCGCCGAGGTCCAGCATGGCGATGATCTGCGCGGCGGTGCGGTGGAAGTCGGCGATCTCGTCCGCCGTGGCCTCGGCCGCGAAATGGTCGAAGGTCGCGTAGGCTCCCTTCGGGATCACCAGGACGTGCACCGGCATCAGCGGCCGGATGTCGTGGAAGGCGAGCGTGTGCGGCGTCTCCATCACGGTGCGGTTCGGGATCTCGCCGCGCAGGATGCGGGCGAAGATGTTGGTGGGATCGTAGGCGTGGGGCATGACGTCAGTCCGAGAAGAGGTGCGGGGTCCCCGCGATGGCGCGGGCCTTGGCCTCGGGGATACCAAGAAACCCGGCGAGCGACAGGGTGTTTTCGTCGACCGACCCGGCCTCGCGCATCCGATGAAGCCGGCGGAACCCCGCGTCGCGGATGCGGTCGGATTCGAACCGCACCTCGTAGCGGATGGTCGGCAGAAGCCGCGCGACCGTCTCCGCCGGGGTCGAGGGCGCGGCGAGGCCGATGCGGCGGGCGTGGCCGAGCAGGTAGTCGTCGGTGAAGGCGCACTCCACCTCGAGGATGCGGGCGTCGGCCCGGTCGGCGGTGAAGTCCTGCAGGAGGTCGAAGTTGCCCGGGTCGATGCAGATCACCAGGCTGTCGGACCCCCAGGTTTCGTACAGCATCCTGAGCAGCGCCTTGCGGTGGCGGGTGCGCTTTTCCACGGTCGACTGGATGCCGCCGAGGTCGGGCAGGGCGGTCGTCTCCTCGTTGAAGAGGTAGTCGACGCAGGGCAGGTTGGTTTCCTCGCGCACGCGGGCGACGAGGCGCTTGGCGACGTGCCATTTCTTGCAGGTGACCATCATCAACCGCCGTTCGCGCCCGAGCGAGGTTTCGGTCTCCCAGAAGCGGGGGGCGAAGCGCCGCCCCTCGCGCCCGCGGGCGGTGAGGAAGCGGTAGAGGTTGCGCCCCTCGCCCGAGACGCGGAAGGTCACGCCGGTCGCGGCGTAAAGCTCGCCCAGGCGTTCCTTCAGGTCGGTCGCCTCGGGGCTGATCTTGCGGGCGAAGAGGTAGTCCTGGCTGGTCAGGAGGTCGTACTGGTCGTTGTAGAAGGTGACGGGCATCCCGTAGTCGGAGAACATCAGGAAGGTGAGCGTCCGCGACCGCACCTCGGCCTCGGGGATCAGGTGGCGCACGAGCGTCTGGAAGAAGGTCTCGTCCGGGATCCAGGTGGTGCGGAAGAACCGCAGCACGTCGCGCCTGCGGCGGATGAAGTCCAGCACGCCCTCGACCGTGCGGCGGCGCAGGCACCACCACTGGCTGCCGATCTGCATGGCGATGTCGGCGGGGACCTTGCGGGAAAGCCCGAGGCGGCGCTGCACGTCCATGCTGGCGTAGAACAGCCGTTTCTGGCTGCGTTCGTTGAACCAGTGGCGGTAGATCAGGCGTTCGTCCCTGATCCCGGTCTTGATCCAGTCGCCGGTGAAGAAGTCGACGCTTTCGATGTAGTCGGCCTCGTCCCGGTCGAGGTAGGCGCGGATGTATTCGGCCGACTTGATGGGCCAGCAGTCGCCCGACAGCATGTAGAAGTGCGTGGCGCGCGGGAAGGCGTCGAGGGCGGCACGCAAGCTGAGAAGCGTCGCCTCCACCAGGCTCCACGCGCCCCAGCCGCATTTCAGGCGCCGTGCGGCGAAGGTCACGCGGGGGTCAGGGGCCAGCGCCGCGCGGATCGTGTCGTAGGCCGCGCGGGGGCTGCGGGCGTCGAAGTGGATCGCCACGCAGTCGCCCGCCGCGGTCAGCCGCCGCGCCTGGGCGACGATGCCGGCCGGGTCCTTGTGGCACAGAAGGATGTAGGCGATCGTCGCCATGCGCTGCCGTGTCCTGCCTTCCCGGCCCGGATTGTTTCCTAGATTGCTTTCGGTTTCCTTGAAAAGACCGAAGTTCCTTGGCAAGCCTCGCCGGTGGACGGCTCAGGATGGGTGGCATGGGGTTTCCCGGCACGTGGATGACGGAAAGCGAGACGATGGTCTACCGCGTGGTGCCGAAATGCGCCTGCTCGACCATCGGGCAGATCATGTTCTATGCCGACCACGGCCGCTTCTTCGACGGCGACATCCATGACGCGACCGAGGGGCTGCACAAATGGGCGCGCGAGGACAGCCAGCCGCTGATCGAGCGCAACGTCAAGCGGCACCGGTCCTTCGCCTTCACCTGCGTGCGCAACCCCTATACCCGCATCCTGTCGAGCTTCTTCGACAAGATCTGCGGCATCCAGCGCAACGGGCGGCGCTATCGCGGCAACCTGGTGCCGCTGATCGCCCAGAAATACGGGATCGAGGTCGGCGGCGAGGACGGCAAGGGGGAGTTCGACCAGATCGCGAGCTTCCGGCGGTTCCTGCTGTTCGTGCGCGACACGATCCGCTGGAAGAAGCCGATGGAGCCCGACATCCACTGGTCGGCGATGGCGGGGCATGTCTCCACCTTCATCGTGAACGGCGGGCGCTACGACCGGGTGTTCTTCACCGAAAGGTTCGATGAGGGCATGCAGGGCGTGCTCGACCGCGTGCCGGTGCGGCACGAGGTCGATCTGAAGGCGATCCCGAAGTTCAATGAATCCGAAGGGCATGGGCCGAAGCGGGCGCATCCGGTCGAGGCCTATTTCGACGACCTGTCGATGCACCTGATGTGGGAAATCTACAAGCGCGACTTCCAGGTCTTCCGATACGATTTCGACAACCCGGGCAACAAGATGCCCAAGGGCGAGGTGGATCTGGACGAGGTCCACGCCAAGCTGGGGGATTGAGGAATGCAGCCTGCGCCGGGACGCGGGGTTGCTTAAGCGGCGGCCTTGTCCGCCAGCATCTCGTGCACCAGCGGGATGACGCGGGTGCCGTAGAGTTCGATGGACCGCATCATCGCGGCGTGGGGCAGGGTGCCCGCGGAATACTTGATGTCGAACCGGGCCGCGCCCATGTCGCGGACCACGCCGGCGATGCGGCGGGCGACGGTTTCGGGGGCGCCCGCGTAGACCGACCCGCCCTGCACCTCGGCCAGGAAGCGGTCCTTCGTCGTGGGGCCCCAGCCGCGCTCGCCGCCGATGCGGTCGAAGACGGCCTTGTAATGGGGCCAGAGCTCCTCCTGCGCCTGTTCGTCGGTCGGGGCGACGTGGCCGTGGGAGTGGATGCCGAAGGGCCGGACGGGGCGGCCGAGCTGGCGGCAGGCGCGGTGGTAGAGGTCGACGAAGGGCATGAAGCGCCGCGCGTCGCCGCCGATCACGGCGAACATCACCGGCAGGTCGTGGCGGACGGCGCGGACGACCGACTCCGGGCTGCCACCGACGCCGACCCAGGTGGTGAGCGGCTGGCCGAGCGTGGGGTAGACCGCCTGGTCCCGCAGCGCGGCGCGGGTGGTGCCGGACCAGGTGACGCGGGGTTCGCGCAGCAGGTGCGCCAGCAGGTCGAGGCGTTCCTCGAACAGGACCTCGTAGTCGTCGAGGTTCTGGCCGAAGAGCGGGAAGCTTTCGATGAAGGATCCGCGGCCGACGATGATCTCGGCGCGCCCGTTCGCGATGGCGTTGAGGGTGGAGAAGCGCTGGAACACGCGGACGGGGTCGTCGGAGGAGAGGACCGTGACGGCCGAGCCGAGCCGGATGCGGGACGTGCGCGCGGCGATGGCGGTCAGCACGATCTCGGGGGCCGAGACGGCGAAGTCGTCGCGGTGGTGTTCGCCGACGCCGAAGACGTGCACGCCCGCCTGGTCGGCGAGCACGCCCTGGTCGACCGTGTCGCGCAGGACCTGGTCCTGCGGGGTCAGCCCGCCGCCCGGGGCCGCGGTCACGTCGCCGAAGGTATCGAGGCCGAGTTCCACCATGGGGCACCTCCTGTGCGCGGGAAAGGTAATGCGCTGCGGGGCGGGTGCAAAGGTGCGCGGCGAGAGAGTGGCCGTGCAGGCGCGCTCAGTCGTCCAGCCCCGGTTCCTGGAGCAGGGTCCGGCCGGCGCGGTCTTCGAGCTCGATGACCCAGAGGTCGGGGTCGCGGGCGCGGGCGCGCGACAGGGCGGCGTCGACCGCCGGTTCGGTGTCGTCGGCCAGCACCTCCCACGCGCGCCCGCCGGTTTCCAGGTCGAAGCGGCGCTGGAAGGCGCGGGCGCGGCCGTCGAGGGTCGCGACCTTGACCACCACCGCGCCGGCGGTCGCGTCGCCCTTCGCCGTGACGTAGGCCGGGATGTCGGCGAGCCGGAGCCGCGCGAGGTAGGCCGCGACCCAGAGGCCGGCGGCGAGGCGGGGCGTCACGGCTCGCCGTCGCGGAAGTCGAGGCCCATCTCGCGGTAGCGTTCGGCCTCGTCGAGCCAGTTCTCGCGCAGCTTGACGGTGAGGAACAGGTGGACCTCGCGGCCGAGGAAGGCGCGGATCTCGGCGCGGGCCTGCTGGCCCACGGCCTTGATCGTCTCGCCCCTGTGGCCGAGCACGATGCCCTTGTGGCCGTCGCGGGCGACGTAGACGACCTGGTCGATGCGGACCGAGCCGTCGGGGCGGTCCTGCCAGGCTTCGGTTTCGACCGTGAGCTGGTAGGGGATTTCCTCGTGCAGGCGCAGCGTCAGCTTCTCGCGCGTGGTTTCGGCTGCGATCATGCGCAGGGGCAGGTCGGCGATCTGGTCCTCGGGGTAGAGCCAGGGGCCTTCGGGAAGCTGGCCCGCGAGCCAGGCCTTCAGGTCGTCGACCCCGTGGCCGCGTTCGGCCGAGATCATGAAGGTGCGGGCGAAGGGGTGGGCGGCGTTCAGTTTCTCGGACAGGGCGAGGAGGCCTTCGGCCTTGACCCGGTCGATCTTGTTGATCGCGAGCGCCACGGGCAGGGCCTTCGGCAGCGTCTCGCCGATGCGGTCGAGGATGGCCTGGACGCCGTCGGTGAGGCCGCCGTCCTTCAGTGTCCTGTGGGCCTCGACCAGCAGGACCACCACGTCGGCGTCGGCGGCCCCGCCCCAGGCGGCGGCGACCATCGCGCGGTCGAGCCGGCGGCGGGGGCGGAAGAGGCCGGGGGTGTCGACGAAGACGATCTGCGTCTGCCCGGCCATGGCGATGCCGCGGATGCGGGTGCGGGTGGTCTGGACCTTGTGGGTGACGATCGAGACCTTGGCCCCGACCATGCGATTGAGCAGCGTGGACTTGCCCGCGTTGGGTTCCCCGATCAGGGCCACGAAACCTGCGCGCGTCATGCCAGCAGCCTTTCCAGCAGCGCCGCCGCCGCCGCCTGTTCGGCGGCGCGCTTGGTGCGGCCCCGGCCTTCGGCCGCCGCGCCGTCGGCCAGCCGCACCGCGACGGTGAAATGCAGCGCGTGGGCGGGGCCGTCGCGCGACAGTTCCTCGTAGACGGGCGGCGCGTCGCCGCGGCCTTGCGCCCATTCCTGGAGCAGCGTCTTGGCGTCGCGCGGGTCGTCGGGGGTGGCTGCGAGCCAGGGTGCCCAGAGCCGCAGCACCACCGCCTCGGCCACCGCAAAGCCAGCGTCGAGGTAGACGGCGGCGATCACCGCCTCCATCGCGTCGGCCAAGAGCGCCTCTTTCCTGCGGCCGCCCGAGATCATCTCGGACCGGCCGAGCTTCATCACCTGGCCGAGGCCGCAGGCGGCGGCGACGGCGGCGCAGGTCTCGGCCCGGACGAGCGCGTTGAAGCGCGGGGCCATCTTGCCTTCGGGGCTGTCGCCGTCGCGGTAAAGCGCGGTGGCGACGGTCAGGCCCAGCACGCGGTCGCCGAGGAACTCCAGCCGCTGGTTGTCGGGGCGGGCGGGGCCGGACATCGAGGGATGCGTCAGCGCCTGGACCAGCAGCGCGGGCGTGCGGAAGGTGTGGCCGATGCGGGCCTGGAAGGCCAGGAGGTCGGCCGCGACCTTCACTCGATCGCCTTGAAGAACCGGTCGGGCCGCCAGGTCCAGAAGAAAAGGAGCGACCGCCCGGCGGAGGAGAAGATCACCCGGTCGGCGCGGCCGATCAGGTTTTCGGCCGGCACGAAGCCGACCCCGCCCGCCGCCTGCGCGAAGCGGCTGTCGACCGAGTTGTCGCGGTTGTCGCCCATGACGAAGAACTGCCCCGGCGGCACGGTGTAGACATCGGTGTTGTCGGCATCGCCGTTCGTGTCGACGTTCAGCACGTCGTGCACGACGCCGCCCGGCAGCGTCTCGCGGAAGCGCGAGGAGGTGCAGGCCCCGCCTTCGCCCACGGGTCCGTTCTCGCAGCGGGGGAACTGCTGCATCGGGCCCTGGCGTTCGTAGACCTCGGTGAAGGTGCCCGCGGGTTCCTGCGGGGCCATCTGGCCGTTGATGTAGACGATGCCGTCGCGGACCTGCACGGTATCGCCCGGCAGGCCGATGATGCGCTTGATGAAATCCTCGTTGCGGACGGGGTGGCGGAAGACCACGACGTCGCCGCGCTGCGGGTCGGCGCCGAAGATGCGGCCGGAGATCGGGCAGAGCGCGAAGGGGCAGGAGACGGCGGCGTAGCCGTAGGCGAACTTGTTGACGAAGAGGAAGTCGCCGATCAGGAGCGTGTCCTTCATCGAGCCGGACGGGATCCAGAAGGGCTGGAACAGGAGCGTGCGGAAGACGCCCGCGATCACCAGCGCCCAGAAGACGGTGCGCACCGTCTCCATGATCCCGCCCTCGGCCCTGTCTGCCCGCGCCATGCCCCGCCCCCGTTGTCAGGCGGTGCTTTGGCCTGCCGCCACGGGGAAAGTCAAGGAAGCTGGGGCCGCGCCTCGATGACGCAGAAGGCCTGCGCCCAGGGGGGATCGTCGGTCAGCGTGACGTGGACGAGCGCGCGGTGGCCGGGGGGCGTGAGGTCGGCAAGGCGGCGGGCGGCCCAGCCCGAGAGCTCCATCTGCGGCTGGCCGGAGCGCAGGTTCACCACCCCCATGTCGCGCCAGCCGATGCCCATGCGCAGGCCGGTGCCGAGCGCCTTGACGCAGGCCTCCTTGGCGGCCCAGCGCTTGGCGAGCGTCGCGGGTTCGAGCCCGGCGGCGGCGCGGCGGGCGGCGGTGCGGAGTTCGCGGTCGGTGTAGACGCGGGCGCGGAAGCGGTCGCCGTGGCGGGCCAGCACCGCCGCGATGCGGTCGATGCTGCAGAGGTCGGTGCCGATGCCGAGGATCATGCCGCGCGGATCACGCGGGTTCCGGTCGGCGGGTCGGCGCGCGTGCGGTCCGGGATGGGGGTGCCCGCCGCACCGTTCGGGACGAGCGACAGGGTGGCCTGCGACACGCCGCAGGCCGGTGCGACATCGGACATCCCAAGCCCTTTCGCCACCGCCGTTTCCCTTCGGGCGCCAGGAAAGCACGGGCCGCGCGCGGCGATCAAGGTCATCGCGGACCGGCGGGTCCGGCTGCGGGACGCCTGGATCATGACGGATGCCGAAAGCGGGATGGCGCGGCTTGCGGCCGCGCCTCAGGCCACGCGACAGCCCGCCACCCAGACGCCGCGCAGGGCGCCCGCGCGGCCGATCCGGGTGACGCGGATCACGTCGGCGCGCGCGCCGGGGACGATGCGGCCGCGGTCGGCCAGCCCCGCCGCCGCCGCCGGGGCGGCGGTGACGGTCGCGACGCCGCGCGCCATGTCGCCCCAGAGGTCGCCCAGCATCAGCGCCCCGGTGAGGAGCGAGGCCGGGACGTAATCCGACGACAGGATGTCGAGCAGCCCGTCCTGCGCCAGCGCCTGGGCGGCGATGTTGCCGGAGTGGCTGCCGCCGCGGATCAGGTTCGGCGCGCCCATCATCACCTGGATGCGGTGGGCGTGGCAGGCCCCCGCGGCCTCCTCGGTCGTCGGGAACTCGGCGAAGGTCGCGCCGTGGGCGGCGCTGGCGGCGACCTGGGGGGCGGTGGTGTCGTCGTGGCTGGCCAGCACCGCGCCGTAGCGGCGCGCGGCGTCGACCACCGCGGCCTCGTGCCGGTCGCCGACGCGGGCCTTGATCGCGAGCAGGCCGCCCACGTGGTCCTGCCATTCGGCCTCGGTGAAGCCGTATTTGCCGACGTAGTATTCGCGCAGCTTGGACAGGTCGCGGAACTGCCGTTCGCCGGGGGTGTGGTCCATCAGGCTGACGATGCCCACCCCGTCGGACGGGCCGAACTTGTCGAGCTCCTCCTCGAGCGTCTCGGAGCAGACCTCGGCCCGCAGGTGCAGGAGGTGGCTGATCTTCAGCGCCCCCTGCGCGCGGAGCGCGAGGATCTCGTCGGCCAGCGCGCGGGCGTATTCGCCGTGGTTGGCGCGGCTGCCCTGGGTGACCGAGCCCACGCGCAGAGCGTCGAAGACGGTGGTGATGCCGGTGCTTGCAAGCTCGGCGTCGTGCGCGATGATGGCGGCGGCGTGGGGCCAGTCGACCTTGGGGCGGGGTTCGAGATGCTGTTCGAGGTTGTCGGTATGCAGCTCCACCAGCCCCGGCATGACGAGGTCGCCGCCGCAGTCGACGGCCCCTGCGGGCACGGCGCTGCCTTCGGCGATGTCTGCGATGGTGCCGCCCGCCAGGCGGAGGTGCCCGCGCAGGGTGCCGTCGGGCAGGACGAGCGTGGCGTTGGCGAGGATCGTATCGGGGATCGTATCGGTCATCGGTGGGTCCTTCCGGCCGCGCGGCATGGCACGCGGGCGTCACAGCGGTGTGACATTGCGGTGCAAGGCAGGCGGCGATGATCTTCCAGCGCCATGCCGTATACTACGCGCCCCGGCCAGGGGCCTTCGCCGATGCGGCGGCGGCCTGGTTCGCCGCGCCGCCGGTGCCTGCCGCCGGGGCCGCGCGCTATGGCTTCCACGCCACGCTGCGCCCGCCCTTCCGCCCGGCACCGGGGGTGGGCGCTGAGGCCATCGCGGCGGCCGTCGCGGCGCTGGCGGCGCGGCTGGCCCCGGCCGAGGCCCCGGGGCTGACGGTCGCTGAGCTCGACGGCTTCGTGGCGCTGGTGCCCGAGGGCGACAGCGGGGCCATCGACGCGCTGGCGGCGGAGGTGGTGCGGGAGACCGACCCCCTGCGCGCGCCCCTGACCGCGGCCGAGATCGCCCGGCGGCGGCCCGAAGCGCTGACGGCGCGCGAGCGGGCGCTGCTGCACCGCTGGGGCTATCCCTTCGTGATGGAGGCCTTCCGCTTCCACCTGACGCTGAGCGACCGGGTGGCCGACACCGCCGCGGCGGTGGCCGTGGCGCGGGCGCATTTCGCGGGCCTGCTGCCGCGGCCCCTGGCGGTGGAGGACCTGTGCCTGTTCGGCGAGGACGACGCGGGGCGGTTCCACCTGACGCACCGCTACGCGCTGACCGGCTGAAGCGCTGCGAGCAGGCGCGCGACGCCCTGGTCGACGCTGCCGTCGTTCTCGACCTCCGTGGCGTCGATCCCGTCCGGCAGGGCGAAGCTCGCGCGCGACAGGCGGTCCGCGATCTGGTCCTGCGGCTCGCGCCCCCGGCCCGACAGGCGCGCGGCGAGCACCGCGGCGGGGGCCGTCACCAGGATGACCCGCAGGTCGGGGAAGGCCGCGCGCGCCGCGGGCAGGGCGGCGCGGCTGCCGTTGAAGATGACCTCGTCCCGGCCCGCGACCTGATCCCACGGGATGCCGTAGCGCAACCCGTGCGCGGCCCAGTGCACCGCGAAGTCGCCGCGCGACAGGGCAGCGTCGAACGCGGCCCCGGTCGCCGGCACATGCGCCTCGCCCCCGGCCTCGG
Organism: uncultured Exiguobacterium sp.; assembly: GCA_964575185.1. Lineage (GTDB taxonomy): Bacteria > Pseudomonadota > Alphaproteobacteria > Rhodobacterales > Rhodobacteraceae > CAZNPW01. Next base: position 21,464 of record CAZNPW010000019.1, read on the forward strand.
CGGGCCGGGTGATGACGCGGCGCACCCGGTGCAGCGCGGGCCGGGCCGCCACTGCCCCCGCGATCAGCGTGTCCTTCCCCGCGCCGGAGGGGCCGACGACGCAGAAGATCATCCCCCCGCCCCCGGCGTGAAGGCCGTCACGTCGACCAGCCGGTCGCAGACCGCTGCCCGCGCGGCGTCGTCGTGGAAGATGCCGAGGATCGCGGCCCCGCGCGCCTTGGCCTCGTGGATCAGCGCCAGCACGACGGCGCGGTTCCTGGCGTCGAGGCTGGCGGTGGGTTCGTCGAGCAGGAGCGCGGGGAAGGGGTGGACGAAGCCGCGGGCGATGTTGACGCGCTGCTGCTCGCCCCCCGAGAAGGTGGTGGGCGACAGCGGCCAGAGGCGTTCGGGGATGTTGAGGCGGGCGAGCAGCGCGGCCGCGCGGGCGCGGGCCTCGGCCGCGGGCACGCCCAGCATGAGCAGCGGCTCGGCTACCACGTCGAGCGCGGGGACGCGGGGGACGACGCGGAGGAACTGGCTGACGTGGCCCAGCACCTCGCGCCGGAGCGCGATGATCTCGCGCGGGGCGGCGCGGGCGAGGTCGGTGCCGCCCACCATCAGCGACCCGCCCGCCGCCAGGTAGTTGCCGCTGACCATGCGCATCAGCGTGGACTTCCCCGCGCCGGATGCGCCGATCAGGCCGACGCATTCGCCGGGCGCGACGGTGAGGTGCGCGCCCTCCATCACCGGGAGGACGGCGCCGCCCTGGTTGTGGAGGATGAAGGATTTGGACAGGTTCCGTATCTCGATCATGCCGCCAGCACCGAAGAGACGAGAAGCTGGGTATAGGCGTGCTGGGGGTCGTCCAGCACCTGGTCGGTCAGCCCCTGTTCGACCACCCGGCCCCCCCGCATCACCAGAAGCTGCGAGGCGAGCAGCCGCACCACCGCCAGGTCGTGCGTCACGACCACGACCGACAGGCCGAGATCGCGGACGAGCCCGCGCAGCAGGTCCAGAAGGCGCGCCTGCACGCTGACGTCGAGCCCGCCGGTCGGTTCGTCCATGAAGACGAGCCGGGGGCCGGTCACGAGGTTGCGCGCGATCTGCAGCCGCTGCTGCATCCCGCCCGAGAAGGTCCGGGGCCGGTCGTCGATGCGGTCGGCAGCGATCTCGACCCGCGAGAGCCAGTCGGTGGCCTTGGCGCGGATGTCGCCGTAATGCCGCGCACCGACGGCCATCAGCCGCTCGCCCACGTTGCCGCCGGCGCTGACGCCCATCCGCAGCCCGTCGCGCGGGTTCTGGTGGACATAGGCCCAGTCGGTGCGCGACAGCCGTCGGCGTTCGGTCTCGGCCATGCCCAGGACGTCGCGGCCGTCGTAGGTGACGGTCCCCGCGTCGGGCCGCTGGTGGCCGGCGAGGCAGGACAGGAGCGTCGACTTCCCCGACCCGCTTTCGCCGACGATGCCCAGCACCTCGCCGGGATGGAGGTCGAAGCCCACGCCCTCGCAGCCGATGCGGGGGCCGTAGCGTTTCGTCAGGCCGCGGACGGACAGGAGCGGGGTCATGTCGGGTCCTCCTTGCGGCGCGCGGTGCAGTAGTCGGTGTCGGAGCAGACGAACATCCGCCCGCCGCGGTCGTCGGTCACCACCTCGTCGAGGTAGGAGGCGCGCGAGCCGCAGAGGTCGCAGGCGGCCATCGCCTTCGTCGCGCGGAAGGGGTGGTCGTCGAAGTCGAGGCTGTCGACGCGGGTGAAGGGGGGCAGGGCGTAGATGCGCTGTTCCCGCCCCGCGCCGAAGAGCTGGATCGCCGGGCTGCCCGACAGCTTGGGGTTGTCGAACTTCGGGATCGGCGAGGGATCCATGACGTAGCGGCCTTCCACCCTGACGGGATAGGCGTAGGAGGTCGCGATGCGCCCGTGGCGGGCGATGTCCTCATACAGCTTGACGTGCATCAGGCCGTATTCCTCCAGCTCGTGCATCTTGCGCGTCTCGGTCTCGCGCGGTTCGAGGAAGCGCAGGGGTTCGGGGATCGGGACCTGGTAGACGAGGATCTGGGCGGCGGTCAGCGGGGTTTCGGGGATGCGGTGGCGGGTCTGGATGATCGTCGCCTCGGTGGTCGCCTCGGTCGTGGCGACCCCGGCGGTGCGGGCGAAGAAGCGGCGGATCGACACGGCGTTGGTGGTGTCGTCGGCCCCCTGGTCGATGACCTTGAGCCGGTCGTCCGGCGTCAGGCAGGCGGCGGTGACCTGCACCCCGCCGGTCCCCCAGCCGTAGGGCATGGGCATCTCGCGGCTGGCGAACGGCACCTGGTAGCCGGGGACGGCGATGCCCTTCAGGATGGCGCGGCGGATCATCCGCTTGGTCTGTTCGTCGAGGTAGGCGAAGTTGTAGGCGGTCACAGCAGGCCCCTTTCGGCCAGGGCGGGTTCCAGCGCGGCGGGGTCGGTGAAGCGGATCGCGTCCATCCCCGCCGCCCGCGCGCCGGCCACGTTCGTCGGGCTGTCGTCGATGAAGAGGCAGTCCTGCGCCGCGACCCCGGCGCGGGCGCAGAGCAGCGCGAAGATCGCCGGGTCGGGCTTCAGCAGGCGCGCGTGCCCCCACACGACGGTGACGCCGAAGGCGGTGGCCAGCCGGGGGTGGGTGGCGACGCCGACGGGCCAGGTTTCGGCGGACCAGTTGGTGATGGCGTGGATCGCGTGGCCCTGCGCGCGCAGGCGGTCCATGAGCGTCCAGCTGCCCTCGATGGCCTCGGGGACGGTGGCCGCGTAGCTGGCGACGTAGCTGGCGAAGACCGCGCGGTCGGCAGGGTCGGCGATCTCTTCGGCCAGCGACGCCCAGCTCTCGCCGCCGTCGGCGCGCAGGTTGCGGGCGGAAAAACCGGTGCGGGTCAGGAACGCCTTTACCGCCGCGCGGCTGCCGAGCGCGGGCAGGAAGGCCGGGACCGGGTCCCAGCGGATGAGGACGTTGCCGATGTCGAAGACGATCGCGGTCATTCCGCCGCCTCGGCCCGCGGGGCCTGCGCCTCGGCCCGCAGCGCGCGGACCAGCTCCATCTCGGCCTGGAAGTCGACGTAATGGGGCAGCTTGATGTGTTCGAGGAACCCCGTCGCCTGGACGTTGTCGGCGTGCATCAGCACGAACTCCTCGTCCTGGGCGGGGGCGCCGCTGTGGTCCTCGCCCAGCTCCTCCCAGCGCAGCGCGCGGTCGCAGAGGCTGATGCTGATCGCCTTGCGCTCGTTGTGGCCGAGCGTCAGGCCGTAGCCGCGGGTGAACTGCGGCGGTTCGGTGGCCGAGCCCTTGAACTGGTTCACCGTCTCGCATTCGGTGAGCTCGATCTCGCCGATCTCGACCGCCAGCCCCAGCTCGGGGATGTCGACCGACACGGCGACGGTGCCGACGCGCAGCTCGCCCACGAAGGCGTGGGTGCGGCCGTAGCCGCGCTGGGTGGAGTAGGCCATGCCGAGCACGAAGCCTTCGTCGCCGCGCGCCAGGACCTGCTGGCGCAGCGCGCGGGCGGCGGGCAGCTCCAGCGGTTCGCGGGTCAGGTCGGGCGGCGTGGCGGGGCCGTCGCCCGCGGGTTCGATCAGCCCGTCGCGGTCGAGCATCGCGGTGACGTGCGGCACCGGCGGCGGGGCCCCCCCACCCCATCCCTCCGCGGGGGGGGAGGGCGGCGCGCTTCGCCCCTCGCCTTCCCCTTGCGGGGAGGGGTCGGGTGGGGTGGGCGCGCGCCCGTCCATCAGCGCGACGTCGAGCAGGCGGTGGGTGTAGTCGAAGGTCGGCCCCAGCACCTGCCCGCCGGGCAGGTCCTTGAAGGTCGCGCTGATCCGCCGGTCCACCGCCATGGCCGCGGTGTCGACGGGCCGCGAGGCGGCGAGCCGGGGCAGCGTGGTGCGGTAGGCGCGCAGCAGGAACACCGCCTCGATCATGTCGCCGCGGGCCTGCCTGATCGCGAGCGCCGCGAGGTCGGGGTCGTAGAGCGAGCCTTCGGCCATCACGCGGTTGACGGCGAGCGCGAGCTGTTCCCGGATCTGGGCGACCGAGAGTTCGGGGACCGCGGGGTCGCCCCGGCGTTCCTCGGCGAGCCAGGCGTGGGCGGCGTCGATGGCGCGTTCGCCGCCCTTGACCGCGACATACATCAGGGGGCCTCCACGCGGGTGGATCGCGGCAGGCCCGCGATGCGGGCGCCGCAGGTGAAGAGGGTGTCGAACCCCAGGGGAAAGCGCGCGTTGTTGGCGCGGAAGGCGGCGGGGTCGGGCAGGTTCAGCCAGGTCGCGGTCTCGATCCCCGGGCCGGTCAGCGCGGGGCCGTGGTTCGTCAGGTGCGGCACCTCGACGATCAGCGTGGCGGCGCGGTCGGGGTAGTCGGGCAGGCCCGCGCGGAAACGCGACACCGGCTGGAGCGCGGCCCAGGTGCCGAGGGCGAAGTCGGCCTCGGCCGCCGCGACGAGCGGCGCGCCGAGGTGGAAGGCCACCCAGGCGCGCACCTCGGCGCAGTCGGCGGCTCCGGCGAGATGCAGGGGGGTCGTCGGGTCGCAGAGCGTCAGCAGCACGGTGCCGGCGGCGGGCGACAGCGGGCGCGGCGGGCTGGCGCCGGCCAGCGCGTGGATCGTCGCGGGCCGCGCCATCGCCTGCAGGATCGCGCGGAAGGCGCGGGCGGAGTCCACCGCGGCGTCGGCGAAGCCGCCTGCGAGCGCGTCGGCGGTCATGCGTCCTCTCCCCGGACGAGGGTGAAGAAGTCCACCCGGGTGGCGGCCGCCTTGGCCGCCCGGGCGCTCCGGGCCGCTTGCGCCTCGGCGGCGAGGGTGGCCACCGTCTCGGCCAGGCCGGGCGCGCCCGTCTGCAGCAGCGCGTCGGCGACCGCCGCGCGGGTGGCGTGGGCGCGGTCGCGGCCCTGCACCCATGCGTGGCCGACGGTCCCGCAGCCCAGGCGGACGGAGGTGCGGGTGACCGTCATCTCGCCCAGGTTGAACGGTGCGCCGGTGCCGCCGATGCGGCCCTGGACCATGACCGCGCCGACCTCGGCCGGGCGCAGGACGGTGTGGTCGGGCAGGGCCGGCAGCAGCGCCGCGAGCCGTGCGGGCGGGGCCTTGGCCAGCACCGCCATCCAGTCTTGCCGTGTCATCGCAGACATCTTGCGGACCTGTCGGTTTATCTTCTACAACTAGACAAGTTCTACGCCAGCGCGCGGGAAACCTCAACCGCCGCTTCGTGAATTGTTGGTGACAGATGCCGCGCCCCGCCCTTTTCACCGCCATCGCCGCGGCGCTGCGGACCGAGATCGCGGAGGGGCTCTATGCCCCCGGCGACCGGTTGCCGACCGAAGCCGCGCTGGCGCGGCGGTTCGGGGTGAACCGGCACACGCTGCGCCGGGCGGTGGCGGCGCTGGCCGACGCGGGCCTCGTCCATGCAAGGCGGGGGGCGGGGGTGTTCGTGGCGGCGCGGCCGATGGATTACGCCATCGGGCGGCGCGTCCGGTTCCACCAGAACATCGCCGCGACCGGCCGCACCGCCAGCCGCCGGATCACCCGGATGGAAACCCGCCCCGCCGCCCCGCGCGAGGCCGAGGCGCTGCGGCTGCCCCAGGGCGCGGCGGTGCACGTGGTGGAGGGCGTGTCGCTGGCCGACGGGCAGCCGCTCGCGGCCTTCCGGTCGGTGTTTCCGGCGGACCGCTTTCCCCGCCTGCTGGAGGTCATGGCGAGCAAGGAGTCGGTCACCGCCGCGCTCGCCGCCTGCGGGGTCGCCGACTACACCCGCGCCGAGACGCGGCTGACGGCGAAGGTCGCGGGTCCTGTGCTCGCCGCGGCCCTGCAGGTGGCGGCCGGGGCGCCCGTCCTGCGGTCGGTCGCGGTCAACGCCGACGCGGGCGGGGCGCCCGTCGAATACGGCACGACCTGGTTCGCGGGCGACCGGGTGACGCTGACCGTCGCGCCCGATCAGGCGTAGCGGTCGAGGAACGCCTCGACCGGCAGGCTGCGGAAGTCCTGCAGCGCCGCGCGCAGGCGGGCGTGGTCCCAGTCCCACCAGGCCAGCGCCAGGAGGCGGTCGATCACCGCGTCGGGGAAGCGTGCGCGCAGGGGTGTCGCGGGGCAGCCCGCGACGATCGTAAAGGGGGCCACGTCCTTGGTGACGACCGCCCCCGCCGCGACCACGGCCCCGGCACCGATGGTCACCTCGGGCTTGACGATCGCGCCGTGGCCGATCCAGCAGTCCGGCCCGAGCGTGGTGCGGCGCGCGGCGCGGGCGGCGAACCAGGCGGCGTCGTCGGGGGCGTCGGGCCAGTAGTAGGACGAGCGGTAGAGGAAATGGTGCTGGCTTGCGCGCGACATCGGGTGGTCGGTCGGGCCGATCCGGCACATCGCGGCGATGTTGGCGAAGCGGCCGACGCTGGCGTTGGCGATGTCGCAGAGCCGCTCGCAGTAGGCGTAGGCGCCGAAGTCGCTGTTCAGGATGACGGTGTCGCGGCCGACCTCGGTGAAGGCCCCGAAGGTGGAGTTGGTCATCACCGCGCCGGGGTGGACCAGCGGGCCGTCGGGCGAGAGCGTCTTATTCACCCTTGATGAGCTTCCGGCGCAGCCAGCCCGAGATCCAGTCCATCAGGATCACCATCAGCACGATCAGGATGATGTAGTAGGTCACGTCCTCCCAATCCTTCTGCGTCTGGATCGCCTGCGTCAACAGAAGGCCGATGCCGCCGCCGACGATCGCCCCGATCACCGTGGCGCTGCGGGTGTTGCTTTCGAGGAAGTAGAGCACGTTCGACAGGATCACCGGCATGAGCTGCGGCAGCACGCCGAAGCGGAAGCGCTGGACGCGGCCCGCGCCGGTCGACCGGATGCCCTCGACCTGGCGGGTGTCGATGTTCTCCATCGCCTCGGCGTAGATCTTGCCGAGCGCGCCCATGTCCGAGATCAGGATCGCGAGCGTGCCGGTCAGCGGCCCGGGGCCGAAGGCGCGGGACAGGATGATCGTCCAGATCAGCGCGTCGACGCCGCGCAGGAAGTCCATCACCCGGCGGATGCCGAAGCGGACGGGCAGGACCGGCATGAAGTTCCTCGCCGCGAGCACGGCCAGGGGGACGGACAGGATCGCCGCCGCGAAGGTGCCGAGGAAGGCCATCAGCATCGTCTCGACCATCGCCCAGGCGACCGCCCCGTGGTGCCACTGGCTGTTGCCCCAGAAGTCCTGCGCCATGCCGGCGAGGTTCGACCGCGCCGGGTCGATCTGCGGGCCGAAGAACAGCGTGCCCCAGGACTTGCCCCAGTAGGGGCTTTGCAGGTCGAAGAAGAACAGCGGCCAGCCGGGGAAGTAGCGCATCACCTCGGTGCGCGCGCGGGTGACCGAGAGGCGGCCCTCGGGTCGGGTCACGTCGACCCGGGTTGGCGAGGCGCTGATCCAGTCGGGCATCGCCTGGTCCGGCGGCAGGGTCAGCGTCACGCCTTCGGCGCTGCTGGTGATGCGGATGTCGCTGAAGCCCGGGGCGGCGAAAAGCGCGCCGTCGGGCAGGATTGCGACCCGCGCGCCGCCGGTCAGTTCGACCTCGGCGGTGCGTCCGTCGGGCGCGACGCCCGCCCAGGCGGGCACCTGCCCCGGGCCGAAGGTCATCCGCCGCTCGCCCTCGATCAGCACGGCGACCGCGTCGGCGCGGTTGTCGCGGGCGACGTGGATCTTGTAGGAATACATGTCGCCGATCAGGATCGCGGCGTTGTCGCCGCGCGCGCGGTCGGCGAGGCCCGCGATGTCGAAGGCCACGAAGACGTAGGCGAGATACAGCAGGATCGCCGCCGGGATGCCGAAGCTGACCCAGCGGGCGCGGGCGAAGCGGCGGTCGACCTGCGCGCGGATCAGCCCGATGTCAGATGCGGCCATGGGCCTCTCCCTCTCCGTGCGTCAGGCGGTGGCGCAGCCAGTCCGACACCTGGTCGATCGCCACGATGGTCAGGAACAGGAGCAGGAACACCGCCGCCGCCTGGTCGTAGCGGCCCGCGCCCCAGCCGATGGCCACGCGCAGCTCGGCCCCGATCCCGCCCGCGCCGACGAAGCCCAGGATCGCGCTGGCGCGCACGTTCACCTCGAACCGCAGGAGCGCGTAGCTGATGTAGTTCGGCGCGACCTGCGGGATGATGCCGAGCCACATCCGCTGGCCCCAGGTCGCGCCGACCGATTGCAGCCCCTCGACCGGCTTCAGGTCGGCGTTCTCGTTGACCTCGGAGTAGAGCTTGCCGATGGTGCCCACCGTGTGCAGCGCGATGGCGATCATCGCGGGCACCGGGCCGCCGCCGAGGATGTAGATCAGGACGAGCGCCGTCACCACCTCGGGGATCGCGCGCAGCACGTCGGTCAGGCGGCGGACGGGGCCGATGAGCCGGGGGTAGGGGGCAAGCCCGCGGGTGCAGAGCAGCGACAGCCAGCCGCCGATCAGCACGCCCACGAGCGTGGAGACGAGCGCGATGTTCACCGTCTCGACCAGCGAGGGCAGGTAGCCCCACATCAGCCCGGGCAGGTTCGCGCGCTTCTCCCACGCCTCGCCCAGGAGTTCGGCGGGGAAGGCGAAGATCTGGCTCAGGCCGTCCCAGAAGCCGCCCGCGTTGCGATCGTCGGCCACGACGAAGCCGCCGGCCATCAGGACCACGAACAAGAGCAGCAGGAGGCCGGAATACATCCGCCGCCGCCGCACCGCCGCCAGGTAGTCGCCGCGCAGGTCGCGCGGGGCCGTCATGTCCGTCATCACCGGCCTCTCGGGCTTTTGTCACGCAGCATGCCTCTGCCCTTTCATCTTGCCGGAAATACCTCGGGGGTGCGGGGGCTGGCCCCCGCTCCCGAGCAGGCCGCAGAGCCGCCCACCTTGGAAAAGGGGCGGCAGGTTGCCCCGCCGCCCCTTGCGCCGTCAGCCGGTCAGTTCGTCTTCTGCTGGCTGTCCTGCAGCTCGCGCGCGGTGATGATCGACGTGTAGGCATCCGGCGTGACCGGCACGAAGGCCTTCACCGCGCCGCCCGCCACGCCTTCGGCGCAGGCCATGTCGGTCTGCGGAAGGGCGGTCATCAGCGCCACCACCTTGTCCTTCACCTCGGCCGGAAGCGCCGCGCGCACCACCATCGGGCCGTTCGGGATCAGGTCCGACTTCCAGATCTCGACCAGGTCGTTCATGTTGACGAGGCCCGCGTCCACCGCCTTGCGCAGCGCGCCCTGGGTATAGCCGTCCTCGAAGTTGCCGAGGCCGTCGGCCCAGGTCACGCCCGCGTCGAACTGGCCGTTGCCCACGCCCACGATGGTCTGCTCGTGCCCGCCCGAGAACTCCACCTTGCCGAAGAACTGGTCGAGCGGCATGCCCAGCTGGTCCTTCATCTCCACCGCCGGGACCAGGTAGCCCGAGGTCGAGTTCGGGTCGGCGAAGGCGAAGGTCTTGCCCTTGGCCGACGCGAGGTCGGTGATGCCGGAGGCCTTGTTGGCGATCCCGATCGAGTAGTAGCCGGTCGAGCCGTCGGCGTTCTGCGTCGTCAGCTCGAGGTCCACCGCCTTGGGGTCGGTCAGCATGATCTTGGCATAGGCCGACGCCCCGAGCCAGGCCATGTCGATCGTCCCGCCGAGCAGCCCCTGGATCACGCCGTCGTAGTCGGCGGGGGCAAACAGCTTCGTCGGCACGCCGAGGTCGGCCTCGACCGCGGCGCGGAGGCATTCGTTGCTGTTCAGCCGGTCCTGCGCGTTCTCGCCGCCCAGCAGGCCGATGCGGAACTCGGTGATGGCCTCCTGGGCGAAGGACGGGGCCACCATGGCCGAGGTCGCCGCGAGCGCGATGAGAAGTCTGGTCATCTGTCGTCTCCGTGTGGTGGCCACCGGGCAGCCCGGCGGCCGGGGTGAAGCGGTCAGCCCAGCATCGCCGCGGCGAAGGCGCGGTCGGGGGCGGCGTCGGCGGGGATGGCGGTGGAGGTCGCGGCCTCGTTGAAGCTCGCGTCGGCGCCGTAGATGTCGCGCGCCACGCCGGTCGACAGCTGGTCGGGCGCGCCGTCGAAGACGATCCGCCCGTCGCGCATCCCGATCACCCGGTCGCAGTAGCGCCGCGCGGTGTCGAGCGTGTGGAGGTTGGCGATCACCATCCGCCCGTCCTCGGTGTTGATGCGGCGCAGCGTGTCCATCACGACCTGCGCGTTCATCGGGTCGAGGCTCGCGATGGGCTCGTCGGCGAGGATGACCTTGGGGTCCTGCATCAGCGCCCGCGCGATGGCGACGCGCTGCTGCTGGCCGCCCGACAGCGCCTCGGCCCGCTTCGGGGCCTGTTCGGCGATGCCGAGCCGTTCGAGGATGTCGATCGCGCGCAGGATGTCGGCGCGGGGCCAGAGATTGAAGACGGTCTGCAGGGTGGACCGGCGGTTCAGGATGCCGTGCAGCACGTTCGACACCACGTCCATGCGCGGCACCAGGTTGAACTGCTGGAAGATCATCGCGCACTGGCTCTGCCAGCCGCGCGCCGCCGCACCGCGGAGCGCCAGGATGTCCTGCCCGTCGAACAGGATCCGCCCCGAGGTGGCGGGAGTCAGGCGGTTCATCATCCGCAAGAGCGTGGACTTGCCCGCGCCGGACCGGCCGATCACGCCGACGAAGGCCGGGCGGTCGACGCTGAAGGTCGCGGCATCGACCGCGGCCTTCGGGCCGAACATGCGCGTCACCCCCTGCACCTGCAGCATCGCCAGCGGCCCCCGGATCACCGTGGCACCCCGCTAGGGCCCGATGATGACGGCGGTGTCGCGGATGCGTGAAAGTTGGATGACGGCCGGGGGCCTCAGCCCTGCGCGATCCAGGCCCGGGCGGCCTCGATCACCGCGCGGCCCGTCGCGGTCAGATCGCCATGGGCGCGCACGACGGCGTCGCCCGCGGCGAAGTTCGCGCGGTCCTCGGCCGCCGCCTTCGCCGCCGTTGCGCGGTCGGCCGCGGGCAGGCGGGGCGAGGCCGCGAGCCGCTCCATCGCCCAGGCCATGCGGGCCGACACGAAGGTCGCGTGGAAGACCCCGTCCATCGGCCGCGGATCGGCGCGCAGCGGCGAGGGGAAGAGCGCCGCGTCGGGGTTCAGGACCAGCGGTTCGTCCACCGTCAGCCCGAACAATAGCGAATGCCCGGCCTCGTGCGCCATGGCCTCGACCAGCGCGAGCGGCGTCGGATGGTGGACGGGGTTCAGGATCAGGAGGCCCCAGAACTGGTAGTGCGAGGCGCCGTGGAACTGCACCGGGCTGCCCGGCTGTTCCTGGCCGATCAGGACGGTGTTGACGATGGCCGCGATCTCTCCGGCCAGCGCGGGGATCTCGCGCGACAGGAGGAAGCGGGCGTCGGCGAGGGTCGTGGCGAAGCCGTCCGGGTCGGCGGGCGGGGCGAGGCGCAGCATCGGGTCGTCGTCCTGCGCCAGGAGGCCCGCGACCGGGGCCGCGTCCGCCGTGCCCGCAGCCAGCAGCCGGTCCTCCGCGCGCGGGGGCTGGGCGGCCAGCGCGCGCGCCTCGTCCAGCGCCGCGTCGTGGCGGCCGTCGACCAGCGCGCGGGTCAGGCGGTAGTAGCGCGCGAAGGCCTCGGGCAGGGGGGCGACCAGCGACGGGCTGTCGGGAAGGCCTGCGAGCAGGGCCGCGACCTGCGGCACCTCGGCTGCGGTCGCATCGGCCAGGTAGCGCAGGCTGTCGCGCAGGCCCGCGACCATCGCAGCGTCGCAGGCCCGGCCCCGGGCGGGGTCGGGCAGGAACCCCGTCGCGGGCATGGCGGCCTTACTTGCCGCCCGGCTTCAGGCCCGGCTTGGCACCGATCCTGGCACCGAGACCCAGCGGCTTGCCCGCCTCGCCCGCCGCGTGGTTATCTTCCGCGACCAGACGGAAGCCGAGAAGTTTCGACAGGTCGAGTTTCATGGTCGCTCCTTGCAGGTGTGCCGGTTGACGTCAGGTGATCCCGAAGCGCTCGCGCCTGTCAACGCCCCGCCGCGCGGGGTCGTGCATTACGTCGCCACCGGGACGCATCTCTACACCGTGCGCGACCTGGCGGCGGCGCTGGCTCCGCATGGCGCCGGGCTGCGGTGCTGGCCCTGGGCCGACATGCTGAAGGCCGACCGGCTGCCCGCGGGGCTGTGGGTGCTGACCGACTTCGACCGCCTGCCGCCCTGGTGGATCGAGGTCGCGGCCGACCGCTTTGCCCGGCTGCGGGCGGCGGGGGTAGCGGTGCTGAACGACCCCGGGCGGTTCCTGCACCGCGCGGCCTTCCTGCGGCAGATGCAGCGGGCGGGGCGGAACGGCTTTGCCTGCTGGATGCCCGCGCTGGGCGAGGTGCCGGATCGCTTTCCGTCTTTCCTGCGCACCATCCTCGCGCATCGCGGGACGCTGGGCGACCTGCTGCCCGACGCCGGTGCCGCCGCGGCGGCGCTGGGGGCGGCGCGGGCGGCGGGGCACCCGGTCGGCAACCTGTGCTTCATCGAATACCGCGCCGCGCCGGACGCCGAGGGCGTGTTCCGCAAGCTCGCGGCCTACCGGGTGGGCGACCGGATCGTGCCGACGCTGTCGGTCAACGACCGCGGCTGGCACGCGAAGACCGGGACCAAGGGCGCGGCGAGCGATGCCTTCTATGCGGCGGAGCGGGCGGGGATGGGGCACAGCCCGCATGAAGCCGACTTGCGCGCGGCGTTCGACATCGCGGGGGTGGACTACGGCCGGGCCGACTATGCCGTGGTGGACGGGCGGGTCGAGGTCTACGAGATCAACTCCAACCCCACCGTGACGGCGCTGACCGACCACCCCAACGCCGACCGGCTGGCCGCCGCCGCGATCAGCCGCGCGGCCCATGCGGCGGCGCTGGCCGCGCTGGTGACGGACGGCCCCGCGGTGGCAGTCCCGCCCGGCGCGCCGCATCCGCTGCGCCAGCCCTAGCCGTCGAGCAGGCGGCGGGCGATGACCTGCGCCTGGATTTCGGCGGCACCCTCGAAGATGTTCAGGATGCGCGCGTCGCAGAGCACCCGGCTGATCGGGTATTCCAGCGCGAAGCCGTTGCCGCCGTGGATCTGCACCGCGTTGTCCGCCGCCGCCCAGGCCACCCGGGCGGCAAGCAGCTTGGCCATCCCGGCCTCGAGGTCGCAGCGTTCGCCCCCGTCCTTGCGCGCGGCGGCGTGGAGCGTGAGTTGCCGCGCCACCATGATCTCGACCGCCATCAGCGCGATCTTGCCCGCGACGCGGGGGAAGGCCGCGAGGGCCTTGCCGAACTGGCGGCGGCCGGTGGCGTAGGCGAGCGCGAGGTCGGCCGCGTTCTGCGCCACGCCCACGGCGCGGGCGGCGGTCTGGATGCGGGCGCTTTCGAAGGTCTGCATCAGGTGCTTGAAGCCCTGCCCGGTGACGCCGCCGAGCAGCGCGTCGCCCGCGATGCGGAAGCCGTCGAAGGCGATGTCGTATTCCTTCATCCCGCGGTAGCCGAGCACGCCGATCTCGCCGCCCGTCATTCCGGGCGTGGGGAAGGGGTCGGCGTCGGTGCCGGGCATCTTCTCGGCCAGGAACATCGACAGGCCGCGCCAGTCGGACGTGCCCTCCTCGGTCCGGGCGAGCAGCGTCATCAGCCGGGTGCGGGCGGCGTGGGTGATCCAGGTCTTGGCGCCCGTCACCGCCCAGCCGTCGCCGTCGCGCACCGCGCGGGTCCGCAAGGCGCCGAGGTCGGACCCGGTGTCGGGTTCGGTGAAGACGGCGGTGGGCAGCACCGCGCCGCTGGCGAGCCGCGGCAGCCACTGCGCCTTCTGTGCGTCGGTGCCGCCGCACAGGATCAGCTCTGCCGCGATCTCGGACCGGGTGCCGAGCGAGCCGACCCCGATCCAGCCGCGCGACAGCTCCTCGCTGACCACGACCATCGCGGCCTTGGGCAGGCCGAGCCCGCCGTGCGCCTCGGGGATCGTCAGGCCGAAGACGCCGAGGTCGGCGAGGCGGGCGATGACTTCCATGGGGATCAGGTCATCGGCCAGATGCCAGGCATGCGCGTGGGGCGCGATCTCGGCGTCGGCGAAGCGGCGGAACTGGTCGCGGATCATCGCCAGCGTGTCGTCCAGGCCCGCGTCGCCCCACTGGCCGTCGGCGAGCAGCACCGCCAGCCGCGCGCGGGCGGCGGGGCCGTTGCCCTGCGCGATCAGGGCCTGCGCGGCGGTGCCGGGCGCGAAGGCGAGGCCGAGGTCGCCGGGCCGCGCGAACTCCCCCTGCGCCATCGGGATGCCGCCCTGCAATTGGGCCAGGTACTCGCCGAAGGCGATCTGGTGGATCAGCGCCTCCGCCTCGGTCAGGCGCGCTTCGGTGGCCAGGCGGTCGGCCCAGTCCTGCATCCGGGCCAGCGCCTCGGTCACGGTGGCGATCCAGGCGCAGGCATGGGCGGCGTGCTGGTGGTCGTCGAGCAGGCGCGGATCGGGGCGGCCGTCCGCGGCGACGAGGTCGGCCAGCGCGCCGCGCGCCCGCGCGGCGAAGGCGCGGGCGTCCGCCAGGGCGGCGGCCGTCAGCGCGGGCAGGCCGGGCATGACCGCGCTGGGTGCCGGCTGTCCGTCAGGCATGGTCGATCCCCTTGCGTGGCTTCACGGCAGATAGGACAGGCCCGGCTGTCCGGCAAGTAAATTGCGCGTAGCACGGCCATCGCGCACGAAAGTGATCGGTCTCGATGCACCGTAGTTTAGAACCGTTCCAATTCTTGACACCCGGGCCGCCGGGGCGCATATCCGACAAATCCCGTCAGGAGACCGGCCCCATGTTCATCCAGACCGAATCCACGCCGAATCCCGCGACGCTGAAGTTCCTGCCGGGCCAGACCGTGCTCGACCTCGGCACCGCCGATTTCCCGAGCGCCGATGCCGCCGCGGCCTCGCCGCTCGCGCGGCGGGTGTTCGGGGTGCCGGGGGTGCAGGCGGTGTTCCTGGGCAACGATTTCGTCACCGTGACGAAGGCCGAGGGCGTGCAGTGGGACCACATCAAGCCGGGCCTGCTGGGCGCGATCATGGAGCACTACCAGTCCGGCCAGCCGGTGATGGAGGGGGCCGCGACCAGCGGCCACCGCGCGCATGAGGGCGAGGATGGCGACATCGTGCGCCAGATCCGGGAGCTGCTCGACACCCGCGTGCGCCCGGCGGTGGCGCAGGACGGGGGCGACATCACCTTCCACGGCTTCGACCGGGGGGTGGTCTACCTGCACATGCAGGGGGCTTGTGCGGGGTGCCCCTCCAGCACGCTGACGCTGAAGATGGGGATCGAGAACCTGCTTCGGCACTATATCCCGGAAGTGCTGGAGGTCCGGCCGGTCGCGGCCTGAGCCTTTGGTGGCCGGCACGATCCTGGCGTTCGACACCTCGGCCGCGCATTGCGCGGCCGCCGTGCTGTCGGGCGGGCGGATCGTGGCGGAGGCGTGCGAGCCGATGGACACGGGCCAGGCCGAGCGGCTTCTGCCGCTGTGCGAGGCGCTGCTGGCCGAGGCCGGGCTGGCCTGGCGCGACGTGGCGGCGATCGCGGTGGGCACCGGCCCCGGCAACTTCACGGGCGTGCGCATCGCGGTCGCGGCGGCGCGCGGGCTGGCCCTGGGCCTGGGCATCCCGGCCATCGGCGTGACGCGGCTGCAGGCGCTGGCGCATGGCCATGACTTGCCGGTCACCGCGGTGGCCGACGCGCGGCGGGGCGAGGTCTACGTCCAGCTCCTCCCGGACGGCACGGCGCGCCTGCAGGGCGCGGAGGAGCCGGTGGCGGGGCCGCTCGCGGCGGAGCCGGGGGCGCTGCCGCTGGCCCATGCCATCGCGATGATCGCGGCGGCAGGGCAGGGCACAGCGCCCGCCCGCGCCTTCTACCTGCGGCAGGCCGACGCCCTGCCGCCGTCCGACCCGCCGCCGGTGATCCTGCCGTGACCGCATCGGGGCCGTCCGGTGCGCAGGTGCTCGGCCCGGCGCCGCGCGGGTGGAGGGGGAGGCCCCGGATCGGGGTCCGGGGCGGGTGGGCCTTGCGGCGCGGTGGCCCGTGACGCCCGGGGCGCTGGCCGCGCTGCATGCGCGCTGCTTCGCCGTTCCCCGGCCCTGGACCGCCGCCGAGGTCGCCGCGCTGCTGGCGGACCCGCTGGTCTTCCTGCTGGCCGAGGGCGACGCGGGGTTCCTGGTCGGCCGGGCGGTGGCGGGCGAGGCCGAGATCCTGACGCTCGCCGTCGCGCCCGAGGCGCGGCGCAGGGGGCTGGGGCGGCGGCTGGTGGCGCGCTTCGTCACCCAGGCGCGGGCGCGGGGGGCGGCGGAGGCGTTCCTGGAGGTCGCCGCCGGGAACGCCGGGGCGCTTGCGCTCTACCGCGCGGCGGGCTTCGCCGAGACCGGACGGCGGCGGGCCTATTACGCCGACGGGACCGACGCGCTGGTGCTGCGGCGGCGGCTGGTGCCGCGCCCCGTGCCGGATTTCTGACCTTGCGGTCAAGATCGGTTCCCGCCCCCGTGACGCGGCCACGAATCCCGCTTGACCCGCCCCCCGTCCACCAGATTACTCAACCCCGATCACCCGCGAGCGGATTCTTCCCGTGAAGTCTCCGTGGACAGGGGGATGGCACTTCAACGGGGAGCACCTCATGACGCTGACCAAGCACCTCTTCGGCGCGACCGCCGCGCTGGCCCTGATGGCCGGGGCCGCCGCCGCCGAACCCGCGATCATCTACGACCTCGGCGGCAAGTTCGACAAGTCGTTCAACGAGGCAGCCTTCAACGGCGCGACCCGCTGGGCGACCGAGACCGGCGGCACCTTCCGCGAGATCGAGATGCAGTCCGAAGCGCAGCGCGAGCAGGCGCTGCGGCGGCTGGCCGAGGCGGGGGCGAACCCCATCGTCATGACCGGCTTCGCCTTCGGCGACGTGCTGAACCAGGTCGCCCCCGACTTCCCCGACACCAAGTTCGCGATCGTCGACGCGGTGGTGGAACAGCCGAACGTCCGGTCGGTCGTGTTCACCGAACAGGAGGGCAGCTACCTCGTCGGCATGATGGCGGGCCTCGCCAGCCAGACCAACACGGTGGGCTTCGTCGGCGGCATGGACATCCCGCTGATCCGCCGCTTCGGCTGCGGCTACGCGCAGGGCGTCAAGGCGGTGAAGCCCGACGCGACGGTGATCCTGAACATGACGGGCACCACGCCCGCCGCCTGGAACGACCCGGTGCGCGGCGGCGAGCTTGCGCGCGCGCAGCAGGCGCAGGGGGCCGACGTGATCTTCGCCGCCGCGGGCGGCACGGGCCTCGGCGTGCTGCAGGCGGCGGCGGACCTCGGGATCAAGTCGATCGGGGTGGACAGCAACCAGAACTACCTGCACCCGGGGTCGGTCCTGACCTCGATGGTCAAGCGCGTGGACAACGCGGTCTACGAGGCCTTCACGGCCGGTGCCGGCCTGGAAACCGGCGTGGTCGTCATGAGCCTCGCCAACGACGGCGTGGGCTACGCGATGGACGAGAACAACGCCGCGCTCGTCACGCCCGAGATGCAGGCCCAGGTCGACGCCGCCGCGGCGAAGATCAAGGACGGCAGCCTGGTGGTGCACGACTACATGACCGACAACACCTGCCCGGCCGCCACGTTCTGATGGCCCCTGGGGCACAACGGCAGGGGGCGGCGGCCGACGCCGCCCCCTTCGCCATCGAACTGAAGGGCATCTCGAAGGCCTTCGGTCCGGTGCAGGCGAACAAGGACATCAACATCGCCGTGCCGCGCGGCACGATCCACGGGATCATCGGCGAGAACGGCGCGGGCAAGTCCACGCTGATGAGCATCCTCTACGGCTTCTACAAGGCCGACGCGGGCGAGATCGTGGTGAACGGCCGCGTGACCCCCATCCCCGACAGCCAGAGCGCCATCCGCGCCGGCATCGGGATGGTCTTCCAGCACTTCAAGCTGGTGCAGAACTTCACCGTGCTGGAGAACGTCGTGCTGGGGGCCGAGGACGGCGCGATGCTGCGCGGCAGCCTCGCCAAGGCGCGGCGGGTGCTGACGGACCTGTCGAAGGACTACGACCTCGACGTCGACCCCGACGCGGTGATCGAGGACCTGTCGGTCGGCCACCAGCAGCGCGTGGAGATCCTGAAGGCGCTGTACCGCCAGGCCGACATCCTGATCCTGGACGAGCCGACCGGCGTGCTGACGCCGGCGGAAGCCGACCACCTGTTCCGCATCCTCCGTGGCCTGCGCGACCAGGGCAAGACGGTGATCCTGATCACCCACAAGCTGCGCGAGATCATGGAGGCGACCGACAACGTCAGCGTCATGCGCCGCGGCACGATGGTGGCGACGGTGAGGACCGGCGAGACCAGCCCCGAGGCGCTGGCCGAGCTGATGGTGGGCCGCAAGGTGCTGCTCGAGGTCGAGAAGCCTGCGGCGACCCCCGGGCGGGTGGTGCTGCGGGTGCAGGACCTGAGGGTGCGCGACGACCACGGGGTGGAACGGCTGAAGGGCGTGAGCTTCGACATCCGCGCGGGCGAGATCCTGGGGATTGCGGGGGTCGCGGGGAACGGCCAGTCGGAACTGCTCGCGGCGCTGGGCGGGTTCATGCGCGCGACCGGAAGCGTGACGATGAACGACGCGGCCCTGCCGCTGGCCGGGGCGGGCGCCGACGGGCAGGCGCGGCGCGCGGCGGGCATCGCGCATGTCCCCGAGGACCGCCACCACCACGGCCTGATCCTCGACTTCGCCGCCTGGGAGAACGTGGCCTTCGGCTATCACAACGACCCGGCCTGGAACCGCGGCGTGCTGATGGACAACGCGGCCCTGGTCGCCGACTGCACGAAGAAGATGGAGCGCTTCGACGTCCGCCCGCCGATCCCGACGCTGCCCGCGAAGTCGTTCTCGGGCGGCAACCAGCAGAAGATCGTGGTCGCGCGCGAGATCGAGCGGAACCCGGACCTGCTGCTGATCGGCCAGCCGACGCGCGGGGTGGATATCGGCGCGATCGAGTTCATCCACAAGCAGATCGTGGCGCTGCGCGCCGCGGGCAAGGCGATCCTTTTGGTGAGCGTGGAGCTGGACGAGATCATGAGCCTCGCCGACCGCATCGCGGTGATGTTCGACGGAAGGATCATGGGGGAACGCGACCCCGGGCGGACCGACGAGCGGGAGCTCGGGATGCTGATGGCGGGGATGACGTGAGGGCGGCAGCCCTCTCCCCCTGCCCCTCTCCCCGGAGAGAGGGGGGCGCGGCGGCACCGTCAGCGCCCGACGCCGGCCGGATGGCACCTGGCTTCTGCCATGGGAGAGGGGGAGAGGGCATGCGAGGACGCAGCTGATGGACAAGCTTCCCCGCTGGGCCGACGTGGTGCTGGTGCCGCTGGTCAGCCTGGCCTTCGCGGCCGTCATCTCGGCGCTGGTGCTGTTGTCGATCGGGCAGAGCCCGGTGGAGGCCTGGGGCGTGATGGTGGACGGGGCGCTCCTGTCGTCGTCGGGCTGGGGCTACACGCTCTACTACACCACGAGCTTCATCTTCACCGGCCTCGCGGTGACGATCGCCTTCCACGCGGGGCTGTTCAACATCGGGGGCGAGGGGCAGGCGCAGCTCGGCGGCCTGGGCGTGGCGCTGGTGCTCCTGTCCGTCCCCTGGCCGCACTGGACCGTCGCGCTGGTCGCGGCGGGCCTCGGCGCGGCGCTGTTCGGGGCGGCCTGGGCGGCGGTTCCCGCCTGGCTTCAGGCGAAGCGCGGCAGCCACATCGTCATCACGACGATCATGTTCAACTACATCGCCGCGGCGCTGCTGGTCTATTTCCTGGTCGAGGTGCTGCGCCCCGAGGGCCAGATGGACCCGGCGAGCGCGCGGTTCGCCGCGGCCACCAACCTGCCGACGCTGAACCAGATCCCCGGGCTTGCCCTGCTGTTCCCGCGCGACGTGCCCGCGAACGTGACGCTGTTCGTGGCGCTGGCCGCCGCCTGGGGGGTCTGGCTGATCCTGTGGCGCACCTCTCTGGGCTACCAGATCCGCGCCTTCGGCAAGTCGGAAAGCGCGGCGCGCTATGCCGGGATCAATCCCACGAAGATCATCATGCTGGCGATGCTGATGTCGGGGGGCCTCGCCGGGCTGATGGCGATCAACAACGTCATGGGCGAATCCGAGCGGCTGCTGCAGAACGCGGCGGAAGGCGCGGGGTTCATCGGCATCGCGGTGGCGCTGATGGGGCGGAACCACCCGGTCGGCGTGGTGCTGGCGGCGCTGCTGTTCGGGTTCCTGTATCAGGGCGGGGCGGAGCTCGGCCTCTGGACCTCGATCCCGATCGAGATGCGGATCGTCGTGCAGGGGCTGGTGATCCTGTTCACCGGCGCGCTCGACATCATGGTGCGGATGCTGCTGGCGCGGCTGTTCTTCCGCACCCCGGCGGTGGCGAGGGCCTGATGGATTACGCGACGCTCCTGCAGATCCTCGACTCCACCCTGCGGCTGGCGACGCCCTTGCTGTTCGCCTGCCTCGCGGGGCTGTTTTCGGAACGCGCGGGCATCTTCGACATCGGGCTCGAGGGCAAGATGCTCGCCGCCGCGATGGCCAGCGGTGCGGTGGCCTTCCTGACGGGCAACGTCTGGGCGGGGCTGCTGGCGGGGATCGGCGCGAGCCTGATGTTCGCGCTGGTGCACGGCATCGCCTCGATCACCTTCAAGGGCAACCAGCTCATCTCGGGCGTGGCGCTGAACTTCCTCGCCTCGGGACTGACGGTGCTGATCGCGCAGCGGCTGTTCGCCCAAGGCGGGCGGACGCCGCCGCTGGAGGGGGAGGCGCGGTTCAACGCGATCACGCTGCCCTTCGCCGAGCAGGCGATGGCGGTGCCGATCATCGGGCCGTTCTACGCCGAGGTGATCTCGGGCCACGCGCTGCTGGTATATGTCGCGCTGGCCTGCGTGCCGGTCTCGTGGTGGGTGCTGTACCGCACCCGCTTCGGGCTGCGGCTGCGGGCGGTGGGCGAGAACCCGGCGGCGGTGGATACGGCCGGCATCTCGGTCGTTGGCCTGCGCTTCGCGGCGGTGGCGATCACGGGGCTGCTGTGCGGACTGGCGGGGGCCTACATGGCGACGGCGCTGCAGGCGGGCTTCGGGCGCGAGATGACGGCGGGGCGCGGCTACATCGCGCTCGCGGCGCTGATCTTCGCCAAGTGGCGCCCGGTGGCGGCGCTGTGGGCCTGCCTGCTGTTCGGCTTCCTGCAGGCGCTGGCGCTGCGGCCCGACGTGGTGGAGAGGCTGGTCATGGTGAAGGTGCCGGTGCCCTTCCTCGACGCGCTGCCCTACATGCTGACGGTGATCGTGCTGGCGGGCTTCATCGGCAAGGCCATCCCGCCGCGCGCGGGGGGGGAGCCCTATGTCAAGGAGCGCTGAGACGATCCGCGCGCGCGCCGGGGCGGCCCCGGTGCGGCTGGGCCTGGTGCTGGGGTCGGGCCTTGCGCATATCGCCGACGCGGTGGACGGGGTGAGCCTCCCCTACGCCGACCTGGACGGTTTCCCGCACGCGGGCGTCAGCGGGCACAGCCCCCGGCTGGTGGTGGGCGACCTGGAGGGCGTGCGCATCGCCGTCTTCGCGGGGCGGGCGCATTACTACGAGACGGGCGATGCGGCGGTGATGCGCGGGCCGCTGGAGACGCTGGCGGCGCTGGGGGCCGACAGCCTGATCCTGACCAACGCGGCCGGCAGCCTGAACCCCGCGAACCGGCCGGGCGACATCATGCTGCTGTCGGACCACATCAATTTCAACGGCAAGAACCCGCTGATCGGCGAGCCGACCGACCGCCGCTTCGTGCCGATGACCGATGCGCACGACGAGGGCCTGCGCGCCCGGCTGCGCGCGGCGGCGCGGGCGACCGGCACGCCGATGGCCGAGGGCGTCTATGCCTGGTATTCCGGCCCGTCCTTCGAGACCCCGGCCGAGATCCGCGCGATCCGCGGCATGGGGGCCGACGCGGTGGGGATGTCGACGGTGCCCGAGGTGATCCTCGCGCGCTACCTGGGCCTGCGGGTGGCGGCGGTCAGCAACCTGACCAACATGGGCGCGGGCCTGTCGGACGAGGCGATCAGCCACGACCACACCAAGGCGATGGCCCCCCTTGGCGCGGCGAAACTGGAAACCGTGCTGCGACAGTTTCTCCGCGACCTGTGAGCCGTCGCATCCGGGTTTGACAGCGGACCCTTTGCAAGCGCAGCGTGGCGGAAAACGGCTGCCCGGGCAGTGTCGCGCATGCAAGTCTACCTGCCCATCGCCGAGGTCTCGGTGAACCTGCTCCTGCTTCTGGGTCTCGGCGGCATCGTCGGGTTCCTGTCGGGGATGTTCGGGGTCGGCGGCGGGTTCCTCATCACGCCGCTTCTGTTCTTCATGGGCATCCCGCCCGCCGTCGCGGTGGCGACGGGGGCGAACCAGGTGGTCGCCTCGTCGGTCTCGGGCGTCCTGGCGCAGATGCGCCGACGCGGGGTCGACTTCCAGATGGGCTGGGTGCTGCTCGCGGGCGGGATCGTCGGGTCGGGAGTGGGCGTCTGGGCCTTCTACCGGCTGTCCGAGATCGGGCAGGTCGATACCGCGGTGCAGCTCGCCTACGTCTTCTTCCTGGGCTTCATCGGCCTGACGATGCTACAGGAATCGGTCCGGGCGCTGCTGCGCCAGCGCAGCGGCGCGCCGGTGCGGCGGGGGCAGACGCACAACTGGATGCACCGGCTGCCCTTCAAGATGAAGTTCCGGGCGAGCGGGCTTTACATCAGCATCCTGCCACCGCTGGCGATCGGGGCCTTCGTCGGCCTTCTGGCCGCGATCATGGGGGTGGGCGGCGGGTTCGTGCTGGTGCCCGCGATGATCTACCTGCTGGGGATGCCGACCAAGGTCGTGGTCGGCACCTCGCTGTTCCAGATCATCTTCGTCACCGCCTTCACCACCGTGATGCACGCCGTCACCAGCCAGACGGTCGACATGGCGCTGGCCTTCTTCCTGATCCTGGGCGGCGTGGTCGGGGCGCAGCTCGGCACGCTGGTCGGCGTGCGGCTGCGGGCGGAGCAGCTGCGCATCCTGCTCGCGCTTCTGGTCTGCGCGGTGGCGTTCCAGATCGGGCTGAACCTGCTGATCCGGCCGGCCGAGCTCTACTCGGTGCAACTGCCGTGATCCGGGCGCTGGTCCTGTGGCTGGCCCTGGCCCTGCCCGCCGCGGCGCAGGAGATCGTGGCGGGGCTCAGCCAGAACCGCGTCAGCATCACCGCCGGGTTCGACGGGTCCGAGATCCTCGTCTACGGCGCGGTCAAGCGCGACGGGCCGCCGCCCGAGGGTGCGGCGCTGCAGGTGATCGTGACGGTCGAGGGCCCCGCGACGCCGCTGATCGTGCGGCGCAAGTCGCGCGTGGCGGGCATCTGGATCAACACCGACCGCGTCCGCATCGCGAGCGCCCCGTCGTTCTATGCCGTGGCGACGACCGGACCGCTGGCGCAAATCCTGTCGCAGACCGACGACCTGCGCTGGCGCATCCGCATCCCCTCGGTCATCCGGGACATCGGCATCACCAGCCAGACCGGCGACCCGCAGGCGTTCCTGGATGCGCTGCAGCGCATCCGCCTGGGCGAGGACCGCTACCGCCTGCAGGAGGGCGCGGTCGACTTCCAGCAGCAGACGCTGTTCCGCGCCGACATCGCGCTGCCCGCGAACCTGACCGACGGGGACTACCTGGTGCGGATCTTCCTGACGCGCGACGGCCGCGTGGTCGCCGATTCGCAAAGCACGATCAACGTCCGCAAGGAGGGGATCGAGCGCTGGCTGTTCAACCTGTCGCGCGACCAGCCGCTGGTGACGGGCCTGGCCTCGGTGCTGATGGCCGCGCTGTCCGGCTGGGCGGCGAGCGTCGCCTTCCGCTTCCTGCGGGCGTAGCGGGCTTATGCCCCGATCACGCCCGGGCGGCCCTTCAGCGCGGCGAGCCAGCCGAGGCCCTTCAGCGTGCCGCCTGCCGGGACGTATTCCGCGCCCACCCAGCCGTCGTAGCCGCGCGCGTCGAGATCGGCGCACAGCGCCGTCAGGTCGAACCCGCCGCCGCCCGGTTCGTTGCGGGTGGGAAACCCCGCGATCTGCACATGGGCCACGCGGTCGCGGTAGTCGTCCCACGCCAGGTCGGCACGGCCGTAGAGCCGCGCGGCGTGCCAGACGTCGAACTGCAGGCCCACCTGCGGCGCGCCGAGGTCGTCCATCAGCCGCAGCGCGTGGTCGTAGTCGTGCAGGAAGTAGCCCGGCATGTCGGCGGGGTTCAGCGGCTCCAGCGTCAGGGGCAGGTCGGGGGCCTGCTGCACCGCCCAGGCGAGGTTGGCGAGGAACGTCTCCTCGGCCAGCGGCCCGCGGGCCACGCCCGACATGACGTGCAGCCGCTGCGCCCCCAGCCTTTCCGCGACATCGGCGCCGCGCAGGAAGCTGTCGCGGAACGCATGCGCGGCCCCCGGCACCGCGGCGAAGCCGCGCTCGCCGTGCGCCCAGTCGCCGGGGGGGGTGTTGATCAGCGCCACCGGGACGCCGGTCAGCGCGCGGCCCCAGTCGGCCACGGAATGGTCGTAGGGAAACAGGATCTCGACCCCGTCGAACCCCGCCTGCATGGCGTAGGCCGGACGTTCGAGCGGTGCGACCTCGGTGAAGAGCAAGGTCAGGTTCGCGGCGAAACGGGGCATCAGGTGTGGGGCAACTCGTCGCTCGGGATGACGGGAAAGAAGGTGCCGCCGGACCACAGGCCAAAGAAACTGCGCCCTTCATGCAGGGAATGCGCGCCAAGATCAATCAGGCGGTAGAACGTCTTGCGGTCGACCCGCGCCCAGAGCCCGCGGCGGACGTGCACGCGGGGGGCGGGCTGGCCGTCGTGCAGGTCGACGGCGACGGGGTGGTCGGGGCCTGCGGTGACGGTGTCGTCGGTGCGCGTGCGGAAGGTCAGGACCTGCGCCGCGCCTTCGCCGTCGGCGTTAACGTCGACGGCGTGCAGCGGCAGGTCATCGACCCGGATGCCCACCTTCTCGACCGGGGTGACGAGGTAGAACCGGCCGTCCTCGACCTTCAGGATGCCGGAGAACAGCTTCACCATCGCCGGCCGGCCGATCGGGCTGCCCTGGTAGAACCAGGTGCCGTCGCGGGCAATGCGCATGTCGATGTCGCCGCAGAAGGGCGGGTTCCACAGGTGGACCGGGGGCGCGCCGCCCGCCTGTGCGGCGGCGGCGGCCAGGCTCTCTGCGCCCGGCGTCACGATCTGTTCAACTGACGTCTTTGCCATTTGGACCCGGAGGCATAGCTCTGCCATAGAGGGGACGTATCCCGCGAAGGAGCCTTGTCATGGCCGACCCTGCCGAGCTTGTCACGCAGATCGAGCACCTGGGGGAACGCCTGGCGGAGGCAAAGGGCTCCGTCAACCGCCGCTTCATCGGGCAGGAACGCGTGGTGGAGCTGGTCCTGTCGTCGATGCTCTGCGGCGGGCATGCGCTGCTGGTGGGGCTGCCAGGCCTGGGCAAGACGCGGCTCGTCGACACGCTCGGCACGGTGATGGGGCTGAAGGCGAGCCGCATCCAGTTCACCCCCGACCTGATGCCCGCCGACATCCTGGGCTCCGAGGTGCTGGAGACCGACGCCGCGGGCGGCCGCGCCTTCCGCTTCATCGAGGGGCCGATCTTCTGCCAGCTCCTGATGGCCGACGAGATCAACCGCGCCAGCCCCCGCACGCAGTCGGCGCTCTTGCAGGCGATGCAGGAGAAGGAGGTCACGATCGCGGGCCAGCACCGGCCGCTGGGCAAGCCGTTCCATGTGCTCGCAACGCAGAACCCGATCGAGCAGGAGGGCACCTATCCGCTGCCCGAGGCGCAACTGGACCGTTTTCTCGTGCAGGTCGATGTCGAGTATCCCACGCGCGACACCGAACGCGACATCCTGATCGCCACCACGGGGGCCGAGGAGGCGCAGTCGCACCAGGTCTTCACCGCCGAGGAACTGATCGCGGCGCAGGGCGTGATCCGGCGGATGCCGGTGGGCGACAGGGTGGTGGAGGCGATCCTCGACCTCGTCCGCGCCTGCCGCCCGGGCGAGGCCGAGGGGCGCGCGCTGGAAGGCTCGCTGTCCTGGGGGCCGGGTCCGCGGGCGGCGCAGGCGCTGATGCTGACGGTGCGGGCGCGGGCGCTGCTGGAGGGCCGCCTTGCCCCCAACGTCGGCGACGTGGCGGCGCTGGCGCGGCCCGTCCTGACGCACCGCATGGCGCTGAGCTTCGCCGCCCGCGCGCGGGGTGAAAGCCTGTCCGCGATCATTCAGCGCACCGCCGAGGCGCGGCTCGGGTTCGAGGCTGCGACCGGGGCGGCTGCGTGACGGAGGCGGGCCTCCGCCCCGATCTGCGGGCACGGGCCGAGGCGCTCGGCACCGCGCTGCCGCCGCTCCTGGCCGAGGCCGAGATGCTGGCGGCGACCGTGATGCTGGGCG
Organism: uncultured Exiguobacterium sp.; assembly: GCA_964575185.1. GTDB lineage: Bacteria > Pseudomonadota > Alphaproteobacteria > Rhodobacterales > Rhodobacteraceae > CAZNPW01. Next base: position 47,820 of record CAZNPW010000019.1, read on the forward strand.
AGCATGGCCGCAGGCGGGCGGGCCTCGGCGACGAGTTCTGGCAATACCGCCCGGTCCACGCGGGCGATAGCGCGCGGTCGATCGACTGGCGGCGGTCGGCGCGGTCGGACGCGCATTTCGTGCGCGAGCGCGAGTGGCAGGCGGCGCAGTCGGTGACGCTGTGGGTCGATCCGGCGCGGTCCATGGCCTTCGCCGGAGCGAAGGACCGCGCGACGAAGGCGGACCGCGCCCGGCTGCTCGCGCTGGCGGCGGCCGTGCTGCTGCTGAAGGGCGGCGAGCGCGTGGGGCTGGCGGGGGACACCGCGCCGCGGTCGGGGCGGGCGCAGATGCTGCGGCTGGCCGCGGTCCTGTCGGGGCAGGAGGACCGGGCGGAGTATGGCACGCCGACCGCCGACGGCATGGTCGCGCATGGCCGCGCGGTGTTCCTGTCGGACTTCCTCGGCGAGCTGACCGGCGTGGAGGCCGCCCTGACCGCTGCCGCCGACCGCGGCGTGCGCGGCGCGCTGGTGCAGGTGCTCGATCCGGCCGAGGAGGAGTTTCCCTTCGACGGCCGCACGATCTTCGAATCGATGGGCGGGTCGGTCAGCCATGAGACGCGCAAGGCGGGCGACCTGCGCGGCCGTTATCTGGCCCGGCTGGCCGAACGCAAGGACCGGCTGGCGGCGCTGGCGCGCGTCACCGGCTGGCACGTCACCTCCCACCACACCGGCCAGCCCGCGCAGGCGGCGCTGATGTGGCTGTGGCAGGCCCTGGCGGGGGGCCGCTAGGGATGTTCATGATCGGCCCCATCGGCTTTGCGGTGCCCTGGCTGTTGCTGGGCCTCGTCGCGCTGCCGGTGCTGTGGCTGCTGCTGCGCGCCGTGCCGCCCGCGCCGATCCGGCGGCGGTTCCCGGGGGTGGCGCTGCTTCTGGGCCTGAAGGACGAGGAGACCGAGACCGACAGGACGCCGTGGTGGCTGCTGCTGTTGCGGATGCTGGCGGTGGCGGCGGCGATCGTGGCCTTCGCCGGGCCGGTCCTGAACCCGCAGCCGCGCGAGGGCGGGACGGCACCGCTTCTGATCCTGATGGACGGCACCTGGGCCGATGCCCGCGACTGGCCCCGCCGGACCGAGCGCGCCGCGGCGCTGGTCGCGGAGGCGGGGCGCGACGGGCGGCCCGTGGCGGTCGTCCGGCTGACCGACGACCCGGAGCCTATAACGTTCCAAACCGCCGCGACGGTCGGCGCGCGGGTCGCGGGGCTGGTCCCGGAACCCTGGGCGCCGGCCGACCTGTCGGCCTGGATCGACAGCCTGCCCGCGGGCGGCTTCGACAGCTTCTGGCTGTCGGACGGCCTGGACCATGCCGGGCGCGGCGACCTGACGGAAGCGCTGCAGGCGCGGGGGGCGCTGACCGTCTTCGAAAGCCCCCGGCCCCTTCTGGCGCTGCACCCCGCGACCTATGCCGACGGCGCGGTGCAGCTGGCGGCCAGCCGCCTGCCCGTCGCCGGGGGGCTGGCGGTCAACGTCATCGCCCGCGGCCCCGATCCTGCCGGGATCGACCGCGAGCTTGGCCGCAGCGTCCTGACCTTTGCCGCCGGGCAGGCGCGGGCCGAGGTGCCGCTCGACGTGCCACCCGAGGTCAGGAACCGCATCACCCGGTTCGAGATCGAGGGCATCCGCTCGGCCGCCGCCGTTAGCCTGGCCGACGACAGCCTGCAGCGGCGCAAGATCGCCATCATCGGCGGCGGCGCGGATGCCGAAGGGCTGCAGCTCCTGTCGCCCACGCATTACCTGGAACAGGCCCTGCGCCCCGCCGCCGACCTGATCGACGCCACGCTGACCGACGCGCTGATGGCGAGCCCCGACGTGGTGATCCTGGCCGACGTGGCGCGGCTGAACCAGGACGAGACCGAGCGGCTGACCGAATGGGTGGAAGAGGGCGGGATGCTCGTCCGCTTCGCCGGACCGCGGCTGGCGGCCAGCGACCTGGCCCGCGCGGCGGACGATCCGCTGCTGCCGGTGCGTCTGCGCGAGGGCGGGCGCACGGTCGGCGGCGCGATGAGCTGGGGCGCCCCCAAGACGCTCGCGCCCTTCCCCGAGGGCAGTCCGTTCCACGGGCTGCCGGTGCCGGATGACGTGACGGTCGAAAGCCAGGTGCTGGCGCAGCCGTCCCCCGAACTGGCGCAGCGCACCATCGCGGCGCTCGCCGACGGCACGCCGCTGGTGACGCGCAAGGTGCTGGACCAGGGACAGGTCGTGCTGTTCCACGTCACCGCCAACGCCGACTGGTCGACGCTGCCCCTGTCGGGCCTGTTCGTGCAGATGCTGGAGCGGCTGGCGGTCTCGACCCGCCCCGCCGCGCCGGATGCGGCCGAACTGGCCGGGCAGACCTTCACGCTCGACAGCCGGCTCGACGCCTGGGGGCAGGCGCAGGACGCAGGGAGCGTGGCGGGGGTGCCGGGCGAGGTGCTGGCGGCGGCGATCGGCGACGGTCCGGGGCCGGACACGCCGCCCGGCCTTTACGCGGGGCCCGATCGCCGCGTGGCGCTGAACGTCATCGGTGCGGACACCGCGCTGGTCCCGGCCGCCTGGCCCGCGGGCGTGCCGGTCGAGGGCCTCGAGCCGCCGCCCGAGCGCGCGCTGAAAGGCTGGTTCCTGACCGCCGCCATGCTGCTGCTGATGGCCGACATCCTGGCCGCGCTGTTCGTCTCGGGCAAGCTGCGCGGCGCGACGGTGGCGATGCTCGCGGCGCTGGTCGTGCTGCCCGCGCCAGGCCGCGCGCAGGATGCCGTCGTGGCGCAGGACACGCTCGACCCCGCGCAGGAGGCCTTTGCCCGCGAGGCGACGGGGGCGGTCGTGCTCGCCTACGTGCTGACCGGCGACCCCCAGGTGGACGAGATGGCGCGGGCGGGCCTGCAGGGCCTTGGCATGCGGCTTTACCAGCGCACCTCGGTCGAACCCGCCGCGCCGATGGGGGTGAACCCGGAAACCGATGAGCTTGCCTTTTTTCCGTTCCTCTACTGGCCGGTCACCGCCGACGCGCCCGACCTGTCGGACGAGGCGGCGGCGCGGCTGAACGACTACCTGCGCACCGGGGGCATGATCCTGTTCGACACCCGCGACGCCGACACGGCGCGCGGCGGCGGCACGACGCGCGAGGGCGCGGCGCTGCAGCGGATCGCCGCGAGCCTCGACATCCCGCCGCTCGAACAGGTCCCGGCCGACCATGTGCTGACGCGGACCTTCTATCTGCTGAACGACTTCCCCGGCCGCTTCACCAGCGCCCCCACCTGGGTCGAGGCCGCCCCGCCCGATGCCGAGCAGATCGAGGGGATGCCCTTCCGCAACCTGAACGACGGCGTGACCCCGGTGGTGATCGGCGGCAACGACTGGGCGGCGGCATGGGCGGTCGACGACCGCGGCGTGGCGCTGTTCCCCGTGGGCCGCGGCTTCGCGGGCGAGCGGCAGCGCGAGATGGCCTACCGCTTCGGCATCAACCTCATCATGTATGTCCTGACGGGCAACTACAAATCCGACCAGGTCCACGTGCCTGCGCTGCTGGAAAGGCTGGGCCAGTGAACGCGGTCACCGGGGTGGTGTTCGACCCGCTGGTGCCCTGGTCGCTGATCTGGGGCCTGGCGGCGCTGTCGGTCGTGCTCGTGTCGGTGGCGCTGTGGCGGGGGCTCGGCGGCTGGTGGCTGCGGGCGCTGACGGCGGGCGTGGTGCTGACGGGCCTCGCGAACCCCGCGCTGCAGGACGAGACCCGCGCCCGGCTGAACGACATCGTGATCCTGGTGGTCGACGAAAGCGCAAGCCAGGGGCTGCCCGGGCGGACGGAGCAGACGGCGGCGGCGGTGGCCGCAGTGCAGGCCGAGGTCGCGGCGATGCCCGCGACCGAACTGCGGATCGTGCGCTTCCGCGACGGCGCGGACGATGCGGGCTCGCTCGCCATGACCGCGCTGGCCGAGGCGCTGGCGGAGGAGCCGCGGGCGCGGATCGCGGGTGCGATCCTGGTCAGCGACGGGCGGCTGCAGGACCTGGAGCTTGCCCCGCAGATGCCCGCACCGCTGCAGGTCCTGCTGACCGGGCAGGACAAGGACTGGGACCGCCGCGTCCTGGTGCAGGACGCGCCCGCCTTCGCCATCGTCGGCGAGGAGGTGCAGCTGACCCTGCGGGTCGACGACCTGGGTGCGGCCCCCGGCGATGCCACGGTCGACCTGACGATCACGGTCGACGCGAACGCGCCGCAGACCTTCACCGTGCCGCTGAACGAAGACCTGGAGCTGCCCGTCGTGCTGTCCCACGGCGGCCAGAACGTGCTGCAGTTCGCGGTGGCCCCGGTGCCGGGCGAGCTGACCGACCGCAACAACCTGGCCGTGGTGCAGATGAACGGCGTGCGCGACCGGCTGCGGGTGCTCCTGGTGAGCGGAGAGCCGCACGCGGGCGAGCGGGTGTGGCGCAACCTCCTGAAGTCCGACCCGTCGGTCGATCTGGTGCACTTCACCATCCTGCGGCCGCCGGAGAAGCAGGACGGGGTGCCGGTCAACGAACTGAGCCTCATCGCCTTCCCGACGCGCGAGCTGTTCATCGAGAAGATCGACGAGTTCGACCTCATCATCTTCGACCGCTACCGCGTGCGCGGCATCCTGCCGCAGAGCTACCTCGAATCGGTGCGCGATTACGTGACCCGCGGGGGCACCGTGCTGGTGTCGGCGGGGCCGGAGGCGGGGGTGGCCGACAGCCTGTGGCGGTCGCCCCTCGGCGACATCCTGCCCGTCGAGGTGACCGGCCGGGTGATCGAGGGCGCTTTCCGACCCGCGCTTACCGACCTAGGCCGCCGCCATCCGGTGACCGAGGGGCTGGAGGCGACCGCGCCCGAAGGCGGCTGGGGCCGCTGGTTCCGCATGATGGACATGATCCCCCGCGCGGGCGAGACGCTGATGACGGGGCCGGGGGACCGGCCCCTGCTGCAGCTCGCGCGCGAGGGCGAGGGCAGGGTGGCCGTGCTGGCCTCCGATCAGGTCTGGCTCTGGGGGCGGGGCTACGACGGCGGCGGCCCGCAGCTCGAACTGCTGCGGCGGCTCGCGCACTGGATGCTGAAGGAGCCGGAGCTCGAGGAAGAGGCGCTGAACGCCACCGCCGACGGCCAGGTCCTGACGATCACCCGCCGCACCATCGCCGATGACCCGCCCGGCCCCGTCACCGTCACGGCCCCCGACGGCACCGTCACGCCCCTCGCCATGACCGAGGTCGCGCCGGGCCGCTGGGCGGTGGAATGGCAGGCCCCCGAGATCGGCCTCTACCGGCTGGAGCAGGGCGAGCTGACCCGCGTCTTCGCCGTCGGCCCCGGCAGCCCGCGCGAGTTCCGCGAGACGATCGCCGACGGCACCGCGGTGGGCGCGGTGGCCGCCACGACGGGCGGGGCGGTGTTCCGGCTGCAGGACGGGATGCCCGACATCCGCCTGGTCGGCGAAGGCCGCGCGGCGGCCGGGCGCGGCTGGCTCGGCCTGACCCCGCGCGACGCCTTCGTGACCGAAGACGTCACCATCGCGGCGCTTCTGCCCGGCTGGCTGTATCTGCTGCTCGCCAGCGTGCTGGCCATCGCGGCCTGGCTGGTCGAGGGGCGGCGGGTGCGGCGCGCCTAGGCCCGGTCGCGCACCTCCAGCCGGTTGCCGGTGCCGCCCTGGCGGACCTCGAACCGGCCGACCCTGCGCAGAAGGTCCGACAGCTTGGCCGCGCCGTAGGTGCGGGGGTCGAAGTCGGGGTTGGCCTGCTGGATCGTCTGGCCGACGAGGCCCAGGCCATACCATTCGCCTTCGGGGTCGATGGTCTTCATCGCCTTGACGACGAGGGGGATCACCGCCGACGGCGGCTCGCGCGTGCGGGCGGGCGCGGGGACCTCGCCGCGCGTCTCGGCCGGGGCCTCGGCGTCCGACAGGATGTTCTCGATCAGGATGAACCGGTTGCAGACGTTGCGCAGCGCCTCGGGCGTCTTGCCCTCGCCGATGCCGATGACCTGCCGCCCGTCCTCGCGGATGCGCGAGGCGAGCCGGGTGAAGTCGCTGTCCGACGACACCAGGACGAAGCCGTCGAAGCGGCCGCCGTGCAGGATGTCCATCGCGTCGATGACGAGGCCGATGTCGCTGGCGTTCTTGCCCTTGGTGTTGGCCGACTGCTGGTGCATCACCAGCCCGAGCTCGAGCGCCTTCTTCTTCCACTGCCCCAGCGCGGCGCTTGACCAGTCGCCGTAGACGCGGCGCAGGCCGGGCTCCCCCAGCGTCGCGATCTCGCGCAGGATGGCCTCGGCCGAACCGGCCGACACGTTGTCGGCGTCGATCAGCACGGCGAGCAGCAGCGGGCGGTCGGCCATGTGGCACCTCGTTTGCCCGCCACTGTCGCGGTTGCGGCGGCGGATGCAAGGGAACGTATCGCGGCCGGCGGGGTTCTCGGCGGATGGACAGCACCGACATCCTGGAACTCGCCGCCGAGCGCGCCGTGATCGGCCGCCGCCGCGTCGACTGGCACCGCATCGTGGTGCGGACCGAAACCGACACGGTCGAACACACGGTCGAGGTGCCGCTGACCCGCGCCGAGGTGCAGGTCACGCGGGTGCCCATGGACCGCGTTGTCGACAGCGTTCCCCCCGTCCGCACCGAAGGCTGCGTGACGATCCTGCCGGTGGTGGAGGAGCGGCTGGTGCGGCAGCTGGTGCTGGTGGAGGAGATCCACCTGCACCGCCGCGAGGTCACCGAGGTCGCGCGCGAAAGCATACCCCTGCGGCGGCAGCGCGCCGTCGTGGAACAGATCGCCGTCGATCCGGGTTCGGAGGTATCCCACGATTTCTCCCACGAGGAAACCCGATCATGACAGACTACATCCCCGGTGCGTCCGACATCGGCATGGAGGCGGGCAGCGACAGCCGCGCGCATCGTGCCGTCTCCGCCATGTTCGATACCCACGCGGACGCGGAGAAGGCGGTGAACATGCTGCGGCAGGCGGGCATCCCCGACGCGACGATCCGCATCACCCACGGCAACGAGCGGCAGGGCGCGCGGACCGGAAGCACGACCGAGGGCGATAACATGTCGACCTCGAAGGGCTTCTTCGAATCGCTCGGCGACCTGTTCTTCCCCGAGGACGACCGCGCGACCTATGCCGAAGGGCTGCACCGCGGCGGGCATCTGGTGACGGTCACGCACCTGACCGAAACCGCCTGGCAGCAGGCGGTGGACGTGCTGGAGGACGCGGGCGCGGTCGACATCGACGAACGCAGCGAGACCTGGCGCAGCGAGGGGTGGAGCGCTGCGTCCGGAATGGCCGGTGCGGGCATGGCCGGGTCGGCGTCGGCCGGCACGGGCTTCGCCGAGGCGCAGGGCAGCTACGCGTCGGGGTCGGCGATGCAGGATTCGGACCTGACCGGGCAGGACTTCACCCCGGGTGCCGCGCGGCTGGGCCAGCCCGCGACGATGACCGACGCCGACCGCGTGGCGGCCGCCGGCGGGGCGAGTGTCGGCATCGTCGGTGATGCGGGTAACGGCGGCGGGATGTCCGGCCTGGCCGCCGAGCGCGCGCAGTATGCCGACGCGATCGGCCGCGGCGACGACACCATCGAGGTGATGGAGGAGCGCCTGCGGATCGGCAAGCGCGAGGAACTCGCGGGTCGCGTCCGGGTGCGCGCCTACGTGGTCGAAGAGCCGGTGAACGAGACCGTCAGCCTGCGCGACGAGCGGGTCGAGATCGAGCGCCGCCCCGTGGACCGGGCGTTCTCGGGCAGCGCCGACGCCTTCGCCGACCGCACGATCGAGGCCGAGGCCTACCGCGAGGAGGCGGTGGTCAGCAAGGAGGCCCGCATCGTCGAGGAGATCGGCGTCCGCAAGACCGCGACCGAGCGGCAGGAGACCGTGCGCGATACCATCCGCCACACCGAGGTGGAGATCGAGGACGACCGCGACGACAGCCTGACCGGCCGCCGCTGACCGGCCGGCCCCCCGGGACCTTCCGGGGGGCCCCGTCAGTAGACGACCACCGCGCGGATGCTCTCGCCCCGGTGCATCAGGTCGAAGGCGTCGTTGATGCGGTCGAGCGGCAGGGTGTGGGTGATCATCGGGTCGATCTCGATGCGGCCCGCCATGTACCAGTCGACGATCCCCGGCACGTCGGTGCGGCCGCGCGCGCCGCCGAAGGCGGTGCCCTTCCAGACGCGCCCCGTCACCAGCTGGAACGGCCGCGT
>CAZNPW010000020.1:0-55634 GCA_964575185.1 uncultured Exiguobacterium sp.
CGGATCGGTGCGCAGGAGATGGAGGGGCGGCTGGTCGAGGATGCGGAGGGCGCGCTGTGGACGGCGGCGATGCTCGCGGGGCTGCGGGCGGACGCGGCGGGGGCGCTCGACCGGATCGTGGTGGCGGTGGACCCGAGCGTCGGCGGCGCGGGCGATGCCTGCGGGATCGTGGTCGCGGGGGCGGTGACGAAGGGCGGGCCGCAGGACTGGCGGGCGGTGGTGCTGGAGGATGCGACGGTGACGGGCGGGCCGCAGGTCTGGGCGCAGGCCGCGGTCGCGGCGATGGACCGGTGGGGGGCGAGCCGGCTGGTGGCCGAGGGCAACCAGGGCGGGCGGATGGTCGAGGACGTGATCCGCGCGGTGGACCCGCTGGTGCCCTTGCGGCTGGTGCATGCAGCGGCGGGCAAGGCCGCGCGGGCAATGCCGGTCGCGGCGCTGTACGAGCAGGGACGGGTGCGGCATCTGGCGGGGCTCGGCGCGCTCGAGGAGCAGATGTGCCGGATGACCCCGGAGGGGTATCGCGGGACGGGCTCGCCGGACCGGATGGATGCGCTGGTCTGGGCGCTGACCGACCTGCTCGTGGAGCCCGCGCGGCGGTTCCGGGCGCCGCAGGTGCGGGGGCTTTGAGCTTGCGGTGAGGTTCGCGGGGCTCTGCCCCGCACCCCGGGATATTTTCGGGAAGATGAAGAGGGGGGCCTGTCGGGTCCCCCTTTGTCTTTCGTCACGCGAAGGAGCGGCGATGTTCGGGTTTCTGGGGCGGAAGGCGGCGGGCGCCGGGGTGCCGGCGGGCGCCGAGGTGAAGGCGAGTGCGGCGGGGCGGGTGGTGGCCTTCGGCACCTCGGGCCGCGTGGCCTGGAGCCCGCGCGATGCGGGGAGCCTGGTGCGCAACGGGTTCCAGGGCAATCCGGTGGGGTTCCGGGCGGTGAAGGTGATCGCCGAGACCGCGGCGGCCTTGCCGGTGATCGCGCAGGATGCGGCGCGGCGCTACGAGGTGCACCCCGTTCTGGCGCTGCTGGCGCGGCCGAACGGGGCGCAGGGGCGGGCGGAGTTCCTGGAGGCGGTCTACGGCTATCTGTGCCTGGCCGGCAACGCCTATGTCGAGGCGGTGGCGGGGGCGGACGGGGGCGTGGCGGAACTGCACGTGCTGCGGCCGGACCGGATGGCGGTGGTGCCGGGGGCGGACGGCTGGCCGGTCGCCTACGACTATGCGGTGGGGGCGCGGAAGCATCGCTTCGCGGTGGGGGAGGTGTCGCCGGTCTGCCACCTGAAGGCCTTCCATCCGGTGGATGACCACTACGGGCTGTCGCCGCTGCAGGCGGCGGCGGTGGCGATCGACGTGCATTCGGCGGCGAGCGCCTGGTCGAAGGCGCTTCTGGACAACGCGGCGCGGCCGTCGGGCGCCATCGTCTACAGGGGCGTGGACGGGCAGGGGACGCTGAGCCCCGACCAGTTCGACCGGCTGCAGGTGGAGATCGAGACGCACCACCAGGGGGCGCGCAACGCCGGGCGGCCGATGCTGCTGGAGGGGGGCCTTGACTGGAAGCCGATGGGGTTCAGCCCGTCGGACATGGAGTTCCAGAAGACCAAGGAGGCGGCGGCGCGGGAGATCGCGATGGCCTTCGGGGTGCCGCCGATGCTGATCGGGATCCCGGGGGATGCGACCTATGCGAACTACCAGGAGGCGAGCCGGGCCTTCATGCGGCTGACGGTGCTGCCGCTGGCGGCGAAGGTGCTGGCCGACCTGTCGGCCTGGCTTGCCGCGCAGACCGGCGAGGCGGTGGAGCTGCGGGTGGACCTCGACCAGGTGCCGGCGCTGGCGGTGGAGCGGGACGCGCAGTGGGCGCGGATCGGGGCGGCCGCGTTCCTGACCGATGCCGAGAAGCGGGTGGCCCTGGGGCTGCCGGCGGAGCCTTCCGCATGACGGCGCGGGCGGAGGGCGGGAGCCGCTTCCTCTACGACAGTTTCGACGCGGCGAGCGCGCGGATCGAGGCGAACGAGCGGGTCGCGGCCGAGCGGTGGGTGGCGCTGGAATACCGGCTGGGGCTGATCGAGGCCGCGCTGGAACGGATGGAGAAGCGGATGTGGGTGGGGGTGGTGGGGGTGGCCACGTTCCTGATGACCTACGGGATCGAGACGGTGGTGCAGGAGGCGCTGACATGGACCCGGTGAGGCTGGAGACGAAGTTCGCGGCCGAGGGGGGCGTGGTCGAGGGCTACGCCTCGCTGTTCGGGGTCCGCGACCAGGGCGGCGACGTGGTGCAGGCCGGGGCCTATGAGGCGTCGCTGGCGCGGCTGGCGGCGGCCGGGCGGCGGGTCAAGATGCTGTGGCAGCACGATCCGGGCCGGCCGATCGGGGTGTGGGACGAGGTGCGCGAGGATGCGCGCGGGCTGTGGGTGCGGGGGCGCATCCTCGATGCGGTGGCGCAGGGACGCGAGGCGCTGGCGCTGATGGCGGCGGGCGCGATCGACGGGCTGTCGATCGGCTATCGCACGGTGAAGGCCACGCGCGACGGCGCGGGCCGTCGGCTCGACGAGATCGACCTGTGGGAGGTGTCGCTGGTGACCTTCCCGATGCTGCCCGGGGCGCGGGCGGCGGCGAAGGATGCCCCGGGCGGTGCCCGGGACGCGAGGACGGAGGCCCTGCGCATGGCGCGTGCGGCCTTGCGTGGGCGGTAGGCGGAGCGAGGACCTTTGATGGCAAGGATGGTGGCGAAGGGCCGGGCGGATGCGCCCGAGGCCCTTGAGACGGCTGGAGGAGAGGACGAGTTCGTGAGCGAGCTCAAGGGCTTCCAGGCCGACGTGAAGATCGCGTTGCAACAACAGGAAGAGCGGCTGACCATGCTGGATCGCAAGACGACGACCCTTTCGCGCCCGGTGCTGTCCACCGCGGCGTCCCTCGGGGCCGAGGTGGAGGTGCCGCACCAGAAGGCGATGGGCGCCTACCTGCGGCACGGCGACGACGACGGGCTGCGCGGCCTGGTGCTGGAGGGCAAGGCGCTGGCCACGAACGTGAATGCCGACGGCGGGTTCCTGCTGAACCCGCAGATGTCGGACACGATCCAGTCGATGCTGTCGTCGACGAGCTCGCTGCGGGCGGTGGCCAACGTGGTGAACGTCGAGGCCGCGAACTACGACGTGCTGATCGACCGCAGCGATCCCGGCAGCGGCTGGGCGCAGGAGGTGCCGGTGACGGTGGAGACCTCCACCCCGCTGATCGAGCGGATTTCCATCCGGCTGCACGAGCTGGCGGCGATGCCGAAGGCGAGCCAGCGGATCCTCGACGACACGGCGTTCGACGTGGAGGGCTGGCTCGCGACGAAGATCGCGCAGCGGTTCATCCGGGCGGAGGCGGCGGCCTTCGTCAACGGCGACGGCGTGGACAAGCCGCGGGGCATCATGCTGCCGCCGAGGGTCCCGAACGCGACCTGGACCTGGGGCAACATCGGCTATGTGCCGAGCGGGGCGGCGGCGGACTTTCCGACCGTGGCGCCGGCCGACTGCATCGTGAACCTGGTCTACGCGCTGAACGCCGACTACCGGGCGAACGCGACCTTCGTGATGAACTCGAAGACTGCCGGCGCGGTGCGCAAGCTGAAGGACGCGGACGGGCGGTTCCTGTGGGCGGACGGGCTGCAGCAGGGCCAGCCTGCGGTGCTGATGGGCTATCCGGTGCTGATCCTGGAGGACATGCCGGATGTCGCGGCGGGCGCGCATGCCATCGCCTTCGGCGATTTCCGCGCGGGCTATACCATCGCCGAGCGGCCCGACCTGCGCATCCTGCGCGACCCGTTCAGCGCGAAGCCGCACGTCCTGTTCTACGCCAGCAAGCGCGTGGGCGGGGACGTGACGGACTTTGCCGCGATCAAGCTGCTGCGGTTCGCCGTCTCGTGACGGATCGCTGACGCCACCGGGGGGCGGCCCCCGGTCTTGGACGCGCGCCGGTTTCCCGTGCCGACTGGCTGCTTCCCCCCTCCACCGGGTGGTGCGGGGCGCGCGTCCTTGCCTTGTGTCCGGGGGGCTGGAGGGTGAGATGGTCTTGACCGAGGAGACGGGGGTGCCGGTGGCGGCGCTTCCCGTGGCCGAGCTGAAGGCGCAGTTGCGTCTGGGCACGGGGTTCGCCGACGACGGGATGCAGGACGGGCTGCTGGAGGCGCACCTGCGCGGCGCGCTGGCGGCGGTGGAGGGGCGGACGGGCAAGGCGGTGATCGGGCGGCGGTTCCGGATGCGGCTGGCGGACTGGCGCGACCGCGATGCGCAGGCGCTGCCGCTCGCGCCGGTCAGCGCGGTCGTGTCGGTGACGGTGTTCGACGGGACGGGGGCGGCGAGCGCGGTGCCGGGGGATCGCTGGCGGCTGGTGCCGGACATGGCGCGGCCGAAGCTGGAGGGAGCGGGGTTCCTGTTGCCGATGGTGCCGGACGGGGGGCGGGTCGAGGTGGTGTTCGACGCGGGGTTCGGGGCCTGGGATGCCGTGCCGCGCGACCTGGCGCTGGCCGTGCTGATGCTGGCCGCGCACCGCTACGAGCTGCGCCACGACGGGGGCGGGCAGGGGATGCCGGGCGGGGTCGCCGAGCTCATCAGCCGCTGGCGGACGGTGCGGACGCTGGGGGGCGGGGCATGAGGGTGCCGAACCTGAACCGGCGGCTGGTGCTGGAGCGGCCCGTGACGGTCCCGGACGGCGCGGGCGGCTTTGCCGAGAGCTGGGCGGTGGCGGGCGTCGTCTGGGCCGAGCTGTCGCCCGGCGTCGGGCGCGAGGCGGCGGGGGAGGAGATCAACCTGGCGTCGGTCGCCTGGCGGGTGACGCTGCGGGGCGCGCCGGTGGGGTCTCCGGGGCGGCCCGTCGCGGGCAACCGGCTGCGCGACGGGGCGCGGGTGTTCACGGTGCTGGCGGTGGGCGAGCGCGACCCGCAGGGCCGGCACCTGGTGTGCTTTGCGCGCGAGGAGGTGCCGGCATGAGCTATGGGGCGGCGGCGGCCTTGCAGGCCGCGGTGTTCGGGCGGCTGACGGGCTGGCCCGCGCTGGCGGGGGTGCCGGTGTTCGACGCGGTGCCGTCGGGCGGCGGGGCGGGGACCTTCGTGCTGATCGGGCCGGAGGAGGTGACGGACCAGTCGGATCGCTCGGGCGGCGGGGCGGCGCATGCGGTGGAGGTCAGCGTGATCTCGGATGCCACCGGCTTTGCGGCCGCCAAGGCCGTGGCGGTGGCGGTGTCGGATGCGCTGGAGGGCTTTTCCGGCGTGCTGGCGCGCGGGCGGCTGGTCGGCACGCGGTTCGTGAAGGCGAGCGCGCGGCGGATGGATGAAGGCGACGTGCGGCGGATCGACCTGATCTTCCGCGCGCGGGTCGAGGCATAGGAGAGACCGATGGCGGTGCAGAACGGGCGCGATCTTCTGCTGAAGGTCGATCTGACGGGCGACGGGACGTTCGAGACGGTGGCGGGCCTGCGGGCGACGCGCATCAGCTTCAACGCCGAGACGGTGGATGTCACGAGCCTGGAATCCGAGGGCGGGTGGCGTGAGCTTCTGGCGGGGGCCGGGGTGAAGTCGGCGAGCATCAGCGGGTCGGGGGTGTTCCGCGATGCCGACACCGACCAGCGCGCGCGGGCGATCTTCTTCGGCGGCGAGGTGCCGGACTGGCAGGTGGTGATCCCGAGCTTCGGGGTCGTGCAGGGGCCGTTCCAGATCGCCGGGATCGAGTATGCGGGCAGCTACAACGGCGAGGCGACCTACGAGATGTCGCTTGCGAGCGCGGGCGTGCTGACCTTCGTGGCGCTGCCGTGAACCCCTTCGCGGGGGAGGTTTCGGTCGTCCTGGACGGCACCGCGCATGTGGCGAAGCTGACGCTCGGGGCGCTGGCGGAACTGGAGGCGTCGTTGGGCGACGACAGCCTGTTGGCGATGGTCGAGCGGTTCGAGGGCGGCAGGTTCTCGGCGCGCGACGTGCTGGGGCTCTTGGTCGCGGGCCTGCGCGGCGGGGGCTGGCGGGGGACCGCGGCGGACCTGCTGGCGGTCGAGGTCGGCGGCGGGCCGCTGGCCGCGGCGGAGGCGGCGGCGCAGTTGCTGGCGCGGGCCTTCGTGCGTGGCTGACCGGATCGACTGGCCGGGGCTGATGGCGGCGGGGCTACGCGGGCTGGGGCTGGCCCCCGACGTCTTCTGGCGGCTGACGCCCTTGGAGTTGCGGATCATGCTGGGGGCCGAGGCGGCCGGCCCCGTGTTTTCCCGCGCGCGGCTGGACGAGCTGCTCGCGGCCTTTCCTGATGGGGTGACGGATGGCGCGGGTCGAGACGCTGACCGAGCAGGTCGAGGCGCTGGAGCAGGCGATGGGGCAGGCGGCGGGGATGGCCACGGCCTTCGAGGCTGAGCTGGCGCGGATGCGCGAGACGATGCTGTTCACCGGGCGCGAGGTGGGCAGCCTGTCGAGCGGCATCGGGGGCGGCCTCCGGCGGGCGTTCGACGGCCTGGCCTTCGACGGGATGCGGCTGGGCGACGCGCTGAAGACGGTGGCGCAGAGCATCGCCGACACCGTCTATGACATCGCCATGCGGCCGGTGCAGAACGCGGTGGGCGGGGCGATCGCGCAGGGGCTGGTCGGCGCGATCACGCCCTTTGCCAAGGGCGGGGTGGTCAGCGGCGCGACGGCCTTTCCGATGCGCGGCGGCACGGGGCTGATGGGCGAGGCGGGGCCCGAGGCGATCATGCCGCTGGCGCGCGGGCCGGACGGCACGCTGGGGCTGAAGGGCGGGGGCCGGGCGGTGACGGTGGTGATGAACATCCAGACCCCGGATGTCGAGGGCTTCCGCCGCAGCCAGAGCCAGATCGCGGCCGATGCCGCCCGCGCGCTGTCGCGCGGCCAGCGCAACCGGTGAGGTGAGAGATGGCCTTTCATGAGGTGCGGTTCCCGGCGTCGCTGAGCTTCGGCGCGCTGGGCGGCCCGGAGCGGCGGACGCAGATCGTGGCGCTGTCGAACGGGTTCGAGGAGCGGGCGACGCCCTGGGCCGATTCGCGGCGGCGCTACGACGCGGGCCTGGGGCTGCGGAGCCTCGACGACCTGCACGCGCTGGTGGCCTTCTTCGAGGCGCGGCGGGGGCAGCTGAACGGGTTTCGCTGGAAGGACTGGGCGGACTTCAAGTCGTGCCGCCCGTCGCGGGAGGTGTCGGGAGAGGACCAGGAGCTGGGACGCGGCGACGGCGTGCGGCGCGAGTTTCCGCTGCTGCGCCGCTATCGCTCGGGCGGGCAGCAGTGGATGCGGCGGATCACGAAGCCGGTCGCGGGGAGCGTGCGGGTGATGCTGGGACAGGAGCCGCGGGTCGAGACGGTCGATTTCTTCGTCGACGTGACGACGGGGACCGTCACCTTCGCCGATCCGCCCCCCGAGGATGTGCCCGTCACCGCCGGGTTCGAGTTCGACGTGCCCGTGCGGTTCGACATCGACCGCATCCAGGTGTCGGTTGCGTCGTTCCAGGCGGGCGAGGCGCCGGGCGTGCCGGTGATCGAGGTGCGGGTATGAGCGATGCACTCGCGGCGCATCTGGCGGGGGGGGCGGCGACGGTCGCGCGGGCCTGGCAGGTGACGCGGAAGGACGGGGTGGTGCTGGGCTTCACCGACCACGACCGGGACTTGCGGTGGGGCGGCGTTGATTTCCGGGCGGGGTCGGGGCTGGCGGCGGGGGTGCTGGAACAGGCGACGGGCCTGTCGGTCGACAACGCGGAGGCGCTGGGCGCGCTGACGGACGATGCCGTGACCGAGGCCGATCTGGTCGCAGGGCGCTACGACGGGGCCGAGGTGGTGGGCTGGCTGGTCAACTGGGACAGCCCGGCGGAGCGGCGGGTGGAGTTCCGGGGGCGGATCGGCGCGATCTCGCGCAACGGCGTGGCGTTCACGGCCGAGCTGCGGGGCCTGAGCGAGGCGCTGAACGTCGAGGCGGGGGCGAGCTATCGCCGGCAATGCGCGGCGGAACTGGGCGACGGGCGGTGCGGGTTCGACCTGGCGACGCCGGGGTTCCGGCTGGCGGGGACGCTGGCCGATGCGACCGACGGGGCGGTGATGGAGGTGACGGGGATCGCGGGCGCGCCGGAGGGGTGGTTCGACCAGGGCGTGATCGAGGTCACGGCCGGGCCGGCGGCGGGGATGATCGGGCGGGTGCGGGCGGACCGGATCCGGGGCGGGCGGCGGCTGATCGACCTCTGGGCGGCGCTGCCCGTCGTGCCCCGGCGCGGCGATGCGGTGCAGCTGACCGCCGGATGCGACAAGCGGCTGGTCACCTGCCGCGACAGGTTCGCCAACGTTGCGAACTTCCGCGGCTTTCCGCACCTGCCGGGTGAGGACTGGCTGACCGCCTATCCGGTGTCGTCGGGCGACAACGATGGCGGCAGCCTGACCGGCGGCGACGCATGAGCCGGGTGGTGGCGGCGGCGCGGGGGTGGTTGGGGACGCCCTATGTGCATCAGGCGTCGATGCGGGGGGCCGGGGCGGATTGCCTGGGCCTGGTGCGGGGGTTGTGGCGCGAGCTTTCCGGGGCCGAGCCCGAGGTGCCGCCGCCCTATACGATGGACTGGGGCGAGACCGGCGGCCGCGAGGTGCTGCGCGCGGCGGCGGAGCGGTGGCTGCGGCCTGTGGCGGTGCAGAGGCCCGGGGACGTGCTGTTGTTCCGCATGCGCGACGACGGGATCGCGAAGCATCTGGGTGTTCTGTCCGGGGTGGGGCCGGACCGGTTCATCCACGCCTTCTCGGGCCATGGCGTCGTCGAGAGCCCGCTGAGCGCCCCCTGGGCGCGCCGGATCGTCGGTGCGTTCCGTTTTCCGTTCGAGGAGTAGGGCCGATGGCCACGCTGGTGTTGTCGGCCGCCGGGGCGGCGATCGGGTCGGGGGTCGGCGGGACGGTCCTGGGGCTGTCGGGTGCGGTCATCGGCCGGGCGGTGGGCGCCACGGTCGGGCGGGTGATCGACCAGAAGATCCTCGGCGGCGGGTCGCAGGCGGTCGAGACGGGCCGGGTCGAGCGGTTCCGGATCATGGGCGCGGGCGAGGGCCAGCCGGTCGGGCGGCTGTGGGGTCGGACGCGGGTGGCGGGGCAGGTGATCTGGGCCTCGCGCTTTGCCGAGAGCGAGGCGGTCGAGGGCGGCGGCAAGGGCGGCCGGCCGCGGGTCACGAGCTACAGCTATTCGGTGTCGCTCGCGGTCGCCTTGTGCGAGGGGCCGATCACGGGGATCGGGCGGGTCTGGGCGGACGGGCAGGAGATCGACCCTTCGACCCTGACGCTGCGGGTCTACGAGGGGCGGGAAGACCAGGCCCCCGACCCGCGGATCGCGGCGGTCGAGGGGCTGGGGAACGCGCCGGCCTATCGCGGGATCGCCTATGTGGTGGTGGAGGATCTGCCGCTCGCGCCCTATGGCAACCGCGTGCCGGCCCTGTCGTTCGAGGTGATGCGCCGGGCCGCGCCCTCGGCGGAGCGCGATCTGGCCGACGTGCTGCGCGGCGTGGCGCTGATCCCCGGGACCGGCGAATACAGCCTGGCCACGCGGCGCGTCTACATGGGGGCCGAGGGCGAGGGCGACTGGGCGAACCTGTCGGGGCCTTACGGCGGGACGGATTTCGCGCAGTCGCTGCGGCAGCTCGACCGGGAGCTGCCGAAATGCGGCGCGGTGTCGGTGATCGTGAGCTGGTTCGGCGACGACCTGCGCTGCGGGACATGCACGGTGCGCCCGAAGGTCGAGCAGACGGCGGTCGACGGGACCGGGATGGCCTGGCGGGCGGGCGGGATCGGGCGCGCGCAGGCGCTGCCCGTCGCGCGGCTGGACGGGCGGCCGGTCTATGGCGGCACGCCCGCCGACGATGCGGTGGTGGAGGCGATCCGCGCCATGACCGCCATCGGCAAAGCGGTGATGTTCTACCCCTTCGTGCTGATGGATCAGCTTCCGGGCAATGCCTTGCCCAATCCCCATACCGGGCAGCCGGGCCAGCCCGCCTTGCCCTGGCGCGGGCGGATCACGACCGTGCGGGCACCGGGCGTCGCCGGGACGACCGACCGCACCGCGGCGGCTGCGGACGAGGTCGCGGCCTTCTTCGGCGCGGCGCAGCCGTCGCATTTCACGCGGACGGGCGGGCAGGTGGTCTACTCCGGCCCCGACGACTGGGGCTACCGGCGGTTCATCCTGCACTACGCGCATCTCTGCGCGCTCGCGGGCGGGGTGGAGTCGTTCTGCGTCGGGTCGGAGCTGGTGGCGCTGACCCAGATCCGCGGCGCGGGCGACAGCTTTCCGGCCGTGGCGCAGCTGATCCAGCTGGTGCAGGAGGTGCGCGCGATCCTGGGGCCGCAGGTGAAGATCAGCTATGCCGCGGACTGGTCGGAGTATTTCGGCTATCACCGCGACGGCAACGTCTACTTCCACCTCGATGCGCTGTGGGCGCACCCGCAGGTCGACTTCGTCGGCATCGACAACTACATGCCGCTGTCGGACTGGCGCGAGGGCGACGACCACGCCGACGCGGGCTGGGGCAGCATCTACAACCCGGGCTACCTGCAGGCCAACATCGCGGGCGGCGAGGGGTTCGACTGGTTCTACGACAGCCCCGAAGGCGAGGCGGCGCAGCGCCGCACGCCGATCACCGACGGGGCCTTCGGCGAGCCCTGGGTGTTCCGCTACAAGGACCTGCGGGCCTGGTGGGGGCAGCCGCACTTCGACCGGGTGGGCGGGGTGAGGTCCGGCACCTCGACCGCCTGGGTGCCGCGGTCGAAACCCTTCTGGTTCACCGAATACGGCTGCGCCGCCGTCGACCGGGGCACGAACCAGCCGAACAAGTTCCTCGACCCGAAGTCGTCGGAGTCCTTCCTGCCGAAGTATTCCACCGGTGCGCGCGACGATCTGATCCAGCACCAGTATTACATCGCGATGGACGCCTTCTTCGGCGATCCCGCCAACAACCCGGTGTCGGCGGCCTACGGCGGCGCGATGCTGAACCTGGAGCGCTGCTTCGCCTGGGCCTGGGACGCGCGGCCCTTCCCGGCCTTCCCGCAGCGGTCCGACCTGTGGAGCGACGCCGGGAACTATGCCCGCGGCCACTGGCTGAACGGGCGCGCCACGAGCGTGCCCCTGCCGCGGCTGGTGCGCGAGATCTGCGGTGACATCGGGCCGGTCGGGACGGACAAGCTTTACGGGCTGGTGCGCGGCTTCGAGGTGGCCGCGCCCGGGACCGCCAGGGCGGCGCTGCAGCCGCTGATGCTCGCCTACGGCGCCGATGCGGCCGAACGCGGCGGGCGGCTGGAGTTTTCGACCCGCGACGGGCGCGCCGCGGCCGTGCTCGACGAGGAGGCGCTGGTGCTGGCGGCAGATGCCGGTGCCGCCGTCACCTTCTCGCGCGAGGCCGAGGGGCTGGCGACCGGGGCCGTCCGGGCCGTGTTCTTCGAGGCCGAGGGCGACTATGCGACGCGCGAAAGCGAGGTGCGCCTGCCGGGGCCGACGCCCGCGTCGGTCGTGGTGTCGGAACTGCCGCTGGTCCTGACCGGGGGCGAGGCGAAGGCCGTCGCCGCGCGCTGGCTGGCCGAGGCGCAGGTCGCGCAGGACACGGTGGCGCTGACGCTGCCGCCGTCGCTGTCGCATCTGGGGGCCGGTGACGTGGTGACCCTGGGCCAGGCCCGCTACCGCATCGACCGCGTCTCGCGCGGGGCGGCCGCGCAGGTGGAGGCGCTGCGGGTCGAGCCCGGCCTCTACCGCGCCCCGCCCTTCGCCGAAGACCGCCCGCGGGTCGCGCGCTTCGCGGCCCCGTCGGCGGTGACCTCGGTCTTCCTCGACCTGCCGCTCCTGACGGGCGACGAGTCGCCGCACGCGCCCTGGGTCGCGGCCTCGGCCCGGCCCTGGCCGGGGATCGTCGGGGTCTGGCTGTCCGATACGGAAGAGGGCTTCCGCCTGAATACGTCGCTCGCGCGGCGGGCGCTGGTCGGGCGGACCGAGACCGTGCTGCGCGCGGCCCGGCCCGGCCTGTGGGATCGCGGCCCGGCCCTGCGCATCCGCCTTTCCCCGCGCGGCACGCTGGCCACGGCGGCCGAGGCGGCGGTGCTGGCCGGGGCGAACGCGCTGGCCATCGGCGACGGCGGCGCGGACCTGTGGGAGGTTTTCCAGTTCCGCGACGCGGTGCTGGTCGGGCCGAACACCTGGGAGGTCTCGCATCGCCTGCGGGGCCAGGCGGGATCCGACGGGCTGATGCCGCCGCAATGGCCGGCGGGCAGCCGCGTCGTCGTCCTGGACGACGCGCTGACGCAACTTCAGCTGCCCGGCCGCGCCCGCGGCGTCCGCAAGTTCATCCGCGTCGGGGCGCTGGAGCGCGGTGCCGACGATCCGGCCGTCACCACCCGCAGCCTCGCGTTCAAGGGCAACGGCCTGCGGCCATACTCGGTCGCCCACCTGACGTCGCGCGGCGACGGGACCGGCGGCCGGGTCATCGCCTGGGTCCGCCGCACGCGGATCGACGGCGACGACTGGGACCGGCCCGAGGTGCCGCTGGGCGAAGAGACGGAAAGCTACGCGATCCGCGTCCGTCTGGGCAGCACGGTGGTGCGGACCGCCTCCGTCGCGTCGCCGGCATGGGCCTATCCCGCCGCCGCGCGCGCGTCAGACGGCACGACCGGCGCGTTCCAGGTCGAGGTCGCGCAGGTCTCGGCGCGCTACGGCGCGGGGCCATACCGCAGCCTCTTCGTCGCGGACTGACCGATGCGCCGCGTGCTCGCGGGCGACGTTCTGGCGCTGGCGCGCGTCGTCTCTGCAGAAGGTCAGGGCGCGGCGGCACGCCTGCTCGACGAGGCAGACGCCGCCGATCGCCACCGCCGCCGGCTGGGCCGCTGCCACCCGGCCTGGGGCAACGGCAGCCTCATGTCCCGCTGTCTGACGGTCCCCGCCCCGGCCCTGCCCGAGGGCAGCGACGACTGGACCTGCGCCCTGCACGCCGCGACCGGGGCCATCGCGGCCTGGCGCCGTGCCCGGCGGCCGTCCGGGCGCGCCTGACCGGGCGCGCTTGACCGGGCGCGTCCTTTGGCCCACATCTGGCGCGCACAGCCAGGGCGTCGGCCATGTCAGAAACCATCCCGAAGATCACGTCGCTCGATCCGGTGTGGACCCGCGTCCGCGAGGAAGCCGTCGCCGCTGTCCGCGACGAGCCGCTGCTCGGCGCGCTGATCCACTCCGGCCTCCTGCACCACCCGACGATGGAACGCGCGCTCGCCTACCGCTTCTCGCTGAAACTGGCGTCGGGCGAGATGAGCGAGCAGATCCTGCGGGAAACCGCCGACCAGGCCTACGAGGCCGACCCGTCGCTCGGCCAGGCCGCGCGGGCGGACCTCGTCGCCGTCTTCGACCGCGACCCGGCCTGCCACCGCTATCTCCAGCCGATCCTGTTCTTCAAGGGCTACCAGGCCGTCCAGGCCTACCGCGTCGGCCACTGGCTGTGGCGGCAGGGCCGCGTCGATCTCGCCTATTTCGTGCAGATGCGCGTGTCCGAGGTCTACGGCGTCGACATCCACCCCGCCGCGCGTGTGGGGCGCGGGATCATGATCGACCACGCCCATTCCATCGTCATCGGCGAAACCGCCGTGGTCGGCGACAACGTCTCCATGCTCCACTCCGTGACCCTCGGCGGCACGGGCAAGGAGGACGGCGACCGCCACCCCAAGATCGGCGACGGCGTGATGATCGGCGCGGGCGCCAAGGTGCTCGGCAACATCACCATCGGCCATTGCAGCCGCATCGCCGCGGGGTCGGTGGTGCTGCAGGACATCCCGCCGATGAAGACGGTGGCCGGCGTGCCCGCCCGCATCGTCGGCGAGGCCGGCTGCGCGCAGCCGTCGATCAGCATGGACCAGGTGATCCGGGCCGCGATGCCGGATTGACCCGGCGTCAGGCCAGCATCGCCAGCGGCGCTTCCAGCAACTCCACCACCGCCTTCAGGAACTCCGCCCCGAGCGCCCCGTCGATCACCCGGTGGTCCACCGACAGCGTGACGGTCATCACCGTCGCCACCGCGACCTGCCCGCCTCGCACCACCGGCTTCTTCACCCCCGCCCCCACCGCCAGAATGGCCCCGTGCGGCGGGTTGATGACGGCGTCGAAGCTGTCGATCCCCATCATCCCGAGGTTCGAGATCGCGAAGCTCCCGCCCTGATACTCCGCCGGCGCGAGCTTCCGCGCCTTGGCCCGGGCCGCGAGGTCCTTCATCTCGGCCGACAGCTTGCTCAGCGTCTTCGTCTCGGCGTCCCGCAGCACCGGCGTGAAGAGGCCGCCCTCGATCGCCACCGCCACCGCGACGTCGGAGGCCTTCATCTTCAGCACCCGGTCCCCCGCCCAGACGGCATTGGCATCCGGCACCGCCTGCAAGGCCAGCGCGCAGGCCTTGATGATGAAGTCGTTGACCGACAGCTTCACCCCGCGCCCCGCCAGCCCCGCGTTCAGCTGCTCGCGCAAGGCCAGCAGCGGGTCGAGGTTCACGTCGCGGCGCAGGTAGAAATGCGGGATCGTCTGCTTGGCCTCGGTCAGCCGCGCGGCGATCGTCTTGCGCATCCCGTCGAGCGCCACCTCGGTGAACTCCCGGTCGGCGAACATCTTCTTCACCGTCTCCGCCGAAGCTCCCGACGCCATCGCCGGGGCCGCCGCAGCCGGAGCCGCCGGGGCCTTCGCCGTCTCGGCAGCGGCCTTCGCCGGGGCAGGGGCCGCCACCGCCCCCTCCACATCCGCCTTCACGATCCGCCCGTGCGGACCCGATCCCGTCACGGCCCCCAGGTCCAGCCCGCGCTCCTTCGCGATCCGCCGCGCGAGCGGCGAGGCGAACACCCGCCCGCCCCCGGCCTTCGGAGCCACCGTGGCAGGGGCCGCCGGGACGGGGGCCGCCGGGGCAGGGGCCGCCGGGGCAGGGGCCGCCGGGGCGGGCGCAGGTGCCGCACCCGCCGGGGCCGCATCCCCATAGCCCCGCGGTGCCTCACCCTGCGTCGCGCCGTCCACGACCGGCAGGGCCTTCGCCGGCGCCGCAGCGGGCACCGCCTCCCCCTCCTCCACCAGCACCGCGATGGGCGTATTCACCTTCACCCCCGCCGTCCCCTCGGCGACCAGCAGCCGCCCCACGACCCCCTCGTCGACCGCCTCGAACTCCATCGTCGCCTTGTCGGTCTCGATCTCGGCGAGGATCTGGCCCGACCTGACCGCATCCCCCTCCTTGACGAGCCATTTCGCCAGCGTCCCCTCCTCCATCGTCGGCGACAGGGCGGGCATCAGGATGTCAACGGCCATGGCGGTCCCCTACCTGTAGCAGACGGATTTCACGGCGGCCACGACCTCGGCCGGCGTGATCAGCGCGTGCTTTTCCAGGTTCGCGGCATAGGGCATCGGCACATCCTTGCCCGTGCAGTTCACCACCGGCGCGTCCAGATGGTCGAACGCCCGCTGCATGATCACCGCAGCCAGGTGGTTCCCGATCGACCCGACCGGCCACCCCTCCTCCACCGTCACGCAGCGGTTGGTCTTCTGCACGCTGGCGATCACCGTGTCGTAATCCAAGGGCCGCAGCGTCCGCAGGTCGATCACCTCGGCGCTGATCCCCTCCGCCGCCAGCGCATCCGCCGCGGCGAGCGTATGCACCATCCCGATCCCGAAGCTCACCAGCGTCACGTCCGTCCCCTCGCGCCACACCCTCGCCTTGCCGAACGGCACGGTGAAGTCGGCCAGGTCCGGCACCTCGAAGGACTTGCCGTAGAGGATCTCGTTCTCCAGGAACACCACCGGGTTGTCGTCGCGGATCGCCGTCTTCATCAGCCCCTTCGCGTCGGACGCGCTGTAGGGCATCACCACGCGCAACCCCGGCACCATCGCGAACCACGCGGCGAAGTCCTGGCTGTGCTGTGCGCCCACCCGCGCCGCCGCGCCGTTCGGCCCGCGGAACACCATCGGGCTGCCCATCTGCCCCCCCGACATGTACAGCGTCTTGGCGGCCGAGTTGATGATGTGGTCCATCGCCTGCATGGCGAAGTTGAACGTCATGAACTCCACGATGGGCCGCAGCCCGCCCCAGGACGCCCCCACGGCGATCCCGGCAAACCCCATCTCGGTGATCGGCGTGTCGACGATTCGCTTCGGCCCGAACTCGTCGAGCATCCCCTGGCTGATCTTGTAGGCGCCCTGGTATTCGCCGACCTCCTCACCCATCAGCATGACGGTGGGGTCGCGGCGCATCTCCTCGGACATCGCCTCGCGGATCGCCTCGCGGACGGTCATGGTCTTCATCGCGGTGCCCGCGGGCCAGTTGGTCGTGACGCCCTGCGTCACGGCCACCCCGGCGGAGGCCGGGGCCTCGCTGGCCCCAGGTGCCGCCACCGGCTCCGCCGGCGCCGCCTTCACCTCCGCCTCGCGCGGTAGCACCGCGACCGGGGACGCCGTATCCCCCACCGCCTCCCCCTCATCGACCAACAGCGCGATCGGCGTGTTCACCTTCACCCCCGCCGCCCCCTCGGCGACGAGCAGCCGCCCGACGGTGCCCTCGTCCACCGCCTCGAACTCCATCGTGGCCTTGTCGGTCTCGATCTCGGCGAGGATCTGGCCCGACTTGACCCGGTCCCCCTCCTTGACCAGCCACTTGGCCAGCGTCCCCTCCTCCATCGTGGGCGACAGGGCGGGCATCAGAACTTCGGTTGCCATCGCGTCACCCCCTCAGGCGTAGATATCCGTCCACAGCTCCTCCAGCGGAGGCTCCGGGCTGTCCTTGGCGAACTCGGCGCTGTCGTTGACCACCGCCTTGATGTCGCGGTCGATGGCCTTCAGGTCGTCCTCGCTCGCCAGGCCGCCCCCCAGCAGCAGGTCGCGCACATGCTCGATCGCGTCCTTCTCGGTCTTGATCTTCTCGACCTCCTCGCGCGTCCGGTATTTCGCCGGGTCGCTCATCGAATGGCCGCGATAGCGGTAGGTCATCATCTCCAGGATATACGGCCCGTTGCCCGCCCGGCAGGCGGCGACCGCCTTCTCGCCCGCGGCCTTCACCGCCAGCACGTCCATCCCGTCGACCGCCTCGCCCTTGATCCCGTAGGCCGCGCCTCGCTCCCACAGCGAGGGGCTTTTGGTCGACCGCTTCACGCTCGTGCCCATCGCATACTGGTTGTTCTCGATCACGAAGATCACCGGCAGGTTCCACAGCTCGGCCATGTTGTAGGTCTCGTAGACCTGCCCCTGGTTCGCCGCCCCGTCGCCGAAATAGGCAAACGTCACGTTGTCGTTGCCCAGATACTTGTCCGCGAAGGCCAGCCCCGCCCCCAGCGGCACCTGCGCCGCGACGATCCCGTGCCCGCCGTAGAAGTGCCGCTCCTTGCTGAACATGTGCATCGACCCGCCCTTCCCCTTGGAAAAGCCCCCGATCCGCCCCGTCAGCTCGGCCATCACGCCGCGCGCCTCCATCCCGCAGGCGAGCATGTGCCCGTGGTCGCGGTAGCTCGTGATCCGCTTGTCCCCCGCCTTCGCCGCGGCCTCGAGCCCGACGACCACCGCCTCCTGCCCGATATACAGGTGGCAGAACCCCCCGATCAGCCCCATCCCGTAAAGCTGCCCCGCCTTCTCCTCGAACCGCCGGATCAGCAGCATGTCGCGGTAGTATTTCAGCAGCTCCTCGCGGTTCAGGTTCGGCTTCTCGGCCGGCTTCTTCAGCGCCATCGGAATCTCCCCGAGCAGAGATAGTTCAGCCCTAAACTATCGGCGGACGACGGAAGATGGAAGGGCCTTGGTCCGCCCCGGCAGGCGAGTCGCGACGCCGCCGGCGGCAAGGCATGAACCCTGCGCGCGCGGTGCAGGTGCCGGACCGGCGGAAGACAGGTGGAAGACGTGCGGAAGACGCCGGGAAGACGGTTTCAAGACGCGGAAAACGCAGCCGATCCGCCGCGTTGCGCGCCGTCCTTCAGTTGACGATCACCTCGTCGGCGCGCGCATAGCCCAGCACGTCGCGCACCTGCTGGTCCAAAAGGTCGAGGTCCAGGAACCCGTCCGACAGCCGCCGCGTGCGGTTCTCGATCACCGCGAACTCGGCCTCGAGCGAGGCCTTCTCGGCCAGCAGCACGGCGCGGTCGGCCGCGATCTCGACCTGCCGGAACACGCCGAAGTCGCCCTGCACGGCGGCGAAGGCGAAATAGCCCCCGGTCAGGAACATCGCCGTGAGGTAGAGAAAGCCCCCCATCGCCGGGGTGATCGTGCGCGTCATGCCTGCCCTCCGCCCGTCGTCCCGCGGGCCCGGCTCGAAGGTAACACGATGGATTCGCCGTGGAAATCCCTAATCGCGGTAGATTGCCACGACATCGGCCAGAAGCCGCAGCGCCTCGTCGCGCGGCCGCTGGAAGGCGTTGCGGCCGATGATCGACCCGTGCCCGCCGCCGGCCCGGATCGCGCGGGCATCCTCCAGCACCGCGTCCGCGCCCTTGGCCGCGCCGCCCGAAAAGATCACGATCCGCCGCCCTGCGAACGTCGCCTGCACGCAATGCGCAACACGCGCCGCCAGCGTGCCATAGTCCCCGGCATAGGCCTTCTTCGCCTCATCCTGCATCACGTGGGCGGTCGGCAGCTTGATCTTGATGACATGCGCGCCGAGCAGCGCGGCCATGTGCGCGGCATAGGCCGCGACGTCCAGCGCCGTCTCGCCCTCCTTCGTCACCCCCTCGCCGCGCGGATAGGACCAGACGACGCTCGCGAGCCCCTTCGCCGCCGCCTCGGCCCGCAGCGCGCGCAGCTCCTCGAACATGCCGAACATCGCATCCGACCCCGGATAGATCGTGAACCCGATCGCCGAACAGCCCAGCCGCAGCGCATCGTCCACCGACCCGGTGATCGCCTGGTCCTTCGCCGCGCCCGGCGACATCAGGCTGTTGGCGCTGTTGACCTTCAGGATCGTCGGGATCTGCCCCGCGAAGGTATCCGCCCCGGCCTCGAGCAGCCCGAGCGGCGCGGCAAAGGCGCTCAACCTCGCGTCGATCGCCAGCCGCCAGTGGTAATGCGGGTCGTAACCCCCCGGATTGGCAGCAAAACTCCGCGCCGGCCCGTGCTCGAAGCCCTGGTCGACGGGCAGGATAACCATCCGCCCCGTGCCCGAAAGCCGCCCGTGCATCATCATCCGCGCGAGGTTCCCCTTCACCCCCGGCGTCTCGCCCTCATACCCCCGCAGGATCGCCCGCACCGCTTCCATCATGCCCTCCGCCTTTCCGGCGAAGGTGGTCCGGCGGTCGCGAAGGCCAACCCCGTTAGCGCCAACCGTTGCCGCTAACACCCTGACACTGCGGCAAAAACGTCACCCCAGCGCAGCAACCCCCGGCAGGGTCCTGCCCTCCATCCACTCGAGGAACGCCCCCCCGGCGGTGGAGATGAAGGAAAACTCCCCCGCCACCCCCGCCGCGTTCAGCGCCGCCACCGTATCGCCGCCGCCGGCCACCGACACGAGCGCCCCCGCCGTCGTCAGCTTTCCCACCGCCCGCGCCGCCGCCACCGTCGCGGCATCGAAGGGAGCAATCTCGAAGGCCCCCAAAGGACCGTTCCAGATCAGGGTCTTGGCCTCCGCGAACACCCCCTCCAGCGCCGCCACCGTCGCAGGCCCCGCATCCAGGATCATCGCATCCGGCGGGCAGGCGTCCGCCGCCACGACCTCGCTCGCGGCCCCCGCCTTGAACTCCCGCGCCACCACCACATCCACCGGTAGGTGGATGCGGCACCCCGCCGCCTCGGCCTTGGCCAGGATCTCCCGCGCCGTCCCGGCCATGTCGCGCTCGGCGAGGCTCCTGCCGACCTCGACCCCCTGCGCCACGAGGAAGGTATTCGCCATCCCCCCGCCGATCACCAGATGGTCCACCCGCTCCACCAGATTCCCCAGCAAATCCAGCTTGGTGGAGACCTTCGCGCCCCCCACCACCGCCACCACCGGCCGCGCCGGGTGCCCCAGCGCGCCCTCCAGCGCCCGCAGCTCCTCGGCCATCAGGAGCCCCGCGCAAGAGGGCAGCAGATGCGCGATCCCTTCGGTGCTCGCATGCGCCCGGTGCGCCGCCGAGAAGGCGTCGTTCACGAACACATCCCCCAGCGCCGCCATCTCCGCGGCCAGTGCGGGATCGTTCTTCTCCTCCCCCGGATGGAACCGCGTGTTTTCAAGCAGGACGACATCCCCTGCGGCAATCGCCTCCCGCGCGGGTGCGCCCACGCAGTCGGCCCCGAACACCACCTGCCGCCCCAGCGCCGCCTCCAGCGCGGGCTTCACCCGCGCAAGGCTCATCTCCGGCACGACCTTGCCCTTCGGCCGGTCGAAATGCGCCAAAAGCACGCATGTCGCCCCGGCCGCCAGCACCGCGCGCACCGTCGGCACGATCCGGTCGATCCGCGTGGTATCGGTCACCCGGTCGCCCTCCATCGGCACGTTGATGTCCACCCTGACGAGCGCGACCTTGCCCGACAGGTCCATCCGGTCCAGCGTCTTCCAGCCCATCGCGGCCTCCATCCCGTTTCCCCTCTGTCGCCCCTGCCCACGCGGGCGTCAACCGATTGCCCTTTCCCGCCCCGCCGCTTAGGTTGCGGCCCGAAGGAAAGAGGTTCCCATGCCCGACATCAGCGATCCCGAAAACACCATCATCATGACGCTCAAGGGCGGTGATGTGGTGATCCAGCTCCTCCCCGACGTGGCCCCCAAACACGCCGAGCGGATGAAGGCCCTTGCCCGCGCCGGGGCCTACGACAACGTCTGCTTCCACCGCGTGATCGACGGCTTCATGGCCCAGACCGGCGACGTGGAGAACGGCAACATGGAGAATAACTTCAACATCCGCCGCGCCGGGACGGGCGGGTCCGACCACCCCGACCTGTCGGCGGAGTTCTCGAACATCCCGCACGACCGGGGCACCCTCGGGGCCGCGCGGTCGTCGAACCCGAACAGCGCCAACTCGCAGTTCTTCATCAACTTCAAGGACAACCACTTCCTGAACCGGCAATACACCGTCTATGGCCGGGTCATCTCGGGGATGGAGCATGTCGACGCCATCACCCGCGGCGAGCCGCCCGCGAACCCCGACCGCATGATCTCCGTCAAGGTGGCCGCCGATGTCGCGTAACCTCCTTCTCGCGCCCCTGCTGGCGCTCGCCCTCGCCGTCCCCGCCGCCGCGCAGGAGGCCGCCGACGGCCCCGGCCCGAACCTCGTGATCGACGTGACGGGCCAGGCGAACGGCCAGGTCGTCATCGACCTTCTGCCCGACGTGGCCCCGAAGCACGTGGCCCAGATCACCGCGCTCGCGCAGGAAGGTGCCTATGACGGCGTCGTCTTCCACCGCGTGATCGACGGCTTCATGGCGCAGACCGGCGACGTGCAGTTCGGCAAGACCGGCGGCGACACCTCGATGGCCGGCATGGGCGGGTCCGACATGCCGGACCTGCCGGCCGAGTTCAGCGACATCCCCTTCGACCGCGGCGTCGTCGGCATGGCCCGCGCGGCCAGCCCCGACAGCGCCAACAGCCAGTTCTTCATCATGTTCGCGCCGGGCGAGTTCCTGAACGGGCAGTATACCGTCGTCGGGCGCGTGATCTCGGGCATGGACGTGGTCGACCGCATCAAGCGCGGCGACGGCCCGAACGGCGAGGTCACCGACCCCGACGTGATGGCGAAGGTGACGGTCCAGTAGTCAGTGCCGGGCCAGGAAGCTGCGCGTGAAGGCGGCATAGCCGTCCGCCGTCTCGCGCAGCTCCGCCCGCATCAGGCGGTGCAGGTCGGGCAGACGGTGGAACGGCACCTGCGGGCAGACGTGGTGCTCGACATGGAAGCTCGCGTTCCACGTCACCAGCCGCAGCAGGCGCGTGGTAAAGGTGGTGCGGGTATTGGCGAACATGTCGGGCACCTGCGGGCAATCGGCGTGTTCGGCCAGCAGGAAGACGCGCAGCGCCATCTGCCCGATCAGCACCGGCAGCAGCCAGACCCACAGCAGCACCGGCGTCACCGCCAGCGACGCCAGGGCCAGCGCGTAGCCCGCGCGCATCCACCGCGCCTCGGCCACCACCCGCGCCCGCGCCCCCGGCGGGATGAACCCGTCGTCGGCCCGCCCTCGCGCCAGCCGCCAGATCACCCGCGCCTCAGCCGCCCAGTAGGGCAGGCCGCTGACGTGCCAGGCCCATTGCGCGCGGGTCGCCGGGCGGGGGCCCGACAGCTCGGGGTCCTGCGCGGGGTCGTTGGTGTGGCGGTGGTGCGCCAGGTGGAACCAGCGGAACCACAGGAAGGGCAGGGCGATCAGGAACCCGCTGACATGCCCCGCGGCGTCGTTCCAGCGTTCCGACACCAGCAGCGTCCTGTGCGTCGCCTCGTGCGCGATGGCGAAGGTGAAGGCGATCATCACCCCCTGCGGCACGATCAGCGCCCACCACAAGGGCCAGCCCGCCGCGATCCAGGCGCCCATCGCCGCGATGGCCCCGAAGTGGAACGCCAGCCGCAGCCGCGCGGGTGCGTCCGACCGCGCGGTCAGCTCCGCCCGCGTCCCGGGCGGCAGGGCGAGGAGGAACGCCTTGTGGTCCACCTCACCCCCGCGGAATGTCGAAGCCCGGCGGCGCGAGCTCGAAGCCCGTGAACCGGAACCCCGGGCTGACGGTGCAGCCCACCAGCGTCCAGGCCCCCGTCGTCCGCGCCGCCTGCCAGTGCTGCGCCGGCACGATGGCCTGCGGCGTCTCGCCCCCCAGCACGTCGGGGCCGAGCCGCAGGTCGCGCGCCGGCCCGGCCTCGGTCGCCGCGACCGACAGGACCAGCGGCGCACCGGCGTGGAAATGCCAGATCTCGGCCGCATCGACCCGGTGCCAGTGCGACCGCTCGCCCGCCGCCAGCAGGAACAGGATCGCCGTCCCGGCAGGCCGCCCCTCGCCGTCGGCCACCCAGGTCTGCCTGAACCACCCGCCCTCGGGGTGGGGGGACAGGTCCAGCGCGGCGACGAGCGCCTTGGCATCGGGGGCAGCGGCATCGGTCATGCTGGACAGGCTGCCCCGCGCCACCCGCGCGCGCAAGCCCCGTGCCGGGGTCCTGCGCGGGCGTCTTCGCGGCCGCGGGCGGCCCGCATGGTCCCGGCGCGGCATCCACCCCCGCATGTCGCGGCCCGTCGGCCGAAGGTTGATGCGTTTGCGCTTGACGCGCCGGACGGGAGGCCTATACCGCGTGAATGAATGTTCATTTTGCTGCGATGCAGCAGCCCGTGCCGTCCACGCCGCCCCTGCAAGGTTCACCCCGATGACCGCCGCGCGTCCTGCCGACCTGCCCTTCGCCGAGGCGCTGCCGACGGTCGACCCGCGCGCGCTCGACATCCTGCTGCGCGCCCGGAACGCCTTCGTCGACAAGGGCTTCGACGGTGCCTCGATGCAGGACCTGGCGCGCGCGGCGGGGATGAGCGTCGGCAACTTCTATCGCTACTTCCCCTCGAAGGCGGCGCTCGTCGCAGCCCTCATCACCGCCGATCTGGCCGAGATGGACCGCGATTTCGCGCTGATCCTGGGGTCGGAACAGCCGATGGCGATGCTGCGGGAGGTGATCGAGGCGCGGGTGACGGGCGACGGGTGCGACGAGGACGGACTGCTCTTCGCCGAAATCACCGCCGCCGCACTCCGCAAGCCTGAGATCGCCGCGATCACCCGGCACATGGAGCGGCGGATCGCGGGCTACCTCTGCGCGGTCTTCGCCCGGGCGACCGGCCGCACGCTGGCCGAGACGGAGGCGCGGCACGCGGCGCGGGCGCGCTTCCTCGTCGCGCTGGTCAAGACGGCGGGCATGCTCGCCCGCGACGACCCGACCACCCCCGACGTGCGCGCGCACATCCTGTCCGCCATCGCCCGGACCCTGTCCGACATCGACCCTGTGCCCGAGGACTGACGCCAGATGCCCC
The DNA here is from genome assembly GCA_964575185.1 of uncultured Exiguobacterium sp. Classification (GTDB taxonomy): domain Bacteria; phylum Pseudomonadota; class Alphaproteobacteria; order Rhodobacterales; family Rhodobacteraceae; genus CAZNPW01. The sequence goes on from CAZNPW010000020.1 coordinate 23,867, forward strand.
GCCTTGCCACCCTGATCCTGCCCCTTGCGCTCGCCCTCGTCCCCGTCGGTGCCGCGGCCGAAAGCCACGCCCCGGCAACCGCCCCGGCCGCCGAGGTGCTGCCCGCGATCTCGGTCACCGCGGCCGTCACCCGCGACATGGTGGACCGCGTGCTGGTGTCGGGCCTGATCGGCCCGGTCGAAGAGGTCTACGTCGCCCCGCTGATCGAGGGCCAGCCGATCGAGGCGCTGCTCGCCGACGTGGGCGACACGGTGACCGAAGGGCAGGTCCTGGCGCGGCTGTCGGCCACGACGCTCGAGCTGCAGGAAAGCCAGTTCGCGGCCTCGCTCGCCGCCGCCCGCGCGACCATCGCCCAGGCCGAGGCGCAACTGACCGACGCCGAGGCCTCCGCGGCCGAGGCGCTGCGCGTGCAGGACCGCACCCGGCAGCTCGTCGCCACCGGCGCGGCGAGCCAGGCGGCCGCCGACACCGCCGACGCGAACGCCGCCTCGGCCAGCGCGCGGGTCAACGTGGCCCGGCAGGCGCTCGAATCGGCCCGCGCCAACCTTGCGCTGGTCGAGGCGCAGCAGGCCAACGTGACGCTGAACCTGCAGCGGACCGAGGTGGTGGCCCCGGTCGCGGGCAAGATCGTCGCGCGCAACGCCACGCTCGGCAGCGTCGCGACGGCGGCGGGCCAGCCGATGTTCACCATCGTCAGGGACGGCGCGCTGGAACTGCGCGCCGACGTGGCCGAGGCCGACCTGACGCGCCTCGCCGAAGGCCAGGCGGCGACGCTGCGCCTCGTCGGCCCGTCCGCCCCCCTGACCGGCCGCATCCGGCTGGTGGAGCCGACGATCGACCAGACCACCCGGCTCGGCCGCGTCCGCATCGCGCTCGACGCCAGCGACGCGGTGCGGTCGGGCATGTTCGCCGAGGCCGAGGTGATCGCCCTTGAACGCCAGGGCGTCGCGGTGCCGGTGACATCGGTGTCGACCGACCCGGAAGGCGATGTCGTGATGCGGGTCGACGGGAACCTCGTGCGGCGTCTGGTGGTGACGACCGGCATCCGCGACGGGGCCTTCGTCGAGGTGCTGGACGGCCTGCGGGCCGGTGACATGGTGGTGACGAAGGCGGGTGCCTTCGTGGCCGACGGCGACCGGGTGAACCCGGTCCCGGCTGCGACGAACTGAAGGGGACCGCACCGATGAACTTCTCCGCCTGGTCGATCCGCAAACCCGTCGCGCCGCTGCTCGCGTTCTTCATGCTGCTCCTGCTGGGCTGGCAGGCCTTCAACGCCTTGCCGATCACCCGCTTTCCCAACATCGACGTGCCGCTCGTCGCCGTCTCGGTGTCCCAGGCGGGCGCCGCCCCGGCCGAGATGGAAACCCAGGTCACGCGCGAGATCGAGGACGCCATCGCCGGCATCTCGGGCGTCAAGAACGTGACCTCGACCGTGACCGACGGCGTGTCGACCACGCTGGCCGAGTTCCGCATGGACGTGGACACCGACCGCGCCATGCAGGACGTGAAGGACGCCATCGACCAGATCCGCGGCGATCTGCCGGGCACGGTCGAGGCCCCGATCGTCACCCGCATCGACGTCGTGGGCCAGGCGATCATGACCTTCGCCGTCCAGTCCCCCGGCAAGACGCTCGAGGAACTGTCGTGGTTCGTCGACGACACCGTCACCCGCGCGCTCCAGGGCCAGCCCGGCATCGGCCGCGTCACCCGCTTCGGCGGGGCCGACCGCGAGATCCGCATCGAGCTCGACCCGGTCAAGCTCGGCAGCTTCGGCATCACCGCCCAGGCGATCAGCCAGCAGCTGGCGCAGACCAACGCCGATCTCGGCTCGGGCAAGACCGAGATCGGCTCGGGCGAGCAGGCGATCCGCACGCTCGGCGACCAGGCGACGGTCGACGCCCTGAGCGAGGCGACCATCGCGCTGCCCTCGGGCCGCTTCGTGCGCCTGACCGATCTCGGCCAGATCATCGACAGCTACCAGGAGCTGCGCAGCTTCACCCGCTTCAACGGCGACCGGGTCGTGGCCTTCTCGGTCTTCCGCGCGTCCGGCGCCTCCGAGGTCAGCGTGGCCGAGACGACGAACCAGATCCTCGACCAGGTCCGCGCGGCCAATCCCGACGTGCAGATCACGATGGTCGACGACACCGTGTTCTACACCTACGGCAACTACGAGGCCGCGCTGGAAACGCTGGTCGAGGGTGCCATCCTGGCGGTGCTCGTGGTGCTGCTGTTCCTGCGCAACTGGCGCGCGACGCTGATCGCGGCCGTCGCCCTGCCGCTGTCGGCGATCCCGACCTTCTGGGTCATGGACCTCTTGGGCTTCTCGCTGAACCTGGTCAGCTTCCTCGCGCTGACGCTGGCGACCGGCATCCTCGTCGACGACGCGATCGTCGAGATCGAGAACATCGCCCGCCACATCCGCATGGGCAAGACACCCTACCGCGCCGCCATCGACGCGGCCGACGAGATCGGCCTCGCGGTCATCGCGACCACGATGACCATCGTCGCGGTCTTCGTGCCGGTCAGCTTCATGCCGGGAATCCCGGGCCAGTATTTCCGCCAGTTCGGCCTGACCGTCGCCATTTCGGTGCTGTTCAGCCTGCTCGTCGCGCGCCTCATCACGCCGATGATGGCGGCCTACCTCATGCGCGACAAGGATGCCGACGAAGGCGGCCACGGCGACGGGGCGGTGATGCGCGGCTACCTGCGCGTCGTCGGTGCCACCACGTCGAGCTGGAAGGTCACGCCGAAGTTCACCTTCCACACCTATTACCTCACGCTGGTGGTGGGGATCGTGCTCGTCGCGGTCTCGGTCTTCTTCATGTCGCGCATCCCGGGCAGCCTGTTCCCGCCCGAGGACGTGAGCCGCGTCGCGATCAGCGTCGAACTGCCCCCCGGCTCGACGCTGGACGCGACCGACGCCGCGACCGACCAGATCCGCCAGCGCATCGCCGACATCGAAGGGGTCAAGGACGTGATCGTGGTCGGCGGCTCGTCCCCCACCGGCGAGCGCGACATCCGGCGGGCCAGCGTGTCGGTCATCCTCGACCGGCTCGACAACGGCTTCCCGCGCAAGCTCAGCGACCTCGCCCAGGCGATCCCGCTGGTGCGCGACATCATGCCGGTCGCGCCCGCGAACGGCCGCGTCCGGCCGCAGAACGTGATCGAGGCCGAAATCTTCGCCGCCATCGCCGACGTCCCCGACATCCGCGCCTTCAAGCTGAACGACCGCGGCGAGCGCGACATCAGCTTCTCGATCCTGTCGGCGAACGAGGCCGACCTGAACAAGGCCGTGCAGGACCTTGAAACCGCGCTGTCGGGCGACCCGCTCTTGGCCAACGTCGCCTCCGAAGGCGCGCTGCCGCGGCCCGAACTGCAGATCACCCCGCGGCTCGACGAGGCCGCGCGGCTCGGCATCACCACGGCGCAGATCGCCTCCGTCGTCCGCGTCGCGACCATCGGCGACGTCGACGCGGCGCTGGCCAAGCTGTCGATCGACGACCGGCTGGTGCCGGTGCGGGTGCAGCTGAACGAACAAAGCCGCCAGGACCTCGCCCGCATCGCGAGCCTGCGGCTGACCACCGCGACGGGCGGCACGGTGCCGCTGTCGGCGGTGGCCGACATCCGCCTGTCGGAAGGCCCGGCGCTGGTCGACCGGCTGAACCGCGAACGCCGCGCGACCATCGGCGCGGGCCTGCCCGTCGGCGTGGCGCTCGACACCGCGACCGCGCGCTTCAACGAGATCGTGGCGAGCGTGCCCCTGCCCGCGTCGGTCCGCGTCGCCGCGGCGGGCGACGCCGAGATCCAGGCGGAACTGTCCTCGTCCTTCGTGAACGCGATGGTGATGGGGCTGTTTTTGGTGCTCGCCGTGCTGATCCTGCTCTTCAAGTCGGTGATCCAGCCCTTCACCATCCTGTTCAGCCTGCCGCTGGCCATCGGCGGGGTCGCCATCGCGCTGATCGTGACGAACAACGCGATCTCGATGCCCGTGCTGATCGGCTTCCTGATGCTGATGGGGATCGTCACGAAGAACGCGATCCTGCTCGTGGACTTCGCCATCGAGATGCGCAACCGCGGCATGGACCGGGCGAAGGCCGTGGTCGAGGCCGGGCACAAGCGCGCCCGTCCGATCGTGATGACCTCCATCGCGATGTCGGCGGGGATGCTGCCCTCGGCGCTGGGGGTGGGCGAGGGCGGGTCGTTCCGGTCGCCCATGGCCATCGCGGTGATCGGCGGCATCATCGCCTCGACCGTCCTCAGCCTGGTCATCGTGCCCGCGTTCTTCCTCATCATGGACGACCTGTCGCGCCTGATGGGCTGGCTCTTCAGCCGCATGATCGGCCGGAAGGAGGAGGAGCCGGAGGCGCCCGAGGCGGCGGAACTCGCGACCCGGATCAACCGCGTCGGCACCGAGAACGCGTCGCTGCGCGAACGGCTGCGGCAGGTCGAGGCGCGCCTCGGCCTGCGTGCCCCGCCCAAGCCCGAACAGCAGGCGGCGGAGTAGGGGAAGGGGGCCGGTGTCGTGACGGGCACCGGCCCGTCCGGGGATCGGTCCCCGCGGCCGGCCGCCGTGCCGGGCGGGCGGTCACGCCCGAAGCCGGTCGCGGATCAGGGTCGAGGAAATCTCGGGCGTGCGCGGCAGGTAGACGACCTCGCAGGGCAGATCGTCGAACCGCCCCGCCCAGTCGTCGCCGATGCAGAAGACGTCGATGCCGTGCGCCGCGATGTCCGCCGCCTTCTGCTCCCAGGTCGCCTCGACGATGACCGCATCCACCGCGCGCAGGGCCAGGAGATCGGCCCGCCGCTGCTCCCAGGAAAAATGCGCGGCCTTCCCCTTCGCCGCGTTGAAGGCGTCGGTCGACAGGCCGACCGTCAGGTGATCCCCCAGCGCCCGCGCCCGCTGCAACAGGCGGATGTGCCCGTAATGCAGCGTGTCGAAGGTGCCGTAGGTCAGCACCCGCCTCATTCGGCGGCCACGGCGCCGTCCCAGCCGCTGATCGACTTGACCTCGAGGAACTCCTCGATCCCCCAGTGCCCGCCCTCGCGCGCGCGGCCCGAGGCCTTGACCCCGCCGAAGGGCGCGCCCGGCCCCCGCGACTTGCCGTTGCCCTCCACCATCCCGGCGCGCAGCGCGCGGAGCAGCCGGTTGCGCCGCGTGCCGTCCTGCGTCTGGACGTAGTTCGTCAGGCCATAGGGCGTGTCGTTGGCGATCCGCACCGCCTCCTCCTCCGAATCGAAGGGGATCATCGACAGCACGGGGCCGAAGATCTCCTCGCGCTCGATGGTCATGCCGGGCCGGACGTCGGCGAAGATGGTGGGCTTGACGTAGAACCCCCGGTTGAAGCCCTCGGGCAGTCCCGGGCCGCCCGCGACCAGCCGCGCGCCCTCGTCGATGCCCGTCTGGATATAGCGCTGGATCTGTTCCCACTGCCGCCGGTTCACCACCGGCCCGATGTGGCCGCCCGGCTGCATGGCGGGGCCGACGCGGGTGTCCGCCGCGACCTCGGCCGCGATCCCGACGGCCTCGTCATAGTAGCTGCGTTCGACCAGCATCCGGGAGGGCGCGTTGCAGCTCTGCCCCGTGTTCTCGAACATGTGCTGGACACCCCGCCGTACTGCCTCGGCATCGGCGTCGGCGAAGACGAGGTTCGCGCCCTTGCCGCCCAGTTCCAGCGTCACGCGCTTCAGGCTCTCCGCCGCCGCCCGGCTGATCGCGCGGCCCGCCCGGGTCGAGCCGGTGAAGGAAATCATCTCGACGTCGGGGTGCGAGGACAGCCAGGTCCCGACCCCCGCGCCGTCGCCATTGACCAGGTTGAACACGCCCGGGGGCAGCCCCGCCGCGTGGCAGAACTCGGCGAACAGCAGCGACGACAGCGGCGCCTCCTCGCTCGGCTTCAGCACGCAGGGGCAGCCCGCCAGCAGCGCCGGGATGACCTTCAGCGTCACCTGGTTCATCGGCCAGTTCCACGGCGTGATGAGGCCGACGACGCCGATCGGCTCCAGCGCGATCATCGCCCCCGGCGTGTTGCCGAAGGGGCGGAGGAACTCCATCTTCTCATGGGCTTTCAGGAAGTTCTTCAGGTGCCATGGCAGGCAGGCCGCCTGTTCGGCGATGGCAAAGTCGATGGGCGCGCCCATCTCCTGCGCGATGGCCTCTCCCATCTCGCGCTCGCGCGCCTCGTAAGCCGCGAGGATCTTGCGCACATACCCCGCGCGCACCTCGGGCGGGGTCGCGGCCCATCCGGGAAACGCCGCCTTCGCCGCTGCGACGGCGGCGTTCAGCTCGGGCTCCGTGCCGAGCGCGATGACGGCGCAGGGGTCCTCGGTCGAGGGGTCGATCACCGGGCAATCCGCGCCCGTGCCCCGCACCCAGGCCCCGCCGATGTAGTGCACGCGCTTGTCCAGCATCATCGCCTCCGTTCCGGTCAGGCTTCCAGATAGCAGCTTTCGGCGGTAGGTCACAGGGATGTTCGGCTTTCTCACCCGGTCCCGCACCGTGACCAAGATCGGCCTGACCCCGCCCGCGCCGCGCCCGGGCCGGCAGGGGCTGGCCATCGTCCTGATCGTGCGCAACGAAGCGGCGCACATCGCCGAATGGGCCCGCTTCCACCGCCTCGCCGGGGCGCGGGCCTTCTTCGTCTACGACAACGGCTGCACCGACGGCACCCTCGCCGCCCTGCGGGGCCAGGTCGATGCGACCGTCATCCCCTGGGACCAGAAGCTGAGCGATGCCCGCCGGGGGCTGGAGATCCACACCCAGGTCCTCGCCTACGCCCATGCGGTGCGCAACTTCGGCGCGGATTTCCGCTGGATGACCTTCATCGACGTGGACGAGTTCCTCGTCCCCGCGACCGACCTGCCGACCGAGCTCGCCGCGCTGGAGCACGCCACCTCGCTCAGCCTGCCCTGGCACATGTTCGGCCGGTCGGGCCACAAGACCCCGCCGCCGGGCGGGGTGGTCGCGAACTACACCCGGCGCAACCCCGACCCGATGTCGGACGCGAAGGGCCTGCGCAACTGGAAGATGATCGTCGACCCCTGCGCGGTCACCGCGGTGAAGGTGCACGAGGTCTGGGCCCCCGGCGACCGCACCTGGAACGTCGCCGGGCAGGCCGCCACGCTCGTCACCCGCGACCGCCCGGGCTTCTACGCGGCCGGCGGCATCCAGCTCAACCACTACTACACCCGGTCGGACGCGGAACTGCGCGCCAAGATCGCCTGCGGCCCGATCCTGACCACGCCCGCCGCCGACCACCTGCGCCGGGTGATGCGCAAGGTCGCGGCCATCGAGGCGGAGGAGGTCGAGGACCGCCGCGCCATCGACTGGCTCGCCAGCCGGGGCGGCCCATGGACCTGACCCCCATGGACCTGACCGCCGCCGTCTTCTCCTACAACCGCGGCGACTACCTCGCGAACTGCGCGGCGTCGGTCCTGCGGCACATGGCCGGCGCGACCTTCCGCATCCACGACGACGCCTCGGACGACCCGCGCACCCGCGCCGTGCTCGCGGGCCTCGCACCCCACCTCGCCGCCCCCGGCACCGGCCTGCAATCCAAGCACGGCGGGCTCTATGCCAACATGCAGGCCGCGCTCGACGGCTGCGCCACCCGGTTCCTCCTGTTCCTGCAGGACGACATGCAGGTGGTCCGCCCCGTCACGGCGCAGGACATGGACGAGATCGCGGCCATCTTCGACGCCGACCCCGCCCGCGCCTTCCTGTGCCCCACCTTCGTGAAGGGCCTGCGCCTCTCCCACGCCGCCGCCATGCGCCCCCTGCTGCCCTTACGCGCCTGGGCCGGCAGCCACGCCTACGGCGACGTCTGCATCGCCGACGCCCCGCGCCTGCGCGCCGCCGGCTGGCGCTTCGCCGCGCGCGAGCGGCTGTCGCAGGACCAGGCCGCGCGGATGTTCGCGCCGATGCCCTACATGGCCACCCCCTTCTGCCACTTCCTGCCCGAGGTGCCCGTCTTCCGCGCCCGCCGGACCAGCCTCGCGGCCCGCCTCGCCCGCCGCATCACCGGGCCGGGGGTCAAGGCCTTCGACGACCTGACCGAGGCCGAGATCACCGCCCTGCGCGCCTCGACCGCCCTGCCGGTGGCCGAGGACTGGCTGCGGACGGTGTGGCCCGCCGCGCGGCCCTTCGTCTACCAGGACATCAGGGTCCGCCGCTGGATCGCCACGCTGCACCGGGTGGAAACCGCGCTGCGGAAGGGGCGGGGATGAAGACCGAGCTCATCATGGCGACCTACGAGAACCCCCGGTCGCTTGCGCTCTGCCTCGCCTCGGTCGCGCGCCAGACGGTCATGCCGGGCGCCATCTGCATCGCCGACGACGGCTCCGGCCCCGAGACGGCGGCGGTGATCGCCGCCTTCCGCGCCCGCGGCATGGCGCTGCGCCACCTGTGGCACGAGGATCGCGGCTTCGAGAAGGGGCTGATCCTGAACAAGGCCATCGCGTCCTCCGAGGCGGAGTTCCTGATCTTCATCGACGGCGACGTGATGATCCACCCCACCTTCGTCGCCCGCCACCTCGCGCTCGCCCGGCCCGGGCGCTTCTCCACCGGCAGCCTGATCCGCCTCGACGCCGCCGCCACCGCCACCGTGACGGAGGACGACGTGACCACCGGCCGCGTCTTCGACCGGCGCTGGCTGCGCGCCCACCGCGCCGTGGACCGCTTCGGGACCTGGCTGAAGACCATGCCCTTCCCGTTCCCCGTCCAGGCCGCGCTCGACCGGATCACCCCGGTCCAGCGCGCGCTCTGCGGGGCCAACTGGTCGGCCTTCCGCGCCGACATCCTGCGTGTCAACGGCTATGACGAGGCGATCAAGTCGGGCGGTCAGGACAAGGAGCTCGGCATCCGCCTGACCAACGCCGGCATCCCCGGCCGCCACCTGCGCCACACCGCCCCGCTCGTCCACCTCGACCATGCCCGCGGCTACCGCGACCCCGCCCAGGTCCGCCGCCACAAGGCGATGATCGCCGAGGTCCGCGCCTCGGGCCGCTCCTGGACCGACAACGGCATCGTCAAGGACCCGCGCTGATGTGGTTCCGCAAGCCCCCCTTCGCGCCGCGCCTGACCTTCGCGCCGCCCGTCGAAGCCCTCCTGCGCGAAACCTACGCGGGCGCGGGAACGATCCTCGAATACGGCAGCGGCGGCTCGACCGCCGTCGCGGCGTCGCTCGGCAAGCCCGTCTGGGCGGTCGAAAGCGACGCCGCCTGGGCCGCGGGAATGCGCGGCTGGCTCGATGCGCAGCACCCCGGCCACCGCGTCACCGTGCTGCACGCCGACATCGGCCGCACCAAATCCTGGGGCCGGCCCCGCAACGCCGCCCGGATGGCCGACTGGCACCTCTACCCCCTGTCGGTCTGGGACGACCCCGCCTTCCGCCACCCCGACGTGATCCTGATCGACGGCCGCTTCCGCGTGGCCTGCCTCGTCACCGCCATGCTGCGGATCACCCGGCCCGTCCGGGTGCTGTTCGACGACTACGCCGCGCGCCCCGAATACGCGGTGGCCGAACGCGCGGTCCGGCCCGCGCGGATCGTCGACCCGATGGCCGTGTTCGACCTGACCCCCGGCATGGCGCGGCCCGAAGACCTGACCTGGATGCTGGGCAGCTTCACCCGCTGGCGCTGAGCCGGGCCGCAGGCCACCTGGCCGTGACCTCGCCGCGATCCCCCGTGAAACCCCGCCGCCGAACGCCTATCTTGCCCCTGCAGCGATTCCCGCAGCACGAGGTCTGTCCATGTCCCTCCGCATCAACGATACCGCCCCCGACTTCACCGCCGACTCGACCGCCGGCACGATCCGCTTCCACGACTGGCTCGGCGACGGCTATGGCATCCTCTTCAGCCATCCCAAGGACTTCACCCCGGTCTGCACGACCGAGTTCGCGGCGGTGGCCCAGCTCGCGGCCGAGTGGAGCAGGCGCAACACCAGGGTCATCGGCGTCAGCGTCGACCGCGTGGCCGATCACCAGAAATGGAAGCACGACATCGAGGCCTTCGGCGGCGCGCCCGCCGACTTCCCGATGATCGACGACATCGACCTCGCCGTCTCCAAGGCCTACGACATGCTGCCCGCCGACTACTACCTGCCGTCCGAAGGCCGCGCCCCCGCCCACACCGCCACCGTCCGCACCGTCTACATCATCGGCCCGGACAAGAAGGTGCGGCTGTCGATGACCTACCCGATGAGCGTCGGCCGCAACTTCGCCGAGATCCTGCGCGCCCTCGACGCCGTCCGCGCCACCGACGGCGTGCCGCTCGCCGCGCCCGCGAACTGGCAGCCCGGCCAGGACATGATCGTCGCGCTGTCGCTGAACGACGCCCAGGCGCGCGAGCGGTTCGGCGAGCTCGACATCCGGCTACCCTACCTGCGCTTCGCCAAGGCCCCTGCCTAACCCCCGCGCCAGCGCGCAGAAGGCCTCGAGCCCCACCTCCTCGGCCCGGGCCGCGGGGTCGATCCCGGCCGCGCGCAGCCGGTCCCCGATGTCGGGCGCAAACGCCTTCAGCGACGACCGCAGCATCTTCCGCCGCTGCCCGAAGGCCGCCGCCGTCATCCGCTGAAGCACGCCCGCATCCGCCGGAAAGCGCGGCGCGGGCAGGGCGGCCAGATGCACCACCGCCGAATGCACCTTCGGCGGGGGCGTGAAGGCCTCGGGCGGCAGGGTCAGCACGACCCGCGCGTCGCTGCGCCACTGCGCCAGGATCGCCAGCCGCCCATAGGCGTCCTCGCCCGGCCGCGCCACGATCCGCGCCGCGACCTCGCGTTGGAACATCAGAGTCAGGCTGACCCAGAAGGGCGGCCAGACCGCGGGCGTCAGCCAGCGGACCAAAAGCGCGGTGCCCACGTTGTAGGGCAGGTTCGCCACCACCCTGACCGGCGGCGTCAGCCGCGCCGCCGCATCCACCTCCAGCGCGTCGCCCTGAACCACGGTCAGCCGCCCCGGATAGGCCGCCGCGACCTCGGCCAGCGCGGGCAGGCAGCGCGCATCCTTCTCCACCGCCAGCACATGCCGCGCGCCCGCGGCCAGCAGCCCCCGCGTCAGCCCCCCGGGCCCCGGCCCGACCTCGAGCACGTCGGCCCCCGCCAGATCCCCCGCCGCGCGGGCGATCCGCGCCGTGAGGTTCAGGTCGAGGATGAAGTTCTGCCCCAGCGCCTTGCGCGCGGCCAGGTCATGCGCGCGGATCACCTCGCGCAAGGGCGGCAGGCCGTCGCTGCTCATGCCCCCTCATCTTCCCTCAAATATCCCGGGGGTGCGGGGGCTGGCCCCCGCGCGCGCCGCAAGGCCATCCCCCGGGCCATCCGCAGCGCCGCCACCAGGCTCGTCGCATCCGCCACCCCGCGCCCGGCGATGCCGAAGGCCGTGCCGTGGTCGGGCGAGGTGCGCACGAAGGGCAGCCCCAGCGTCACGTTCACCCCGCTGGCGAAGTCGATCGTCTTGATCGGGATCAGCGCCTGGTCGTGGTACATGCAGATCGCCGCGTCATAGCCCGCCCGCGCCGCGGGGTGGAACATCGTGTCGGCCGCCAGCGGGCCGGTCAGGTCGAACCCCTCGGCCCGCAGCCGGTCGAGCACCGGGGCGATCACCGCGATCTCCTCGTGCCCGATCTTGCCGCCCTCCCCGGCATGTGGGTTCAGCCCCGCCACCGCCAGCCGCGGCGCTGCGATCCCGAAATCCTGCACCAGCCCCGCGCGGGTCACGCGGATGACCTCCTCCAGCAGCCCCGGCGTCAGCCGCGCGGGCACCTCGGCCAGCGGCACGTGGATCGTCGCGGGCACCACCCGCAGCCCGTCGCAGGCGAGCATCATCACCGCAGGCCCGCCGCCCGCCAGATGCGCGAGATACTCGGTATGCCCCGGAAAGGCGAAGCCCGCGCCGTCGATCAGCACCTGCTTCGCGATCGGCGCGGCGCAGACCGCCGCGACCTCGCCCGCCTGCACCAGCCGCACCGCCCGCGCGACCACCTCGACCACCGCGCCCGCGTTCTCCGGGTCGGGCCGGCCCGGCACGGCGGGCTTCGGGAATGCGTGCGGCAGCACCCCCATCCGCCCCGGCGGCACCGGGTCCCCCGCGCGCGCCACCTCGGTCACCGGCGTGCCCGGGGGCAGGTGGCGGGGGTCGCCCAGCCAGACGAAGCGCACCCCGCAGCCCAGCGCCTTCGCCGCGATCTCCGGCCCGATCCCCGCCGGATCGCCGCAGGTCAGCGCGACGGGCGCCTCAGGGCGCACGGATCCAGGTCTCGGCCCGCAGCTTGCCGAGGTCGCGCTCGGCCAGGAGCCCGAGCTTCTGGTTGACCAGCGCCTCGCGGATGCGGCCGCGGTCGGGACCGTCTGCCGGAGCGGCGTCGGCCCCGGTCGCGAGCGGCACCTCCGCATCGGCCGGCGCGGGCAGGGCGGACCGCTGGCACAGCATCACCACCACCCGCGCCGAGCCGTCGACGACCGACGTGATCTCGTTCGCATCGAGACCCGCCAGCGCGGTCGCAAGGTTCGCGGGAACCGCCGTCGCCGGGGCCGTGGTGACCTTCAGCACCGCCTCGCTCGCCGCCCCCGGCTCGCGGTAGAGGTCGGTGCAGCGGTCGGTGCGGGCGCGGATCGCCGCGACCGCCGCCTCGGCCCCCGCGTCGTTCGGGATGACATACTCGGCCCATTCGAGCTGCAGCCCCTGCGGCGGCGGCCCGGCCGTCTCCTCGATGTCGCGCAGCTGGAACAGCACCACCGCGCCCTGCACCTGCACCGGCTCGCTGACCTGCCCCGGGTCGAGCGGCAGGAGCAGCGACACCAGTTGCGGCGGCAGGTTCTGCGCGGGCAGCCAGTCGATCACCCCGCCCGCCGCGGCCGAGGGGCTGGCCGAAAACGCCCGCGCGGCGGCGGCGAAGCTGTCGCCGCCCTGGATCCCGGCGCGGATCGCGTTGGCCCGGTCGATCACCGCGGCCTCCTGCCCGGGCTCCGCCGGCAGCACCAGCTCCGACAGCAGCAGCCGCAGGCTGACCTCGCGTGCGCCGCGCCCGATCTCGCGGTCGATCTCGGTCTCGCTGACGCTGACCTGTCCCAGATAGCGCGCCCGCACGATCTCGCGCCACACGAGACCGGCGGAGACGAAGTCGCGGAAGGTCTCGGGCGCGACGCCGCCGTCGGCCAGCGCCGCAGTGAACTGCTCGAGCGTCAGGTTCGCGCGCCCGGCGAACTCCGCCAGCCCGGCCTGCACCTGCTCGTCCGTCAGCGCGATGCCGAGGCGTTCGGCCTCGATCAGGCGCAGCTTGTCGTCGATCAGCGCCGCGCGCGCGCCCGCGACCGGATCGCCCGGCTGGCGCAGGAGCCGCAGGAACTCCGCCCGTTGCGCAAGCTCCCACGCGGTGATGACCCGGTCGCCCACCCGCAGCACGGCGGCATAGGGGTTGTCCCGCGCCGCCGCCGGGGAGCCGAGCGCCAGCGCGCAGGCCAGGATCAGTCGCTTCAGCACACGCGCCCCCTCACTTGCGGCATCCCTGCGCCGACCCCGCCGCTGCACCGCCGCCGAAGCCCAGCAGATCGACCGAAAGGCCGATGTCGGTCGACCGCCGCACGGCACCCGCCGAGGTAAACCTGCGCGACAGCGAAAGGTCAACCAGGATGCATTCGGTGCGATATTCCAGGCCGAGACCCGCGATCGTGCCCTGCTGCGCCGCGAAGTCGTAGCTGCCCGAGAACTTGCCCGTCCAGTTGCCGGTCAGGCCGTAGCGGGTGTCGAACACGAGCTCCGAGATCGGCTGCGGCCGGTTCTCGAACGCGTCGGCCACCACCCAGACATAGGACGCGGCAATGCCGAAGCGGTCGCGCTGCACGTCGATCCGGGTCTCCGACTTGGTCGCGTCGAGATCGCTGCCGAAGATCGCGCGGCTGATGATCCGCGCCCCGCCCGGTGCGGTCCAGCGGCCCGCGACCAGCCAGTCCGACGCCGCCCCGTCGAGGCCCGAGGCACGGCCGAACTGGTCCCGGTCGCGGTCGCGCAGCACCCGGCCCATCGCCAGCGCCACGGTCGTGCCGTCGGCACCGATGCGCGTCCAGGTCAGGCCGAGGTTCGCCCGCGGCCCGCGTTCCACCGCGTCGCTGCCGGGGAAACGGTCGATCGCGAACAGGTTGCCCTCGTCGAACTCCACCAGCACCGAATCCTCGTTCGGGATCGCGGCGAGCGCGGCGGGCGCGGCGACGATCTGCAGCACCGGCTCGATCACCTGCGTCGCGCGCGCGCCGCGGCGGAGCCAGGGCCAGCGCAGCTCGACCGCCGCGGCCCCGTGCAGCCGTGTGGTCTGGCCGCCGACCGCGGGATCCTGCGCGATGCTGTAGAGGTCGGCCGCACCTTCGGCGGCGACGGCAAGCTCGATCCCGGCACCGGTCTGCCAGGCCCGCCGCCAGTCGATCCGCACCGATCCGCGCGCCACGTCGCGGCCGTCGCTGATGCCGTCGCCGTTGCTGTCGGTCAGGCCCTCCGAGGTGCGCAGGCGGGTGTCGGTCTGGAACCGCAACCCGCCCTCGCCGCCCAGCGGGCCGCCCGAAAAGCGGCGGGACAGGGTCAGGCCGCTGACCACCGACGGCAACTGGCTGTCGACGTCGCCCTCGCGCAGCGAGTTGAAGGCGATCACCCGCGCGGCGATGAACTCGTTCCGCCGGGTGCGGGTGATCTCGATCCGGCTGTCCAGCCGGTCGCGGTTGGTGATGCCGTAGTCCAGCAGGTAGGCCGGGTCCGACACCGCCTCGATGCCGAAGGAAAGCTCGAAATCGCGCGGCAGGGCAAAGCCGCCGGTGGCGAAGACGTAGCCGCGGGTGCCCTCGACCAGGCGGTCCTGCGTGACCGCGCCGTCGACCTGCAGGCGGCCGGTGCGGAAGGCCTGCCGCCAGCGCAGCTCCACCGTGCGGCCGTTGCGGGCGGTGACGTAGGGCGTCAGCGTCAGGTCGCGGCTGGGGCCGAGCGCGATGAAGTAGGGCAGCTTGACCCCGGTGCCGAGCGCCGATGTCGTGCGCAGCGACGGCGCGAGAAGGCCGGTCGCGCGGTCCAGCGTCGGATCGGGCAGCCGCAGCCGGGGGATGAAGGCCACCGGCACCCCGCCCAGGCGGAACTGCGCGTTCTCGAAATAGAGCTGGCGCTCCTGCTGGTCGTGCACCACGCGGGTCGCGCGGATCTCCCACAGCGGCGTCTGGCTGCCGGCGCAGATGCGGCAGGAACTCGCGATGGTGTTGGACAGCTCGGTGTAGCGTCCGCCGGCCCGGCGCAGCTCGGCCGCGGCGAGCTGGAGCTGCGCGTCCAGCACCATGCGGGCGCTCGTCAGGATGCCTTCGGTCAGGTCGGCGCGCAGCTGTGCCTGGTCGGCGAGGATCAGCGTGCCCCGGTCGTCGGTCAGCACGATGGGGCCGGTGATCGCCAGCGTGCCCGCCGCCCGGTCGTAGACGATGCCCTGCGCCCGCAGGCGGGTGCCGCGGTAGAGCACCTCGACGTTCCCGGTGGCGACGAGGCGGCTGTCGGCCTCGATCCGCAGGTCGTCCGACACCAGCGTCGCGCGTTCCTGCGCGACGGCGGCAAAGGGCAGAAGCAGGACCAGAAGGAACCAGCGCATCAGCCGTCTTCCAGGTGCAGAAGCAGGCCCAGGGCCAGCATCGCCGCCGCGGCCGGGGGCGTCCAGGCGGCCAGCGCCACGGGGATCTGTCCATTCTCGCCAAGCACCTGCGCGAAGTTGCGCAGGAAGAAGATGAAGAACCCCGCGGCCAGCGCCAGCATCACCATCCGCCCCACGCCCCCCGCGCGCGCATGCCGCATGGTGAAGCCTGCCGCGACCAGCACCATGGCGGCGAGCAACAGCGGCAGGGCCAGCTCCATCTGATACCACACCCGATAGGCCCGGGCGTTGAACCCCGCCCGCTCCAGCCCCGCGATGAAGGCGGGCAGGTCCCAGATGGCGATCGCCTGCGCCGCGCCGAAGCTGTCGCGGATCGTCGCGGCGGTCAGGTCCGACGGCAGCCGCAGCCCGTCCCGGGGAGCGGCGGCGGTGGCGGCGGGGTTCGCCGCCGTCAGGTCCCACTGCCGCGCGCCGGTCAGCACCCAGGCCCCGGGTTCCAGCCGCGCCTCCGCCGCTTCGGTCCGCGTCACGGGCGCGCCGCTGCCCGCGAAGGTCACGAAGCTCGCGCCATAGAGCACGGTCCCCTCGGCGTTGGCGCGCGCCGCGCGGATCACCGTCTGGCCCAGGTCGTCGCCCTGCCGCAGCCACAGCCCCTCGGCGCTGATCGACAGCACCGATCCGCCCCGCGCGATGGCGAGCAGCCGGTCGTATTCGCGCGTCGTCGCCGCCACCAGCGGGTTCATCACCGCGACCGCGAGCGCCCCCAAGAGCAGCGCCGCCGTCACCGGCGCGAGCAGGAACCGCAGCCCCGACCGCCCCGCGGCGCGGATCACCACCAGCTCGGACGACCGCGCGAGGCCCACGAACAGCGCCACCGCCGCGATGACGAGGATCAGCGGCAGGATGCGATACAGGCTTTCGGGCACGTTCATCAGGCTCAGCCGCGCGGCCTCCCACAGCCCGAGATCGCGGTCGGAGAACCGCCGCAGCTGCTCGATCACGTCGATCAGCATCAGGATGCCGAAGAAGATCGCGAAGACCCGCGCCACCATCCAGGCGAAGCGCCGCGCGATGTAGAGGGACAGCGTCATGCCACGGCCCGCCGCGGCACCCGGCGCGGCGCCTGCGCCCACCACAGCAGGCCCGCGCCCGCGAGGATGCCGGCCCCGGGGGCGACATAGGCCAGCCCCCACAGCCCCTGCCGCAGCGCCACCCCGGCCATCGCGGTGTTCAGCATCTGGATCAGGATCAGCAGCACCACCGCGAGCCCGATCTGCCGCCACAGGCCAAAGCGGCTGAACGCCCCCACCAGCAGCGCGGCGAACCCGATCAGGCTCGCCGCCAGCGCCAGCAGGGGCGTCGCGAAGCGCGAATGCAGCTCGTAGGCGAAGCCCGCCGGCGTGTCGCCCGTCTCGGCCAGCACCGCCGGGTCGGCGGCGATCAGGTCGGCCGTCGGCAGCGCGTCGGTATCGCGCCGGTCGGCCTGCGCTGCCGGGATCAGGCGGCCGAGGTCATAGGTGAAGTCGGCGAACCGCGTGACCCCCAGCCGCCCGCCCCCTGCCTGCGTCCCGGCGTCGAGCCGCTGCGCCATCCCGTCGAACATGATGAGCTTCGGGCCTTCGTCCGACCGCACCAGCAGCGCCCGCGCGGCGGTATAGGTCACCTGCGCGCCGCTTTGCCGCCCGTCCTGGAGGAAGACGTCGCGCAGCTCGCCGTTCGGGGTGATCTCGCGGATGTAGAAGGTGATGCCCTGTGCCGGGTGCATGAACCGCCCGTCCTGCAGGAAGCGCGCGGCGATGTTCTCGGATATCTCCGCGCTGCGGGCGGCGAGCGTGGCGCGGCTCGCCGGCACCAGCACGTGCATCAGCACCAGCATCATCGCCGCCACGGTCAGCCCGAACCACAGCACCGGGCGGGCCAGGCGGAAGGCCGAGAACCCGGTCGCCTGCATGACGATCAGCTCGCTGTCGGCCGTGAGACGGTTCGCGACGTAGACGGCAGCGGCGAAGGCGGCGATGGGCAGCACCAGGCGGACGACGTTCGGCAAGGTCAGCAGCGAGAACTCCAGGAACACGAGCGCCGACTGCCCGTCGCCGATGAGCTGGTCGAACAGCCCGACCGCCCGGTTGATCCAGTAGACGCCCACCAGCACCAGCGCGAAGAAGCCGAACAGCGCCATCAGCTGCGACAGAAGATAGCGGTCGAATCTCTGCAACGGCGTCAGGTCCCCCGTGGTTGCGGGCAGGCTAGCGGAAAGCCCCGTCGCCGGAAACAGCGGTCTGGTCAAGCCATGGGGGCGCGGCTACGGTCCGCCCGAGTTTTCCCGGCCCGAGGTTTCCGATGTCCCACCCCGTTCCCATCGCCTTCCAGCCCGTCGACGCCACGGCGCTCGCCGCCCACCCCGGCCGCATCGCCCTGATCTGCGACGCAGCACCCGCGGGCGCGGCGCGGCGGCTCGACCGGCTGACGCGCGGGGCGCTGGCGCGGGCGATGGCGTCCGAGGCCTGGGGCAAGCTGAAGCCGGGCGAGGCGATGGACCTCGCCTTCCCCGCGGGCCTTCAGGCCGAGGCGGTGCAGCTCGTCCGCCTGCCGCGCCGCAGCGACGCGGCGGCGGCGCGCAAGGCGGGCGCGGCCATCGGCCGGGCGCTGTCCACCGCCGGCACGACCGTCCTTTGCGACCACCCGCGCGCGGCCGACATCGCCTTCGGCCTCGCCCTGCGCGCCTACGACTTCACGCCGCACAAGACGGGCGAGCAGAAATCCCCCGGATCCGTCACCATGATGGTCCCGAACCCCGAATCCGTCGCGGCCCGGGCCGCCCCCGGGGCCGCCGTCGCCGAGGGCGTGTTCTTCACCCGCGACCTCGTGAACGAACCCGCCAACGTCCTGACCACCGACGACTTCGCCGCCCGCCTCGCCGCGATGCAGGAGCTGGGGCTCGAGGTCGAGATCCTCGAGGAGCCGGAGCTCGCGCGGCTGGGGATGCGGACGCTGCTCGGCGTGGGCCAGGGGTCGGAAAGCCCCTCGAAGGTCGTCGTCCTGCAGTGGAAGGGCGCGGAAGGCCCGCCCTTCGCGCTGATCGGCAAGGGCGTCGTCTTCGACACCGGCGGCATCTCGATCAAGCCCGCCGCGGGGATGGAGGAGATGACGATGGACATGGGCGGTGCCGCCGTCGTCGCGGGCGTGATGCGCACGCTGGCGCTGCGCAAGGCCCGCGCGCATGTCGTCGGGCTGGTCGGGCTGGTCGAGAACATGCCCGACGGCAAGGCCCAGCGTCCCGGCGACGTCGTGCGATCCATGAAGGGCGACACGGTCGAGGTCATCAACACCGACGCCGAGGGCCGTTTGGTCCTGGCCGACGTGATGTGGTACGCGCAGGAACGCTTCCAGCCGACCGGCATGGTCGACCTCGCCACCCTGACCGGCGCGATCATCGTGGCGCTGGGGCACGAGAACACGGGCGTGTTCTCGAACGACGACGCGCTCTGCGACCGCCTGCTCGCGGCGGCGAAGGCGGAAGGCGAGGGCGCCTGGCGGATGCCCTTGGGCGAGGCCTACGACCAGAAGCTCAAGTCCCGCATCGCCGACATGATGAACGTGGGCGGGCGCGAGGGGGGTGCCATCACCGCGGCGCAGTTCCTGCAGCGCTTCGTCAAGCCGGGCACGCCGTGGGTGCACCTCGACATCGCGGGGACGGCGCTGCTGAAATCGGACTCGACGCTCGCGCCCAAGGGGGCGACGGGCTGGGGGGTGATGACGCTGAACCGCCTGATCGCGGGGATGGAAGCGCCAGCTTGATCATCCCCGCCACCCGCTACCGCGACATCGACGCAGGCCTCGCCTTCCTGACGGGCACGCTGGGCCTGACCGCCCACGCGGTCTACCGCGACAGCGAGGGCGGGGTGATCCACGCCCAGCTCGTCACCGACGACGGGATGCTGATGGTCGAACCGCTGGGCCAGGGCGGCGAGTTCGACGCGCTGATGATCCACCCCTCCGACACCGGCGGGCGCGAGACGGTGACGGTCTACCTCGTGGTGGCCGACGTGGCCAGCCGCTACGCCCGCGCCGTCGCGGGCGCGGCCGAGATCGTGATCCCCCTGCACAGCGAACCCTACGGCGGGCTGTCCTTCACCTTGCGCGACTTCGAGGGCCACGTCTGGACGCTGGGCAGCTACGACCCGCGCAGGCGCTGATGCCATGCCCGCGCTCTTCTACCACCTGACCCGGTCGACCGAGGCGGAGCTTCTCGGCCAGATCCTGCCGCGCGCGCTGGGGCAGGGCTGGCGCGTCTTCATCCGCGGCACCGACCCCGCCGCCCTCGCGCGGCTCGACGACCGGCTCTGGGCCGACCCGCCCGACGGCTTCCTGCCGCACGGGCTGGCCGGGGGCGCGCGGGATGCGCGCCAGCCGGTGCTGATCGGCACCGGCACGCCCGCCAACGGCGCCGTGGCGATGGTGCTCCTCGACGGGGCGACGGCGACCGCCGACGAGGCCCGCCCGCTCGCGCGCCTGTGGGTCGTCTTCGACGGGCAGGACGAGGCCGCCATCGCAGGGGCCCGCGCGCTGTGGAAGGACCTCGCCGCGGGCGGGCTCGCGCTCGAATACTGGTCCGAGGCCGGGGGGCGCTGGGAAAGGACCGCCGCCCGGCCCGCGCCCTAGCTCCGCGTCAGGATCATCTGGCGGTTCTCGATCCGCACGTCGAAGCGGTCGAGGTAGTCCATCCCCAGAAGGCTGCCGAACAGGTCGCCGTCGGTCACCTGCGCGGGCACGTTCGTGTCGGTAAAGGGACCGAAGCGCACCTCGGGCAGCACCACCCGCGCCGTGCGCACCACGCCGTTCGCGGTCTGCGCCTGGCCGACGTAGGTCAGGCTTTCCGGGTCGATGCCGAGCGCGCGCGCATCCGCACGGCTCAGCACCATCGTCGTGGCCCCGGTATCGGCCAGAAAGGAGATCTCGGTGCCGTTGATCGTCAGCGTGGCGTAGTAGTGCCCGTCCTCGGCGCGCGGCAGGATCACCTGGCCCGGTGCCACCACCTGCAGCGGCGCGATGCGCGCCTGCATGTCGGTCCAGAGCCCGTAGCCGGCGGCGACACCCAGGAAGATCAGCCCCCAGGCCGCCGCCGTCCGCGCCGCCTGGCCGATCCGGCCGCGGTATTCGACCACGACCCAGCCGCCGACGGCGACGAGCAGCAGCGCCAGATAGGCCAGCCGGCCCCAGGTCTCGCCATCCATGAGCGCGCCCTCCGAAGGCCACAATCTAGGCGGGCGGGGTGCGGGCGACAATCACCCGCGCCGGAAACGATCGCGTCAGCCCAGAAGCCCGGTCTGCACCACGCCGTCGATCACGAACTGCACCGACAGCGCGGCAAGAAGCATCCCCAGAAGCCGCGTGATGACGAGCGTCCCGGTGCGGCCGAGCCACCGCTCGATCGCGGGCGAGGCGAGCAGGAAGGCCCAGGTCACCGCCAGCATCGCCACCATCAGCGCCAGCACCGCGGCCGTCCCGCCCCAGCCGTCGCTTTCGCCGACCAGCAGGATCACGGAGGTGATCGCCCCCGGCCCGGCGATCAGGGGCGTGGCCAGCGGAAAGACCGACGGGTCGTGGTCGGGCTCCGCCTCGCGCCCCTCGCGCCGCTGGGTGCGGCGTTCGAACAGCATGTCGAGCGCGGTGAGGAACAGAAGGATCCCGCCCGCGATGCGGAAGGCCGGCATGGAAATCCCGATGAACCCCAGGATCGCCTCGCCCGCCAGCCCGAAGACGAGCAGCAGCGCCCCCGCGATCAGGCAGGCCCGCCGCGCCATCGCCCGGCGGCGCTCGGCCGACATGCCGCGGGTCAGCGCGATGAACAGCGGCACGAGGCCGGGCGGGTCGATCACCACGAACAGCGTGGCGAAGGCGGTGATCAGGAAGGCCGTGTCCATGGGGGTGTGTGGCACGGCGCGGGGCAGGGGGGCAACGGTTCCTTCAAAGGAACCGGACCGGAACCTTCGAAGGTTCCGGCGCGGATCGTGTCGCACGATCCGCCCTTCCCCTCAGGCCGCCGCCTCCAGCCGTTCCTGCGCCTTGAGCCACAGCGCCTCGGCGCGGTCGAGCGCCTCCATCACCTCGGCGTATTTCCCGTTCCACACCGCAAGCTCGCCCTTGCGCGCGTCGTCATACAGCGCGGGGTCGGCCAGCCGCTTCGCCAGCTTGTCGCGCATGTCGTTCAGCGTGCCGATCCGCTCCTCGCAGCGCTTCACCTCGGCGCGCAGGGCGGCCACGTCCTGCCTCGCCGCGGGTTTCGCCGCGGGCCGCGCGACCGGCGCGCGCTCCTCGCCCGCCAGCAGCATCCGGCGGTAGGCCTCGAGGTCCTCGGCCCAGGGCGCGACGGTCCCGTCCTTCACCAGCCACAGCCGGTCGGCCACCAGGCCCAGAAGGTGCATGTCGTGGCTGACGAGCACCACCGCCCCCTGGTATTCCGTCAGCGCCTCGACCAGCGCCTCGCGGCTTTCGATGTCGAGGTGGTTGGTCGGCTCGTCGAGGATCAGAAGGTGCGGCGCGTCGATCGTGGCCAGCAGCAAGGACAGCCGCGCCTTCTGCCCGCCCGACAGCCGCGCCACCACCGTCTCGGCCTGGTCGGCCCCGAGGCCGAACCCCGCGAGCCGCGCCCGCAGCCGCGGCTGGCCCTCGTCGGGGCGCAGGCGCTGGACGTGCTGCAGCGGCGTCTCGGCGACGTGCAGCTCGTCGACCTGGTGCTGCGCGAAGTAGCCCACCCGCAGCTTGCCGTGCCGCGTCACCCGGCCCTCCCCGGGCGCGAGTTTTCCGGCAAGCAGCTTCGACAGCGTCGACTTGCCCTCGCCGTTGCGGCCGAGCAGCGCCACGCGGTCGTCCTGGTCGAGCCGCAGCGTCAGCCGCCGCAGCACCGGCAGGCCGCCATAGCCCACCGCCGCGCCGTCGAGGTTCAGGATCGGCGGCGACAGCGGCTCGGGCCTGGGGAAGCCGAAGACCATCTTCGCGGCCTCTTCGGGCGCGGTGATGGGGGTCAGCTTCTCCAGCATCTTGACCCGGCTCTGCGCCTGCACGGCCTTGCTCGCCTTGGCGCGGAAGCGGTCGACGAAGGCCTGCAGATGCGCCCGCCGCGCCTCGACCTTGCGCGCCTCGGCCACCTGCAGCGCGCGCCGCTCGGCCACCTGGCGGGCGAACTGGTCGTAGCCGCCCGACCAGAAGGTCAGCTTCTTCTGGTCGAGGTGCAGGATCCCCGTCACCGCCCGGTTCAGAAGGCCGCGGTCGTGGCTGATGATGATGACGGTGTGGGGGTAGCGCGCCAGGTAGCTTTCCAGCCACAAGGCCCCCTCGAGGTCGAGGTAGTTCGTGGGCTCGTCCAGAAGCAGCAGGTCGGGCCGGGCGAAGAGCACGCCCGCCAGCGCCACCCGCATCCGCCAGCCGCCCGAGAAGTCCGAACAGGGCCGCAGCTGCGCCGCCGCGTCGAAGCCGAGGCCGCGCAGGATCGCCGCCGCCCGCGCCTCCGCCCCCCAGGCGTCGATGTCGGTCAGCCGCGCCTGGATGTCGGCGATGCGGTGGGGGTCGGTCGCGCCCTCCGCCTCGGCCAGCAGCTCGGCGCGTTCGGTGTCGGCGGCCAGCACGGTGGCGATCAGGCTCGTGGCCGACGCGGGCACCTCCTGCGCGACGCCGCCGATCCGGGCGCGGGCGGGCAGGCTGATCTCGCCGCCGTCGAGCGTGAGCTCGCCCCGGATCAGCCGGAACAGCGTCGTCTTGCCCGTGCCGTTGCGTCCCACGAGGCCGACCTTGTGGCCCGCCGGGATGGTGGCGGTCGCCCCCTGGAACAGCGGGCGGCCGTCGACGGCATAGGAGATGTCGGCGATGCGCAGCATGGCGCGGCAGGTGGCGCAAGCCGCGCGGGGCGTCAACCCCGCCCGGCCGGCGTCGCACAGGCCGAAGATGCCGCGGATCCCGTCCGCCTTCCCTTTGCGCCTGCCCCGTGCTAGCCGCCCGCCGGAACCCGCGGCGCGCCGCCGCCAAGCCTCGAAGGACCCCGCCATGGCCACCGAACGCACCCTGTCGATCATCAAGCCCGACGCGACGACCCGGAACCTCACCGGCAAGATCGTCGCGGTCTTCGAGGAGGCGGGCCTGCGCGTCGTGGCACAGCGCCGCATCCACCTGACCCCCGCCCAGGCCGGAACCTTCTACGCCGAACACCGCGAGCGCGGATTCTACGGCGAGCTCGTGGCCTACATGGCCTCGGCCCCCGTCGTGGTGCAGGTGCTCGAGGGCGAGGGGGCCATCGCGCGGAACCGCGAGGTCATGGGCGCGACCGACCCCGCCCAGGCGGCCCCCGGCACGATCCGCAAGCTCTTCGCGCTGTCGAAGGGCGAGAACTCGGTGCACGGCTCCGACGGCCCCGAAAGCGCCGCGCGCGAGATCGCGTTCTTCTTCTCGGGCCTCGACCTCGTCGGCTGACACGCAGGGACCCCGCACCCGGCCGCGGGCCGACGCAGCGGCGGGAAGGGGCCGGCCCGGGGCCGCCCCGCGGACGGCCGGCCCGGCGCAGGCCCGGGGCTGACGCAGGGTCATTCCGCGCTGCCCGGTGCGGCAGCGTCTCATCTTTCTCGGCGCGGGAGCCAATCTCTACGACGGCCTGCGCAGCACCGCCGCCTTCCAGCAGGTGACTGCGGGCGGCCAGAACGACACCTTCATCCTCGGCCGCGCGCAGGAGAGCATCAGCGGCGGCGGCGGCATCGACGAGATCGCGTTCTGGAACGCGCCGGGCGGGGTCAGCGTCTCGCTGGCCACCGGCACCGGATCGGGCCTCTTCGCCGCCGGGGATGTCTATCTTGACATCGAAAGGGTGGCCGGGGGGCAGTTCGCCGACACGCTGACGGGGTCGGCCGGCGCCGACGGACTGCGCGGCAACGCCGGGGCCGACCGGCTTTCCGGCGGGGCGGGCAACGATACGCTGGCGGGCGGCCCGGGC
Source organism: uncultured Exiguobacterium sp. (assembly GCA_964575185.1). Classification (GTDB taxonomy): domain Bacteria; phylum Pseudomonadota; class Alphaproteobacteria; order Rhodobacterales; family Rhodobacteraceae; genus CAZNPW01. Next base: position 48,441 of record CAZNPW010000020.1, read on the forward strand.
GCCGACACGCTGGCGGGCGGCACCGGGAACGACGTCTTCGTGTTCCTGACGCCGGACGAGGGCGGCGACACGATCACGGATTTCCGCAACGTGGCGGGCGACAACGACCTGATCCAGGTGACGACCTTCGGCTTCGGGCTGGCAGCGGGCCCCATCGCGGCGAGCCAGTTCCGCAGCGGCACGACGAACGCGGCGGGCGACGCAAACGACCGGTTCATCTTCCGCACCACCGACCGGACGCTGTGGTTCGATGCCGACGGTACCGGATCGGCCGCCGCGGTGCGGCTGGCCGCCATCGGCGGCACCGTGCCGCTGACCTTCGCCGATATCGCCGTGATCTAGCGCCGGGCCTATTCGGCGGGGGGCGGGGGCGGGTTGGTCTTGCTGACCGCCTCGAAGCCCGCCGTGAAGCCCATGAGCGACAGGGTGAGGACGACCGGCTGGTCGGGGGCCACCACCGGCACGATCGTCAGTTGCGCGGCGGCCCCCGCGCGCAGCTGGTCGACCTCGGCCTCGGTGAAGCCCACGCGCGCGATGCAGCCCATCTGCGAGCACCACGAGAAGGGGTAGACCTTCGGCTCGCCGCCGTCGACCGCCATGCGCAGGTTCGCCGTCAGCAGCGTTTCGAGCGGGGCCACGATGGTCGCGCCCGCCGCAACCTCGCCGCCCGGGGGCAGGTTGAACATGCTGATCTCGGCCACCGGGTTGCCGCCTTCGTCGTTCATCAGCTGGTAGAGCTGGCAGGGATCCGCGCCGTCCGCGGTGCGCACGCAGCGCTGCTGCCAGGCCTCGAAGGTCGCGGCGACGTATTGCGCGCCGATTCCGTCGCCCTCCGGCAGGCCGAGCGACAGGTCGCCGGGCACCGGAGCGGTTCCGGCCGCCGGCGGGGCGGCGGGCGCGTCGCCGGTTCCCTGCGCCAGGGCGAGGGCCGGGGTCAGCGCCGCCAGCATCAGCATCGCGGCCGGAAGCGCTCGGGTGGGCAGAAGGGTCGTCGTCATGGTCGGTGTCCGTCGTTTGGGCCGTCGTTGCGCGTGCCTTAGCATGCGCGCCCGCCCAAGTCAGGCCGGATTCGGCCCCCGCGCCGCCGCGATCACGGGGCCGACAAGTCCCGGCCGACACGTCTCGAAAGGGCCGCGCGCCACGCATGACTAGGGCCGCGTCGCCGCGGCCCGAGCTTCGTGTTTTTGCTCCCTGTCGGACTGGCCGACTTCATGGGCCGGACGCTACGGGCAATCCGCCGGGGCGTCAACGAGGAAAAGGTGCATTTTCCCGGCTACCTGCCTGCAAAGGCCCACGAAAAAAGGCCGCGCGTCGCGTTGCGCGCGCGGCCAGTCCGACCGGGAGGGAGTCACACCGCCGCAAGGCCTGCGCCGCGCGGCACCGGCCACTCTGGCGCGCCTTCGTGAACGCGGTATGGTCGCGCCGGACGGGGACCGGGCAGGGGGCGCAACATGGCCGAGGACAGCCTTTTCGTGGGCGGCGGGGGCGAGGGCTACGGCGTCCCGCAGGTCCTGCTGCTGAAATACGGCAACCGCCACGGCCTGATCGCCGGCGCGACGGGCACCGGCAAGACCGTGACGCTCCAGGTGCTCGCCGAGGGCTTCAGCGCGGCGGGCGTGCCGGTGTTCATGGCCGACGTCAAGGGCGACCTTGCCGGCATGGCCGCCGCGGGGTCGGCCGCGGGCAGGCTGCACGAACCCTTCACGCGGCGCGCCCGGCAGATCGGCTGGACCATCGGCTACCGCGCCTGTCCCGTGACCTTCTGGGACCTCTTCGCCGAGCGCGGCCACCCGGTCCGCACCACGGTGGCCGAGATGGGGCCGCTGCTGCTGTCGCGGCTGCTCGATCTGTCGGACGCGCAGGAGGGCGTGCTGAACGTGGCCTTCCGCCTCGCCGACGACGAGGGGCTGGCGCTTCTGGACCTTGCGGACCTGCGCGCGCTTTTGACCTTCGTCGCCGACAACGCGACCGACATCGGCAACCGCTACGGCCTGGTCGCCAGCGCCTCGGTCGGCGCGATCCAGCGCCAGCTCCTGGTGCTGGAGAACCAGGGCGGCGGCGCGCTGTTCGGCGAACCGGCGCTCGACCTCGGCGACCTGATGCTGACCGACGCGGGCGGCATGGGGCGGATCAACATCCTCGCCGCCGAGCGGCTGATGAACTCCCCCCGGCTCTACGCGACGTTCCTCTTGTGGCTTTTGTCCGAACTGTTCGAGACGCTGCCCGAGATCGGCGACCCGGACCGCCCGAAGCTCGTGTTCTTCTTCGACGAGGCGCACCTTCTGTTCCGCGACGCGCCGAAGGCGCTGGTGGCCAAGGTGGAGCAGGTCGCACGGCTGATCCGGTCGAAGGGGGTGGGGGTCTATTTCATCACCCAGAACCCGGCCGACGTGCCCGACACGATCCTGGGCCAGCTCGGCAACCGGGTGCAGCACGCGCTGCGAGCCTTCACCGCCAGGGACCAGAAGGACCTGGCCCGCGCCGCCGAGACCTACCGGCCCAATCCCCGGTTCGCCATCGCCGACGCGATCCGCGACGCGGGCACCGGCGAGGCGGTGACCTCGTTCCTCGCGGCCGGGGGCGTGCCCGGCATCGCCGAGCGCACGCTGGTGCGCCCGCCGAACAGCCAGCTCGGCCCCATCGACGATGCCACCCGGGCGGCGGTCATGGCGGCAAGCCCGGTCCGGGGCAAGTACGACACGCCGGTGGACCGTGCCTCGGCCTTCGAGACGCTGCAGGCCCGCGCCGCGCAGGCCTCCGCCCCGGCGGCGGCCCCCGGGCCTTCGCTGCGGATCGACCCCGACGAGTTCCGCCGCGCCCGCCGCGACGCGCCGGCCGCCCCCGACCCCGCCCCGTCCCGCCGCGCCCCGCCGCCGCGCGGCGATTCGGTCGCCGAGGCTTTTGCGAAAAGTTTCGCAAGACAGTTGGGCAGCCGGTCGGGGCAGGCGCTGGTGCGCGGGGTCCTCGGCTCGCTGTTCCGCGGGCGCTGACACAAACGCGCCCCACGCAGGCCCCAAAGCGAGACGACCTTCGGGTCTCTGGCACTTTGGAGGGGCACTGCCATGCCGCTGACCGGGGCCGAGCAATACATGCTCGAACTCATCAACCGGGCCCGACTGGACCCGGCCGCCGAGGCGGCGCGCTACGGCGTCGACCTGAACGCCGGGCTCGCCCCCGGCACCCTCACGGCCGAGGCGCGGCAGGTGCTCGCACCCGACGCCGCCCTGGCGCAGGCGGCGGCCCTGCACTCGCAGTGGATGATCGCCACCGACACCTTCAGCCACACCGGGTCGGGCGGGTCGAGCGCCGGGCAGCGCGCGACCGACGCGGGCTATACGTGGAACCGGGTGGGCGAGAACCTTGCGATGCTCGGCACCACCGGATCCATCGACGCGGCCGACGCCATCGCCGCGCACAACGCCGCGCTGTTCCGCAGCGCGCTGCACCGCGAGAACATCCTGAACGGGGCCTTCGGCGAAGTGGGGCTGGGGCAGGAGATCGGCGCCTTCACGCAGGGCGGCAGCACCTACCAGGCCTCGCTTCTGACGCAGCTTTTCGGCCAGTCGGGCGGCCACGCCTATGTCACGGGGGTCGCCTACAGCGACCGCGACGGCGACGGGTCCTATTCCATCGGCGAAGGGCGCGAGGGCGTGGTCTTCACCAGCGGCGGGCGCAGCGACCGCACCGAGGCCGCGGGCGGCTACGCGCTGGCGGTGGCGGCCGGGGCGGATGTCGACGTGACGGGCCGCGTCGGCGACCGCGGCTTCGCCTTCTCGCTCGACACCCGGCCCGGCAACGTGAAGATCGACATCGTGAACGGCGTCCTGATCCGCAGCTCGGGCGACATCGACCTCGGCCGCGGCTTCGCGCAGGTGACGCTCCTCGGCGTGGGCGACATCGACGCGGCGGGCAGCGCCGCGGGCGACCGGATCACCGGCAACGGCGGCGACAACGTGCTGCGCGGCGAGGGCGGCAGCGACGCGCTGCGCGGCGGCGCGGGCCGCGACGCGCTGGCGGGCGACGCCGGGGCCGACTGGCTGCGCGGCGGCGACGGCAACGACGTCCTGCGCGGCGGCGCGGGCCGCGACCGGCTGTGGGGCGAGGACGGCGCGGACGTGCTGGCGGGCGGGGCGGGCGACGACTGGCTGTCGGGCGGCGACCGGGCCGACCGATTCGTCTTCGCCGCCGGCGGCGGGCGCGACACGGTCACGGACCTGTCGCGGTTTTCGGGCGATCGTCTCGTCCTCGACGACAATCTCTGGGACGGGCGGATGACTGCGCAGCAGATCGTCAACACCTTCGCCGAGGTCAGGAACGGTGACATTGTGCTGTCGTTCGACGCCGCTACGGAATTGCGGCTCGACGGGATCACGAACGTGCAGGGGCTGGCGGGGCTGATCGTCCTGATCTGAGTTCCGCAAGGGAGGAAAGATGGCACGCAGCGCCGCCGAGCAATATCTCCTCGAGCTCATCAACCGCGCCCGGCTCGACCCCGCGGCCGAGGCCGCCCGGCAGCGCGTGCCGCTGACCGCGGGCGGCGTCGACATCGACAGCACGGCCAAGCAGGTGCTCGCCCCCAACGACGCGCTGCAGACGGCGGCGGAAACCCACGTCGCCTGGATGTTCCGCGCCGACGTCTTCGCCCACGAAGGCGCAACCGGCGACCGCGCGGTCGATCGCGCGGCGGCGCTCGGCTACATCGGCCGGGTGGGCGAGAACCTGGCCTGGCTCGGCCAGACCGGCAGCACCGAGGCCTGGGTGAACCTGCATTTCGCCAACCTCTGGGCGAGCCCGGACCACCGGCCGAACACCATGCGCCCCGAATACCGCGAGATCGGGGTCGTCGTGCAGAACGGTATCGGCGGGATCCAGACCGCCCCGAACACCCCGGCAAGCCTTCTGGCCGAGGTGTTCGGGGCCCGTTCGCAGGTCTTCGTCACCGGCGTCGTCTACGACGACCGCAACGGCAACGGCCTCTACAACATGGGCGAGGGGCAGACCGGCACCCGATTTGCCGCCGACCGGACGGTCGACACCTCCGAGGCCGCGGGCGGCTGGGCGGTCGGCGTCGCGTCCGGCGCGGCGGTGCCGTTGACCGTGACGGCGGGCGGCGTCGCCGTCGACCTGACCGTCGACACGCGGGCGGGCAACGTCAAGATCGACGTGGTGGGCGGCGACCGGCTGGACGTGTCGGGGTCGTTCGACCTGATCGACGGCGGCTTCGACGTGCGGATGCTGGGGGTCGGGCGGATCGACGGCAGCGGGTCGGACGCGGGCGAATCCATCGCGGGCAACAAGGGCAACAACCGCATCGCGGGCGAGGGCGGGGCCGACAGCCTGGCCGGCGGCGACGGGCAGGACACGCTGGCGGGGGGCGAGGGCCGCGACCAGCTGTCCGGCAACTCCGGGAACGACCGGGTCCAGGGCGATGCCGGCAACGACCAGATCTTCGGGCAGGACGGCAACGACACGCTGACCGGCGGCTTCGGCAACGACCGGCTGACCGGCGGCGCGGGGGCCGACCGGTTCGTCTTCGGCCGGGGCGGCGGGCGCGACATCGTGACCGACGTCGAGGCCCGGCAGGGCGACCGCATCGTGCTCGACGACGCGATGTGGGCGGGGGCGAAGTCGGCCGAACAGATCGTGGCCGACTACGCCCGCGTCGGCCCTGCGGGGCACGTGATCCTTGACTTCGGCAACGCGGGCATTGTCGAACTGCGCGGTGTCGGTTCCACCATCGGCCTCGCGGCGCTGATCGACATCATCTGAACTGCTTGGCGAGCTTCAGCCCCTGGCCCTGGTAGTGCGACGCGATCCCCGCGCCATAGAGCCGGTCGGGGGCACCGGCCATGCGTTCGTAGACGAGCCGCCCGACGACCTGCCCGTGCTCCAGCACGAAGGGCGCCTCGTGCCCGCGCACCTCGAGCACCCCGCGCGAGCCGCGCCCGCCCGCCGCCGCGTGGCCGAAGCCCGGGTCGAAGAAGCCCGCGTAGTGGACGCGGAACTCGCCCGCCGTCACCAGATAGGGCGCCATCTCGGCGGCGAAGCCGGGCGGGATCGTCACCGCCTCGCGGCTGACCAGGATGTAGAAGGCGCCGGGGTCGAGCACGATGTGCCCCGCATCGGTGCGCAGCTCCTCCCAGAAGTCGCGCGCCGGGTAGTGGCCGATGCGGTCGAGGTCGATGACCCCCGCGTGCGGCTTGGCGCGATAGCCCTGCAGGCCGCCCGGCAGCCGCAGGTCGACCGAGAAGCCCAGGCCCTGCTCGATGACCGGCGGATGGTCGACCAGCGGCTCGGCCGCGTGCAGCGCGGCAAGGTCGGCATCGGCCAGCAGCGCCGCGCCGCGGCGGAAGCGGATCTGGTTCAGCCGCTGCCCGGCGCGGACCAGCACGCTGAAGGACTGCGGGCAGACCTCGGCAAAAAGCGGACCGCGGTAGCCCGCCCGAATCCGGTCGAAGGCGGTCCCGCCGTCGGTGATCGCGCGCGTCAGCAGGTCGAGCCGCCCGGTCGAGGACTTGGCATTCGCCACCGCCGAGATGCCGGCGGGCAGGTCCAGCCGCTCCATCAGCGGGATCAGGTAGACGCAGCCCTTTTCCAGCACCGCGCCGCCCGACAGGTCCATCCGGTGCATCTCGAACTGCGCGATGCGGTCGGCGACGGTGGCGTCGCCCGCCAGGAACGACGCCCGGACGCGGATCGCCTCGCCCCCGAGCCGCAGGTCGAGGCTCGCGGGCTGGATCTGGGCGGGGCTGACGGGGGCGTCGGCGGCGATCCGGCCGTCGTCGACCATCGCCGCGATCATGCGGTCGGGCAGAACGCCCGATGCGTCCCCGGCGGTCATGAAAAAGCCCGCGAGCCGAAGGGCTCGCGGGGCTTTGTCATGGTCGGGCCGGTGAGATTCGAACTCACGACCTCCCGCCCCCCAGACGGACGCGCTAACCAGGCTGCGCTACGGCCCGAACGGGGGTGTTCATAGCGGTTTCCAGCCGGGGGGCAAGGGCCAAACGGCTCAGCCAAGGCCCGGCCGCGCCGCGCGCCCCATCCGGCCCCGCAGCGCCGCCAGCCGGTTGCGCAGCGGCAGGAGACGCGTCGCCAGGTCGGCCTCGGCCGCGGCCGCCATCGCGCGCAGCCGCGCGGCGAGCGTCGGCGCGCCCGGTTCGGCCGCGGCCGCAGCGGGCGCCGGCACGGGCCCCC
>CAZNPW010000021.1:0-53201 GCA_964575185.1 uncultured Exiguobacterium sp.
CCGAAGGCCCGCAGGTCGAGGACGACTGGCACAACTTCGACGCGCTGAACATCCCGCCCGAACACCCCGCGCGGCAGGAGCACGACACCTTCTTCCTGCACCGCGCCGAAGGCGACGCCCGCCCGCCGCACGTCCTGCGCACCCATACCTCGCCGGTCCAGATCCGCGCGCTGATGGCCCGGGGCGCGCCGCTCCGCGTCATCGCGCCGGGCCGCGTCTACCGCATGGACATGGACCAGACGCACACGCCGATGTTCCACCAGGTCGAGGGGCTGGCGATCGACCGCGCCATCAGCATGGCGAACCTCAAGTGGGTGCTCGAGGAGTTCTGCCGCGCCTTCTTCGAGGTTCCTTCCGTCGAACTCCGCTTCCGCGCGTCGCATTTCCCCTTCACCGAACCCTCGGCCGAGGTCGACATCCGCTACGGCCTCGTCGGCGGCCAGCTCAGGATCGGCGAGGGCGACCGCTGGATGGAGATCCTCGGCTCGGGCATGGTCCACCCCAAGGTGCTGGCGGCGGCCGGGGTCGACCCCGCGCAATGGCAGGGCTTCGCCTTCGGCATGGGCATCGACCGCATCGCGATGCTGAAATACGGCATCCCCGACCTCCGCGCCTTCTTCGAAAGCGACCTGAGGTGGCTGAAACACTACGGCTTCGCCGCCCTCGACATGCCCGACCTGCCGGGCGGGCTGAGCCGGTAGCGGTGGACTGGCGCCTTTCGACACAGGCCCTGCCGGCCTCGCAGTCCTGGCCGCTCTTTCCCGCGCATCCGGCACCGCCGCCGCTATGGCTTGCGGCGGACCAGTCGGGAATGGCCGGTCGCCCTGCGCCAGCCCCACGCACCGTGCCAGAGGTCAGCCTGCACCTGCTGACCGGCATCGACGTGGGTGGTCTCGGCCTGCTCGCCCGCGGCGATGAACTCCAGATCCCTGCGGAGCTCTTTCCCGCCTATCTCGCGCCAAGCCTCGCCAGCTATCTCGCCGCACCGCCCGAGGACCAGGCGCGCCGCGGGTCGCGCGTCTGGCTCGGGTCGCTGCAGCGTCACGACGCGGTCGTCCGGCCCGTGCCCGAAGCGATCGTCTGCCTCCACCCCAACCTGATCTACGGTCACTTCCTGCTCGAAGTCCTGCCGCGGCTCCTTGTCGCCGACGAGCTGCTTCCGGACGACGTGCCCGTGCTCGCGCCGGGTCGTGGCTTCGCATGGGTGCGGGACATCATTGCCCACGCGATGCCGGACCGACCGCTGGTGACCTGGGACCAGAACACCGAACGGGTGCACGTCGACCGGCTCTGGTCCGTGTCGCACTGCTTTTCGGATCACGGAATGCACACGGCCGCGCGCGACGGGTTCGCAAGGCTGGTTCGCCGCATCACGGCCGCCCGCGCACGCAGCGGGACCGAACCCTTGCCCGGCGGCGCGCGTCTTTACCTGTCGCGCGCGCGCCTCACCTCCGGCTGGCACCGCATCGCAGACGAAGCCGCCATCGAGGATGCGATGCGCGACCTGGGGTTCGACATCGTCCACCCGCAGGAACTCGCTCTGGGCGTGCAGATCGCGATCATGCAGCGCGCGTCGGTCGTCGCCGCGGAATACAGCTCGGCCCTGCACAACACCGTCTTCTGCAACCCGGGAACGCGCGTCGTCGCGCTCAACCGGATCAATGCCTACCAGGATCACATCGGCGCATGCCTGGCTCAGCCGAACGCCTACATCCGGCCGGACGGCGGAGAGTTCGTTGTGCGCCAGGTCGGCCATCCCATTGCCATCCCCTTCGATCCCCGGCGGGTCGCCGACACGGTCTCCCAGATCATCGGCCCCCCATGACCCCCGACCCCGACGCCACCCGCATCCACCTCGCCGCCCATGACCCGGCCTTTCCCGCCCGGCGCGAGGCGGCCTATCTCGCGATGGCCATGGCGGTGGACCGGGTGCTGGCCCCGCGCGGGTTCCGGCGCAAGGGGCAGGGCTGGGCCATCACCGGGCCGGCGGGGCGGGCGGTCGTGCACCTCGGCCGCGGCCGCTTCGGCTGGGAGGCGGTGGTGACGCTGCGGTGTCTCGCCACCGGGGCCGAGGAGGACGAGGCCGTTGCCCTGGGCGACCTCGCCGACACCCCGCTGCGCCTCGTCTACGCCGATGCGGACGACGCGCTCCTGCTCCGTCTGGCGCAGACGCTGGCGGGGCCGGGCCTTGCCTGGATCGCGGCGCGGACCGGCTAGGGCGCGACGCCCTGCGCCGCGGCGGCGGCAAGCAGGCGCGCGGCCCCCAGCAGGAACAGCAGCACCGTCAGGCCCAACAGCACGCACAGGCGCAGCACGGGCAGGCGCCTGCGGTCTTTGGGGATGTGCAGCATCGGGTCCATGCATCTTGAATAGACAGGGTTTTCCGCCATATTATGGCCGACTGGCCCCGCCTGCCGCGACAACCCGTTTCCCCCGCGGAAACCCGCGCCCCCGCTTCCCCCGGCGCGGCCTTTGCGCTAACCCCGGGCCGGGCCGCGCGGGCCCAAGGAGGCGATCATGAAGTTCACCCTGTCGTGGCTGCAGGATCACCTCGCGACCTCCGCCGCCCTGCCCGTCCTGACCGACGCGCTGACCGACCTCGGGCACGAGGTCGAAGCCGTCTCGGACCCCGCCGCCACGCTCGGCGCCTTCCGCATCGCGCGGGTGATCGAGGCCGCCCCGCACCCCAACGCCGACCGCCTGCGCGTCTGCCGGGTCGAGACGCGCGACGGCCCCGGCGCCCCGCCGGTCGAGGTCCAGGTCGTCTGCGGCGCGCCGAACGCGCGCAGCGGCCTTATCGGCGTCTTCGCGCCCCCCGGCACGCATGTCCCCGGCACCGGGGTGGACCTGAAGCCCGGCGTCATCCGCTGCGTCGAATCGAACGGGATGCTGTGTTCGGAACGCGAGCTTCTCCTGTCGGACGCGCACGACGGCATCATCGAGCTGCCCGAGGACGCCCCCGTCGGTGCCCGCTTCATCGACTGGAAGGGCCTGTCGGACCCGATGGTCTGGATCAAGGTCACGCCCAACCGCCCCGACGCGCTGGGCGTGCGCGGGATCGCGCGCGACCTCGCGGCGCGCGGTCTCGGCATCCTGAAACCGCTCGACACCACGCCCGTCCCCGGCACCTTCCCCTGCCCCGTCGCGGTGGCCATCGACCCCGCGCTGAAGGCGCGCGGCTGCCCGCTGTTCACCGGGCGGGTGATCCGCGGGGTCACGAACGGCCCCTCGCCCGCCTGGATGCAGGCGCGGCTGCGCGCCATCGGGCTGCGGCCGATCAGCGCGCTGGTCGACATCACCAACTACATGACCTTCGGCCTGAACCGCCCGCTGCACGTCTTCGACGCCGCCCGCGTGCACGGCCCCCTGCGCATCCACCCGGCGGCGGGGGGCGAGCAGCTCCTCGCGCTGAACGGCCAGACCTACACCGCCGCGCCGGGGATGATGCTGATCTCCGACGACCGCGGGCCGGAGTCGCTCGCCGGGATCATGGGCGGCGAGGGCTCGGGCGTGACCGAGGCCACGACCGACGTGTTCCTCGAAAGCGCGTACTGGGACCCGGTCACCATCGCCGCTACGGGGCGCGCGCTGAAGATCACCTCCGACGCCCGCTACCGCTTCGAGCGCGGGGTGGACCCTGCCTTCACCGAACCGGGGCTCGAGGTCGCGACGCGGCTGATCCTCGACCTCTGCGGCGGGCAGGCGTCCGCCGTGGTGCGCGACGGCGCGGTGCCCGATACCGCGCGGGCCTACCGCTTCGACCCCGCCCGCGTCGTGTCGCTCGTCGGCATGGACATCCCCGAGGAGGATCAGCGCAGGTCGCTGGCCGCGCTCGGCTTCGCGCTCGACGGCGACATGGCGCGCCCGCCGTCCTGGCGGCCCGACGTGCAGGGCGAGGCCGACCTCGTGGAGGAGGTCGCGCGCATCGCGGGCCTGTCGCGCCTGCGGGGCGCGCCCCTGCCCCGGCCGCGGCCCGGCGTGCCGGCGGCGATCCTGACCCCGGCCCAGACGCGCGAACGCGCCGCGCGCCGCACGCTCGCGGCGATGGGCTACGACGAATGCGTCACCTACAGCTTCATCGCCCAGGGCGACGCGGCGCTGTTCGGCGGCGGCACCGATGCGGTGCGGGTCGACAACCCGATCTCGTCCGAGATGACCCACCTGCGCCCCGACCTGCTGCCCGGCCTTCTGCGCGCCGCCGCGCGGAACCAGGCGCGGGGCTTCGCCGACCTGGCGCTGATGGAGGTCGGCCCCGTCTTCACCGGCGGCGAGCCGGGCGGCCAGGCGGTCATGGCGACCGGGCTTCTGGTCGGCCAGACCGCCCCCCGCAATCCGCATGGCACGCGCCGGGGGGTCGACGTCTTCGACGCCAAGGCCGACATGGAGGCGGTGCTGGCCGCGCTCGGCGCGCCCGTGCGGGTGCAGATCGGCCGCAAGGTGCCGGGCTGGTGGCACCCGGGGCGGTCGGGAACGGTCGGCCTCGGGCCGGTGGTGCTCGCGACCTTCGGCGAGGTGCATCCGCGCGTGCTGGCGGCGATGGACGTGAAGGGCCCGGCGGTGGCCTTCACCGTGACGCCGGCCGCGATCCCGCAGCCGAAGGTCCGCACCCCCACGCGGCCGGCGCTGGCGCTGTCGGACCTGCCGGCGGTCGACCGCGACTTCGCCTTCGTCGTCGACGAGGGGGTGGAGGCGCTGACGGCCGCCCAGGCCGCGCAGGGGGCGGACAAGGCGCTGATCCGGTCGGTCGCGGTGTTCGACGTGTTCGCCGGGGAGCGGGCGGCGGCGCAGCTCGGGCCGGGCAGGAAGTCGGTCGCGCTGACGGTCCGGCTGCAGCCGACCGACCGGACCCTGACCGAGGCCGAGATCGAGGCCGCCTGCGCCAAGGTGGTGGAGAAGGTGGCGAAGGCCACCGGCGGGGTGCTGCGGACATAGTGCGATATCGCACCGGATAGTGCGACATCGAACCGGATAGTGCGATATGGAACTATCCGGTGCGATATCGAACTAGTTTCGCCGCCCGAACCACCGCCCCCAGACGCCCCTCGCGCGGGCCTGCGCGGCGTCGGCTTCGGCGTCGATCCGGTCGATCGCGGGGTCGATCGTGCGCTCGCGGAACTGCAGCCAGACCCGGCGGAGGAACAGGACGAAGAGCGCCAGGACGACCAGGATGATGACGCTCGCCCAGGGGAAGGTGCTGGCGTCGGGGCTGGCGACCGGGCGGATCGAGATCGCGTTGGGGAAGATGGTGAATAACTGGTTGCGCCAGCCGTAGTGGGTGATCGCCACCCACTGCGGCGCGGCGGCAGTCGAGATCGCGTTCTGCGCCTCGGCCTGCACGTCGAAGCTGTTGAACTTGAAGTAGGGCGGCCAGCCCCAGGCAGTATCCTCGTTGCGGTAGACCATGACGTCGCCGTCGGGCTGCACCGTCTCGATGAACTTCACGTCGCGGTTGCCGTCGGCGGTGACCGCCGTGCCGCTGTCGCGGGCCGAGAAGAACCAGTTGTTCTCGCCCAGATCCATCCGCTGGGTGTTGGTGCCGACCACCCGGACCACATCGACCTGCGGCAGCGTGTAGTGCAGGAAGGTCGCGACGATCAGCGCGACCAGGGTCCAGAGGGTCCACTTGACGTAACGCATTGCCCTGCCTCAGGAAAAGTTCAGAAACCAGATCAGCGCGGCCAGCACGGTCAACGGCACGACGTAGACCCCCCACAGGAGCTTCCGCCGCAGGCTGCCGTGGTAGACGCGCAGGCCTTCGGCGATGAACGCGTCGCGGTCGCCTTCGGTCCCGCCCGCGTCGAACTCCCGTTCCAGCCGCTCCTTCTCGACCGAGCGGGCGTAGAGGTAGACGAGGACGTAGAGGATCGTGAGCCCGATGAAGCCGAAGAACATCAGCCGCAGGAACCCGATGATCATGCCCGCCCCCCGCGCATCCCGTCCCCGCCCACGTGATACGGGCGGGCGGGGAAATCAAGCGCCGCGGTGCCGGGCCTGGGGCTTGCGGCGGGCCCCCGGGCCGTGGAACGTGGCCCGGCCAGCAGCCCGGAGTCCGTCATGACCTTCATCCTTCCCGTCACGCAAGTCGGCGTCACGCCCGAGGTGGCGCGCCCCGACCCCGCGCGCGTGGTGTCGGGCGACCCGGTCCACACCACCTGGAGCGTCGAGGAACGGGGGAACATCCTGTCGGGGATGTGGCAGACCACGCCTGGCGCGTTCCGCATGCGCTATACCGAGTGGGAATACGTGCATATCCGCAGCGGGCATTCGATCCTGCGGGGCGACGACGGGCGGGTGGTGCATCTGCGGGCGGGCGACAGCTGGGTCATCCGGCCGGGGTTCACGGGCGTCTGGGAGGCGGTCGAGACGACGCTGAAGGACTACGTCATCGTCCTGCCGGACGCGCCGTGAGGGCGGGGCGGTGAGGGCCGGGGCGCGCAACCTGATCACCGATGTCGCGGGCCTGCGGGTGGGGCAGGCCGAGGATGCGCGGCTGCGCTCGGGGGTGACGGTGCTGGTGGCCGACCGGCCCTTCGTCGCGGCCGTCAGCGTGATGGGCGGGGCGCCCGGCACCCGCGACACCGAGCTTCTGGCCCCCGACCGGCTGGTCGAGGCGGTCGACGCGCTGTGCCTGTCGGGCGGGTCGGCCTTCGGGCTGGCCGCCTGCGACGGGGTGATGGCGGGGCTGCGGGCCGCCGGGCGCGGGTTCGAGGTCGGGCCGGTGCGGGTGCCGATCGTGCCGGGGGCGATCGTGTTCGACCTTGCGAACGGGGGCGACAAGGGCTGGGCCGAGAACCCCTATCCCGCGCTGGGGCGGCAGGCGCTGGAGGCGGCGGCGGCGGAGATGGCGCTGGGGACCGCGGGGGCGGGGGTCGGGGCGACGACGCACCGGTGGAAGGGAGGGGTGGGGTCGGCGAGCGCGGTGCTGGAAGATGGCGTGACCGTCGGCGCGCTGGTCGTGGTGAACGCGGTGGGCTCGGTCACGGTCGGCGACGGGCCGCAGTTCTGGGCCGCGCCCTGGGAGATGGGGGACGAGTTCGGCGGGCGGGGTCCGGGGCCGGGGGTCGGGGGGGCGGAGCCGGTGGCGGTCAAGCGGCTGAGCGAGGCCACCACCATCGCCATCGTCGCGACCGACGCGCGGCTCACCAAGGCGGGTGCGCTGCGCATGGCGGTCGCGGCGCAGGACGGGATCGGGCGCGCGGTGGTGCCCGCGCATTCGCCCTATGACGGCGATCTGGTCTTCGGGGTGTCGCACGGGGAGCGCGCGGGCGATGCGTTCCTTCTGGGCCACGCGGCGGCCTGCGTGCTGGCCCGCGCCATCGCCCGGGCGGTGTTCCACGCGACGCCGCGGCCTGGGGACGAGCAGGAGGCGTGGGTTTCCCGGCACGGGTGAGGTCCCGGCCTGCGCCGGGACGCGGCGTGAACGGTCAGCCGTCGCGCCAGCGGCCCAGCGCGGCTTCGTCGTCGTCCTTTGCCGCGACCCAGGCGGCCCCGTCGGCCCCGATCTCCTTCTTCCAGAAGGGGGCGCGGGATTTCAGCCAGTCCATCAGGAACTCGGCCGCGGCGAAGGCCGGGGCGCGGTGGGGGCTGGCGGTGGCGACCATCATGATGGGCTCGCCGACCGCGAGCCGCCCGTGGCGGTGGATCACCAGCGCGCCGGTCAGCGGCCAGCGGGCGCGGGCCCGGGCGAGCATCGCGGCGACGGCGCGTTCGGTCATGCCGGGGTAGTGCTCGATCTCCATCGCCGCCAGCCCGCCGTCGCCGCGCACGAGGCCGGTGAAGGTGACGACCGCCCCGGCGCCGGCCTGGGCGGCGGTGAAGGCGGCGGCCTCGGCCCCCGGGTCGAAGGCGGCGGCCTGGATGCGGACATCGGCGGGCGGGGCAGTCATCCGGCGCCTAGCCCCCCGTCATCGGCGGGAAGAAGGCGACCTCGCGCACGCCGGCCAGGGGGGCGTCGAAGTCGGCGAGTTCCTGGTCCAGCGCGACCCGCAGGGCGCGCAGGTCGGCGAAGGCGAGCGCGTAGCGGTCCTCGCGCGCGCGGAGTTCCTGAACCAGCGCCATGACGGTCGGGGCCTGCGTCGCGATGCGGTCGGAGCCGCGGCCGATGCGCTCGCGCATCCAGGCGAAGTAGAGCACGTCGATCACGTCCGTTCCCGCAGCAGCGGCCGGGCCTTCTGGTAGTATTCGAGGCCGGTCAGCGCCGTCAGCCCTGCCGCGATCCAGATCAGGAGCAACCCCGCGACCGTGGCCATGCCCGCCCAGGTCATGTTTTCGGGCAGCATGCCCTCGCCCGCGCGGGGCGGGCGGTTGCCTTCGACGATGGTGAGGCCGGTGCCGAGGAAGAGGACGGCGATGGCGACCATCTGGAAGGTCGTCTTCCACTTGGCGAGCTTGGTCACCTTCAGCGTCCCCGCGGCCTCGCCCAGGAACTCGCGCAGGCCCGAGACGAAGACCTCGCGGAAGAGGATGACGGTGGCGGGCAGGATCAGCCAGGGGTTCATGCCGTTGTAGCCGGTGATGACCATGATCGCGATGACGACCATGGCCTTGTCGGCGATCGGGTCGAGCATCGCGCCGAAGCGGCTTTCCTGCTTCCACAGCCGGGCGAGGTAGCCGTCGAACCAGTCGGTGATCGCGGCGCCGACGAAGAGCGTCAGGGCGAACCAGTCGGCCCAGGGGCGGTGGAAGTAGAGGAACATCACCGCGACGCCCGGTGCCGCGAAGAGCCGCAGGACCGTCAGGGTGTTGGGGATGGTCCACTTCATGGCACCGGGATAGCAGCCGGTCCCCCCCGGCGGAAGGGGGGCCGCGCGGGCGGCCGGGCCGCGGGCCCGCCGCCGCGCTTGACCGGGGCGCTGCCGTTGCATGGAGTTCCGCGTGTCCGACCTGTCCGCCGCGCGCCCGCCGCCCGCTTTCTGCCCGCGACCGCGCTGAGCCTGTCCCTGATGGCCCTGGCGGGCCCGGCGCGCGCCGGCACCGACCTGCCCGCGCCCTATGTCTCGCACGCGCTCGACGCGGTGCTGCTGCCGATCGACGACGCGGTGCGCGGGGTCTTCGCGCTGGACGCGGCCGAGGGCGGGGTGCTGGTCATCGCGACCGAGGCGGGCGGCACGGCGGATGCACTTCGAGGCCGCCATGGCCGCGGAGGCGGCCGACGAGGCCGAGGCGGCCGAGGCGACCGCGGAGGCGGCGGTGGACGAGGCGGCGGCGGAGGCGGCGGCCGATACCGCGGCCGATGACGCCGCGGCGGGGGACGCGGCGGGGGCCGGGGCCGCGACCGAGGAGGACGGTGGCGACGCGGGTGGCGGCGACGACGGGGGTGCCGAAGCCGTCGAGTGACGCCCGGCCCCGGCCCCGCCCCGGCGACGGGGTCGGTGCGGGTGATCTCAGCCGCGGGCGTGGAAGTGGTCGTAGACCGCCTGCGCGACCTTTCCGCTGATGCCGGGTGCGGCCATCAGGTCGGGCAGGCCCGCGCGCGCGACCGCCTTGGCGCTGCCGAAATGCTGCAGGAGCGCGCGTTTCCGCGTCGCCCCCACGCCCGGGATCTCGTCGAGCGGCGTCGCGCCGACCGCCTTCGCCCGCTTGTCGCGGTGCGCGCCGATCGCCCAGCGGTGCGCCTCGTCGCGCAGGCGCTGGACGAAGTAGAGGACGGGGTCGTTGCGCTGGAGCGCGAAGGGGGGCTGGCCGGGGCGGTGGAACTCTTCCTTCCCGGCGTCGCGGTCGATGCCCTTGGCGACGCCGACGAAGGGGATGTCGAGCCCGAGCTCGCCCAGGATCGCGGCGGTGGCACCGACCTGGCCCTGCCCGCCGTCGATCAGCAGGAGGTCGGGCCAGACGTCCGAGGTCCGGCCCGGGTCCTCCTCGATCAGGCGGGTGAAGCGGCGGGTCAGCACCTCGCGCATCATGCCGAAGTCGTCGCCCTTGGCAGCGGCGCGGATGTTGAACTTGCGGTACTGGCTCTTGATGAAGCCCTCCGGTCCCGCGACGATCATGCCGCCCACGGCGGCGGTGCCCTGGATGTGGCTGTTGTCGTAGACCTCGATCCGGCGGGGCGGGGCGTCGAGGTCGAAGGCCGCGGCGAGGCCGTCGAGGAGCCGCGTCTGGGTGGCGCTTTCCGACATCCTGCGGGCGAGGCTTTCGCGGGCGTTGCGGGCGGCGTTCTCGACCAGTTCGGCCTTCTCGCCCCGCTGCGGCACGGCGAGTTCCACCCGCCGCCCGGCGCGGTCGGACAGCGCCTGGGTCACGAGGTCGGCGTTGTCCACCGCGTGCGACAGGAGGATCAGCCGGGGTGGCTCCTTGTCGTCGTAGAACTGGGTGAGGAAGGCCTCCAGGATCTCGGGCGGCTCGGCCCCCGACCCGGTGCGGGGGTAGAAGTCGCGGTTGCCCCAGGACTGGTTGGCGCGGATGAAGAAGACCTGGACGCAGGCCTGCCCCTGGTCGAGGTGCAGCGCCACCACGTCGGCCTCGGCCACGCCCTGCGGGTTGATGCCCTGCGCCGACTGCACCTGGGTCAGCGCGCGGATGCGGTCGCGCAGCGCCGCGGCGCGTTCGAACTCCATGTTCGCGCTGGCGGCGGTCATGGCAGTGGCGAGGTCGGCCTGGACCGAGGTGGTCTTGCCCTGGAGGAAGCGCTCGGCGTCGGTGACGAGGCCCGCGTAGGCCGGGCCGTCGATCTTGCCGACGCAGGGGGCGGAGCAGCGGCGGATCTGGTATTGCAGGCAGGGCCGGGTGCGGCTGTCGAACATCGCATCCGAGCAGTTGCGCAACAGGAACACCTTCTGCAGCTGGTTGAGCGTGCGGTTGACCGCGCCGGCGCTGGCGAAGGGGCCGAAGTAGCTGCCGCGTTCGCGCTTGGCGCCGCGGTGCTTCTTGATCTGCGGGAAGGGGTGTTCCTTGCCGATCAGGATGTTCGGGAAGGACTTGTCGTCGCGCAGGAGCACGTTGTAGCGCGGCTTCAGCTGCTTGATGAGGTTCTGTTCCAAGAGCAGCGCCTCGGTTTCGGTCCGGGTCGTCAGGAACATCATCGACGCGGTCTCGTGGATCATCCGGGCGATCCGGGCGGAATGGCCCGCGGGGCGGGCGTAGCTCGACACGCGCGCCCTGAGGTTGCGCGCCTTGCCGACGTAGAGCACCTCCGATTGCGCGTTCAGCATCCGGTAGACGCCCGGCGAGGTGTCGAGCGTCTTCAGATGGCCCTGGATGACCGCGTGGCCTGACGTTTCACCTGTCATGGGACCGTTTCGCCGCACTTGATTCTGGGGGTCGGCTGCAATGGTGCCGGTCCCGCCGCAAGAGGCAAGGCATCCACCATTCGTGTGGATAAGTCTGCGGGCAAGTGTTCCCGAGGCCGGATTCCCCCTTGTTTCACGGGCCGTCCTTCGGGTTGCCTGTTCTTTGTGCGGTTCCGCATCGTCTTGAAGGCGCTGGATATTTTCTGTGGCGCTCGGTAAATTGTTGAAAAGATTTACAGATTTTTAACGGATTTGTGACCGGTTCGCAGGGGGCGGGCAAGCGATGCGCGGTCACTCCGGCCCCAGCACGTCGGGCGTCTGCCAGGCGAGGTGCTGGCCGCCGTCGACCGCCAGCATCTGTCCGGTGACGGCCTTCGCATCGAGGAAGTAGGACAGCGCGGCGCAGATGTCGGCCGGGTCGGCCCCGCGCCGCAGGATCGTGGCGGCGCGCTGGCGGGCGAAGTGGTCGGGCGACTGGCGCGCGCCCCGCAGCGTCGGGCCGGGGCCGATGGCGTTGACCCGCACGTCGGGGGCGAGCGCCTGGGCCGCCGTCCGGGTCAGCGCCCAGAGGCCCGCCTTGGCGATCGTGTAGCTGGCGAAGGCGGGGGTCAGCTTCCACACGCGCTGGTCGATCATGTTCACGACCAGCGCCTGCGCCACCGGCTCGCCGTCGACCCTGCGGGCGGCCGGGGCCTGCGCCGCGAAGGCCTGCGTCAGCACGAAGGGGGCGCGCAGGTTCGACCCGATGGCGCGGTCCCAGGACTCGCGCGTGGCGGTTTGCAGCGTGTCGTGCTCGAAGATCGAGGCGTTGTTGACGAGCACGGTCAGCGGCCCGCCCAGGGCTTCGGCGGCGCGGGGGACCAGCGTGGCGGTCTGGTCCTCGTCCAGGAGGTCGGCCTGCAGGGCCACGGCCCGACGGCCGATGGCGCGGATCTCGGCCACGACCGTCGCGGCGGCGGCGGCGCTGCCGGCGTAGTGGACGGCGACGTCGTGGCCGCGGGCCGCGAGGTGCAGCGCCATCGCGCGGCCCAGACGTTGCGCCGCGCCGGTCACCAGGGCTTTCATCCGGTCATCCCCTCCGCCCGCAGTCGCATGTGCCGCGTCCGGTCGGCAGGCGGCCGCAGCGCGGGCAGACGGGGGTCGCGCGGCGGGCCTGCGCGCGGCCGGTCAGGGCCTTGCCGATCCAGGCCACCAGGACCATCAGCAGCAGGAAGACGATGACGGCCTTCGTCAGCATTCAAAGGCCGAACCGCGCCCAGGCCGCGCGCTCCTCGACCGCGCCGAGCAGGTGGTCGGCGGTGAGGCCGAGCCGCGACAGCAGGCTGCGGCGGGGACCGTAGGCCACGAAGCTGACCTTGTCGCCGTAAAGCTCGGTCATCTTGGGGCGCAGCTGCGCCACCCCGTCGGCGAGGCCGACGGCGACCGCCCCCTGCCCGACCCAGACATCGGCGTTGAAGAGATCGGCCCCGGGGTCGAGCCGCGCGCCGCGCCGGGCCTTCACATGCGCGATGAAGGCCTCGTGCAGCGGGGCCTGCAGGGCGCGCAGGCGCGCCACGTCCTCGTCCTTCTGCGGCAGGAAGGGGTCGGCGAAGCTCTTGTTGCGCCCCGCCGCGACCACGCGGCGTTCGATGCCCTGGCGGGCCATGAACTCCGGGAAGCCGAAGGAGGCGAAGATGACGCCGATCGAGCCGACGATCGAGGTCTGGTCGACCCAGATGCGGTCGGCCGCGCAGGCGAGCCAGTAGCCGCCCGAGGCCGCGAGATCCTCGACGAAGGCGTGGACCGGCACGCCCTTGTCGTCGGCGAGGCGGCGGATGCGGGCGGCGATCAGGCTACTCTGCGCGGGCGAGCCGCCGGGGGAGTTGACGACCAGCGCCACCGCCGCGGGCCTGCCGCGCGCGAAGGCGCGTTCGATCAGCCCGGCCAGGTTCGCGTCGTTCAGGCCCCGCGACCCGGCGGCGATCGTCCCTTGCAGGCGGATCACGGCGACGCGGGGGTGTTGCGGCAGGAAGGGGATGAAACGGCGCATGGCCGTTTACCTATGCCGCGCCGGGGGGGCCGCCAAGGGGCGGTTGCGTCGCCGCGGGCCTGCGGGCAGGGTCGGGCGATGATCGACAAGCTCGAGATGTTCGTCGTGCTGGCCGAGGAGCGCCATTTCGGCCGCGCCGCCGCGCGCTGCGGGGTGGCGCAGCCGTCGCTGTCATCGGCGCTGCGCGCGCTGGAGGAGCAGCTCGGCGTGCAGCTCGTGTTCCGCGGCAGCCGGTTCCAGGGCCTGACGCCCGAGGGCCAGCGCGTGCTCGACCGGGCGCGGCGGATCAGCGGCGACCTGCGCGCCCTGCGCGACGAGATGCGCTCGGCCCGGCGGGGGCTGTCGGGCAACCTGCGGATCGGGGTCATCCCGACCGCGCTGCCGATGGTGCCGCGCCTGACCGCGCCGCTGACCGCCGCGCACCCGGGGCTGCGGATCGCGATCCTGTCGCGCACCTCGGCCGAGATCCTGGCGGGGATCGACAGCCTGACGCTGGATGCGGGGATCACCTATCTGGACAACGAACCGCTGGGCCGGGTGGCGACCGCGCCGCTTTACATGGAGTCCTATCGCTACCTCGGCGCGCCCGGGGCGGCGCTGGCCGGGCGGGCCAGCGTGACCTGGGCCGAGGTGGGGGCGGAGCCCCTGTGCCTGCTGACGGGCGACATGCAGAACCGCCGGATCGTCGACCAGCACCTCGCCGAGGCGGGCACCCGCGCCGCGCCGCAGGTCGAGGCGAACACGCTGCTCGCGCTGGTGGCGCATGTGCAGACCGGGCGCTGGGGGTCGGTGGTGCCGCAGGGGCTGGCGCAGATGTTCGCGGGCGCGCTGGCCTCGGTGCCGATCGTCGCGCCCGAGGTCGCGCATCTGGTCGGCGTCGTCGCCCCGCGCCACGACCCGCAGACGCCGCTGCTGGCCGCGCTGCTGGAGGCGGCGGGGCGATAGGCTGGCTCTATCGTGCGACGGATATCCGACATTGCGTTTTCTATCGGGCGCGCTAGGAGGGCGCAGCCGCGGAGGTGCCAGATGCTCGATTCCCCCTATGCCTCGCGGCTGGACGAGATCCTGGCGGCGCATGCCGGGCGCGAGGGGGCGCTGCTGCCGATCCTGCACGACGTGCAGGCGGCCTTCGGCTTCGTGCCGGCCGAGGTGCTGCCGGGGATCGCCGCCGCGCTGAACATCAGCCGGGCCGAGGTGCACGGGGTGGTGACGTTCTACCACGACTTCCGCCAGGCCCCGGCGGGGCGACATGTCGTCAGGCTGTGCCGGGCCGAGGCCTGTCAGGCGGTGGGCGGCGTCGCGCTGGCCGCGGCGGTGCAGGCGGCGACCGGCTGCGCTTGGCACGAGACGCGGGGCGGGGTGACGGTGGAGCCGGTGTTCTGCCTGGGGCTTTGCGCCTGCGGGCCGGCGGCGATGGTGGACGGTCGGCTGGTCGGGCGGGCGACGGTGCAGGCGGTGATGGAGGCCGTGGCATGAGGGTCTTCGTGCCGCAGGATGCCGCGGCCCGCGCGCTGGGGGCCGATGCGGTGGCCGCCGCGGTGCTGGCCGAGGCGGCGCGCGCCGGGGTCGCGGTGGACCTCGTGCGGACGGGCAGCCGCGGGATGGTGTGGCTGGAGCCGCTGGTCGAGGTGGAGGTCGCGGGCGTGCGGCACGGCTTCGGGCCGCTGGGGCCGGAGGACGTGCCGGGGCTGTTCGCGGGCGGATCGGCCAAGGCGCTGGGGCCGGTGGAGGACCTGCCCTGGATGCGCGGGCAGACGCGGCTGACCTTCGCGCGGGTGGGCGTCATCGCGCCCCTGTCGCTGGCGGATTACGCCGCGCACGGCGGGCTCGAGGGCCTGCGCGCGGCGCTGGCGATGGCGCCGGAGGCGGTGGTGGCCGCGGTCACCGACAGCGGCTTGCGCGGGCGGGGCGGGGCGGGGTTCCCGACGGGGATCAAGTGGAAGACCGTCGCGGGGGCCGTGGCGGACCGGAAATACGTCGTCTGCAACGCCGACGAGGGCGACAGCGGCACCTTCGCCGACCGCATGCTGATGGAGGGCGACCCCTTCTGCCTGATCGAGGGCATGGCGATCGCGGCCCATGCCGTGGGCGCGGCGCAGGGCTATGTGTACATCCGTTCGGAATACCCCGACGCGGTGGCGGTGATGACCGAGGCGGTCCGGCTCTGGGCCGCGGCGGGGCTGTCGCCGGGCTTCGCCGTCGAGGTGCGGGTGGGGGCCGGGGCCTATGTCTGCGGCGAGGAGACATCGCTTCTGAACTCGCTCGAGGGCCGGCGCGGGGTGGTGCGGGCGAAACCGCCGCTGCCCGCGCTGCAGGGGCTATTCGGGCGGCCGACGGTGGTGAACAACGTGATCTCGCTCGCCTCGGTGCCGGTGATCCTGGCGCGGGGGCCGGGCTTCTACCGCGACTTCGGGCTGGGACGGTCGCGCGGGACGATCCCCTTGCAGATCGCGGGGAACGTCGCGCGCGGGGGCCTCTACGAGGTGGCCTTCGGGATGACGCTGGGCGAGATCATCGCGCTTGCCGGCGGCACGGCGAGCGGGCGGCCGGTCAAGGCGGTGCAGGTCGGCGGGCCGCTCGGCGCGTATTTCCCGCCGGCGCTGTTCGACACGCCCTTCGGCTATGAGGAGTTCGGCGCGAAGGACGGGCTGATCGGGCACGCCGGGATCGTCGTCTTCGACGACAGCGCCGACATGGCCGCGCAGGCGCGCTTCGCGATGGAGTTCTGCGCGATCGAATCCTGCGGCAAGTGCACGCCCTGCCGGATCGGCGCGGTGCGGGGGGTGGAGACGATCGACCGGATCGTTCGGGGCGATGCGGCGGCGGTGCCGCTGCTGACCGACCTCTGCGCCACGATGAAGGCGGGCTCGCTCTGCGCGCTGGGGGGCTTCACGCCCTATCCGGTGATGTCGGCACTGACCCATTTCCCCGACGATTTCGCCATGCCGAGGGCCGCCGCATGAAGGACTTCATCATCCCCGACCGCGACTTCGGGACGCCCGCCGCGAAAAGCAAACAGATGGTCACATTGACCATCGACGGCTTCGACGTGACGGTGCCCGAGGGCACCAGCATCATGCGCGCGGCGGCGGAGGCGGGGATTTCGGTCCCGAAGCTCTGTGCGACGGACAGCCTGGAGGCCTTCGGCTCCTGCCGTCTGTGCCTGGTGGAGATCGAGGGCCGGGCGGGCACGCCGGCCTCCTGCACCACCCCGGTCGCGCCGGGGCTGCGGGTGCGGACCCAGACGGGCAAGCTGAAGCAGCTTCGCCGCGGGGTGATGGAGCTGTATATCAGCGACCACCCGCTCGACTGCCTGACCTGCGGCGCGAACGGCGACTGCGAGCTGCAGGACATGGCGGGCGCGGTCGGCCTGCGCGACGTGCGCTATCAGGCCGAGGCGACGCATTTCCGCGCGCGCGAGGGCGGCGAGGCGAACCCCGACTGGAGGCCGAAGGACGACAGCAACCCCTATTTCACCTACGATCCCGCCAAGTGCATCGTCTGCAACCGCTGCGTCCGCGCCTGCGAGGAGGTGCAGGGCACCTTCGCGCTGACGATCGACGGGCGCGGCTGGGACAGCCGGGTGTCGACCGGGGCGGCGGACTTCCTGTCGTCGGACTGCGTGTCCTGCGGGGCCTGCGTCCAGGCCTGCCCGACGGCGACGCTGCAGGAGAAGTCGGTGATCGACATCGGGATTCCCGAACGTTCGGTCGTGACGACCTGCGCCTATTGCGGCGTCGGCTGTTCGTTCAAGGCCGAGATGCGCGGGGACGAGCTTGTCCGCATGGTGCCCTGGAAGCACGGCAAGGCCAACCGGGGCCATTCCTGCGTCAAGGGCCGCTTCGCCTGGGGTTATGCACAGCATCAGGACCGCATCCTGAACCCGATGATCCGCGCCAGCATCGACGACCCCTGGCAGGAGGTCACCTGGGACGAGGCCATCGCGCATACCGCCCGGCGGTTCCGCGAGATCCAGGCGGCGCACGGGCGGCGGAGCATCGGCGGCATCACCTCGAGCCGCTGCACGAACGAGGAAACCTACCTCGTCCAGAAGCTGATCCGGCAGGTGTTCGGGAACAACAACACCGACACCTGCGCGCGGGTGTGCCATTCGCCCACGGGCTACGGCCTCGGCAAGGCCTTCGGGACGAGCGCGGGGACGCAGGACTTCGACAGCGTCGAGGCGACGGATGTGGTGATCGTCATCGGGGCGAACCCGACCGACGGGCACCCGGTCTTTGCCAGCCGGCTGAAGAAGCGGCTGCGGCAGGGGGCGAAGCTGATCGTGATCGACCCGCGGCGGATCGACCTGGTGAAGACGCCGCATGTGGAGGCGGCGTTCCACCTGCCGCTGCGGCCGGGCACCAACGTCGCGGTGGTGACCGCGCTGGCGCATGTGATCGTGACCGAGGGTCTTTATGACCGGACGTTCATCATGGAGCGTTGCGACTGGGACGAGTTCCAGGACTATGCCGCCTTCGTCGGCGATCCGCGCCATTCGCCCGAGGCGACGGAGCTTCTGACCGGGGTTCCTGCCGCCGACCTGCGCGGTGCGGCGCGGCTGTTCGCCTGGGGGGGGAACGGGTCGATCTACTATGGGCTGGGCGTGACCGAACATTCGCAGGGGTCGACCACGGTGATGGCGATCGCGAACCTCGCCATGCTGACGGGCAACATCGGGCGGCCGGGGGTGGGGGTGAACCCGCTGCGCGGGCAGAACAATGTGCAGGGGTCCTGCGACATGGGGTCGTTCCCGCACGAGCTGCCGGGATACCGCCATGTCAGCAACGACGCCGCGCGCGAAGTCTTTGAAAAGCTGTGGAATGTGTCCATCGACCCGGAGCCGGGGCTGCGCATCCCGAACATGCTCGACGCGGCGGTCGAGGGGACGTTCCGCGGCATCTACATCCAGGGCGAGGACATCCTGCAGTCCGACCCCGACACCCGCCACGTCTCGGCCGGGCTGGCGGCGATGGAGCTGGTCGTGGTGCAGGACCTGTTCCTGAACGAGACGGCGAACTACGCGCATGTCTTCCTGCCGGGCTGCACCTTCCTAGAAAAGGACGGAACGTTCACGAATGCGGAGCGGCGGATCAACCGGGTGCGGCGGGTGATGGCGCCGAAGAACGGGCTGGCCGACTGGGAGGTGACGCAGCGGCTGGCGAACGCGATGGGGGCCGGGTGGGGCTACGTGCATCCGGCGCAGGTGATGGACGAGATCGCGCTGACGACGCCGAGCTTCGCCGGCGTCAGCTACGAGAAGCTGGAGGTCGAGGGGTCGGTGCAGTGGCCCTGCAACGCGGCGGCGCCGGACGGAACGCCGCTGATGCACGTCGACGGCTTCGTGCGCGGCAAGGGCAGGTTCATCGTGACGGAATACGTGGCGACCGAAGAACGCACCGGCCCGCGCTTCCCGCTGCTGCTGACGACGGGGCGCATCCTGAGCCAGTACAACGTCGGCGCGCAGACGCGGCGGACGGCGAACAGCATCTGGCACGCCGAGGACGTGCTGGAGATCCACCCGCATGACGCCGAGGTGCGGGGCGTCCGCGACGGGGAGTTCGTGCGGCTGGCCAGCCGGTCGGGCGAGACGGCGCTGCGCGCGCGGGTGACCGACAGGGTCTCGCCCGGGGTGGTCTACACCACCTTCCACCACCCCGACACGCAGGCCAACGTCATCACGACCGACTATTCCGACTGGGCGACGAACTGCCCGGAATACAAGGTGACGGCGGTGCAGGTCACGCCCACGAACGTTCGTTCGGAATGGCAGCAGGACTACGCGGCGCAGGCCGAACGGGCGCGGCGGATCGTGCCGGCGGCGGAGTGATGGCGCGCGAGCTGGCCGAGGAGGTGCCGGTCGCGCTGTCCTACAACGGCACGACGCAGGCGGTGATGATGGCGACTCCCGCCGATCTTGCGGACTTCGCGCGCGGGTTCACGGTGACCGAGGGGTTCGCGGCGGCGGCGGATATCGCCGATGTGACGATCGTCGCGAAGCCCGAGGGCGTCGATGCGCAGGTCTGGCTGGCGGAGGCTCCGGCGGGCCGGTTGCTGGCGCGGCGGCGGGCGATGCTGGGGCCGGTGGGCTGCGGGCTGTGCGGGATCGATTCGCTCCGCGAGGCGGTGCGGGAGGTGCCGCAAGTGGCTGCCGGCGTTGTCTTTTCTCGCGATGACATCCACCTCGCCATGGCCGAGCTGCCGCGGCACCAGCCGCTGCACGACCGCACCCGCGCGGTGCACGCGGCCGGGCTTTACCGGCCCGGCGAGGGATTCCGGGCCGTGCGCGAGGATGTCGGGCGGCACAACGCGC
Source organism: uncultured Exiguobacterium sp. (assembly GCA_964575185.1). Taxonomy (GTDB): domain Bacteria; phylum Pseudomonadota; class Alphaproteobacteria; order Rhodobacterales; family Rhodobacteraceae; genus CAZNPW01. Next base: position 19,571 of record CAZNPW010000021.1, read on the forward strand.
TCGACAAGCTCGCCGGGGCCTGCCTGGGCGAGGCTCCGGGAATCGTGGTGATGACGAGCCGGCTGTCGGTCGATCTGGTGCAGAAGGTCGCCGTCTGGGGCATGCCGGTGCTGGTGGGGGCCTCGGCCCCGACGGTCGCCGCCGTGGAGCTTGCCGACCGGGCCGGGATCACGCTGGTCGGCCTCGCCCGGCCCGACCGGTTCGAGATCTTTACCCATCCGCAGCGCATGAACCCCGAGAGTGTCGCCGATGTCGCCTGACAAGCTGATCCGCATGGCCAACCAGATCGCCGTCTTCATGGCGACGAAGCCCCGGGCCGAGGGGATGGCGGGGTTTGCCGAACATCTGAACACATATTGGGAGCCGCGGATGCGGGCGGCGTTCTTCGCGCTCGTCGACGGCGGCGCGGCGGGGTTCCATCCCCTTGCGCTGGAGGCGGCGGCACAGGTGCGGCGGCCGCTGGAGGCGTAGTCAGAGCCAGAGCGCGACGGCGGTATGGCCGTCGCCCTGGACAGCCGGGCCGGTGACCGCGAAGCCCTGCGCGAAGGGGCCGACGGGCTGCAACAGGCGCAGCGTCACCTCGCCCGCGCCGACCGTGGCGAGGGCCGCGTGGAACCCGAACCAGACCTGCGCGAGCGGGTGGAGGAGCTTGAACAGCGCCTCCTTCCCGGCGAAGGCGATGGTGGCGTCGAAGCCGGGGGCCGCGGCCTCGGCCCGGGCGAAGAGCGTCGGCCACAGGTCGTGCCGGACGCGGCCCGTCGCTTCGATGTCGAGGGCGAGCGCGGCGTCGCCCCGCCGCGCGATGCAGGCGGCGAGGCGGTCGGTGTGGCTGATGCTGCCGCGCCAACCGGGGGGCCAGACCGGCAGGCGGTCGGGGCCCATCGGCAGGGCCGCGTCCTGCCCCAGGGCCTGACGCGCCGCCGCGCGACCGGCGGCGAAGGTGGCCCGGCGGCGGGGGTGGGCCGCGGCGATGCCGGCGGCCTCGCGCGGGTCGGGCAGGGCGTCGCCGACGGCGCAGACCCCGATGCCGATCCCGGCGGGTAGGCGCGCGGCCAGCGCGGCGCGCAGGTCAGGCCCCGGCGCGGGCATTGCGCAGGGCGCGGCGGCGGTCCATCGCGTCGGCCCGCGCGGCGGCGCGGTCGGTCGCGGGGGAGGCGGCGGGCGCGTCGCCGAGGTGCCGCGCGAGCGCTTCGAGCGTGGGAAAGCGGAAGATGTCGGTGATCGACAGCGCCGTGCCCCCCAGCGCGGCCGATATCTCGCGGTGGGCCTGCACGGCCAGGAGGGAATGGCCGCCGAGGGCGAAGAAGTTGTCGGACGGTGCGACCTCGGGCACCCCCAGGAGGCGCTGCCACACCGCCGCGATCCGCGCCGCGGCACCGGGGACGGGCGCGGCGGCGACGGGCGCGGGCGCTGCGGCATGCGGGCGCGGCAGGGCCTTGCGGTCGAGCTTGCGGTTGGGCGTCAGCGGCATTGCCGGGAGGTGGACGACATGCGCCGGGCGCAGGTGCGCGGGCAGGCGTTCGGCGGCGGCGCGCAGCGCCGTCTCGGGTGCGGTGCCGGTGTGGTAGACGACGAGCCGCAGGTCGCCGGGGCTGTCCTCGCGCACCATGGCCACGGTCCGGGTCACGCCCGCCACCGCCTCCATCGCCGCCTCGACCTCGCCGAGTTCGATGCGGAAGCCGCGGAGCTTGACCTGGCCGTCGGCGCGGCCGAGGAAGTCGAGCGCGCCGTCGGGGCGGCGGCGCACGAGATCGCCCGTGCGATACATCCGCGCGCCCCAGGGCGCGGCGCGGTCGGGGGTCACGAAGGGGTCGGGGCGGAAGCGGTCGGCGGTCAGGTCGGGGCGCTGCCAGTAGCCGCGCGCCACCCCGTCGCCGCCGATCCAGAGCTCGCCTTCCGCCACCGGCGCGCCCGCCGGGTCGAGGACGTAGAGCTGCGTGTTGGCGATGGGCTGGCCGAGGTTCACGACCGCCTCGTCGGCGCGGGCCTCGGCGGTCGCGGACCAGATCGTCGTCTCGGTCGGGCCATACATGTTGAGGATGCGCGCCGGGGTCGCGGCCCGGAGCGCGGCGACGAGCGGGCCGGTCAGCGCCTCGCCGCCGATCAGAAGCGTGCCGACATCGGCCAGGGCGGCGCGCGCGGCATCGTCCATGGTCAGCATCCGCGCCATCGACGGCGTGCATTGCAGGTGGGTCACGCGGTGCCGGCGCAGCTGGGCCGCGACGGAGAAATCGGCGGGACCGGCCGCCACGTTCACCTGCGCCACGACCTCGGCCAGCGGGCGGAGGCCTTCGAGGACGGTATCGGTCGGGATGCCGTAGTCGATCAGACAGGCGACCTCGGTCACGCCGACGGCCTTGACCTGCGCGATGCGGGCCACCGCGTCGGCGACCGTGCCGAAAAGGCCCGAGTCCTCGAAGTAGCGCGCGAAGGCGAAGTCGAGGATCGCGTCCATCTCTTCGGGCGCGAGCGTGGCGAGGTCGATGTCGATCGCCTGCGCGGCGCCTTGCGGTTTCCTGAAGGCCGGGAAGGCCCAGGCGTATTGCTTGATGAGGCCCGCGGCGGAGCGGAGGTAGTCCTTCATCGGCCCCCGCGCCGTCTCGCGCGCCTGCTCGCGGGTGGCGGCGAGGCAGGTGTGCAGCATCAGCGTGACGTGGTGGCGGGCGGGGTCGTGGCCTGCGGCGCGCAAGGCGCCGTGGTAGAGCGCGATCTTCCGGCCGACCTCTGCGACGGTCTGGCCGAGGAGGTGGGTCAGGACGTTGGCGCCGAGGTGCCCGGCCTCCTCCCACGTCGCGGGGTTGCCCGCGGTGGTGACCCAGACGGGCAGGTCGGGCTGGACGGGGCGGGGCTGGGTGGTGACGGCGTGGGTGCCGGTCGCGGTGGGGAAGTCCACCGCCTCGCCGCGCCAGAGGCGGCGGACCTGGTTGATCGCCGCGGTCAGCGCGGGCTTGTTGGCGGGGGGCGTGTTCTCGGGCCGCAGGACGAAGTCGTCGGGCTGCCAGCCGGAGGCGAAGGCCACGCCGGCGCGGCCGCCGGTCAGGTTGTCGATCACCGCCCATTCCTCGGCGATGCGGGCGGGGTGGTGGAGCGGGGCCACGCAGGACCCGGCGCGCACGGCGAGGTTCCGCGTCACGGCGGCCACGGCGGCCCCGGTGACGGCGGGGTTCGGGTAAGGGCCGCCAAAGGCGTGGAAATGCCGCTCGGGCGTCCAGACCGCGGCGAAGCCGTGGGCGTCGGCGAAGCGCGCGCCCTCGAGCAGCAGCCGGTAGGGGTCGCCGCCGCCGGCGTCGGCGTTGCCCCAGTGGTAGAGCGAGACGTCGATCCCGCCGACGGCGGGGCCGGAGGTGACGCGGCGGTCGTCGTCGCCCGCGATGACGACGGTGAAGCCGCGGGTCAGGGTCCAGAACAGCTCCAGCACCGAGATGTCGAAGGACAGCGACGTGACGGCCATCCAGGTGCCGGGCGTCGTGCCGAGCCGGTCGTCCATCCCGGCGAAGAAGTTGATGACGTTGCGGTGGTCGACCATCACCCCCTTGGGGCGGCCGGTCGAGCCCGAGGTGTAGATCATGTAGGCCATGGCCGCGGGGTCGGCGCGGTTCACGGCGGGCGCGTCGGGCAGGGGCGCGTCGACCGCCAGCACCTGCGCCGCGTGGGGCGGCAGCGCGGCGGTGAGGGCGGTTTCGGTGACGAGGACCGGGCAGGCCGAGTCCTGGAGGTAGAGCGCGGTGCGGTCGGGCGGGTAGGCCGGGTCCATCGGGACGTAGGCGCCGCCGGCCTTCATGATGCCGAGCGCCGCGGCGACCATCGCGGGCGACCGGCGCAGGTGCAGGCCGACGGGCACGTCCGGTCCGACCCCCATGGCGACAAGGCGCGCCGCGATGCGGTCGGATGCCGCGTCGAGCTGCGCGTAGGTCATGCGGGTGTCGCGGTGGATCAGGGCCGTGGCCTCGGGCGTCCGCGCGGCCTGGGCGGCGAAGGCGGCGGGGAGGGTCAGGGCGCGGTCCACGGCGCGGGCGGTGCGGTTCCAGCGGTGGAGCGCCGTCTCGCGTTCTTCCGGCGTGGCGAGCGGGATGTCGGCGAGCGCGCCGCCCGCCGCCGCCGCCATGGCGAAGGCCAGGAGGCGGGCGTGCAGCGCGGGGGCGTCGGTCCGGGCGGCGTCGGCGTAGAGCGCGTCGGGCGTCAGCGTCACCGCCGCGCCGGGGAGGGGGGCGTCGGTGCCGATGGCCACGTCGGGCAGGGCGTCGGGCAGGGCAGGGTCGCGGGCCAGGAGGTCGGCGGCGAAGGGACGGGGAACGGGGACGTCCGGCAGGCCCGCCGCGAGATCGACGGCGACCGGAGCCCAGCCCGACAGGAGGCCGTCGGGCGCGGCGGCGGCCTGGGCGACGTAGGCCCCCTGCCCCGCGAGCCTTGCGGCGGCGGCAAGGCATTGCGCGGGCGAGAGCCGCCAGGCGAGGCGCTGCATTCCCGCGCCGGCGTGGCCCGCGCCCTCGGCCAGCCGCGCCGGGCGGTGGCGGTGCAGAAGCGCCCGCACCCGCGGCTCGTCGGCGGCGAGGGGGGCCTGCTCTGCGGTCAGCCGCGCGGACAGGTCGGGGGGCAGCGGGTCGACCATGGCTCCGGCGAAGGCCGCGGGGTCGACCGGCCCGCCGGAATCGCAAAGGCCCGTCAGCCGCAGCGCGCCCGTCCCGCAGGCGAGGGTCAGGCCGGAGGTGTCGGCGGCCAGCACCTGGCCGGGCAGGCCCGACCCTGCCGCCGGCGCGCCCGACCGCAGCCAGACCACGCGCCCGCCGATCCGCAGCTTGGGCAGCGCGAGCGGGTTCCAGTAGCTGCCGTGGTCGAGCGCGCGGATCAGCCGCAGCACCGCTGCGGCCGGCTGCGCCGGGTCGAGCAGCGCGAAGGCGGCGGGCCGGTCGGCGCGGCGGTGCAGGCGGCGGGGGGCGGCGGGGTCCTGCGGCTGGCCGGGGGCGTCCGCCTCCAGCGCGGCCATCACCTCGGGGAAGCTGTCGATCCCCGCCGCCATGCACCTGGCGTTCAGCGTCAGCGCGGTGTCCTCGGGGGCGATGTCGACGGCGCGGCTGGCGAGGATCGGCCCCGCGTCCACCCCGCCCGCGATGCGGTGCCAGGTGACCGCATGGCGCGTGTCGCCGTCCAGGATCGCCCAGACGGGCGCGTTCAGGCCCGCCCGCCCGGGCAGCGGCCCGTCGTGGAAGTTCACCGCCCCCCCGGCGCGGGAAAGGAGCGCGGGCGGGATCAGCGCCAGGTTGGCGACCGAGAGGATCCAGTCGGCGCGGTCGTCGGTGCCCTCGGCGCTGGCGGCGACCGGGATGCCCTGCCCGCGCGCCCAGGCGGCGACGGCGGGCGAGCCCGTCACCACCAACCGCAGGGCGTGGCCGCGGTCGAGCCACATCTGCCCGCAGGCCTGCGTCAGGGTCGCGCCGCCGATCAGGATCGCGCTCAGGGTCATGTCGCACCTGCCATTTGCGCCGGGGGCTGCACCCGCCAGAGGTTCCGGGCCGCGTGGGCCAGCATCGCGCGGTTCATGCCCGGCGGGTCCACCGCGTCGCGCCCCGTCAGGCCCGCCCGCAACCGCCACAGCCCGCCGCCCGCGACCCGCGCCGCCGTCGCCAGCGCCGCCGTGCCGCGCCCGTGGACCTTGACGAAGTACCGCAGCCGCGAGTCGAACCAGTAGCCCGGCACCTGCGTCCAGCGCTTGCTGCCCGTGCTCGCCCCGCCGATGTGGCCGACGCGGCTTTCCAGCACATAGTCGGTGGGCCAGCCGGCGCGGGCGGCACGGTGGCAGAGCTCGGTTTCCTCGAAGTAGAGGAAGAAGCCTTCGTCGAACAGGCCGATGCGGTCCAGCACCGCCTGCCGCATCATCAGGCTCGCCCCGGCGAGCCAGTCGACGCGGCCGGTCGCGGCGGGGATCGGCATGGCGACGACGCGCCGGGACAGAAGCCGCGACACCGGGCCGAAGCGCAGCGCCGCCTCGAACTCGCCCGCGACCGAGGGGAAGCGGAAGGCGGTGCGGTGCGGGGTGCCGTCGGGGCCGTGGATGTAGCTGCCGGCGAAGCCGGTGGCGGGGTGGGCGGCAAGGTGGTCGCGCAGGGTGCGGATCGCGGCCGGCGCGGGGATGGCGTCGGAGTTGAGGAGGTAGACGAGGTCGGGCCTGGTGCCGTCGGGCAGGCCCGCGCGGATGCCTGCGTTGTTGCCCGCGCCGAAGCCGCCGTTGCGGCCTGCCTGGATGACGCGGACGCGGGGCCAGTCCAGCGTGGCCGCGCGCAGGGCGGCCTCGGACCCGTCGCCGCTGTCGTTGTCGACGATGGTGATGGCCCCCGCGACCCCCTCCATCGCCGTGACCGCCGCGCGGGCGGCGGCGAGCGTCATGTCCGGCGTGCGCCAGTTGAGGATGACCGTCAGCACCGTCGTCATTCGGCGGCCTCGGCCCGCGCGGGCTCCACCGCCGCGATGACCGCGCGCAGCCGCGCGGCCATGACACGGACGTTCGGCTCCAGCACCATGCTGTCGTGGTCGCCCGGCACCTCGATCACCTGCAGCGCGGGGGCGAAGGCGGTCAGGCCGTTGTCGGGCAGGACGTATTCCCTGGCCCGGCTGACCCAGCGCCCGCCGCCTGCGCGGAAGGCGCGGTCGAGCGGGGGGCGGACGAGCACGGTCGCGCCCTGGCGCGGGGTCATCGCGTATTTCGGCAGGGCGGCGCGGAAGGCGGCCTCGATCGCGGCGTTGTGGAAGCCTGCCTCGGCGTCGACGGCCGCGATGCGTTGCTTGCCGCCGCGTTCCCAGTCCCACCGCGCGCGGGCCCAGGCGAGAAGGTAGCGCGGCCCGCCCGCGCGCAGTTCGGCGAGCTTGACGCGCAGACGGTCGGCGTTGGACAGGCGCGGCCGCAGCGGCAGGGGCGTGTCGAGCAGGACCAGCAGTGGCACCTCCTCGCCCGCTGCCTCCAGTTGACGGGCGATCTCCCAGGCGATCAGGCCGCCGCCGGAAAAGCCGCCGATCAGCCAGGGGCCGTGCGGCTGCACCTGCCGCATCTCGGCGATGTAATCGGTGGCGGCGGCGGTGAAGTCGTCGTGCGGGGCGTCGTCGCCGTAGAGGCCGCGCGCCTGCAGCCCGTAGAACGGCCGGTCGCCGCCCATCAGTTGTGCCAGATGGCGCAGGTTCAGGACGTTGCCGAACATGCCGGCCACGAGGAAGAACGGCTGCCGCGGCCCGCCCTCGCCCTGGTGCATCGGCACGAGATGCGTGAAGCGGCGCTGCGGGGTCAGGCGGGTGACGGTGGCGCCGGGGGTCTGCGGGCCGATCCGTTCGGCGATCAGGGCGGCGCAGCGGGCGATGGTCGGGGCCTCGAACAACACGCTGATCGGGAAGTCGATGCCCCAGGCCTTGCGGATCATGGCGAAGAGCCTGACCGCGATCAGGCTGTGGCCGCCGAGGTCGAAGAAGCTGTCCTCGACCCCCACCTGCGCGACGCCCAGAAGCTCGGCCCAGAAGCCCGCGAGGGTGCGCTCGATGTCGTCGCGGGGGGCGACGAAGGCGGTGTCGAGCGCGGGGCGGTCGAAGACCTGGCCGTCGCGCGCGGGGTCCGCGGCCTGCGCCTGCGCGATGAGCGCGGGCAGGTCGAGCGACGAGACGATGACCTGCGGCCCCGGCAGCGCCAGCGCGCGGGCGAAGGCCTGCGCGCCCTCGTCGGGGCGGATGCCCATGCGGAAGGTGGCGAGCAGCCGGTCCTCGGCGGGGGACGCCGCGCGGGCCGGGCCGTCGTCGAAGGCGAGCGCGCGGGCGTCGGGCGGGGTCAGGGCGAGCGCGCCGTCGAGGCGGTGGATCGTGAACCCCTCCACCTCGACCGCGACGGTGCCGTCGGGGGCGGCGAGCGTGATGTCGAACCGCGCCGTCCCCGGCGCATGTCCCGCGAGGCGGACGTGGCTGAGGACGGTCGCGGGCAGCGGGCCCACGATCCGGACGGTGGCGTAGCCCACGGGCACCCACAGCCGGTCGGGGCGGTAGCCGGGGATCAGGCCCATGGCCCAGCCGGTGGCGAGGTCCATCAGCGCGGGGTGCAGCGCCCATGCGTCGGCGGCGAAGGGGGGCGGCAGGGACAGGGTGGCGAGGCCCTCGCCGTCGCCAAGGGAGGTGGCGTCCAGCACCCGCCAGCGCACACCGAAGCGCAGGTGCGCCTCTTGCGGGCCGGGCAGGCCCCGGCCCGTGACGGGCGCAGGCAGGCGGGCGGCGATGGCGGCGGGGTCGATCCGGCCGACCGTCGCGCCGGGGCTCAGGCGGGCGGTCGCGTGGGTCTGCCAGCCGGTGCGGCCCCGCGCGGCGACCGCGCTTTCGACCTCGGCCGCGTAGCCTTCATCCGTGCGCCTCAGGCGCAGGCGCGCGTCGACCTGGGTGCCGTCGGGGACCGCGAGGGGGCGGAAGAAGGTGAGGTCGCGGATGGTGAAGACCGCGCCTTCGCCCTGCGCGGCCATCGCGTCGGCGAGCATCTGCAGGTATCCCGTGCCGGGGACCAGCGCCTGGCCCGCCGCCGTGCGGTGGCCGTCGACGACCCAGCGGTCGGCCCCGAGCCGCACGGTGAACAGGCGGTGGCCGGCGGCGTCGAAGGTCGCCTCGTCGAGCATCGGCAGGTGGACGGGCAGGCGCGGCGCGGGGGGGCGGCCGGCGCGGTCGGCCAGCGCCTCGGCCGCCATGCCGACATCGGCCCAGATGCCCCAGTTCACCGCGACCACCCGCGTCCGCCCGCCCTGTCGGCTGCGCGCGAAGGCGTTGAGATATTCGTTCGCGGCGACGTAGTCGGCCTGCCCGACCGGGGCGGTCAGGGTCGAGGTGGAGGAAAACAGCACCATCAGGTCGACCGCGCCGTCGGGGAACAGCCCCGCCAGCACCTGCGTGCCGTGCAGTTTCGGGGCCAGCACCTCCTCGATCGCGGCGGGGGTGCGGGCCTGGAGGGGGCCATCGTCGACCACCCCCGCGGCGTGGATCACGGCGTGGATCCGCCCGAAGGCCGCGACGGCGGCGTCGCGGGCGGCGCGCATCTCGTCCAGGTTGCAGACGTCGGCGGCGAGCACCCGCACGTCGCCGCCGAGCGCCCGCAGCCGCTGCACCGCGAGGATGCGGCGCGCGACGGGGTCGTCGGTGCCTTGCGCAAGGTGCGCGGCCCAGCCGGCCTCGTCGGGCAGCGCGCGGCGCGCGACCAGGGCGATGCGGGCCCCGTGGCGGCGGATCAGGTGCTCGGCGATGGTCAGCCCGATGCCGCCGAAGCCGCCGGTGATCAGCACCGCGGCCCCCTGCGGCAGGGTCCATGGCGCGTCGGGCAGCGGCACCGCGCGCAGGTCCTGCGCGTAACGCCGCCCGCCCCGCAGGGCGGCGACGGTGGCGGCGGGGGTGGCGGTCAGCTCCTCGAGCAGCGGGGCCGCGAAGGGGGCGACATCGGCGCGCCCGTGGGGCAGGTCGATGTCGAGCGTCGCGACGGTCAGCCCGGGCAGCTCCTTGGGCGCGACCCGCGCGGGGCCTGCGATGGCGGCCTTTTCGGGGGAGGGCAGCGGTTCGGCCCGCACCTGCGCCGCGCCGTTCGTGACCGCCAGGATGTGCAGCGGCCGCGCCACGCTTTCGTCGGCGAGCGCCTGGATCAGGAAGGTCAGCGCCCAGAAGCCCTGCTCCATGTTGCGGTGCAGGAAGGACGATCCGGGGCGGAAGCGTTCCCCGGCGGTCACGCCCCAGAACATCCCGATGCGGCGCGGCACCTCGCCCCGCGCCACCAGGTCGCGGACCAGGAGGTCATACCCCTCGCGCCCGCGTTCGGGCGACAGGACGTAGCCGTCGCCGCGCCGCAGGAAGGCGTCGCCGGGCGTGACCGTGACCACCGCGTGCCCCGCCTTGCGCAGCGCATCGGCCGCGCGCGCGCCGAGCCCGGCCTCGTCGAGGAAGAGAAGCCAGCGGTCGGGCGTCACCGCCGACAGGTCGGCCCCGTCGGCCTCGGTCTCGGCGGCGCGGGGGCGCCAGTGCGGCTGCCAGCCCCAGCGGGCGATGTCGTCGTGGCGGGCGAGCGGCGGGGTCTCCTCGGCCGTCTTGCCGGGCGCGATGAAGTAGGGCTTGCGCTGGAACGGGTAGGTCGGCAGCACCACGCGGTTGCGCCGTGCGTCGCCCCAGACGGGCGACCAGTCCACCGGCACCCCGCAGGCCCAGAGCCGCGCGATGGTCAGCAGGTGCCAGGCGTCGTCCGCCATCGCCTGCGCAGGGTGGCGCAGCGCGGCGATGACCTGCGCCGCCGACACCCCGTTCGCCTGCGCGAGCGACGACAGCGCGCGGCCCGGACCCATCTCGAGGTAAACCCGGCCCGGCGTCTCCGTCAGATGCGCCATGCCCTGCTGGAACAGGACCGTGCCGCGCAGGTGGGCCACCCAGTAGCCGGGGTCGGTCGCCTGCGCGTCGGTCAGCGGCAGGCCGGTGCGGTTGCTGATGACGGGCAGCGTCGGCGGGTGCAGGGCGATGCCGCGCAGGTAGGCGCCGAAGCGGTCGAGGATCGGTGCCAGCATCCGGCTGTGCGCGGCGATGTCGATGGCGATGCGCTGGGTCTCGATGCCGTCCGCCCCCAGCCGGGCGCCAAGGTCGGCCAGCGCCGCCTCCGGCCCGCTGACGACGCAGAGGCCCGGCGCGTTGACCGAGGCGAGGTCGAGGTCGCCCGTCAGCCACGGCGCAAGCTGCGCCTCCGCCAGCGGGACCGACAGCATCCCGCCGGGCGGCACGCTGTCGAACAGCGTCCCGCGCAGGTGGACGAGGCCGATGCAGTCATCAAAGCTCATGACCCCGGCGAGGCAGGCGGCGGTGTTCTCGCCCATCGAATGCCCGATCAGCGCGGCCGGCCGGACGCCCCAGTCCATGAAGAGCTGCGCCAGCGCGTATTCGGTGATCATGATGAGCGGCAGTTGCACCGAGGGCCGCTTCAGCCGGTCGTCCGCGTCGGCCTCCTGCCCCGGCGCGGGCAGCCACAGGGCGCGGATGTCGTAGTCGAGCTTCGGCTGCAGCACGGCGAGGCCCTGGTCCATCCAGTCGCGGAACACCGGTTCGGTTTCATACAGGTCGCGCGCCATGCCGACGTACTGCGCGCCGCCGCCGGGGAACATGAAGGTGACGGGCGGGTCCTCGCCCAGGTGGTCGTGCGCGAAGACCTGCCGCGGATCGCCCTTTTCCAGCATTTCGGCCGCTTCCAGCGCCGAGCCCGCCACCAGAACCTTGCGCTTTTCGAACGCCCGGCGGCCCTCCTTCAGCGTCCAGGCGATGTCGGCCAGGTCATCCGTCGTCTCGCGCAGCTGCGCCGCGAGCCGCGCCCCCGCCTGGTCGAGCGCGGCGCGCGTGCGGGCCGAGATCACCAGCGGCTGGAAGGGCCAGAGACTCGGCTCCCCCGCCGCGCGCGCCGGGGCCTCCTGCAGCACCGCATGCGCGTTGGTGCCGCCGACGCCCAGCGAGTTCACCCCGGCCCGCAGCACGGCTGCGTCCCACGGCGTCAGCCGGTCATTCACGCGGAAGGGGCTGGTGGCGAAGTCGATCGCGGGGTTCGGCGCCTCGTACCCCAGCGAGGGCGGAAGCTGGCGGTGGTGCAGCGCCAGCGCGACCTTGATCAGGCTCGCCACGCCCGCCGCCGTGTCGAGGTGGCCGATGTTGGTCTTGACGCTGCCGATGCGGCAGTGGCCGACGGCGTCGGTCGTGCGGCGGAAGGCCTGCGTCAGCGCGGCGACCTCGATGGGGTCGCCGAGGTAGGTGCCGGTGCCGTGGCATTCGACGTAGGTCACGCTGTCGGCGGTGACGCCCGCCACGCCCTGCGCCTCGGCGATGCAGGCGGCCTGGCCTTCGACCGAGGGCGCGAGGTAGCCCGCCTTGGCCGCGCCGTCGTTGTTGACCGCGGTGCCCCTGATGACGGCCCAGATGTGGTCGCCGTCGGCCACCGCGTCGCGCAGCCGCCGCAAGACGACGCATCCGGCGCCCGAGCCGAAGACGGTGCCCTGCGCCCGGTGGTCGAAGGCGTGGCAGTGGCCGTCGGGCGACAGGATCTCGCCTTCGGTGTAGAGGTAGCCCCGGTTCTGCGGCAGCTCCACCGTGACCCCGCCCGCCAGCGCCATGTCGCATTCGCCGTTCAAGAGCGCTTGGACGGCGGAGTGGACGGCCACGAGCGAGGTGGAGCACGCCGTCTGCACGGTCACGCTCGGCCCCTTCAGGTCGAGGATGTGGCTGACGCGGGTCGACAGGAAATCCTTGTCGTTGCCGGTGTGGCGCAACAGGAACAGGCCCGTCTGTGCGACCAGATCGGGGTTCGAGCAGAGGTTGACGTAGAAGTAGCTCCCCATGCCGCAGCCGGCGTAGACGCCGATTGCACCCGCGAAGGTCTCGGGCGGGTGGGCCGCGTTCTCGAGCGCCTCCCACGCGACTTCGAGGAACTGGCGGTGCTGCGGATCGAGGATCGCTGCCTCTTTCGGCGAGAAGCCGAAGAAGTCCGGGTCGAACCGGTCGAAGCCGTCAAGCGGCGCGGCGGCGGGGACGTAGTTGGCCCTGGCCATGCGGGCGGGGCTTTCGCCGGCGGCGCGCAGCTCGTCGGGCGTCAGGACGCGGATCGCTTCGATGCCGGCGGCGAGGTTCGTCCAGAACGCGGCGATGTCGCTTGCGCCCGGCAGATGCGCGGCCATGCCGACGATCGCGATGTCGGTGTCGGACAGGTCGTCAGGGGCACGCATGGCACCAACCATTCGTCACGGGTCCTTGCGGGTTAGCCGCCGAAGCTGGCCGAATTGTGAACGCCCGCCGCGGCGGAGGATCCGTCGAGAGCCGGGAATGTGGGGCGTTCCCGGCCGGGCTGCAACACCCAGTGGTAGACGGAAACGATCTGTCGCGCCTTGGCTTCCCAGGTGAAGTGCGCCAGGACCCGCGCCCGGGCCGCGGCACCGCGCCGCGCGACCTCATCGGGGTGCGCGGCGGCCTCTGCCAGCACGGCCGCGAGGGAAGCGGTCAGCGCGGGGCGGGGGGCGACGGGGACCTTCCAGCCGGTGCCTGCGGCCACCAGCTCTGCCGGGCCTGCGTAGTCCACCACGATGGGCGCGAGGCCCAGCGCCATCGCTTCCAGCACCACGCCGCCGCCGAAGTCGCGGATCGACGGGAAGGCGAGCACGGTGCAGCGGGCGGCCACGTCCTGCACCTGCGCGTGGGGCATCCAGCCGTGGAAGGTGACGCCTGGCAGCCCCCGCGCCTGCAGGGCCGCGCGTTCCTCGCCGTCGCCGATGATGTCGAGCGTCATGCGGCCCGTCGCCAGGAGGGGCGCGGCGGCGGCCAGCAGCATGTCCACCCCTTTCAGCGGCACGAGGCGGCCGATGAAGCAGGCGCGCAGGGGCCCCGGCGCGTGGTCGGCGATGCGGCTGAAGCGGGCGGGGTCGACGGCGTTCTCGGGCAGGTGGATCGCGCGGCCCTTTGCCCAGACGGGGACCGACGCCAGCATGGTGCGCGACCCGCCGAGGATCGCGTCGGCGCAGAACATCGCCTGCGCGCCGGGCAGCAGCCGGGCGAGGCCGCGCAGCCGCGACAGGCCTTCGCCCTCGCGTGCCCGTTCGGCCTCGTAGCCGGGCGGCCAGGGCACCCCGCCGTTGAGCGGCCCCAGCACGAAGCGGCGGCCCGCGGCTTGCACTTTCGCGACGAGTGGGGAGGGCTGGACGGGCGACAGGGGGGTGATCCGATGCACCAGATCGAACCTTCCCGCGCGGATGTCGCCGGCGAAGCGCCGCCAGACCCTGCGCTCGAAGGCCGGGTAGGCGAGCCGCGCGACCGCCTGCCGGATCGTCCAGCCGCGCCCCGCCCCGCCCGCGAGCCGCTCGCCCAGCGCCCAGAGCGGGCGCGCCAGCGCCTCGGTGTCGATGAAGGTGACGTCGCGGTCCTCGACCAGCCCGGCGGCCAGGATCGCGTCGCGGTTGCGGACCTGGGTGACGAGATGGGCCTCGACCGCGCCCGCGATGGCGCGGGCCATCGACCAGCCGACGAGCGGGACCGAGACCCAGTCGGGATTGGCGGCCTCGGCCATCAGGAGGACGCGCATCAGAGCACCGTCCGGCCCGGCGGCCAGGCCGCCGCGTGCGCCGCGGCGCGGGCGGCGCGCCGGTCGGACGCCATCGCCTCGGCCCGGCCGAGAAGCGCGCCGCAGATCAGCCAGGTGAAGGGGATCAGCGTCGCGTTGGGCAGCAGGTCGACCAGGTTCACCGCCAGGATCAGTGCCACCGCCGCGGTCGCAAGCCCGACCGGCGCCCGCCAGACCTCGCGCGAGAGGAGGAACAGCGGCAGGGTCAGGAGGCCGAACTCGGCCAGATACCCGGTCCAGCCGTAGATGCCGATGACGATGATCCAGTGGCCGTCGCTGATCGTGGTGATCCGCCCCGTCACGGGGTCGTGGATCAGGTTGCGGGCATAGCCGCCCCAGCCGAACCACGGGCGCTGGGCGGCGTGAGCCAGCAGGATCTCCTCGTTCGTGGTGCGGAACTGCAGCGACAGGCCGCGCTCGCGGCTGATCGCGAAGGCCCATTCGAGGATGCGGTCCATCGGAACGAGGCCCGCCCCGCGCAGCGCCGGGTAGGCGATGACGATGCCCGCAAGCACCGCCGCCGTCAGGACCAGCCAGCGCGGCGGCAGCAGCAGCACGAGCGGCAGGAAGACCGCCGCGTAGATGAAGGGGCCCAGGCTGCGCGTGATGGCCAGGATGAACAGGAGATAGACGAAGACCGCAAGCTGCCGCGGGCGCAGCGCCGCGGGCCCCTCGCGCAGGATGGCCGCCGCCGCCATGGCGCAGATCAGCGCGAAGAGCGCGGCCCACAGCGCGTGCTGGAGGAAGACGATGGGGCGGAAGCCGCCCATGCGGATCATCTGGCTGAAGTCGTGCTGGAAGAAGCCGTAGACCCAGACGTTCAGCTGCGGCGACAGCCGCGCCTCGATCAGCATCGGGACGGAGTAGACCAGCCCCGCCACGACCAGCGCCTGAAGCAGCGCGCGCATCGCGGCCGGCGTGGCGAGGAAGCGGCGGGCAAGGAAGAAGGGGATCAGCGCGATGGCCTGGTTGGCGACCGAGGCGACCGAATCGTAGATGCTCATCCCCGGGATCGCGCCCTGGCGCAGCGGCAGCGGGTCGGCGTTGGTCAGCACGGTCAGGAAGGGCGACAGCACGAACAGCCCGATCAGAGCGCGGCCGGCCCAGCCGTCGGGCAAAAGGGGGATGCGCTCCTTCCAGGCCAGCACGACGAAGAGCGCGGCGCAGAGGTTCGGGATCGACACCTTGTCGAGGTCGGGCACGACGGGGAAGTTGAAGTTCACCACCGGCGGCAGGAACAGGTAGGGCAACAGGATCGCCCAGATCAGCGCGCGCGCGCGGTCCAGCCTGACGAAAAGCTGCCAGGCGATCACCGGCCAGGCGATCAGCGCCAGATAGGCGACGGGGCTTGCCGAAACCTCCACGGGGCCTCCCTAGCGGGGTGGTGCGGCGATCTTATGGCAAGGGGCGGCGCGGCGCAGCGCGTCGTCTTGTCAGGCCGCGCGCGCCGTGGCAGGCGGGCGGGCATGGAGTTCCGCTTCGGCCCGACGACGATCCGCGTCACGCACCCCGACGCCGCATCCCTGCTGGCCGCCGTCGATACCGCGCTGGAGGCGCGGCAGGGCGCGGCGGTGGCGACGGTGAACCTCGACCATCTGGTCAAGCTGCGCCGCGACGCGGGGTTCCGCACCGCCTATGCCGCGCAGGACATCGTGGTGGCCGACGGCAACCCGGTCGTCTGGCTGTCGCGGCTGGCCGGGCGGCCGGTGGGGCTGGTTCCCGGGGCCGACATGGTGGTGCCGCTGGTGCGGCTGGCGGCGGCGCGGGGGCTGCGGGTCGGGCTGGTCGGCGGCAGCGGGGCCGCGGTCGAGGCCGCCGCTGCGCGGCTGCGGGACGAGACCGGGGCCGATGTCGCGCTGGCCGTGGCCCCGCCCGTCCCCTTCGACCCGCTGTCGGCCGGTGCCGAGGCGATCCTCGCGCGGGTGGCCGCGGCCGACATCGCGCTGTGCCTGATCGCGCTCGGCGCGCCGCGGCAGGAGATCCTTGCCGCGCGGGGCCGGGCGCTCGCCCCGCGGACGGTGTTCGCGGGCATCGGCGCGGGGGTGGATTTCCTCGCCGGGACCCAGGCGCGCGCGCCGGGGTGGGTGCGGCGGATCAAGCTGGAATGGCTGTGGCGCGCGGTGACGCGGCCGCAGCTCATCCCCCGCTATGCCGCCTGCGCCGCGATCCTGCCGTCGGAGGTCTGGCGCGCCCGGGCGCTCAGCCGCGGGGCCGGCTCGCCGGGTAAACCCCCAGGATCGTGACGTCGCTGGTGAAGAAGGCGAGCTCCTCCAGCGCGCGCAGCACGGGGGCGTCGTCGGGGTGGCCCTCGATGTCGGCGTAGAACTCGGTCGCGGTGAAGCTGCCGCCGACCATGTAGCTTTCCAGCTTGGTCATGTTGACGCCGTTGGTGGCGAAGCCGCCCAGCGCCTTGTAGAGCGCGGCGGGGATGTTGCGCACGCGGAACACGAAGGTCGTGACCATGCGGTCGCTCCGGCGCGACGGGTCGGGGGTGCGGCTCATGACCAGGAAGCGGGTGGTGTTGTCCTTCTGGTCCTCGATCTCCTCGGCCAGGATGTCGAGGCCGTAGATCCGCGCCGCGAGCCGGCTGGCGAGCGCCGCGCGCGCCGGATCGGCGGCCTCGGCCACCTCGCGCGCGGCCCGCGCGTTGTCGCTGCTGACGCGCCCGCGGATGCCGTGCGCCTTGAGGAACCCCGCGCATTGCGGCAGCATGACGACGTGGCCCGCGGCCTCGCGCACGTCGGCCAGCCGCGCCCCGGGCGGGCCGAGCAGGTTGACGCGGACCCGCAGGAAGGCCTCGTCGACGATGTGCAGCCCGGCGCGCGGCAGCAGCGCGTGGACGTCGGCGACGCGGCCGTAGGTGGAGTTCTCGACCGCGAGCATCCCGAGTTCGGCCTCGCCGCCGCGCACGGCGTCCACTACATCGGCGAAGGTCTGGCAGGGCAGGGGCGCGTGGTCGGGCCGGGCCTCGGCGCAGGCCTCGTGCGAATAGGCCCCCGGCTCCCCCTGAAACGCGATCCGGCCCGCCATTTGCGCCTGTTCCCGTGCCCGCAGCGCCCGAGAGGGGCGATTGGTCGCGCGTCTATACCTTGAACTCGGCAAGGTGAAGCGGCTAGACAACGGCCTGACGGGAACCGGGAGAGACAACGACATGTTCGACACGATGACGATGACGAAGGTCGTCGGGGCCTTCTGCGGCGCGCTTCTGGTGTTCCTGCTGATCGCCTGGGCGGGCAGCGTCGTCTATGGCAGCTACGAGAACGCGAAGGACGAACGTCCCCCGGCCTACGCCATCGCGGTGCCCAAGGCGGCCGGTGCCGCCGCGACCGCCGAACCCGAGGTGCCGATCGACCAGGTGCTGGCGGCCGGCGATGCGGCGCGGGGCGAGCGGGTGTTCGGCAAGTGCGCGGCCTGCCACAAGCTGAACAGCACCAACGGCGTCGGCCCGTATCTGAACGGCGTGGTCAACCGGCCGAAGGCGTCGGTCGCCGACTTCGCCGGGTATTCGGAAGCGATCAGGGCCCTGTCCGACCAGACCTGGACCCCGGAAGTCCTGTATGCCTTCCTCGAGAATCCCAAGGGCTACATGCCCGGCACCGCGATGAACTTCGCGGGCCTGCCGAGCAGCGACGAC
Source organism: uncultured Exiguobacterium sp. (assembly GCA_964575185.1). Classification (GTDB taxonomy): domain Bacteria; phylum Pseudomonadota; class Alphaproteobacteria; order Rhodobacterales; family Rhodobacteraceae; genus CAZNPW01. The sequence continues at coordinate 37,321 of CAZNPW010000021.1, forward strand.
CGGGCGAACCTGATCGCCTATCTGGAGACGCAGGAGTAGGCGCGCCCGTCCGCCCGGCTCACGCGTAATTGCGGGGCGGCGCGGGCGGCCCGCCACGCGGCCACTCGACAGGCGGGCAAAAGGCATGAAACCTGCGCGACACGGAAACGGAGGGGGATGGGCATGGCGGGATCGCGCGCGCGGGCAGCGTCACGGGGGATGATCGCGGCGGGCGCCGCCCTGCTGGCCGCGACCGCATCCGCCGCCCGCGCCCAGGACCCGGGCGTGACCGTCGCCCACGCCATCACCACCTTCGGCGACCCGCCGAAGTATCCCGCCGGATTCCCCTACCTCGACTACGTGAACCCCGATGCCCCGAAGGGCGGCGAGATCAGCCAGTGGGCCTTCGGCGGGTTCGACAGCATGAACCCCTATTCCGAGAAGGGCCGCGCCGCCGCGCTGTCGTCGATCTTCTACGAGACGATCCTGACCTCCACCGCCGACGAGATCGGCGCGTCCTACTGCCTTCTGTGCACGACGATGGAGTATCCCGCCGACCGGTCCTGGGTGATCTTCAACCTGCGCGACGATGTCACCTTCAGCGACGGCACGCCGATGACGGCGGAGGACGTGCTGTTTTCGTTCGAGACCTTCCTGGAAAAGGGCCTGACCGACTTCCGCACCGTGTTCTCGCAGCAGGTCGAGGGGGCGGAAGTGCTGGGGCCCAACCGCATCAAGTTCACCTTCAAGCCCGGCGTGCCGTGGCGCGACCTGCCGTCGGACGTAGGCGGGCTGCCGATCTTCTCGAAGGCCGACTACCTGGCCAACGCGCGCGACCTGTCGGAGGACAGCCTGCAGCCCTTCGTCGGCACCGGGGCCTACGTGCTGGACCGGATCGACGCGGGCAAGACGGTCGTCTACCGCCGCAACCCCGCCTACTGGGGCTATGACCAGCCGCTGAACGTGGGCCAGATCAACTTCGACACCATCCGCATCGAATACTTCGCCGACTACGAGGCGGCGTTCGAGGCGTTCAAGGCCGGGGCCTATACCTTCCGCAACGAGGCGTCGTCGATCACCTGGGCCACGCGCTACGACTTCCCGGCGCTGAACGACGGGCGCGTGGTGAAGGCCGAGCTGCCGAACGGGTCCAAGGCCAGCGGCCAGGCCTTCCTGTTCAACCTGCGGCGCGAGACGTTCCAGGACCCCCGCGTGCGCGAGGCGATCGGGCTGATGTTCAACTTCGAATGGTCGAACGCGACGCTGTTCTACGGGCTTTACGACCGGATTAACTCGGTGTGGGAGAACTCGTGGCTCGCCGCCGAAGGCGTGCCGTCGCCCGAAGAGGTCGCGGTGCTGCAGCCGCTGGTGGACGAGGGGCTGCTGCCCGCGTCGATCCTGACCGACCCGGCGGTGATGGCGCCGACCTCGGGCGAGCGGCAGCTTGACCGCGGCAACCTGCGCAAGGCGTCGGCGCTGCTCGACGAGGCCGGGTGGGCGGTCGGCGACGACGGGCTGCGGCGGAACGCGGCGGGGAGGGTGCTGGCGGTGGAGTTCCTGAACGACTCGCCCAGCTTCGACCGGATCATGCTGCCCTTCGTGGAAAACCTGAAGGCGCTGGGGATCGACGCGAAGCTGACCGGCATCGACAACGCGCAGATGGAGGCGCGGACGCGGCCCGGCGGGGGCATGGACTTCGACATCGTGACGGGCAACGCGCCGTCCGGCTACATCAGCGGATCCGAGCTGAAACAGTACTACGGGTCGGAAACCGCCGACGTGTCGGTGTTCAACGTCATGGGCCTGAAATCGCCCGCGGTCGACCGGCTGATCGAGGTGGTGATGGCCGCCGACAGCAACGACAGCCTGACGGTCGCCACCAGGGCGCTGGACCGCGTGCTGCGGGCGGAGCGCTTCTGGGTGCCGCAGTGGTTCAAGGCGACGCACTGGGTCGCCTACTACGACATGTACGGCAGGCCCGAGACCTTGCCGCCCTATGCGCTGGGCGAGCTGTCCTTCTGGTGGTACGACGCGGAAAAGGCCGACGCCCTGCGCGCGGCGGGCGTGTTGCGGTAAGGCGGTCCGGCCCCGATGGGCGCGTATATCCTGAGGCGGCTTCTGCTGATCGTCCCCACGCTCTTGGGGATCATGGTCATCAACTTCGGGCTGACGCAGTTCGTCCCCGGCGGGCCGGTGGAGCAGGTGCTGGCGCGGCTGGAAGGCGACGGCAACAGCCTGGAGGCCATCGCGGGGGCCGGCGACGCGGGCGTGGTCGACCAGGGCGGCGACAGCGACTACATCGGCGGCCGCGGGTTGCCCGCCGAGTTCATCGCCGAGCTGGAGATCCAGTTCGGCTTCGCCCGCATCGTCTGCGCGGACGGCTTCACCGGCACCCCGTCGCTCGACGCGCCGGAATGCGCCAAGCAGGCGATCCCGGCGACCGAGCGCTTCTTCATCATGCTGGGCAACTACCTGACCTTCGACTTCGGCGACAGCTACTTCCGGTCGATCAGCGTGGTCGACCTGATCCTCGAGAAGATGCCGGTGTCGATCACGCTCGGCCTGTGGTCGACGCTGATCGCCTACCTGGTGTCGATCCCGCTCGGCATCGCCAAGGCGGTGCGCGACGGCACGGCCTTCGATTCCTGGACATCGGGCGCGATCATCGTGGCCTTCGCGATCCCCGGTTTCCTCTTCGCCATCCTGCTTCTGGTGCTGTTCGCGGGGGGCAGCTACCTGCAGTGGTTCCCGCTGCGCGGCCTGACCTCGGAGAACTGGGCGGAGCTGAGCCTCTGGGGCAAGGCGGTCGACTACCTGTGGCACATCACGCTTCCCGTGCTCGCCAGCACGATCGCGAGCTTCGCCACGCTGACGCTCTTGACGAAGAACAGCTTCCTCGACGAGATCAAGAAGCAGTATGTCATGACCGCGCGCGCCAAGGGGCTGACCGAACGGTCGGTCCTGTACGGCCACGTCTTCCGCAACGCGATGCTGATCGTCATCGCGGGCTTTCCGGCGGCCTTCGTCGGCATCTTCTTCGGGGCCTCGCTCATCATCGAGACGATCTTCTCGCTCGACGGCCTGGGGCAGCTCGGCTTCCGGGCGGCGGTGGAGCGGGACTATCCGGTGATCTTCGGCACGCTCTTCGTGTTCGGGCTGATCGGGCTGCTGATGGGGATCCTGTCGGACCTGATGTATGTCTGGATCGACCCCCGCATCGACTTTGCGCGGAGGGGGTGAGATGGCCCTGTCCGCCCTGAACCAGCGGCGCTGGCGGAACTTCAAGGCGAACCGGCGGGCCTTCTGGTCGCTGTGGATCTTCGCCGTGCTCTACGGCATCTCGCTCGGTGCGGAACTGGTGGCGAACGAACGCCCGCTTTTGGTCAGCTACGCGGGCGAGCTGCGCGCGCCCTTCCTGCGCTTCTACTCCGAACAGGCCTTCGGCGGCGACTTCCGCACCGAGGCCAAGTATCAGGACCCCGAGGTGCAGTGCCTGATCGTCGCGGGCGGGTCGCCCGACTGCTTCGACGACCCCGCGGGCATCATGGCCGAGGCGCAGGCGACGGGCACCGCGGCGGGCCAGCCGGTGACGCCGGGCTGGATCCTGTGGGCGCCGATCCCCTACAGCTACAACACCATCGTCGAGACCGGCGGCGTCGCCCCCGGCGCGCCCTCGGCGCAGAACTGGCTCGGCACCGACGACACCTCGCGCGACGTGCTGGCGCGGATCATCTACGGCTTCCGCCTGTCGGTCAGCTTCGCGCTGATCGTCACCGCGCTGACGACGGTGATCGGCATCGCCGCGGGGGCGGTGCAGGGCTATTTCGGCGGCTGGGTGGACCTGGTGTTCCAGCGCATCATCGAGATCTGGGGCGCGACCCCGAGCCTCTACATCATCATCATCGTCGCCGCGATCTTCAGCATGAACTTCTGGCTGCTGGTCGGGCTGTCGGTGCTGTTCGGCTGGACCGCGCTCGTCGGCGTCGTGCGGGCGGAGTTCCTGCGGGCGCGCAACTTCGAGTATGTCCGCGCCGCCCGCGCGCTCGGGGTCGGCGACGGCACGATCATGGCGCGGCACGTCCTGCCGAACGCGATGGTCGCCACGCTGACGATGCTGCCCTTCATCATCACCGGCGCGGTGGGCTCGCTCGCGACGCTCGACTTCCTGGGGTTCGGGCTGCCCGCCTCCGCGCCGTCGCTGGGGGAGCTGACGCTGCAGGCCAAGCAGAACCTGCAGGCCCCGTGGCTGGCGTTCTCGGCCTTCTTCACCTTCGCGATCATGCTGTCGCTGCTGGTCTTCGTGTTCGAGGGCGTGCGGGATGCCTTCGACCCGCGGAAGACCTTTGCATGATCCTTGACGTGAAGGATCTGACGATCGGCTTCCGCCAGGACGGCCGGGTGGTGGAGGCGGTCAGGGGCGTGTCCTTCCACGTCGACCGGGGCGAGACGCTCGCCATCGTCGGGGAAAGCGGGTCGGGGAAAAGCGTGACCGCGCTGGCGACGGTGGGCCTTCTGGGGGACAGCGCGATCCGCGCGGGGTCGGTCCGCTGGAAGGACCGCGAACTCGCAGGCGCGCCCGAGGCGGACCTGCGCGCGATCCGCGGCAACGATATCAGCTTCATCTTCCAGGAGCCGATGACGAGCCTGAACCCGCTGCACACGATCGAGGTGCAGCTGGGCGAAAGCCTCGCGCTGCACCAGGGGATCAGGGGCGCGGCGGCGCGCGCGCGGATCGTGGAACTGCTGGCGAAGGTCGGCATCCGCGACCCCGAAAGCCGGCTGCAGGCCTACCCGCACCAGCTGTCGGGCGGGCAGCGGCAGCGGGTGATGATCGCCATGGCGCTGGCCAACGGCCCGGACCTCTTGATCGCGGACGAGCCGACGACCGCGCTGGACGTGACGATCCAGGCGCAGATCCTCGACCTGCTCGCCGACCTGAAGCGGCGCGAGGGGCTGAGCCTTCTGTTCATCACCCACGACCTGACGATCGTGCGCCGGATCGCCGACCGCGTGGCGGTGATGCAGAACGGGCTGATCGTCGAGACCGGGCCGACCGCCGCCATCTTCGCGGCCCCGCAGCACCCCTACACGCGCAAGCTGATCGCCGCCGCGGCGACGGGCGCGCCGGGCCCGGTGCCCGCGGCCGCGCCGCAGGTGGTGGCGACCGACGGCCTGCGCGTCTGGTTCCCGATCAGCGCGGGCCTGTTGCGGCGCACGGTCGGGCATGTGAAGGCGGTCAACGCCGCGACGCTCGCGGTGCGCGCGGGCGAGACGCTGGGCATCGTCGGCGAAAGCGGGTCGGGCAAGACGACGCTCGCCATGGCGATCCTGCGGCTGGTGCCGTCCGCCGGGCGGATCAGCTTCGGGCGCGACGCCATCGACCGGCTGTCGGGTCGCGCGCTGCGGCCCTTCCGGCGCGACATGCAGGTGGTGTTCCAGGACCCCTACGGCAGCCTGTCGCCGCGCATGACGGTCGAGGAGATCGTGGCCGAGGGCCTGGGTGTCCACGGCATCGCGCCCGGGGCCGACCGGCGGGCGATGGTGGCCGGGATCATGGCCGAGGTCGGGCTGAACCCCGACCACATGGCGCGCTATCCGCACGAGTTTTCCGGCGGCCAGCGCCAGCGCATCGCCATCGCGCGGGCGATGATCCTGCGGCCGAAGCTCGTGGTGCTGGACGAGCCGACATCGGCGCTCGACATGACCGTGCAGGTGCAGATCGTGGAGCTGCTGCGCGCGCTGCAGGCGAGGCACGGGCTCGCCTACATCTTCATCAGCCACGACCTGCGGGTGATCCGCGCGCTGTCGCACCGGGTCATGGTGATGAAGGACGGCGACGTGGTGGAGGAAGGCGAGACCGCCGCCCTGTTCGCCGCGCCGCGCACCGCCTATACGAAGGCCCTGATGCAGGCGGCCTTCGGAGACGGCGGTTGAGGATCCTTTTCGTCCACCAGAACTTCCCCGGCCAGTTCCTGCACCTCGCGCCCGAGATGGCGCGGCGGGGCCACGACTGCCTGGCGCTGACCGACAGCGGCAACCAGCGCGGCAGCGCGATCCCGGTGGTGAAATACCGCCACGACGCCCCGAAGGTCGACCCCGCCCAGACGCGGCTGGGGCGCAACTACACCACGATGTCGGACCGCGGCGTCACCGTCGCGCGCGCGGCCCTGCAGATGCGGCAGAAGGGCTACGTCCCCGACGTGATCTTCGGCCATTCCGGCTGGGGCGAGACCTTGTTTCTCAAGGAGGTCTGGCCCGAGGCGAAGCTTCTGGTCTACGCCGAGTTCTACTACCGGGGCCGGGGGGCCGACGTGGGGTTCGATCCGGAGTTCAACCCGCCCTCCTTCGACCAAGTGATGATCGCCCAGGGCCGCACGACGCATCTCGGCCAGGCGCTGACCCATGCCGACGCCGGGCTGTCGCCGACGGAATGGCAGGCCTCGACCTACCCCGCGCCGCTGCGCCGGATGATCGAGGTGATCTTCGACGGCGTCGACACTCAGGTGATGCGCCCCGATCCCGCTGCCGTTGCTACACTGTCCTCGGGCGCGACCTTCCGCGCGGGCGACGAGGTGCTGACCTTCATCAACCGCAACCTCGAACCCTACCGGGGCTATCACATCTTCATGCGCGCGCTGCCAACGGTGCTGACGGCGCGGCCAGGGTGCCAGGTGGTGATCGTCGGCGGGGACGAGGTGAGTTACGGGGCTGCGCCGAAGGGCGCGAAGGGCTGGAAGGACGTCATCCTTGGCGAGGTGCGCGACCGGCTGGACCTGAGCCGCGTCCACTTCGCGGGCAAGGTGCCCTACCCGACCTTCACCGCGCTGATGCAGGTCACGCGGGTCCACGCCTACCTGACCTATCCCTTCGTCCTGTCCTGGTCGATGCTCGAGGCGATGGCGGCGGGCGCGCTGGTGGTGGGCTCGGCGACCGCCCCGGTCCAGGAGGTCATCCGCGACGGCGAGAACGGGCTGCTGGTCGATTTCTTCGACGTGGCGGGATGGTCCGACCGGCTGACCGAGGCGCTGGCCGCGCCCGACGCCTTCGACGGCCTGCGGGCAGCGGCGCGGCGGACGATCCTGGCGCGATACGACCTCGCCTCGCACTGCCTGCCGCGCACGGTGGGGTTCGTGGAGCGGCACGGGCCGGGCCTGGGCTGACCCCGGTTCCTTGCAAGGAACCGGACCGGACCCTTCGAAGGGTCCGGTGCGGAGTTTTTCAAAACTCCGCCCCTACGGCCCCATCGTGAAGCACGTCGTCCCGCGCGCCTGCAGCCTGCGGCAGGCGAGGTCGGCTTGGTCCTGCGTCATGCCGAGGAAGCTCGCATCGTAGCCGCCGCCGCGCTCCATCACCTTGCGCAAGCTGGCCCCCAGCGTCGCGCTTTCGGTCAACTGGGTGCGCAGAAGCATGCGCTCGGCGTCCGACCGGCTGGCGTAGCGGCCGACGTTCACGCCCCAGACCGCGCCCGACGAGGTCGACAGCCGCACCACCACCTCCTCGGCAGGTTGCGCGGCGGCCATCACGGTCGCGACCTCGCCGTCATAGATCGGCGCGCGGGCGACGGGGCGGGCGGCCGAGGCCGCGACGACGCCGTCGACCGCACCCTGAAGGTCGGCCGCGACCTGCGCCTCCAGCGTCTGGGCCGGCGGCGGCTCGGCCATGGCGAGCGCGAGCGCGCTGGCGATGCCGTCCTGCATCCCCGCGGCCGCCGCCGCGACGGCGGCATCCTCGGCCGCGGCGACCGCGGCCACTGCCGGGTCGGCCGCACCCGGCCGCGCGGACGGGCGCGGCGATGCGGCAACGATCCCGGCGACCCGCAGCGTCTTGCCCGCGCCGCCCTCGGTCGCCGCCGCCACGGCGGCATCGGCGCCCGAACCGGGCTGCGCGGTGTCGGCCATCACCAGCCCCGGCTGCTCCGGCGGGCGGACCGGCGCGTTGCGCGGCGCCTTGGCGAAGCCGAGATCCAGAAGCTCGGCCATCCGCGCGTTGCGCGCGGCGGTCGAGGTGCCGCCGAAGACGGTGGCGATGATCCGCACCCCGTCGCGTTCGGCGCTGGCCGTCAGGTTGAACCCCGCCGCGACGGTATAACCCGTCTTGATCCCGTCGGCGCCTTCGTAGGCGTCGAGGAAGCGGCGATTGGTGTTGCGCACCTCGGCCATGCCCGCGTCCGACGACCGGCGGCTGAAGATGTTGTAGTATTGCGGAAAATCGTAGAACAGGTTCCGGCCCAGCACGGTCATGTCGCGCGCCGTGGACAGGTGGCCCGGCTGCGTGAGCCCGTTGGCGTTCTTGAACGTCGTGTCCTTCATGCCGAGCGCCCGCGCCGTCTCGGTCATCCGCCGGGCGAAGGCGGGTTCCGACCCGCTGATCGCCTCGGCGATGGCCGTGGCCGCGTCGTTGGCCGACTTGATCGCCGCGGCGCGGATCAGGTAGCGCAACTGGATCTGCTGGCCCTTCCGCAGGCCCAGCCGCGACGGCGGCTGGCCGGCGGCATTGGCGCTGACCGTGATCATCGTGTCGGGCGACAGCCGCCCCGCCTCGATCTCCTGGAACGCGATGTAGAGCGTCATCATCTTGGTCAGCGAGGCCGGGTGAAGCCGCGTCTCGCCGTTGCTGTCATAGAGCGTCTCGCCCGTCCGCCCGTCCATGATGAAGGCCGCGGCGGGGGCTGCCGTCGCGGGGCCGGGCCGCGAACAGGCGGCGACGACGACGAGCATCAGGAGAACCGCGACGTTTCTGGGGAATGGGAAACTGCGGGCGCGACGCCCTGCCTGCGCGACGACCACGGTCGGTAACCCCTATGCTGCCTCATGCGCCCTCTCTTGAGTCCGGGGCGTCACGGTCGCGACGCTAGCACAGGCCCGGCCCGCGCGCGAAGAGCAAAACGGCGGGCATCTTCGCGCGCGCGACCCGTGCCGAGGCACCAGGGATGGGGTTCAAGCCCCCTTGACCCCAGGCCTAGGGGTGTGACTCGATCCGGTCCACAAGATCGGGGAGTTGCCCCAGGTGTTGCAGGGCATGGAACCGCGCATGCTCCTGTGGCGGATCGGCAACCTCCAGCGCCCAAGTCAAGTCGTGCGGGACATGCGCGGCGAAGCCGCCGGCCGCGAGCATCGGCAGCACGTCGGAGGCGAGCGAGTTGCCCGCCATCAGCCCGCGGTCGGCCCCGTCGCCGTGGCGGGCGAAGATGGCGGCGTAGGTTTCGGGCGTCTTGCGCGAAACGATCTCGACCGCGGCGAAAGCGGGGCCGAGGCCCGACTGCGCGATCTTGCGCTCCTGGTCCAGAAGGTCGCCCTTGGTGACCAGGACCAGCCGGTGGGTGTCGGCCAGCCGCCCCACGGCCTCTTCTACTCCGGGCAGGAGCTCGATCGGATGCGCCAGCATCTCGCGCCCCGCGGCCAGCAGGTCGGCGATGACATGGCCGGGCACCCGACCATCGGTGACCTCCACCGCCGTCTCGATCATCGACAGCACGAAGCCCTTGATCCCGAAGCCGTAGGCCCCGAGGTTGCGCCGCTCGGCCGCCTCGAGCCGGGCCATCAGGTGCGGACCCTCGGCGTGGTCGGACAGGAGCGCCGCGAAGCGTTCGTGGGTCAGCCGGAAGTGGCGTTCGTTGTGCCAGAGCGTGTCGTCGGCATCGAGGCCGATCGTGGTGATTGCGCGGATCATCGCCCTGCGGTGACCGGCTGCCCCCTTTTCGTCAAGCGATTCCCGGCTATATTGGAGGGGTCGCCCCTGCCTTCCGGTTTGCCGCCATGCTGCCCACGGTCATGATGTCCGACCTGCCCCAGCCGCCCGGCGGCGGGACGGACACGACCATCCTGACCAAGCCCAAGGCCAGGACGCAGCGCCCGCCGCTGTACAAGGTGCTGCTCCTGAACGACGACTACACGCCGATGGAGTTCGTGGTCCACGTGCTGGAGCGGTTCTTCGGGCTGACCCATGCGCAGGCGTTCGAGATCATGCTGACGGTGCACAAGAAGGGCCTCGCGGTGGTGGGCGTGTTCAGCCACGAGGTGGCCGAGACCAAGGTGGCGCAGGTGATGGACTTCGCCCGGCGGCACCAGCACCCGCTGCAATGCACGATGGAGAAGGAATAGCCCCCGTTGCGCGCCGCGCGGCTGCAGGCGGCGCTGGACGCCGGGGTCTGGGACCTGCCCGCGACCGGGGATATCGCGGTCGTGGGTCCGCGGGCGGGGGATGACCTGTCCGCCCTGCCCGCCGCGCGGGTCGTGGTGGTGACGGGCTTCCGGCCCGACCACGAGCATTTCGCGGGCCTGGGGTATCGCGTTGCGACCGTCCAGCCCGACGCCCCTGCCACGCTGGTCTGCCTGCCGCGCGCGCGCGCGGCGGCGCGGGGGATGATCGCCGCGGCGACCGGCCGGGTGGCGGTCGACGGGCAGAAGGACGACGGGGTCGACGGCCTGCACCGCAGCCTGCGGGCGCGGGGACAGGCATCGGAGGCCGTGGCCAAGGCGCATGGCAAGCTGTTTTCGGTGACGGGCGATCTGTCCGACTGGGACGCGCGGCCGCGGCTGGTCGCGGGGTTCCAGACCGTCGCGGGGGTGTTTTCGGCCGACGGGCCGGACCCGGCCTCGGTCCTGCTGGCTGCGGCGCTGCCCGACCGGCTGCCGACGCGGATGGCGGACCTCGGCGCGGGCTGGGGGTATCTGTCGCGCGCGGTTCTGGCGCGTGGGGTGGAGGAGCTGCACGCGGTGGAGGCCGACCTGGCCGCGCTCGACTGCGCGCGGGCGAACCTGCCCGACCCGCGGGTGCGGTTCCACTGGGCCGACGCGACGCGCTGGCGGCCGCCCGGGCCGCTCGGCGGCATCGTGCTGAACCCGCCGTTCCATACCGGCCGCCGCGCCGACCCCGCCGTCGGTGTGGCCTTCCTGCACGCGGCGCAGGCGGCACTGGCCCCCGACGGCGTGCTGTGGATGGTCGCCAACCGCCACCTGCCCTATGAGACGCCGCTGCACGCGCTGTTCCACGAGGTCGCGGACCTGGGCGGCTCGCCCGCCTTCCGCCTGACGCGCGCGTCCCGCCCGCGCCGCAACCCCTGAGGTCCCATGTCGCTCTCCATCGCCGGAAAGACCGCCATCGTGACCGGGGCCGCCAACGGCATCGGGCTGCAGGTGGCGCGGCATTTCCTCGACAAGGGGGCGAACGTGATGTTCGCCGACATGGACGAGGCCCGGCTGGAGGAGGAGATCGGCCGCGCCTGCAAGGCCGAGGGCGAGGTGCGGATGTTCGCGGGCGACCTGCGCGAGAAGCTGACGGTCGCGAACCTGCTGTCGGCGACCTACGATGCCTTCGACCGCGTGGACATCCTGGTGAACGCGAGCCGGTCGATGCAGACCTCGGACCCGCTGTCACCCGACGGCGACGCGGTGGAAGATCTGTGGCAGCAGAACGTGATGACCGCGCTGCGGATGAGCCAGATGACCGCGAAGCGGATGCTCGCGGCGGCCGACAAGGCGGGGGCGGAGGGGCCGGTCGGGACGATCGTCAACCTGTCGTCGATCGCCGCGCAGCGCACGCAGGCGCGTCTTCTCGGCTATTCCATGGCCATGGCGGGGGTGGAGCAGATGACCCGCAGCCTGGCCGTGGCGCTCGCCCCGCGCGGCATCCGGGTCAACGCCGTGGCCTTCGGGTCGGTGATGAGCGCGAGCCTTCAGGCGGCGCTGAAGGACCACCCCGACTGGCGCGACGGGATCGCCGCGGGCACGCCGATGCGCCGGATCGCGGGGCCGTTCGAGCTGTCGGAGACGGTGCAGTTCCTGGCCAGCGACGCGAGCGCCTTCATGACCGGGCAGGTGCTGACGGTCGACGGCGGCCGCGGGCTGATCGACGCGGTCGACGCCCCGGCGCATTGACGGGCGGGGCGGGGGAGGTCCCGGATCGGGGTCCGGGACGGGTGTCCTACCCGTTCAGCGCCGCGCGCAGGGCCGCGATGTCGGCGGGCAGGATGGCGTGGCCCGGCCCGGGATAGACGTCGAGGTCCACCGTCGCCCCCAACGCGCGCAGGGCGTCGGCGCTGTCCTGCGCGCGCGTCACGGGGATGTGCGGGTCCTGCGCGTGGACGCTGATCCGCACGCGGCCGGGGCGCGGGCCGGTGTAGGCGAGGCGCTTCGGCCGATGGCCGTAGAGCGCGGGGTCGGCCGGGCCGTCGGCGTCGCCGGTGCCGACGAGGCCGCCCGACAGGCCGAAGACGCCGGCCAGCCCCTCGCCCTGCCGGGCGTAGGTTTCGAGCGCGAGGCAAGCCCCCTGGCTGAATCCGCCGAGCCAGATGCGGTCGCGCGGCAGGCCGTCATCCTGCAGTGCGGTAACCGCGACCTGCATCGCGGCGATGCCGGCGGTGACGAAGGGCTCCATCTGCGCGGACGGGGCGAGAAAGCTCGTCGGCCACCAGGACCGGCCCGGCGCCTCGGGCGCGATGGCCGCGACGTCGGGCAGGCCGAGGTGGGCGAGCAGGCCGAGGATGTCCCCGGCCGACGCGCCGCGGCCGTGGGCGAGGACCAGCCCCGCCCGCGCGCGCGCCGCGGGTGCGCCTGCGCGCCTCATGCCGCGACCCGCAGCGCGGGCAGCACGCGCTCGATCCGGTCGCGGATGGGTTCGTATTTCGCGGGCAGCATCAGGCGGGTTCCCATCGTCGCCTCGGGTTCGTCGACGGCGAAGCCCGGCGGGTCGGTCGCGATCTCGAACAGCACGCCGCCGGGTTCGCGGAAGTAGATGGCGTTGAAATACTGCCGGTCGATCTGCGGCGTCGTGCGGTGACCCGCGGCAGCGAGCGTCTCGATCCAGCCGCGCTGTTCGTCGTCGGTCCGCGCGCGGAAGGCAACGTGGTGGATGGTGCCCGCGCCGGGGCGGGGGTTCACCCGCGCGTCGGTGCGGATCAGGTCGACGATGTTGCCCATGGCATCCCCCGGCGCCCGCAGGCGCAGGCGTTCGGTGCCGTCCACGGTCTCGTGCCCGGCCTCGGCGTAGCCGAACACGTCCTGGAGAAGCCGCGCGGTGGGGCCGATGTCGCGTTCCCACAGGGTGACGCTGTGGAAGCCGCCGATCTCACCCCCTAAATGTGGGGTTTCGACAAGTTCGACGGGTGCGCCGTCGGGGTCGCGGAGGGTGAGGACGCGCTGGCCGAAGCGCTCGGCCAGGCCGAAGTCCTCGCCCGCAAGCGCGGCCTCGTCGACCCAGGTCTGGAAGGCGGCCTGCGGCACGGCATAGGCGTAGGCAGAGGCCATGCCCGGCCCGGCGCGGCCGGGGGCGGCGTCGGCGAAGGGAAAGAAGGTCAGGATCGTGCCGGGGCTTCCGCTGCGGTCGCCATAGTAGAGGTGATAGGTGTCGGGCGCGTCGAAGTTCACCGTCTTCTTGACCAGACGCTGGCGCAGGCGACCGGTGTAGAAGTCGACGTTCGCCTGCGCCGGGCCGCTGATCGCGGTGACGTGGTGGAGGCCGGGGATCTTCACGGACGGGGTCGTGGTCATGGCAATCTCCGCGGTGCCGGGGTGATGCCGGGGATATGGCGCAACGCAGGCCCTGCGCAAATGCGAAATGGCGCGCCTATTCTGTGCGGGGACGCAGAGGAGGGGGCTGCCGCCCCCTTGCCGCTCGCGCGGCTCACCCCTGCGGATATTTGAGGGAAGATGATGGCGCAACGAGTGTCTGCGTGAGGGCGCTTCCGGGGTCGGTCAGGGCGTCGACGACGTCGAAATGGTGGCGGCCGTCCTCGACCGTCCAGGGGCAGGCCCAGGCTTCGGCGAGCGTGCGGGCCTGCCAGAGGAAGGCGGGGCGCTCCCCGCCGCCGACCCAGACGTGGGCATTCGCAGGCGCGGGGTGGAGCGCGGGGCTTTCGGCCAGCGCCTCGGCCGCATCGAGGCGGAGGGTGGCGTTCATCGTCGTGGCCATGAGCGGGCGCAGGTCGGCGAGCGGCGAGATCGGGACGACGCGGGCGATGCCCGGCGCGGTCTGGGCGAGGCGGGCGGCGAGGTGGCCGCCGGCGGAGTGGCCCGTCAGGACGACCGGACCGGGGAGCAGGGGGAGGAGCGGCGCGAGCGCGGGGGTCATCGCGGCGATGCGGGCCGCGGGGGCGAGCGGGTAGCTCGGGATCGCGACGGCCCAGCCGCGGGCGACCGGCCCTGCGGCGAGGTGCGACCAGTCGCGGCGGCCGAAGCGCATCCAGTAGCCGCCGTGGATGAACACCACCGTGCCCTGGGCCAGGCCGTCGGGCAGGAACAGGTCGAAGGCGAGGCCATGGCCGAAGGGCTGGTCCAGCCGGGCGCGGGCGGTGGCGCGGAAGTCCTGCGCCCGCTCTTGCCAGACGGACGGGAAGTCGTAGCCGCGCGGGATGAAATCGGCGTTGGCGTAGGCGCGGTCGGCCTCGGGGTCGGGGGTCTGGCCGGTGGACATTTGATCAAAACCCCCGGCTCAACTGGACTCCCGGCCCGATTGGGTGCATGGAACGGCGCATCCACGCAAGGGAGGCCGCGATGCTCGATTCCGTCACCAACCTGTCGGGGATGCTGAAGGACCCCGCGCTGCTGGAAACCCGGGCCTATGTCGCGGGGGAGTGGGTCGGGGCCGACGACGGCACGACGTTTCCGGTCATGAACCCGGCGCGCGGCGACGTGATCTGTCATGTGCCCGACATGGGCCGGGCGGAAACCGCGCGGGCCATCGCCGCCGCCGAGGCCGCGATGAAGGACTGGGCCGCGCGGCCGGCGAAGGAGCGCAGCGTCATCATGCGGCGCTGGTTCGACCTGATGATGGCCGCGCAGGACGACCTTGCGATGATCCTGACCGCCGAGATGGGCAAGCCGCTGGCGGAAGCGAAGGGCGAGATCGCCTATGGCGCGTCCTTCGTCGAATGGTTCGGCGAGGAGGCCAAGCGCATCTACGGCGAGACGGTGCCGGGCCACCAGCGCGACAAGCGGATCACGGTCTTGAAGCAGCCGATCGGGGTGGTGGGGTCGATCACGCCCTGGAACTTCCCCAACGCGATGATTGCGCGGAAGGCCGCCCCGGCGCTGGCGGCGGGCTGCGGCTTCGTCGCGCGCCCCGCCGCCGAGACGCCGCTGTCGGCGCTGGCGATGGCGGTGCTGGGCGAACGGGCGGGGCTGCCGAAGGGGATCCTGTCGGTCATCACCTCGAAGAAGGCCTCGGACATCGGCAAGGAGTTCTGCGAGAACCCGGCGGTGCGCAAGCTGACCTTCACCGGGTCCACCGAAGTGGGCCGCATCCTGCTGCGCCAGGCGGCGGAGCAGGTGATGAAGTGCAGCATGGAGCTTGGCGGCAACGCGCCCTTCATCGTGTTCGACGACGCGGACCTGGACGCCGCGGTGGCGGGGGCGATGCTGTCGAAGTTCCGCAACAACGGGCAGACCTGCGTCTGCGCCAACCGCATCTACGTGCAGGCCGGGGTCTACGACGCCTTCGCCGAGAAGCTCGCGACGGCGCTGGCGGGGGCGAAGGTCGGCGACGGGTTGTCGGGCGACGTGCAGTTCGGCCCGCTCATCAACATGGACGCGGTGGAGAAGGTCGAGGCGCACATCGCCGACGCGACGGCCCACGGGGCCAGGGTCGTCGCGGGCGGCAGGCGTCACGCGCTCGGCGGGTCGTTCTTCGAGCCGACCATCGTGACGGGGGTGACGCAGGCCATGGCCGTCGCGCGCGAGGAAACCTTCGGCCCGCTCGCGCCCCTGTTCCGCTTCGAGACCGAGGCGGAGGCGATCCGGCTGGCCAACGACACGATCTTCGGGCTGGCGAGCTATTTCTACGCCCGCGACATCGGCCGCGTGACGCGGGTGCAGGAGGCGCTGGAATACGGGATCGTCGGCGTCAACACCGGGATCATCTCGACCGAGGTGGCCCCCTTTGGCGGGGTCAAGCAGTCGGGCCTGGGT
>CAZNPW010000022.1:0-50071 GCA_964575185.1 uncultured Exiguobacterium sp.
ATACCGGCGACCAGCCGACGCTCGACACCATGCACAAGGACCTCTACCGCGCCCGGGCGGCGGCGCTGAGCATGATCCCGACCTCCACCGGGGCGGCCAAGGCGGTGGGGCTGGTGCTGCCGGCACTGAAGGGCCGGCTCGACGGCTTCGCCATCCGCGTGCCGACGCCGAACGTGAGCCTCGTGGACCTGAAGTTCATCGCGGCGCGGCCGACCAGCGTCGAGGAGATCAACGCGGCGATCCGGGCGGCGGCGGAGGGGCCGCTGCAGGGGATCCTCGGCTGCACCGCGTTCAAGAACGTCTCGGTCGACTTCAACCACGACCCGCATTCGAGCGTGTTCCACCTGGACCAGACCAAGGTGATGGACGGCACGCTGTGCAGCGTCCTGGCGTGGTACGACAACGAATGGGGCTTCTCGAACCGCATGGCGGATACCGCGGTCGCGATGGGGCGTCTGATCTGACGTGCCGGTGCTGCCCGGTGGCGGGCAGACCCGGCACCCCGACTGCACGATCTTGCGGCACGATCCATGCGCCTGGCGCATGGCCCCACCGCGGCGACATGGGTTGCCGCGGCGCGGCATCGGGGCCATCTCCGCCCCGTGGGAGGCAAAGACACCCCCGCGAAGGAGACGACGATGAGCTTCGTGATCGCACTGAAAGACGCGCTGGACAGGCGCGCCGCCTATGTCCGCACCCGCGACGAGATCGCGGCGATGCCGCGCGACGTGGCGCTGGACCTCGACATCTTCCCCGAGGATGCCGAAGAGATCGCCTACCGCGCGGTCTACGGCAAGGCCGCCTGACGCCGCGCCCGCCCCCGCCACGTCGTGGCGCGCGTCAGCCGAAGCGCGCCCGCAGCGCGGCCGCGACCGGCGCGGGAACGAAGCCGGACACGTCGCCGCCCAGCCGCGCGATCTCTTTCACGAGGCGGCTGGCGATGGCCTGGCGGCGGGCGTCGGCCATCAGGAACACGGTTTCGATCCGCGGGTCGAGCGCGCGGTTCATGCCGACCATCTGGAACTCGTATTCGAAATCGGCGACCGCCCGCAGGCCGCGGATGATGACGCCCGCGCCCACGTCGCGGGCGCAGTCGATCAGCAGGTTGCCGAAGGGGTGGACGACGATCTCCCCCCCCGTCCGCGCGACGATCGCGTCGCATTCGGCGCGGACCATGGAAACGCGGTCCTCGAGCGCGAAGAGCGGTCCCTTGTCGCGGTTGATCGCGACGCCGATCACCAGCCGGTCGACCAGCGCCATGGCGCGGGCGATGATGTCGGTATGCCCCAGCGTGACGGGGTCGAAGGTGCCGGGGTAAAGGCCGATCCGCATGGGCGTCAGGCAACAGGATCGGGCGGACGGTTGCAAGTAGGATGGGCAATATTGCCCATCCTACGGGCGTCAGAACCCCTTGATCATGCCTTCGAGCGCGTCGCGGTCGGCCTGCAGCTCGGCCAGCCGGGCCTTCACCACGTCGCCGATCGAGATCATGCCGACGAGCCTGCCGCCGTCCATGACCGGCATGTGGCGGAAGCGGCCGACCGTCATCCGCTCCAGCACCTGGGTCGTGTGGTCGGCGGGCGCGCATGTCGTGACCTCGCGCGTCATCAGCGCCTCCACCCGGTCCTGCAGGACCGCCGACCCGCGCCGCCCGATCTCGCGCACGATGTCGCGTTCGGACAGGATCCCCGCAAGCGTCGTGCCGTCGGGCGAGACGACCAGCGCGCCGATCCGCCGCGCCGACAGGACCTGCGCGGCCTCGGCCACGGTGGCGGCGGGCGGGATCCGGACCACCTCGGCCGAACCCTTGGACTTCAGGATCGTGGAGACTGGCATCATGGCTGCGGCCCTCCCCGCCGCCGGGAAAGGGTCCGCCCGCGTCATGATTCCGTCAAGTCCGGCGCGGGGCGCGCGGGCTTTCCCCCGCCGGTCGACGGCCCTATACCCGCGCGGGCGACGGCTGGAGGACGCGATGGACCTGACACACTGGATCGACGGCAAGCACGCGGCGGGCACCTCGGGCCGCTTCGCCGACGTGTTCAACCCCGCGACGGGCGAGGTGCAGGCGCGCGTGCCGCTGGCCGCGAAGGCCGAGCTCGACGCGGCGGTAGCCTCTGCCGCGGCGGCGCAGCCGAAGTGGGGCGCGACGAACCCGCAGCGCCGGGCGCGGGTGATGATGGAGCTGGTGCGCCTGCTGAACCGCGACATGGACAAGCTCGCCGAGGCGCTGTCCCGCGAGCACGGCAAGACCATCCCCGACGCCAGGGGCGACGTGCAGCGGGGGCTCGAGGTGGTGGAGTTCTGCGTCGGCGCGCCCCACCTTCTGAAGGGCGAGTTCACCGACTCGGCCGGCCCCGGCATCGACATGTATTCGATGCGCCAGCCGCTCGGGGTCGTGGCCGGGATCACGCCCTTCAACTTCCCCGCCATGATCCCGCTGTGGAAGATGGCCCCCGCGCTCGCCTGCGGCAACGCCTTCATCCTCAAGCCCTCCGAGCGCGACCCCTCGGTGCCGCTGATGCTGGCGGAGCTGCTGAAGGAGGCGGGCTTGCCCGACGGCGTGCTGCAGGTGGTGAACGGCGACAAGGAGGCGGTGGACGCGATCCTCGACTCGCCCGTCATCCAGGCGGTGGGCTTCGTGGGCTCCACCCCGATCGCCGAATACATCTACGCCCGCGCGGCCGCGACGGGCAAGCGCGCGCAGTGCTTCGGGGGCGCGAAGAACCACATGATCGTCATGCCCGACGCCGACATGGACCAGGCGGCGGACGCGCTGGTGGGGGCGGGCTACGGGGCCGCAGGCGAGCGCTGCATGGCGATCAGCGTCGCTGTGCCGGTGGGGGAGGAGACCGCCGACCGGCTGATCGCGAAGCTCGTGCCGCGGATCGAGCGGCTGCGCGTCGGGCCCTACACCGCGGGGGGCGACATCGACTATGGCCCGGTGGTGACGGCGGCGGCGAAGGCGAACATCCTGCGGCTGGTGGACTCGGGCGTCGCCGCCGGGGCGAAGCTCGTCGTCGACGGGCGCGGCTTCGGGCTGCAGGGCTACGAGGGCGGCTTCTGGGTCGGCCCGCACCTCTTCGACCACGTGACGGCGGACATGGAGATCTACCGCAAGGAAATCTTCGGGCCGGTGCTGTCGACCGTGCGGGCGAAGACCTACGAGGAGGCGCTGCGCTTGGCGATGAACCACGAATACGGCAACGGCACCGCGATCTTCACCCGCGACGGCGACACCGCGCGCGACTTCGCGGCGCGGGTGAACGTCGGCATGATCGGGATCAACGTGCCGATCCCGGTGCCGCTCGCCTACCACACCTTCGGCGGCTGGAAGCGGTCGGCCTTCGGCGACCTGAACCAGCACGGGCCCGACGCCTTCCGCTTCTACACGCGCACGAAGACGATCACTTCGCGCTGGCCCTCCGGGATCAAGGAGGGAGCGTCGCTGAACTTCCGGCCGATGGAGTGAGGACCGGCCCGAAGGGCGAAAACGCTCCAGTGGAGCGTTTTCAGGTCCGAACGCCCTGAGCGCAAGCGAAGGGCCGGACCGGCACCGGTGACAGCCTGTCACCGGACCGGCCCCGGTGGCAGCCTGTCGGCGCGGGGGAGGTCCCGGCCTGCGCCGGGACGCGGAGGTCTTGCGGAGAGGTCAGGACAGCAGCGCGCCCAGGTCCAGCGTGCCGCCCTGCCCCAGCCGGCCTCCGTGCAGGTCGAGGAAGCCGTCCGCCGCCCGCCGCCCCGCCTTGTGCAGGCGGCGGATCAGCGCCGCGGTCGGGAGGAGCTTGGTCGTCGCCGTCAGCTCGCCCATCAGGCGGTTGTCGGCGATGAGGTGCAGGCCCACGTCCTTCATCCGGCCCTTTTCAACGCGCCCCTCGGCGATCAGGCGCTTGACGAAGGCGATGGCGCGCAGCTCGCCCATCAGGCTTGCGTTGAAGCTGATCTCGTTGATGCGGTTCTGGATGTCGACCGGGGACAGGGGCAGGTCCTCGCGCCGGTCGGGGTTGATCTGGACGATGACGATGTCGTCGGGCAGGTCGGGGGCGTAGAGCGGCCAGAGCGGCGGGTTGGCGACGAAGCCGCCGTCCCAGTAGGGCTCGCCGTCGATCATCACGGCGGGAAAGACGGTCGGCAGGCAGGCCGAGGCGAGGATCGCCTCGGGCGTCAGGTCGCTGCGGTCGAAGACGCGGACGCGGCCGGTGGTGACGCTGGTGGCGGCGACGAAGATGCGCGGGCCGTCGTCGGCGCAGACCCGGCGGAAATCGAATCCCGCCACGATATGCGCGAGCGGGTGGGGCCGGAAGGCGGTCGCGTAGGGCGAGACGACCTGGGCCATGACGCCCAGGGGCGAGAAGGAGAGCACGTCCTCCATGATCTGCGTCGCGGCGCTGGCGTAGGGCAGGCCGGACCGGACCCAGGGGTTCAGGCGGAAGTCGCCGATTGCCTGCACCTGCCGCCACATCTCGGCCAGCGCCTTGCGGGCACCCGGACGGCCGCCGGTCAGCAGGCCCTGCTTGCAGGCGGCGGCGTTCATCGCGCCGGCGCTGGTGCCCGAGATGGCGGCGATCTCGAGCCCGTCCTCCTCGAGCAGGCGGTCGAGCACGCCCCAGGTGAAGGCCCCGTGCGCGCCGCCGCCCTGCAGGGCGAGGTTGATCTTCGGCATCGTCGGTCCCGACTGAGGGGCAGGACCGGGGGTTTCACACCCCCGGACCCCCGTGGAGTATTTGAGCCGGAATGAGGGAGGTCATTCGGCCGCGACCCGCCGCGCTTTCAGCAGCGGGCCGAGGTAGTGGCCGGTATGGCTGTCCGCGACCTTGGCGATGTCCTCGGGCGTGCCGGTGGCGACGATCCGGCCGCCGCCGTCGCCGCCCTCGGGGCCGATGTCGATCACCCAGTCGGCGGTCTTGACCACGTCGAGGTTGTGCTCGATCACCACGACCGTGTTGCCCTGGTCGACGAGTTCGTGCAGGACCTCGAGGAGTTTCCGCACGTCCTCGAAATGCAGCCCGGTGGTGGGTTCGTCGAGGATGTAGAGCGTGCGCCCGGTGGCGCGGCGGCTGAGTTCCTTGGACAGCTTCACCCGCTGCGCCTCGCCGCCCGAAAGCGTCGTGGCCTGCTGGCCGACCTTGATGTAGCCGAGGCCCACCTGGCAGAGCGCGTCCATCTTCTCGCGGATCGCGGGGACGGCCTGGAAGAACTCGCGCGCATCTTCGCACGTCATCTCAAGGACGTCGGAGATGCTCTTGTTCCTGAACCGGATTTCCAGCGTCTCGCGGTTGTAGCGATGGCCCTTGCAGGTCTCGCAGGTGACGTAGACGTCGGGCAGGAAGTGCATCTCGATCTTGATGACGCCGTCGCCCTGGCAGGCCTCGCAGCGGCCGCCCTTGACGTTGAAGCTGAAGCGTCCGGGCTGGTAGCCGCGGGCCTTCGCCTCGGGCAGGCCTGCGAACCAGTCGCGGATCGGGCCGAAGGCGCCGGTGTAGGTGGCGGGGTTCGACCGGGGGGTGCGGCCGATGGCGCGCTGGTCGATGTCGATCACCTTGTCGAGGTGCTCGAACCCCCGGATCGTCTCGCAGGGCGCCGGGTTCTCGTGCGCGCCGTTCAGGCGGGCGGCGGCGGTCTTGAACAGGGTCTCGATCGTCAGGGTGGACTTGCCGCCGCCGGAGACGCCGGTGACGCAGACGAACTTGCCCAGCGGGAAGTCGACCGTCACGTCTCGAAGGTTGTTGCCCGTGGCGCCCACGACGGTCAGCTTCTTGCCGTTGCCCTTGCGGCGGGTCTTCGGCACGGCGATCTCGCGCTGGCCCGACAGATAGAGGCCGGTCATGCTGGCGGGGTTGACCGCGACCTCGCCGGGCGTGCCGTGGGCGACCACCTCGCCGCCGTGCACCCCCGCGCCGGGGCCGAGGTCGAAGACGTAGTCGGCCTCGCGGATCGCGTCCTCGTCGTGTTCAACGACCAGCACCGTGTTGCCCTGGTCGCGCAGGTTCTTTAGCGTCTGGAGAAGCCGGTCGTTGTCGCGCTGGTGCAGGCCGATGGAGGGTTCGTCCAGCACATAGAGCACGCCCGTCAGGCCCGACCCGATCTGGCTCGCCAGCCGGATGCGCTGGCTCTCGCCGCCCGACAGCGTGCCCGCGTTGCGCGCCATCGTCAGGTATTCGAGGCCGACGTTGTTCAGGAACCCCAGCCGCTCGCGGATTTCCTTCAGGATCGCGCGGGCGATCTCGTTCCGCTGCGCCGTCAGCGCGGCGGGCACGGTCTGGACCCAGGCATAGGCCTCGCGGATCGACATCTGCGTCACCTGGCCGACATGGACCCCCGCGATCCTGACCGCGAGCGCCTCGGGCCGCAGGCGGAACCCGTGGCAGGCCCCGCAGGCGCGGTTGGACTGGTAGCGCTCCATCTCCTCGCGCGACCAGGCGCTGTCGGTTTCCTTGTAGCGGCGTTCCATGTTGGGGATGATCCCCTCGAACACGCGGCTGACCTCGTAGATCCGCCCCCCCTCGTCGTAGCGGAAGCGGATCTCCTCGTCGCCCGAGCCGTGCAGGAAGAGCTGGCGGACGTGGGCGGGCAGGTCACGCCATCTGGTCCTGGCGTCGAAGCCGTAGTGCTTGGCCAGCGCCTGTACCGTCTGCGTGAAGTAGGGGCTTTTCGACTTCGCCCAGGGGGCGATGGCGCCTTGCGGGATCGACAGCGCCTGGTCGGGGACGATCAGGCGTTCGTCGAAGAACAGCTCCACCCCCAACCCGTCGCAGACCGGGCAGGCCCCGAAGGGCGCGTTGAAGCTGAACAGTCGCGGCTCGATCTCGGCGATGGAGAAGCCGCTGACGGGGCAGGCGAACTTTTCGCTGTAGGTGATGCGCTCCGGCTCGTCCCCCTCGGGCGCGGTTTCGATCACGGCAATGCCGTCCGCCAGGTTCAGCGCGGTGCGGAAGCTGTCGGCAAGCCGCGTCTCCAGCCCCGCGCGCACGACGATGCGGTCCACCACCACGTCGATGTCGTGGCGCAGCTTCTTGTCGAGCGTCGGCGGCTCGTCCAGCTCGTAAAACTGCCCGTCCACCTTGACGCGCTGGAACCCCTGCTTGCGCAGGTCGAGGAACTCCTTGCGGTATTCGCCCTTCCGGTCGCGGATGATCGGGGCCATCAGGTAGGCGCGGGTGCCTTCGGGCATCGCCATCACGGCGTCGACCATGTCCTGCACCTGCATCGCCGTGATCGGCAGGCCGGTCGCCGGAGAATAGGGGACGCCGACCCGGGCGAACAGCAGGCGCAGGTAGTCGTAGATTTCCGTCACCGTGCCGACGGTGGACCGCGGGTTCTTCGACGTCGTCTTCTGCTCGATCGAGATCGCCGGGGAGAGGCCCGAGATATGGTCGACGTCGGGCTTGCCCATCATGTCGAGGAACTGCCGCGCGTAGGCCGACAGGCTTTCGACATACCGCCGCTGCCCTTCGGCATAGATCGTGTCGAAGGCGAGCGAGGACTTCCCCGACCCCGACAGGCCGGTGATGACGACCAGCCGGTCGCGCGGGATGTCGACGTCGATGCCCTTGAGGTTGTGTTCGCGCGCGCCCCGCACCTCGATGAACTTCTGTTCCATGCACCGCCCCCGAGGCCCGGGTCCTGACATAGGGCATCGGCCCCGAGTCTCCAACCCGAATGTGCGAACGAAGTGTGAACGCACCTCAGGCGGCGCGGCGGCGCGTGTTCAGGTGGTGGATGGCGATGCCCATCAGGCTGAACGGCAGGCAAAAGGCCAGGACCGCCGCCGCATCGGCCCCCTGCGTCAGCCCCCAGGCGAAGAGCGGCGTGCCGGTGACGGTGCCGACGTTGCCCATCTGCGCCAGCGCGCCGGCGGCCATGGCACGGTCGGCGTCGGGGGCATTCAGCTCGGGGATCGCCGCGAAGCTCGCCCCCTGCACCAGGCCGAAGGCCGCCGCAAGTGCCAGCGCAGCGGCGGCCATGGCCGCGCCCTGCCCCCAGGACAGCCACAGCGCCACCGCCGCGACGGCGGCCAGCGCGAAGCCCGCCTGCACCGTCTGCACCGCCGTCAGGTGGCGCAGCAGCCAGACCCCCAGCGTCAGCGACACGGCGATGGAGATCAGCGGCATCCCCAGCGCGACGAGGGGGCGCTGCGCCTCGGGCAGCAGCGGCGGCAAGAGCGTCAGCAGGGCGACGAACTGGATCGTGTAGCAGACGAAGCCGAGCGCCGGGGCGGCGATGCGCGGGCTGCGGTAGATCGCGAGGTGCCGCGCCAGCAGGCCGCCCGTGGCCGGGGCCGGGGTCGGCCGGTCGCGCGGCAAGAGCACCCACAGCGCCGCGGCGCAGGCGGCCATCCAGGCCGCATGCGCGACGAACGCGCTGCCAAGGCCGTAGGCGGCGGTCAGGGGCGGCAGCGTCTCGGCCAGGATCGCGTAGGCGAGGCCGAAGAACGACCCCCACAGCGCCATGACGAAGCCGCGCGTGCGCGCCGTCGCCTGCCCGGCCATCAGCACGGGGCCGGTCACGACGATGGCGAGGTGGGTGACACCCTCGACCACGCGCAGCGCCAGCATCGCGGGATAGGCGGGCAGCGTCGCCTGCACGGCGCTGGTGACGGCGGCGGCGGCGAGCGCCGCGACCATCACCCGCCCCGGCCCGGCCGGTCCGACCAGCAGCCCGGCGACGGCCCCGAAGACGAGGCCCACCGCGCCCACGATGCTGACCATCCACCCCATCGCGACCGGCGAGGCCCCGGCATAGTAGGCCTGCAGGTCTGCGAAGAGGATCGAGATCTTGCCGAACTGCGCCGCCGCCCCCAGCCCCGCGCAGAAGATGAGGGCGACGGTCAGGGCGGTGCGCATGGCCGCGACGCTAGCGGCGGCTGGCAGAAAGGTGAAGTCCCGGCAGGTGAATCGCGGCCGGGCCTTCCCCATCTGGGGCGGCAGGAGGACAGCCCATGCGCCCGACCCGCCGCCTCGACCTGATGCTGATGCTGATCGGCACCCCCGTGCTCGCCCACCACGGCTGGCGACGCACCGCCGATGGCGCGATGGAACTGACCGGGACGATCGTCGCCACCGGCCCCGGCCGGTCGGGGACGACCCTGACCGTCGAGGCCAACGGCGAGGTCTGGACGGTGGAGGTCGGCCTGCCCGCCACCTCCGCCCCGATCCGCGACCGGCTGGCCGAGGGGATGGAGATCACCGTGCGCGGCGATCCTGCGGCGGACCGGCGTGTCCGGGCGGAGCGGATGGTGATCGGGGGGGCGGTGTTCGACCCCTATCGGGAACGCGCCTGATCGCCGTAGCCGGTTTCGGCAACCGGCGCAGCGGTTGCGGATGAGGAGTGTCGGAGGAAGGCCGGGGCTTGTTCTGGCGGGGGGCTGTCATATAAGTGTCATAATCGCAGTGTTGCGGAACACTGAAAGCATGACGCCCCAGGACTATGTCAGGCTCGACGGCATCGTGCCCGCGCTGCTGGAAGGCTGCCGCCATGCCGAAGCCCGCGACGTCGTGCGCGACGCGGTCCGTCGCGCGATCTCGCAGCGGGCTGCACCGCGGCTTGCCCGCAACCTGATCGTCACCGGCCCGCCCCGCGTGGGCAAGTCGCTGCTGGCCCAGCGGATCGTCGCCCAGTCCGCAGCCTATCACGTCAATGTCGACCGGATGCGGCTATGGTATTTTTCCGACCGGGATGAAGCGCGCCGGGAGGCATCCCGCCGGGCGGTGTTCGAGGGCGTGCTCGCCGCGTCCCCGAACGGCATCGTCATCGACGGCGACGACTTCATCAGCGCCAATCGGTCGAAGTTTGGCGGAATCCACCCTCTTGGCCTCGATCAGCTTGTCGAATGGCGCGCGCGGGGATTGGCTGGGGTGATCGTGGTCGGCAGTTCGGATGTCGATCCCGAGAGCAAGCTGGATGGACTGCAGGCCTGGCGTGACACCGGACGGTGCTGGACCACGCAGCACAGCGTCTACTCCGACGAGGCCAAGCTTCCGAAACTGGCAGCCGAGATCGTCAGGACGAGCAGGATGCTGCGCGATCTCTGCGCTGCGGACCATCTCATGTTCCTGTCGCTCGGCAGCACCCGTTTCGACGAGATCATCGGCAGCGCCGCGACGTTGCTGGCCGCCGGTGCGATCGAGTCCTGACCGGCTCAGAAATGGATCGCCCGCCCCCAGGCGTCCAGCACCGATTCATGCATCATCTCGGACAGCGTCGGGTGCGGGAACACCGTCTCCATCAGCTCGGCCTCGGTCGTCTCGAGCGTGCGGCCGATGACGTAGCCCTGGATCAGTTCGGTGACCTCGGCCCCGACCATGTGGGCCCCGAGCAGTTCGCCGGTCTTGGCGTCGAAGACGGTCTTGACCAGGCCCTCGGCCTCGCCCAGCGCGATGGCCTTGCCGTTGCCGACGAAGGGGAAGCGGCCGACCCTCACGTCATGCCCGGCGGCGCGGGCCTTCTCCTCGGTCAGCCCGACCGACGCCACCTGCGGCTGGCAGTAGGTGCAGCCGGCGATCGAGTTGGGCTTGATCGCATGCGGGTGCTTGCCGGCCACGAGCTCCGCCACCATCACCCCTTCGTGGCTCGCCTTGTGCGCAAGCCACGGCGCGCCGGCGATGTCGCCGATGGCGTAAAGGCCCTCCACCCCCGTGCGGCAGAACGCGTCGGTCACCACATGCGTGCGGTCGACCTTGACCCCCAGCGCCTCGAGCCCCAGCCCCTCGACGTTGCCGACGATCCCGACGGCGCTGATGACGGTGTCGAAGCCGCGCGCCTCGACCTTGCCGCCCGCCTCGATCTGGGCGACGACCCGGTCGGCCTGGCGGTCCAGCGACTTGACCGAGGCCTTCTCCAGGATCTGCATCCCCTGCTTCACGAACTGCTTCTTCGCGAAGGCGCTGATCTCGGCATCTTCCACGGGCAGGATGCGGTCCATGACCTCCACCACCGTAGTCTTCGCGCCGAGGGTATTGAAGAAGCTCGCGAACTCGATCCCGATCGCGCCCGAGCCGATCACCAGCAGGTCCTTCGGCATGTGCGGCGGCACCAGCGCGTGCTTGTAGGACCAGACGCGCCTGCCGTCGGCCTCGAGCCCCGGCAGGTCGCGGGCGCGCGCGCCGGTGGCGAGGATGATCGCGGGGGCGTCGTGCTCTTCGGTGCCCTTGTCGGTCTTCACGCTGACGCGGCCCCTGGCGGGCAGGGTCGCATGGCCCATCACCACCGCGACCTTGTTCTTCTTCAAGAGGTGCCCGACGCCGCCCGAAAGCTGTTTCGCCACTCCGCGTGACCGGGCGACGACGGCGGGCAGGTCGTAGCCGATGCCGTCCGCTTTCAGCCCGAACTCCTTCGCGCGGTGCATCAGGTGGAAGACCTCGGCCGACCGCAGCATGGCCTTGGTCGGGATGCAGCCCCAGTTGAGGCAGATGCCGCCGAGGTGCTCGCGCTCGATGACGCAGACCTTCAGGCCGAGCTGCGCGCCGCGGATCGCCGCGACATACCCGCCGGGGCCCGCGCCGATCACGATCATGTCCCAGCTGGCCATCGCGCGCTCCTCCGTCCCGACGGTCCGGGCTTAGCGGGATTTGCGCGGCGCGGCAACGGCATGGGCCGTTGCACCGGCGTCATGCCTCGCGCTGGCGCTTCACCTCGGCCATATAGCCACCCCCGGCGAGCCAGGCGGCTTCCTCCGGGGTGGACTTGCGCCCCAGCGCGTCGTTGCGGGTGGGAAAGCGGCCGAAGCGGGCGATGATGCTGCGGTGGGCGCGGGCGTGCAGGGCCATCTCGGGGTCGGAGAGGCGCGTCTCCATCAGGCGCACCGACAGGTCCTGGTCGGCCATGACCTCGCTGTGCTCGAAGGGCAGGTAGAGGAACTGCCGCTCCGGCTCGGGCACCTGCATGTCCCAGCCGCTGTCCAGCGCCACCCGCGCCGCCGCCAGCGCGCGGGGGTCGGAGGCGAAGGCAAGGGCCGTGCCGCGCCAGATGTTGCGGGGCAGCTGGTCGGTCAGGATCAGGTAGGCAAGGGTCGGGCCGGGGCCGCAGGTCCAGTGTTCCAGGCCCCCGTCGCGCGCGGCGGTGCAGAGGTCGGCGAAGCGGTCGCGGCAGAGCGCGTCGAGATCGTCGCCGCCCGCGAACCAGCGCGCCGCGCCGACCTCGCCCAGCCAGAAGTCCAGCACCTCAACCGGCGTTCCCATCGGCCTTCCTTTCGATGACGGCGCCCACGGCGAGCGCGCTGGCATTGGGCGAGATGTTGGCGAAGGCCCCGGTCTCCGCCGGCCCGGCGCGGCGGGTCATCCGCCAGGCGGCATAGCCCGCAAGGCCCGCGAAGTTCAGGCCCATGAACAGGAAGAACCCTTCCGGTCCCATCGCCTCCATCAGCCAGCCGGTGACGACCGGCCCGGCGATCGCGCCGAGGCCGTTCAGGAACAGGAGCGCGGCCGAGGCGCCTGCCATCTCGTCGGCCTTCAGGTAGTCGTTGGTGTGCGCGATCAGCAGCGAGTA
The DNA here is from genome assembly GCA_964575185.1 of uncultured Exiguobacterium sp. Taxonomy (GTDB): domain Bacteria; phylum Pseudomonadota; class Alphaproteobacteria; order Rhodobacterales; family Rhodobacteraceae; genus CAZNPW01. Next base: position 12,481 of record CAZNPW010000022.1, read on the forward strand.
GAGCGGATTGATGATCCCGCCGAGCAGGACGCCCACGACCAGCAGCGCCCAGAACGGCAGCGGGGCGAGCGTCGCGACCAGCATGACGACCGCCGCGACGGCCGAAGCGGCGGCGATCAGGCGGCGGCGGTCGATCCGGTCGGACAGCCAGCCGATCGGGTATTGCAGCACGAGACCGCCGCCGTAGATCGCCGCCACGAAGAGCGCGATCTGCGGCACGGTCAGGCCGGTCATGGTGCCCCAGACCGAGGCCATGCCGAACATCGCGGCGAACACCCCGCCGGTCAGCAGCATCCCGGCGCAGCCGAGCGGCGAGGTGCGGAACAGCCGGCCGAAGCCCATGCGGCGGGCATTGTCGAAGGTCGGCGCGGGGGTGTCGGCCAGAAGCAGCGGCATGAAGGCGAGGCTGACCAGCACCGACGGGATGATGAACACCACGAACCCGCCCGGGTCGCCCACCGCGATCAGCCCCTGCGCCGCGACGATGCCCAGCATCTGCACGATCATGTAGGCCGACAGCGCCTGCCCGCGGGTCTCGTTCGACGACGTGTTGTTGATCCAGCTTTCGGCGCAGACGTAGATGCCCGAAAAGCAGAAGCCGATGACGACGCGCATCGCCGTCCAGGCCCACCAGTCGGGGATGGCCGGATAGAGCACCAGCACCGCGCTGATGAGCGACCCGAGCGCCGCGAAGACCCGCACGTGCCCGACCCGCCGGATCATCGCCGGGGCGAGCGAGGTGCCGAAGAGGAACCCCGCGAAATAGGCCGACATCACGACCGACAGCTGGAAGGTCGAGAACGCCTCGAGCGTCCCGCGGATGCCGAGGAGGCTGCCCTGCACGCCGTTGCCCACCATCAGCAGCATCACGCCAAGGAGGAGCGGCCAGGAGTTGCGCAAGACGGTCAGCATGAGGGCGGCCTTGTCGGGTGCGCTTTGATGGCACGGGGCCGCGCCCGGCGGAAGGGCCGCAGGGGGGCTTCACGCCCCCCCGGCCCCCCGTGGAGTATTTCAGCCGGAAAGAGAGGGGCGCAGCAACGGCGCGGGCCGGGGGCGCGCGCCGGGGCCACCAGCGCCGCTGCCCCGTCGTGGCCGCGTCGCGCGAAGGGGACGTCGCCTGCGCGGGCCCCGCTCTCTTTCCGGCCCAAATACTCTGGGGTGAGCCCCGAAGGGGCGAGGGGCAAGGCCCCTTCCTACCCCACCCGGTCGCCGAAGGGATGCGCCGACCGCACGGCCGCCTCGGCGGCGGCGGCCATGCGCTTGCGGTCGGTCAGGGCGCGGGCGGCGAGGGGCGGATGGAAGGTGATCTCGACCCGACCGCGCCTGGGCGTGGTCAGCACGTGCCGCAGGCTCGGGCCGAAGCCCATGTCGCCCCACCAGCCGTAGAAGCGCGGATCGCAGCCGGGCGGGGCGATGAAGGCGATCGTCACGGGCTGGACCCGGAGCCCCGGCGGCAGGGCGGGGTCGACGAAGGGCGCGAAGAGCGTCGACTTGAAGTGCAGGATGCGGCAGGCGTCGGTGCTGGTGCCCTCGGGGAAGAAGGCGAGAAGCTCCCCGCCCGCCAGCCGCGCGGCCAGCATCTCGCCGTGCTGGCGCGCCTCGGTCGCGCGGCGGCGGATGAAGACGGTGCCCGTGATGCGCGCCAGGAACCCGATTCCCGGCCAGTCCGCCACGTCGTCCTTCGACACGAAGCAGACCCGCGCCTGCGCGTTCAGCGCGAAGATGTCGAGCCAGCTCGAATGGTTGGCCACGAGCGCGCCGGCCCCGGCAAGCGGCCGCCCCCGCACCACGGCGGGCAGGCCGAGGATCGCCATCGCCGCCCGGCACACGCCCTGCGTCACCCTGCCCGACAGGGGCCGCCGGCCGCCCCGCAGGGGCCGCTCGGCCAGCCGGGCAAGGCCGTGCGCCAGAAGGCCGGTCCCCAGCACCGCGACCAGCGCGGCGGCGCGCCAGGCGGCGCGGAGCCGCCCGGCGGGGCCCGCGTCGGGCAGGACCATGGTCGAGGTCCGCCAGTCGCCGACCGCGCCCTCGTCCCTCACGAAAGGCTCATGCGGCGACGCCCTGGCGGCGCAGGTAGCGGTCGCGGTGGCGCGCGCTCATCGTCGCCACGTCGACGATCAGGCAGACGTCGACGGTGTTGAACGCATGGTCGACCCAAGCCCCCTCGCCGACCTTGCCGCCGAGCCGGAGGTAGCCCTTCATGAGCGCGGGAAGGCCCGCCTGCGCCGCCACGGGGTCGATCGCCTCGCAGGCCAGCAGGTCCAGCCGCGCGCTCCCGGCCCGCCGCACCACGGGGCGGAGCGCCGCGGGCGCCGCGTGGGTGCGAAACAGCCAGGACAGGGCCTGGAGATGGGCGGCCGGGTCGGTGCCGGGGAAGCTCGCGACGCCGAACATGACGTCGAAACCCCGCCCCAGCACGTAGTCGGCGATCCCGGACCACAGGTGCAGCACCCCCGCGCCGCCGCGGTAGGCGGGATGGATGCAGGACCGCCCGACCTCGAGCAGCCGCCGCCCGCTGGCGACGAGCGGCTGCAGGTCGAACTCCGCCCCGGAGTAGAAGCGCGCGCGGCCCTGCGGCAGCAGGCGGTAGACCCCCACCACGTCGTCGAGCGCCGCGGCGTCGCGCGCCGGATCGATCAGCAGCATGTGGTCGAAGAGATCGTCCTGCGCCTCGACCTCGAGCCGCGCCGCATGGTCGACGAGCGGCCCGCCGGCCCCCATCTCCTCCACGAACACGCGATAGCGCAGGCGCTGCGCGGCCCGCAGGTCGCGCGCATCCCGGGCCAGCCTGACCTCGAATCCGCGCGTGGGAAGGGTCATGTCGGTCATCTTTCGTCGTCCTTCACCTAGGGCCCGCGCCGCCTTTGCGCAAGCCGCGCCCGGATCGCGACACGGGCCGTGGCCCGGGCGCAATCTCGGGTTGCAATTCCGCCACGGAACTGTGCAAGGATTTCACGATCATTCGATGACAGGCATCAGCGTCACCTGCCGGCCGTCGATCACGACCTTGCCGCAGTGTTCGAAGTTGACCGTGACCCGACCGCCGATCCGCGACTGCACCTGCCCGATCCCCCAGTCCGGCCGCCCCGGGTGGCGGACGAGCATGCCCGGTTCCAGCCAGTCGTCCATCCTTGCCCCCCTGCAGGACCTTCCATGACCGACACGCCCGACCTGACGGCCCTCATCGGCTCGCGCATCTGCCACGACCTTATCAGCCCGATCGGGGCCATCAGCAACGGGGTGGAGCTTCTGGCGATGGCGGGGGCGGCCCCGGGGCCGGAGGTGTCGCTGATCGCCGAAAGCGTCGCGGCCGCGAATGCGCGCATCCGGTTCTTCCGCGTGGCCTTCGGCGGCGGCAGCACCGACCAGCGCATCGCGCGGGGCGAGGCCGCGGGCATCCTCGCCGACTATACCGCGGGCGGGCGCATCACCGCCGCCTGGGCCTCCGACACCGACCTGTCGCGGGCCGAGGTCAAGCTCGTCTACCTGATGATCCTCTGCCTCGAGACCGCGCTCCCCTTCGGCGGCCGCATCCGGGTGGAGCAGGAGGGGCGGCGCTGGACGGTCACCGGCCAGTCGGCGAAGCTGCGCGCGGAGGCAGGGCTGTGGTCGCTGCTGGCCCAGGGCACGCCCGGCCCCGGCCTGTCGGCGGCGCAGGTGCAGTTCGCGCTGGTGGGCCAGCAGCTGCGCGCGACCGGGCGGCGGCTCCTGACCGACCTCGGCGAGGGCGAGGTCCGGATGACCTTCTGAGGCCCTTACGGCCGCACCGTGCCGTCGCCGGTCACGAGATAGCGGAAGGTCGTCAGCTGCTCCGCCCCCACCGGTCCGCGGGCGTGCAGCTTGCCCGTGGCGATGCCGATCTCGGCCCCCATCCCGAACTCCCCCCCGTCGGCGAACTGGGTCGAGGCGTTGCGCATCAGGATCGCGCTGTCGAGCCGGGCGAAGAACCGCGCGGCGGTGGCATCGTTCTCGGTCAGGATGCTGTCGGTGTGGCTCGAGCCGTAGCGCCGGATGTGCGCGATGGCGCCGTCGACGCCGTCGACCACGCGGGCGGCGACGATCATGTCGAGGAACTCGCGGCCGAAGTCGTCGGGCGCGGCGGGGACGGTGCCCGGAACGCCCAGCAGCGCGCCCTCGGCCCGCACCTCGACCCCGGCGGCCAGAAGGTCGGTCACCAGCACCGGCCCGTGCCGGTCGAGGAAGGCGCGGTCGACCAGCAGGCATTCGGCCGCGCCGCAGACGCCGGTGCGGCGGGTCTTGGCGTTCAGCACGACGCGGCGGGCCTTCGCGACGTCGGCATCGCCATCGGCATAGACGTGGCAGATGCCTTCGAGATGCGCGAAGACGGGCACCCGGGCCTCGTCCTGCACCAGGCCCACCAGGCCCTTGCCGCCCCGCGGCACGATCACGTCGATCCACTCCCGCGCCCGCAGCATCGCACCCACCATCGCGCGGTCGGTCGAGGCCACCATCTGCACCGCCGCCGCGGGCAGCCCGGCCTGCGCCACGCCCGCGACCACCGCGGCATGGATCGCGCGCGACGAACGGAAACTCTCCGACCCGCCGCGCAGGATCACCGCATTGCCCGCCTTCAGGCACAGCGCGGCCGCGTCGGCGGTGACGTTGGGGCGCGATTCGTAGATCACCCCCACCACGCCCAGCGGCATCGCCACGCGCCGGATGTGCAGGCCCGAGGGCACGTCCCATTCCGCGAGCACCCGCCCCACCGGGTCGGGCAGTCCGGCCACCGCGCGCAGCCCGTCCGCGATGCCGCGCAGCCGGCCCTCGTCCAGCCGCAGCCGGTCGCGCATCGCCGGGGTCAGGCCGCGCGCGTCGGCCGCGGCGAGATCCTCGGCGTTGGCGGCCAGGATCGCCCCGCGTGCGGCCCCGACGGCCTCGGCCGCGCCGATCAGCGCGGCGTGCTTGCGCTCCGCGCTCGCCACGGCCAGCTCCGCCGCCGCCGCCCGCGCCGCCGCCCCGATCGCCGCCATCCCATCGCCGCCCGCGCCGTCCATGTCCTTCATCTTCCCTCAAATATCCCGGGGGGGTGCAGGGGGGCAGAGCCCCCCGCGCGCCCGCGCCGTCAGACCACCATGTCGTCGCGGTGCACCAGCGCCGCCCGGCCAGGATAGCCCAGGATCGCGGCAATGTCCGCCGATCTGTGCCCGGCGATCGCGCGCGCCTCTGCGGCGGTGTAGCGGCACAGGCCCTTGCCCAGCGCCGCGCCGTCGGGGGCGAGGATCGCCACCGGCTCGCCGCGCCCGAACCCGCCCGTCACCCCGGTGACGCCCGCGGGCAGCAGGCTCTTGCCGGCGCGCAGGGCCGCGACCGCGCCGGCGTCGAGCACCAACTCGCCCTTCGGCTTCATCGCCCCGATCCAGCGCTTCCGCGCCGCCTGGGGGCTTTCGGCGGCCAAGAACCAGGTCCGCGCCGCGCCCCGCGCCAGCGCGGTCAGGGGCCGCAGGACCGAGCCTTCCATCACCGCCATTGCGCAGCCGCCCGCCACCGCGGTCCTGGCCGCCAGAAGCTTGGTCTTCATGCCGCCCTTCGACAGGCCGCTGATCGCGTCCCCCGCCATCGCCTCGATGGCGGGCGTGATGCGCTCGACCAGGTCGAAGCGCGTGGCCTGCGGGTCCTGTTTGGGGTTCGCGGTGTAGAACCCGTCGACGTCCGACAACAGCACCAGCTGGTCCGCCCCCGCCGTCACCGCGATCTGCGCCGCCAGCCGGTCGTTGTCGCCGAAGCGGATCTCGTCGGTCGCCACCGTGTCGTTCTCGTTCACGATCGGCACCACGCCGAGCGACAGCAGCGTCTGCATCGTCGCCCGGCTGTTCAGATAGCGGCGGCGGTCGGTCGTGTCCTCCAGCGTCACCAGCACCTGGCCCGTGGCGATGCCGTGCGGCGCCAGCACCTCCTCGTAGGCGCGGGCGAGCCGGATCTGCCCGACCGCCGCGGCCGCCTGCGCCTGTTCCAAGGGCAGCGTGCCGCCGGGCAGCCCCAGCACCCGGCGGCCGAGCGCGATGGCGCCCGAGGACACCAGCACCACGTCGCAGCCCCGCCCCCGCCAGGCCGCCACGTCCTCGGCCAGCGCGAGCAGCCAGGGCATCCGCAGCCCGCCCTCGCCCACCAGCAGCGCCGAGCCGATCTTCACCACCAGCCGCCGCGCGCGGGTGATGTCGGGCGTCACGGCCGCCACGGCGCGGCCTCCGCCACCGGGGCGGCCGCGCGGATCTCGGCCATCAGCGCGCGCAGCACCTCGGTCAGCCCGCGCCCGGCCGCGCCCGAGATGACGTGCACCGCCCCGCCCGACGCCTTCTCCAGCGCGCGCCTGCGCGTCCCAAGCGTGCGGGCGTCGAGCGCGTCGGCCTTGTTCAGCGCCAGCACGCGCGGCCTGCCGGCCAGGATGTCGTCGTAAAGCTCCAGTTCCCGCACGATCGTGCGGTAGTCGCCGACGATGGTCGACGACGTGCCGTCCACCAGATGCAGCAGCACCTTGCAGCGCTCGACGTGCGCCAGGAACTGCGTGCCCAGACCCCGGCCTTCGGAGGCACCCTCGATCAGGCCGGGGATGTCGGCCATCACGAACTCCGCCCCGTCCACCGCGACGACGCCGAGGTTCGGCACCAGCGTGGTGAAGGGGTAGTCGGCGATCTTCGGCCGGGCGTTCGACACCGCGGCGAGGAAGGTGGACTTGCCCGCGTTCGGCAGGCCCACAAGGCCTGCGTCGGCGATCAGCTTCAGCCGCAGCCAGAGCGTGCGCTCCACCCCCTCCTGCCCCGGGTTGGCGCGTTCGGGCGCGCGGTTGGTGGCGGACTTGAAGCGCAGGTTGCCCCAGCCGCCATTGCCGCCCTCGGCGATCAGGACGCGCTGGCCGGGGGTGATCAGGTCGGCGATGACGGTTTCTTCGTCCTCGTCGAGGATCTCGGTCCCGACCGGCACGCGCAGCACGATGTCCTCGCCGCCCTTGCCGGTGCGCTGCGCGCCCATGCCCTGCTGGCCGGACCTCGCGAAGAAATGCTGCCGGTAGCGGTAGTCGATCAGCGTGTTCAGCTCCTCGACCGCCTCGGCCCAGACGCTGCCGCCCTTGCCGCCGTCGCCGCCGTCCGGCCCGCCGAACTCCACGAACTTCTCGCGCCGGAACGACACGCAGCCCGCCCCGCCCCCGCCCGACCGGATGTAGACCTTGGCGAGATCGAGGAACTTCATGGCGGTGGCATCCAGAGGATCAGGCCGCGCGTGTAGGCCCGCCGGGGCCGGGCCGCAAGGGCAGCGGCACCGCAAGGGTTCCCGCGTCCCGGCGCAGGCCGGGACCTCCACCGTGACGCAGGCGCAGACGGTCAGGATGAGGTCCCGGCCTCCGCCGGGACGCGCGGTTCCTAAAGCCCGGCGAACTCGCCCGCCTGCCGCGCGGTCCAGCGCACCGAGACCCGGTAGCCTTCCTCGCCCGCGACCTCGGCCACCACGACCCCCTGGTCGTGCAGCCAGGCGCGCCTGCGGCCGTCGGCGAAGGGAACCTCCAGCACCGCGTCGGTCTTTTCCTCGTCGAGGCACCGGGCCGCGAGGTCGAGCAGGTGCCCGACCCCTTCGCCCGTCAGCGCGCTGACCGTGGCGATGCGGTCGGACCGCGCGGCCTGTTCGACGAGCGCCCCGCGCAGCGCGGGGTCGACCGCGTCCATCTTGTTCCAGACCTCGATCCGCGCCGTGCCCCGGGCGACGCCGAGCTGGCCCAGGATGTCGTCGACATCGGCGGCCTGTTCGGCCGTCTCGGGGTGGCTGATGTCGCGCACGTGCAGGATCAGGTCGGCCTCGATCACCTCCTCCAGCGTGGCGCGGAAGGCGGCCACGAGCTTCGGCGGCAGGTCGCTGATGAAGCCCACGGTGTCCGACAGGATCACCTTGCGCCCCGGCGGCAGCGTGACGCCGCGCATCGTGGGGTCGAGCGTGGCAAACAGCATGTCCTTCGCCAGCACCTCGGCCCCGGTCACGCGGTTGAACAGCGTGGACTTGCCCGCGTTGGTGTAGCCGACCAGCGCCACCACCGGGAACGGCACCTTGCGCCGCGCCGCGCGGTGCAGCTCGCGCGGGCGCACCACCCGGTCGAGCTGGCGCTTCAGCTTCACCACCTGGTCGTCGATGGCGCGGCGGTCGCTCTCGATCTGCGTCTCGCCCGGGCCGCCGACGAAGCCGAAGCCGCCGCGCTGGCGTTCGAGGTGGGTCCAGGCGCGCACGAGGCGGGTGCGCTGGTAGCTCAGCGCCGCGAGTTCGACCTGCAGCACGCCCTCGCGCGTCCGGGCGCGGTCGGCGAAGATTTCCAGGATCAGGCCGGTGCGGTCGAGCACCTTCAGCCCCCAGGCCTTTTCGAGGTTGCGCTGCTGCACCGGGCTGACCGGCCCGTCGACCAGCACGAGGCCCGCCTCCAGCGCCTTCAGTTGCGCGCCGATCTCGGCCACCTTGCCCGACCCGAGCAGCGTCGCGGGCGTGACGCGGCCGACCCGCGCGACCTCGGCCCCCACGACCGTCAGGCCGGGCAGCGCGCCCGCGAGCGCCACCGCCTCGGCCAGCGCGAGGTCGGGCAGGCGGCGGCCGCGCCGCAGGTCGGGGTGCAGCACGAAGCCGCGCATCGCCGGGGCCGCCGTCGCGGTCCCGGCTTCGCGGTCGGACAGCCAGTCGTCATGCGTGTCCGCGGCCGTGGTCAGTCCTCGCCTTCATACAGGCTGATCGGGGCACCGGGCATGATCGTGCTGATCGCGTGCTTGTAGACAAGCTGCGATTGCCCGTCGCGGCGCAGAAGCACGCAGAAGTTGTCAAACCACGTGATCACGCCCTGCAGCTTCACCCCGTTGATCAGAAAGATCGTCACCGGAACCTTCGCCTTGCGGACATGATTCAGGAAGGCGTCCTGAAGGTTCTGCTTGTCGCCAGCCATGCGCGCTTGGCCCTTTTGTTCTTGTCACTGTCCCTGGCCGGTGCATTGCCGCCCGGCGCGGGCACTATGGGGGCAAGCGGCGGGGCTTTCCAGCCCCATTCGCACCCGCGCACGGCCCCGATTGACGCAGGCGTCACCGCCGCCAGCCGTCGGGCGCGGTCAGCGCCAGCACGGCCAGGATCTCGAGCCGCCCGACCACCATCGCGGTCCCCGTGACCGCGCGTTCCCAGGCGCCCAGCTCCGACCACAGGACGGGCACCGTCCCGCCGACCTCGGCCAGCGTGCCGGTGGAGCTGATCGCGGCCACCGCCAGCACCATGGCGGGCGCGAAGGCCATGCCCGCGGCGGTCAGCAACGCCATTGTCGCGCCGATCGCCAGCGCGAAGATCAGGAAGAACATCCAGGCCAGCCGCGCGCCCTCGCCGCGCAGGCGGCGCGGGCCCTCGCCCATCCCGCCGACCGAACTCGGGTGGACCGTGCGTTCGAGCTCGCGCTCGGCGTGGCGGAACAGCGCGTAGACCCGCAGGAGCTTGACGCCCCCCGCCGTCGTCGCCACTCCGCCGCCCACCATGGCGAGGCCGAGCAGGAACAGGCCCGGCGTCGACAGGCCCGACCATTCGCCCGCCCCCTGCCAGTCGCCGGACAGAAAGCCCGTGGTCGTCAGGAAGCTCCCGGCCGCGAAAAGCGCCGCCCAGAAGGCCCGCAGCGCCTCGCCCGGGGTGACCGCCGCGCCCGTCTCGGCAGCGGCGATCCAGTGGCGCCCGAACAGCACGAGCGCGGTGGCGAGCATCAGGGCCAGGCCGAGCCTCAGCTCGCTGTCGCGCCAGACCGGCTCCCGCCGGTCGCCGGGCGGCAGCCCCGGCAGGAAGCGGCGGCTGAACGCCAGGCACAGGAACACGAGGATCGCCGCTTCCGACCAGACGCTGCCCGCCGGACGGAACCCTTCCTCGGCGGGCAGGACGCCGCTTGTCGACAGCGTCGACATGGCATGGACGGCCGCGTGCATCGGGTCGTCGCCGGCGGCGAGAAGGATCAGCCACAGCAGCCCCGTCAGGCCGGCGTAGGCGGGCAGCACCGCCCCCGCCTGCCGCCGGATGCGCCCCGGCGGATCGTCGGTCGCCGCCAGCCGCCCTGCCCGCCCCTGCCCCGGCGCGCGGCCCGACAGCACCTCGGCCCCGCCGAGGTTCATCGGCGCGAGGATCGCCAGCGCCGCGACCAGGATGACCGCCCCGCCCGTCCAGCCCACGATGCCGCGCCACAGGTGCACCGACGGCGGCAGCGCGCCGGGCCGGTCGAAGACCGCGGCCCCGGTGGTGGTGAAGGCGCTGACCATGTCGAACCAGGCGGCCCCGAACGGCACCCCGGCCGCCTCGATCACCGGCAGCGCCATGATCACGGGCAGCACCGCATAGGCCCCGACCAGCGCCAGAAGCTGCGCGTGCCGTGTGGCGGCCGCAGGCCTGTTCGCGGTGACGATGCCGACAAGGCCCGCCCCCAGCATCACCACGATGCCCGAATAGAAGAACGCCCGCGCCACCCTGTCGTCGTCGACATAGCTCGCGTGGATGGCGGGCAGCAGCATCGCCGCGCCGACGGCGCCGGTCAGCACCACGAGCACGGGCAGGCGCACGGGCCGGGTCATGCGGGCCACGCCATCAGAAGAAGTCGATCGAGACCTGGAGCAGGCGCTCGACCTCGGGCACGTCGGCGCGCAGGGCGAAGAGCGCGATCACGTCGCCCGCGTCGATCCGCATGTCGCCGCCGGGTTTCAGCACCTGCGTGCCCTTCATCACCGCGCCCAGAAGCACGCCTTCGGGAAAGTCGATCTCGCGCACCGGCCTGCCCGCGATGGGGCTGGTCGACAGCACCTGCGCCTCGATCACCTCGGCCTCGTTGTCGCCGATGGAATAGACCGCGCGGACGCGGCCGTGGCGGATGTGCCGCAGGATCGACGACACGGTGGTGGCGCGCGGGTTGATGTAGGCGTCGATGTCCAGGGGGCCCATCAGCGGCGCGAGCGTCGGGTCGTTCACCAGCGCGATCGACATCGCGGCCCCCGCCTGCTTGGCCCGCACGGCGGCGAGGAGGTTCGTCTTGTCGTCGTCGGTGACGGCCAGCACCGCGTCGGCGCGGTCGATGTTCGCCTCGGCCAGAAGGTCCATGTCCATCCCGTCTCCGTTCAGCACGATGGTGCGGCTGAGCGCATCCGCCGCCGCCTCGGCGGTGCGCCGGTCGCGCTCGATCAGCTTGGCGCGCACCCGGTCGGTCCGCGCCTCGAGCGCCTGGGCGACGGCAAGACCCACGTTGCCCGCGCCGATGATGACGACGCGCTCCTGCTTGCGGCTGCGCTTGCCGAAGATCTCCAGCGTGCGGGACACGTCCTCGGCATGGGCCATGACGTAGATCTGGTCCTGCGCGAAGAGCTGGTCGCCGGGGTCGGGGGCGAACAGGCGGTCCTCGCGCCGCACCCCCACCACGATGGCGCGCAGGCCCGCGAACAGGTCGTTCAGCTGCCGCAGCGGCGTGTTCAGGACCGAGCAGTCGCGGTCGAGCGCGATGCCCAGAAGCTGCGCCCGGCCGCCCATGAAGCTTTCGGTGTCGAAGGTCGAGGGCGCCGCCAGCCGCTGCAGCGCGGCCTCGGCGACCTCGCGTTCGGGAGAGATGACCACGTCGATCGGCAGGTGGTCGCGGCGGTAGAGGTCGGCGCTGACCGCCGACAGGTAGCTCTGCGACCGCAGCCGGGCGATCTTGCGGGTGATGCCGAAGATCGAATGGGCGACGTGGCAGGTCACCATGTTCACCTCGTCGGAATGCGTGGCCGCGATCACCATGTCGGCGTCCCGCGCCCCCGCCCGCTCCAGCACGTCGGGGTAGGAGGCGAAGCCCACCACCCCCTGCACGTCGAGCGCATCGGTCGCCCGCCGCACGAGATCGGCGTTCAGGTCGATGATGGTGACGTCGTTCCGCTCCCCCGCCAGATGCCGCGCGATCTGCCAGCCGACCTGCCCGGCGCCGCAGATGATGACTTTCATGGCACCTGCCTCATGGGGTCTGTGTGCCCGGCGGCGGGGATGGCGTCAACCGGCGAAGGGGTCGAGGACGGTCAGGCCGACGGCGGCGAAGGGGGCGGTGTCGCGCGAGGCGACGGTCAGCCCATGGGCGGCGGCGATGGCGGCGATGTAGCCATCGGGCGGAGGGAAGCCCCGGCCGCTGCGGCGGGCGATCAGTGCGAGTTCGGCATGGCGCAAGGCGGCAACGGCATCGAAATCGAGGATGCGGCCCGCGAATTCGTCGAAGAGCGACTGACGCGCGACCTCGATGGCGCGCCGACGATGTCCGTCCGGCAGGAGAAGCACGCCGAAGGTGACCTCGGCGACGCTGATGCTGGACAGAAAGAGCGCGTCGTCCGCCTGGGCATCATACCACGCGAGCACGGTGCGTGACGGCGCGACGCGCATCAGCTCCGAGGCGACGTTGGTATCGAGGAGGATCAATCGAAGCTGATCGGCTCGGGCGTCCGTCCGTCACGCGCGCTGCGGATGTTGTCGAGCATCTGGTCCACGTCCTCGTCGCTGACGCCGGCGCGGCGGGCGACCTCCATCATCCGCGTGCCGAGCCCCACCTTCCCTTCGGCCCGCGCTGCCGCAGCGAGGATTGCGCGCATCTCGGCCTCGGTGCTGCGGTTGTTGCGGGCCGCACGCACTTTCAGGGTCCGGTGGACCTCGTCGGGAAGGTTGCGGATGGTCACGGCCGCCATGATTGCACCCCAGGCAGATTGCCATCAATGTCATCAAACATAGCGCACGGCTGTGCACCCTTCAATCCTCCCCCTCCTCCTCCCCGCCATCCTCCCCGTTCCGCCCCTTTCCCGTCACCACGCCCAGGCTCTTCAGCTTGCGGTGCAGCGCGCTGCGCTCCATGCCCACGAAGTTCGCGGTCCGGCTGATGTTGCCGCCGAAGCGGTTGATCTGGGTCAAGAGATACTCGCGCTCGAACAGCTCGCGCGCCTCGCGCAGGGGCAGCGTCGCGACCGCGCCGCCGAGCGCCAGGTGGTCGCCGCCCGGGGCGGCCTCCTGCCCCGGCAGCTCGCGCGCCTCGATCGGTCCCGCCCCGTCGCCCAGGATCAGCACGCGTTCGATCACGTTGCGCAACTGGCGGATGTTGCCGGGCCAGGGCATCGTCTGCAAGAGCGCCTCGGCGTCGGGCGTCAGGCTGCGGTTCGGCAGGCCTTGCGTGCGGTGGAAGGTCTCGATGAAGCTGCGGGTCAGTTCGGGGATGTCCTCGCGCCGCTCGCCGAGGCCGGGGACAGCGATGGGCACCACGTTCAGCCGGTCGTAGAGCTCCTGCCGGAACCGCCCCGCGCCGATCTCGGCCCGCAGGTCGCGCGTTGTCGACGAAATCACCCGCAGGTCGACGCGGACCTTGTCGGTGCCGTGAGCGCGGGCGAACTGCTGTTCGGTCAGCACGCGCAGGATCTTGGACTGCGTCCCCAGCGGCATGTCGGCCACCTCGTCGAGGTAGACGACCCCGCCGTGCGCCTGTTCCAGCAGGCCCTGCTCCACCCCGCGTCCGGGCGTCTCGCGGCCGAACAGCACCTCCTCCATCCGCTCGGGCTCGATCGTCGCGGCGCTGACGCTGACGAAGGGGCCGCCCGCGCGCAGCGAGTTCATGTGGATGTAGCGCGCCGCCATCTCCTTGCCGCAGCCGGCCGGGCCGGTCAGCATCACCCGCGCGTTCGACTTCGTCACCTTGTCGAGCTGTGACCTCAGCGCCTTGAACGCGCCGGACGATCCGATCATCTCGGCCGCCACGGTGTCGCGCCGCCGCAGGTCGGCGTTCTCGCGGCGCAGGCGGCTCGTCTCCATCGCCCGCCCCACCACCACCATCAGCTGGTCGATGTTGAACGGCTTCTCGATGAAGTCGTAGGCGCCCTGCTTGATCGCCGCGACCGCGATCTCGATGTTGCCGTGGCCGCTGATGATGACAACCGGCACGTCCGGGTTGTCGCGCTTGACCGTCTTCAGGATGTCGATCCCGTCCATCCGGCTGTCCTTCAGCCAGATGTCGAGGATCATCAGCGCGGGCGCCTCGGCGTTGACCTCGGCCATCGCGGCGTCCGAGGTGCCGGCCAGCCGCACCGCATAACCCTCGTCGCGCAAAATGTCGCCGATCAGTTCGCGGATGTCCTTTTCGTCGTCCACGATCAGGATGCTGGTCATGATGCGGCCTGTCCTTCGGGTTTGCGGCGGGTGCGGGCGGTGCGCGGCAGGACGATCTCGGCCATCGCGCCGGCCTGCGTATTGCCTTCGAACACGGGCGCGTCGGTCAGCGTCAGCGTCCCGCCGTGTTCCTCGATGATCTTCTTCACGATGGGCAGGCCGAGGCCCGTGCCCTTGTCGCGCGTCGTGACGTAGGGCTCGAACAGGCGGGCGCGGTCGGGCGGCAGGCCGGTGCCGTTGTCCATGATGCGGATCACGGCGCGGTCGGGCTCGGCCACGAACTCCACGCGGATCTCGGGCGGCGGGCCGTCACCGCGCGCCTCGATCGCCTCGCCCGCGTTCTTGATCAGGTTCGTCAGCGCCTGCCCGATCATCGTGGCGTCGATCTCCATCGGCACCTCGCCCGCAGGCAGCGCCTTGACGAAGCGCACCCCGGGCTGGCCGTTTTCCTGCAGCATGACCGCGCCGCGCACCAGCGCGGTCAGGTCGTGGCTCTGCCGGTCGGGTTCGGGCATCCGGGCGAACTTCGAGAACTCGTCGACGATCCGGCGCAGGTCGTTCGTCTGGCGCACGATGACCTCGGTATACTGGTCGAGGTCGGCGGGCTCGGCGACCTGCGGGCGGAACTTGCGGCGGATGCGTTCGGCCGACAGCTGGATCGGCGTCAGCGGGTTCTTGATCTCGTGCGCGATGCGGCGCGCCACGTCGCCCCAGGCGGCCATGCGCTGCGCCGAGACGAGGTCGGTCACGTCGTCGAAGGCGACGACATAGCCCTCGAGCCGCCCGTCCGCCCCCGTCCGCGCGGCCATGCGGACCAGAAGCGATTCCATCCGGCCCCGGCGGGTCAGCCGCACCTCTTCCTGCAACGGCGTCTGAGGTTTCTCGCGCAAGCGGCTGAAAAGCCCCGCGAACTCGGGAACGGCGACCGACAGCGCCACGGCGTTGGCGGTCAGGTCGAGAAGCCGCGACCCGGCGCGGTTCACGAAGTCGATCTTGCCGTCGGGGTCGAGCCCGATGACGCCCGCCGTGACGCTCGCCAGCACCGAATCGAACAGCCGCCGCCGCTCCTCGGTCGCGGCGTTGCTGTTCATCAGCGCCTCGCGCTGGACCTTCAGCTGGCGCGTCATCTGGTTGAAGAGCCGCCCCATCATCGCGATCTCGTCGTCGCCCTCCTCCTCGGGCACCCGCACATCGAGGTCGCCCGCCCCCACCCGCTGCGCCGCACCGGCCAGCCGCCCGACCGGCCGCGACAGCCGTTCGGCGAACCACAGGCCCAGCCAGACGGCCCCCAGGATCAGCATCACCGCGAAGGCGAGATACAGCAGCCCGAACTCGAACAAGAGCCGCCCGCGTTCGGATTCGAGCTGCTGGTAAAGCTGGACCGTCGCCCGCGTGTCGTCCAGCAGGGACAGGATCGACCCGTCGACGGTGCGCGAGATGTAAAGATAGCGGTCGGCGAAGGCCGTCAGGTGCACCAGCGCGCGGAACTCGTTGTTCGCCCAGTCGCGGATCACCACGACCTCGCCCGATCGCGCGCGCGCGATCTCCTCGGGCGTGGGCGGTTCGTAGTCGAACAGGTAGCTGCGCTCGCCCCGCGTCTGCAGCACGCCCGCGCCGTCGATCAGGAAGGCCTCCTTGAGGCCGCGCTGGATCTGCGCCTGCGCCTGCGTCAGCACCGGACGGAGCTGCTCGTCGGCCAGGAAGGCGGTCGCCTGCCGCGCGGCGTTCAGGTAGTCGGCAAGCGCGGTCGCGTCCTGGGTCAGGCCGACGCGATGTTCGGCCTCGTAGGCCTCGGCCGCGGCCATCGAGGTGCCGACGACCGACCGGACCCGGTCGGAGAACCAGCCTTCGAGGCCGAAGTTCACCGTCAGCACCGCGAAGATCGCGACGATGATCGTGGGGATCAGCGCGACGATGGCGAAGACGCCCGACAGCCGCAGGTGCAGCCGCGACCCGGCGGACTGCACCCGCCGGTCGGCCCAGATGCGGGCGACGCGCCACAGGATCAGGGCGGCGACCACCAGGATGTAGATCAGGTCGGCCAGAAGCACGAGCCGCAGCGCGGGGCTCGTCGCGCCCTGGTTGAACGGGCCGAGCGCAAGGAACGTGCCCACCGCCAGGACCGGGCCGAGCAGCACCAGCCCGAAGGCCAGCGCCGTCTGCACCCGCCGTTCGCGGCGCAGGCGGACGAGCCGTTCCCATGTGCTGCGCTGGACCACCCGCCCCCCCGTGGCGGATGTGACCCCGCCGCACCATGCCCGTGTCCGCCGCGTCACGATACGGCAGGGCCACGCAGCCTGTTGCGGCTTTACATCAGCTTGCGCCGCCGTGTCACGCGGATATCCAGATCCGTGATCTTCTTGCGCAAGGTATTGCGGTTGATGCCGAGCAGGTCGGCACATCTGGCCTGGTTGCCCGCCGTCGCGTCCAGCGCGATCTCGATCAGCGGCGCCTCCACCTCGCGCAGGATGCGCTGATAGACGCCGGGCGGGGGCAGTTGCCCGCCGTGCAGGTCGAAGTAGCGCTTCAGGTGCCGCGCCACCGACGCCGACAGCTTCTCGCCCTCGCCCCCGCCGCGCATCGGCTCCACCACCGGCTGGCTGCCAAGCACCTGCGCGACCTCGGCGCGGCCGATCTCGGGTTCGGGCGAGGTGACGACCAGGCGGCGGATCGTGTTGTCGAGCTGGCGCACGTTGCCGGGCCAGGCGTAGGCGCGGACGAGCTCGCGCGCGTCAGCCGACAGGCGGCGCGCGGTGCCCGTCTCGCGCTCGCCGCGGGCGAGGAAGTGGTCGGCCAGAAGCGGGATGTCGTCGACCCGCTCGCGCAAGCTCGGCACGGCGAGCGTGACGCCCGACAGCCGGTAGAACAGGTCGCGCCGGAAGCGGCCGGCCTCGGTGCGCGCCTGCAGGTCGGCCTGGCTCGTCGCCATGACCCGCGGCGCGTTCTCGCCCAGAAGGTCGAGCATCCTTACCGTGCGCGCCTGCGCGTCGTCGTCGTAGTCGGCGACCTCGTCGAACACCAGGCTGCCGCCGCGGGCGCGCGCGACCAGGGCCGCGGGGCCGTCGACGCCTTGCATGTCGGCGACCGTGGCCACCACGAAGGGCAGGTTCCGCCGGTCGGAAAAGTCGTGGATCGCCCGCGCGATCAGGCTTTTGCCGGTGCCCGATTCGCCCGTCACCAGCACCGGCAGGTCGGTGTTCATCACCCGCGCGACCAGCCGGTAGAGCGCCTGCATCGCGGGCGTGCGCCCGACCAGCGGCAGGTCGTCGCCGCCGTCGCGCGGGGCCGCCGCGGGGGCCGCGCGGCGCCGATGGTCGAGCGCGCGGGCCGACCGCTTCATCAGGTCGGGCAGGTCGAACGGCTTCGGCAGATAGTCGTAGGCCGCGGCCTCGGCCGCCTGGATCGCCGTCATGATCGTGTTCTGCGCGCTGATCACGATCACCGGCAGCCCGGGCCGCAGCCTCGAGATCTCGGGCAGCGCCTCCAGCCCGTTGCCGTCGGGCATGACCACGTCCGAGATCACGAGGTCGCCCTTCCCCTCCTCGACCCAGCGCAGCAGCGTCGTCAGCGACGACGTGGCGTGCACCTTGCAGCCCGCCCGCGTCAGCGCCTGGGTCAGGACCGTGCGGATCGTGCGGTCGTCGTCGGCGACCAGGACCGTGCCGTCCATCTAGCCTTCCTCCTTCGCGTCCTTGGGGGCGACCGGCAGCGAGACGCGGAACACCGTGCGCCCGGGCACGCTGTCCACGCCGATCCAGCCGTCGTGGTCGTGGATGATCCTCGACACCAGCGCCAGCCCCAGCCCGGTGCCGTTCTCGCGGCCCGAGACGAAGGGCTCGAAGATGTCGGCGGCGATGGCGGGGGGGAGGCCGGGGCCGTCGTCGACGATCTCGATCTGCAAGGGCACCGGGCGGCCCGGCCCGTCCTGCCGCCGCAGCCGCAGCGACAGGTCGTAGAAGGTCCGCAGCCGGATCGTGCCCGGCTGCCCCCGCGCCGCCTCGGCCGCGTTGCGGATCAGGTTCAGGAACACCTGCATCAGCTGGTCGGGGTCGGCGAAGGTCGCGGGCAGCGAGGGGTCGTAATCCTCCACGAAGGTCATGTGCGCGGCATAGCCCACCTGCGCCGACTTCCGCGCCCGGTCGAGCGCGTCGTGGATGTTGACCGCGCGGCGGTCGGGCGGCCGCAGGTTGCCGAACTGCTCGACCTGTTCCAGAAGCTTCACGATCCGCCGCGTCTCCTCGACGATCAGGCCGGTCAGCTCCTGGTCGGCGGCGGGCAGGTTCATCGACAGAAGCTGCGCCGCGCCCGAAATGCCCGCGAGCGGGTTCTTGATCTCGTGCGCCAGCATCTCGGCCATGCCGATCGCCGACCGCGCCCCGGACTTCACGTTCAGCGACCGCCCCAGCCGGTCGGCGATCTCGCGCGGGGAGATCAGCAGCATCACCACATCGGCATTGTCGTGCATCGGCGCGATCTGGACGTTGCACTGCACCGGCGGACGCTCGCCGGTCGTGACGTCCACGTCGTTGATGAACAGGGGCGACTGGTTGGCGCGGGCCCGCGCCAGCGCCTCGTCCATCGGGGCGTCGATCAGCAGCCGGTCGAAGGCCGGCTGGCCGATCAGCGACCGGACCGAGGCGTTGAGGAACGTCTCCCCCGCCGGATTGCATTCCACGATCGCGCCGCGGGCGTCGATCAGCAGTGCGGGGACCGGCAGGCTGGCCCAGACGACGCCCGGCACGGGGTAGGGCGGGCGGTATTCCTTCATGCCGCCATCGCGTCGGCGAAGGTCGCGCGGACCTCGCGCGCGACCCGGGCCGGATCGTCCAGCGTCAGGATGCGGCGGTCGGCGATGCCGGCCTCGGCCAGATACCAGCCGAGGTGCTTGCGCGCCACCCGCAGCCCCGGGTCGCGGCCGTAGAACGACAGCATCGCCGCGTGGTGGTGCAGGATCAGGTCGGCGAGCGCGTCCCCTCGCGGCACCACCGGTGCGGGCGTGCCGTAAAGGGTCGCCGCGACCTGCGTCGGCCGCCAGGGCGCGCCCTGCGCGCCGCGCCCGATCATCACCCCGTCGGCCCCCGACAGCGCCAGCGCTTGCGCCGCCGTGCGCGCGTCCGTGATGTCGCCGTTGGCGATGACCGGGATCGTGACCGCCCGCTTGACCGCCGCGATCGCGGCCCAGTCGGCGCGGCCCCGGTACATCTGGCACCGCGTGCGCCCGTGGATCGTGACCATCGCGATCCCCGCGCCCTCCGCCCGGCGCGCGAGGTCGGGGGCGAGGAGCGCAGCATCATCCCAGCCGAGCCGCGTCTTCAGCGTCACCGGCACGTCCGTCGCCGCCACCACGGCCTCGATGATCCGCAAGGCATGGTCCGGCTCGCGCAGCAGCGCGCTGCCCGACCAGCCCGTCGTGACCCGCTTCGCCGGGCAGCCCATGTTGATGTCGATGATCCGCGCGCCCTGCCCCGCCACGATCCGCGCGGCTTCCGCCATCCACTGCGGGTCGCGGCCGACGAGCTGCACCGCCGTGGCGGCCTCGCCGATCCCGAGCTCCGCCCGCGCCCGGGCGAGCGGCTGCGCACGCACGACCTCCGCGCTGCCGACCATCTCGCTGGCCACGAGCCCCGCACCGAACGACGCGACCAGCCGCCGGAACGGCAGGTCGGTGATTCCGGCCATCGGGGCCAGAAGCACGGGGGGCCAGAGCGTCAGAGGGCCGATCTGCATGCGCATCCTCGATCTGGCGCAAGGGGTAGTCCGCGGGCGAGGCGGGGTGAAGGCCAGATGCCTCCGATCTGCCGGGAAAACAAGCGCTGCCTAAAAAGAAGGCACCAACGGCCATTTTTCGCCCGTCGGCCGGACGGGCGCGCGCATTGCCCGGGGCCGCGGCAGGGCCTAAAGGTCGGGCATGACGCTCGCCACCATCATCGTCGCCGCCGGGCGCGGGACCCGCGCCGGGGGGGAGATCCCGAAGCAGTGGCAGATGCTGGGGTCCGCGCCGGTCATCGCCCATGCCGTGGCCGCCTTCGCCGGGCGCGGGCCGGTCGTCGTCGTGGCCCACCCCGACGATGCGGCGCGCGCCGATACGCTCGGGGTGCCCTGGGTGCCCGGCGGGGCCACGCGCAGCGCCAGCGTGCGCGCGGGGCTGGCGGCACTGGCGGGCCAGGGCGTGTCGCGCGTGCTGGTCCACGACGCGGCGCGGCCTCTGGTCCCCGCGGCGGTGATCGACGCGGTGCTCGCCGCGCTCGACACCCACCCCGCCGCTGCGCCGGCCCTGGCCGTGACCGACACGCTGTGGCGTGGCGGCGCGACCGTGACGGGCGTGCAGGACCGCGCCGGGCTGTTCCGCGCGCAGACGCCGCAGGGCTTCCACTATGCCGCGATCGTCGCCGCGCATGCGGGCGAGGCGACCGACGACGTGGACCTCGCCCGCCGCGCCGGGCTTGCGGTCGCGATCGTGCCGGGCCACGAGGACAACCTGAAGATCACCCACCCCGGCGACCTTGCCCGCGCCGAGGCCATCCTCAGGGGGCGTCACATGGACATCCGCGCCGGCAACGGCTTCGACGTGCATGCCTTCACCGACGGCGACCACGTCTGGCTCTGCGGCGTGAAGGTGCCGCATTCCCAAGCACTTCTGGGCCATTCCGACGCCGACGTCGGGATGCACGCGCTGACCGACGCGATCTACGGCGCGCTGACTGAGGGCGACATCGGCACCCACTTTCCGCCGTCGGACCCGCAGTGGAAAGGGGCCGAAAGCCGGGTGTTCCTGGCCCATGCCGCGGGCCGGGTGCGGGCGCGCGGGTTCACCCTGACCCATGCCGACGTGACGCTGATCTGCGAACGGCCCAGGGTCGGCCCGCACGCGACCGCGATGCGGATGGCGCTGGCGACCATCCTCGGGGTGGAGGTGGAGCGGGTCAGCGTCAAGGCCACGACCTCCGAACGGCTCGGCTTCACCGGGCGGGAGGAGGGGATCGCGGCGCTGGCGACCGCGACGCTGGTGCGCACATGAGCCTGATTCCCAACGCGGAAACGGTGGCCACCGTGTTCGGCCTCGGGCACCTGCGCCCCGCACCGGGGACCTGGGCCAGCGCCGTGGCGGTGGCCGTGGGGCTGGTGCTGCACGCCGCGGGGGGGTTCCCGCTGCTCGCCGCCGCGACCGCGCTTGTGGCCTGGGCGGGGTTCCGGGCCTGCGGGCGCTACCTGCCGGGGCGCGCCGATCAGGACCCGGGCGAGGTCGTGATCGACGAGATCGCCGGGCAGTGGCTCGCGCTGTGCGCGCCCGCCCTGGCCTTCTTCCTGCGCGGGGCCGAGGTGCCCGCCTGGCTGCCCTGGCCCGCCTGGGTCGGGGCTTTCATCCTGTTCCGGTTGTTCGACATCTGGAAGCCCTGGCTCGTGGGGCGGGCCGACCGCGCGGGCGGGGTGCGCGGGGTGATGCTCGACGACCTCTGGGCGGGCCTGTTCGCGGGGGTGGGGGTGATCGTGCTGGGGGTCGCCTACCATGTCGTGCTTTTCGCATGACGCCCGCGCAACTCCTTGAGGCTGCACGGAAAAGAGGCTGGCGGATCGCCACCGCCGAAAGCTGCACCGGGGGGATGGTGGCGGTCGCGCTGACCGACGTGGCGGGGTCGTCGGACGTGGTCGACCGGGGGTTCGTGACCTATTCCAACGCCGCCAAGGTCGAGATGCTGGGGGTGGACCCGGCGACGCTCGCCGCCCACGGCGCGGTCAGCGAGCCGGTCGCGGCCGAGATGGCTGCCGGTGCGCTGGCCCGCAGCGCGGCGCAGGTGGCGGTCGGCGTGACCGGCATCGCGGGCCCCGGCGGGTCGGAGTTCAAGCCCGAAGGCCGGGTGTGCTTCGGGCTCGCCACGCCGGGCGGGGTCGGCACCGAAACGGTGGAGTTCGGGGCGCGCGGCCGCGCCGAGGTGCGCCGCCTGGCGCGCGACCATGCCCTGCGGCTGCTCGCCGCCGCCCTGGCGGGGGGTGTCGGAAACTAGTTCGATACCGCATTATCTGGTGCGATATCGTATCAACTGGTCCGATATCGCACTATCCGGTGCGATATCGTACTAAATCCCCGCCCCGATCGCGGCCGCCGCGGCCCCCGTCCCCGGCGCGTGCGGGATGTCGAGCGCGACCATCCCGGCCTCGATCGCAGCCAGCGCGCCCAGCGTCATGTGCGCGTTGACATGCCCCATGTGGCCGATCCGCAGCCAGCCGGTGGCCGCGGGGTCGTCGTCGCTCGCCATGCCGAGGCCGATGCCGAGCGTCACCCCCGCCCCGGCCTCGAGCCAGGCGCGCAGGCGGGCGGCGTCGGGGGGGCCGAAGGCGACGCTGGTGACCGACCGGCCGCGGTGGGCCGGGTCGGCGACGTTGAGGCGGATCGCGGGGTTGCCCTGCCCCCAGGCCGCGACCGCCGCCCAGACCGCGCGGGCGAGCCGGTCGTGGCGGGCCCAGATCGCCGCCAGCCCCTCCTCGGCGATCATGTCGAGCGCCTCGCGCAGGCCGAACAGATGATGCGTCGGCGCGGTGCCGCACCAGATCTGCCAGAACTCCGCCGGTGCGCTGCGCGGCCGCCAGTCCCACCAGGGCGAGGCGAGGTCGGCCTGCCGGCCCCGCGCGCGGTCGTTCCAGCAGACGAAGGCGAGGCCGGGCGGGGTCATCAGGCCCTTCTGGCTCGCCGCGATGGTCACGTCGACGCCCCAGGCGTCCATGCGGTATTCGTCGCAGCCGAGCGTCGCGATGCAGTCGATCACCAGCAGCGCCGGGTGTCCGACCGCGTCGATCGCGGCGCGAAGCGCGCGCGGGTCGGTCATCAGGGTCGAGGAGGTGTCGACGTGGCAGGCCAGCACCGCGCGGATGGTGCCGGCGCGGTCGGCCCGCAGCGCGGCGGTCACGCGGTCCATGTCGGCAGGGGCGTGGCGGCCGAAGTCCAGCACCTCGGCCGCGATCCCCATCCCGCGCAGGTGCCGCGCCCAGCCCGTGCCGAAGGCCCCGCAGGCCACCACCAGCACCCGGTCGCCGCGCGCGAAGAGGTTCGCCGCCGCCGCCTCCCACCCCGCGTGGCCGTTGCCGATCCAGCAGGCCACCTGCCCCGCGGTGCCCGCGACGGCCTTGAGGTCGGGCCAGAGGCTGTCGGTCAGCGCGTGCAGCTCGCCCGCGTAGATGTTGGGGCTGCCCCGGTGCATCGCCCGCAGCACGCGGTCGGGCAGGACCGAGGGGCCGGGCTGGGCGAGGTAGGGGATGCCGGTCATGCGGAGGCTCCTTCGGGTGGCGCGACGTGAGGGGATTTGCGGGCCGGGTGCAAGGGGGGCAAAAGCGTCACGGGCGAGGTCCCGGCCTGCGCCGGGACGCGGTGCGCCTTCCGCCCCGCGCGGGCCCCCGCGTCCCGGCGCAGGCCGGGACCTCTGCCGGGCGCGGTGCAGGGGGCGAGGGCGGGGTCCCGGCCTTCGCCGGGACGCGGTGCGCTGGCGGGGGCGGGGCGCGTCAGGGGTCGGACGTGACAGCCACGTCGCCCGCCGTCATCCCGGCCATGCGGTCGAAGCGCAGCCAGGCGAGCGCGCGGTCGCCGGCGACGGTGCCGATCCGGCCCGCGGGCTTGCCATCGGCCATGACCTCGGCGCCCGGCGGCACCGGCGCGGAGAGGCGGACGCGGGCGAGGCCCTTCTTCAGCTCGGTCTTGTGCTTCATCCGCGCGGTGACCTCCTGGCCGACGTAGCAGCCCTTGCGGAAGTCGACGCCGTGCAGCCGGTCGAAGCCCATCTCGAGCGGGTAGCTGTCATCGGGGATCAGGTCCTGGGGAAACTCGGGGACAAGGTGCGCGACGCGCAGCGCGTCCCAGTCGGTCGCGGGACCGGCCCCGGCGATCCCCCAGCCGCGGTGGCCCATCGCCGGGGCGCGCGGGTCGGGCAGGCTGCCGGGGAAGGGGTCGGGCGCGCGCGCGACGGGCAGGTCCGCGGGCGCGATCCGCACGTCGGCGCGCAGGCGGTACATCGTCAGGCGGCGCAGCGTGGCGTCGGCCAGCCGCGCGTCGATGTCGATCAGCAGCCGCCCTTGGGTCGCGGCGACGAAGAAATCGGCGAGATACTTGCCCTGCGGCGTCAGGAGCGCGGTCCAGACGACGCCCTCGCCCTGCGCCAGGGGCCGGACGTCGCTGGTGACCAGCCCCTGAAGGAAGGTCAGCGCGTCGGCCCCGCTCACCTGCCAGACCGCGCGGCCGTCGACCCGTTCGCTCATCGCTTTGCCCCCTGCAGCGCGCACATGCCCGCGTAGATGCCGCCCTGCGCGACGAGGTCGGCGTGGCGGCCCGCTTCGGCGACCCGGCCGCGGTCGAGCACCACGATCAGGTCGGCCTCGCGCACGGTGGCGAGCCGGTGGGCGATCACCAGCGTCGTGCGCCCGCCGCGCGCGGCGAGGGCGGCTGTCACCGCGGCCTCGCTGGCGGCGTCGAGCGCGCTGGTCGCCTCGTCGAGCAGGAGGACCGGCGCCTGCGCCGCGAGCGCGCGGGCGATGGCGATGCGCTGGCGCTGGCCGCCCGACAGGGCCGAGCCGCGGGGGCCTGCGGGGGTGTCGAGGCCCTGCGGCAGGTCCGCCACGAAATCGGCCCGGGCGGTGGCGAGTGCGGCGTCGAGCAGGCCGTCGGGCAGGCTGCGGCCGAGCACGACGTTCTCGCGCAGGGTTTCGTCGAACAGCGCGGATTCCTGCGCCACGACCGCGAACTGCGCCCGCAGGTCGGGCAGGGACAGGGTGCCGGTGTCGATGTCGTCGAGCAGGATGCGGCCCGCGTCGGGTTCCAGAAGGCCGGTCAGCAGGTTGAACACGGTCGACTTGCCCGCGCCCGAGGTGCCGACGATGGCGGTGACGGCGGCGGCGGGGGCGGTGAAGGTGAGGCCGCGCAGGACGGGGACCTCGCCGTGGGCGAAGTGCACGTCGTCGAAGTGCACGGCGGGGGCCGTCAGGCGCAGGCCCGTCACCGCCTGCGGGCGGTGCGTAAGCGGGGCGGTGTCGAGCAGGCCGTGGATGCGCGCGAGGCTCGCCTTCGCGACCTGCCAGAGGCCCGCGAGATCGCCGAGGCGGCGGATCGGCTGGAAGGTCAGGGCCATGGCGGTGAAGAAGGACATGAACTCGCCCACCGTGCGCTCGCCGTCGGCGACCTCGCCGCCGCCGAGCAGGAGGACGGCGAAGAAGCCGATGCCCGTCACCACGTCGATCAGCGCGGGCATGGCGGCGCGGCCGAGCGTCATGCGCACCTCGGCGCGGCGGTAGCGGTTCACGATGCTCTGGAACCGGGACATCTGGTAGGCCTCGGTGCGCGTCAGCTTGACCTGGGCGATGCCGTGCAGGATCTCGTCCAGCCGCGTCGCGCGCTGGCCCGCCTGGTCGCGCATCGTGTCGGTCTTGCGGCGGATGTAGCGCTGCAGCGCGAACGCCGGGAGGAGCAAAAGCGGCACGCCGACCAGCGCGGCGAGGGTCCAGCGCCAGTCGATCGACAGCGCGACGGCGAAGAGGCCGACGAGCGCGATGCCGTCGCGCCCGACCCCGGTGATGAGCGAGGTCCAGATCCCCTGCACCGCGAGCGTGTCGCCCTGCACCCGCTCGATCAGCGCGCCGGGCGGGTGGCGCTGGAAGAAGGCGCCGTCGAGCCGCATCAGGTGGCCGAGCATGTCGGCCTGCATCGCCGCCGCGACCCGGGTGGAGACGCGGGCCATGAGGCCGCGGGCGACGATCACCGACAGCGCGCGGATCAGGAACAGGCCCAGGATCGCGAGGCCGACGGGCCAGAGCGCGGCCTCGGACCTGTCGGCGAAGACCTCGTCGAACAGCGGCTGGATCAGCCAGGACAGCGCCCCGAGCGTCGCCCCGTCGACCGCCATCACCAGGAAGGCCAGCGCCATCGTGCCCGTGTGGCGGGCGAGGTAGGCGGACCACAGGCGGCGGAACGGGGAGCGCGTGTCCATGCAGGTCCAGCCCTAGCGTGGTGCCTGCGGGTGGGCAAGCAAGCGGAGCGCCTGCGGCGCATTTCGTCATGTCGCGGCCCGGCTGGCGCCGGTTCCGCTCCGCCTGCGCGCCGCGCGGGAGTATTTGGGGCCGGAAAGAGGGGGCCGGGGCCGTGTCTTGACGGCGTGGCGGCAGGTGGCGCAACAGGGCGCATGTCGCGCCATCTTCTGCCCGCCATCGCCGCCCTGCCTGCGACCGTGCCCTTCACCGGGCCCGAGACGCTGGAGCGGCGGGCGGGGCGGGGGTTCGCGGCGCGGCTCGGGGCCAACGAATCGGGGTTCGGGCCGTCGCCCCGGGCGGTCGCGGCGATGCGGGCGGCGGCGCGGGCGGCGTGGATGTACGGCGACCCCGAGATGTGGGACCTGCGCCAGGCGATCGCGGCGCGGCACGGGGTGACGGCGGCGCAGGTGATGGTGGGCGGCGGGATCGACGGGCTTCTGGGCACGCTGGTGCGGCTGACGGTCGGGCCGGGGGTCGGGGTTGTCGGCAACCTCGGCGGGTATCCGACCTTCGGCTTCCATGTCGCGGCCTGCGGCGGCGCGCACCTGCGGGTGCCCTACCGCGACGACCGCGCCGACCTCGGCGGTCTGCTGGAAACGGCCCGGGCAGCCGGGGCAAGGCTTCTGTATCTGGCCAATCCCGACAATCCGACGGGGAGCCATCACCCGGCGGCGGCGGTGGAGGCGCTGGTCGCGGACCTGCCCGAGGCCACGCTCCTGGTGCTGGACGAGGCCTATGCCGACACCGCGCCGGCGGGGACGCTGCCGCAGGTCGCCCCGGACGACCCCCGCGTGATCCGGCTGCGGACGTTCTCCAAGGCGCATGGGCTGGCGGGGCTGCGCGTCGGCTATGCGCTGGCGGCAGAGGGGCTGATCGCGGGGTTCGACCGGGTGCGCGACCATTTCGGGGTGGGCCGGGTCGCGCAGGCGGGGGCGCTGGCGGCGCTGGCAGACGATGCGCATCTGGCGCGGGTGGTCGCGGCGATCGCGCGGTCGCGCGACCGGCTGGCGCGGATCGCGCGGGACAACGGGCTGGTGCCGCTGCCCTCGGCCACCAACTTCGTCACGATGGACGCGCAGGGCCGCGATGCACGCGCGCTGGTGGGGCGGCTCGCGGCGGAGGGGGTGTTCGTGCGGATGCCGGGGGTCGCGCCGCTCGACCGCTGCATCCGCGTCGGCTGCGGGCCGCGGGCGGCGATGCAGCTGTTCGCCGCCGCCCTGCCGCGCGCGCTGGCAGGGACGCCGCCTGCGGACGCACGCCCTAGCGGCTGACGGCGGGGCCGAGCGCGGGGGCGGTCGCGGCCTGGTCGTCCCAGGCCGCGCGCAGGGCGGGCGCGCCCGGGGCGGCCGCCGCCGGCGCGGCGAAGGCGCGCGCGTCGGCCTGGTCCATCACGTAGCGGCGGAAGACCAGCAGGTGGTGCACATGCGTCGAGGTGCCGCGGAACATCCCCTTGTCCTCGCAGGGCAGCGTGTCGGCGCGGACGTATTCCCAGCCCTCGACCGCCAGCGCGTTCATCGCCTGCGCCAGCGTCGCGGCGAAGCGGTCGGCGACGGTGCGCGCGCCGCGCACCTTGTCGGCCCGGCCCGGCGCGGGGATGACGTGGTATTCGTAGTGCCCCATGGCGACCCCCTCGACGGCTCGCCCCCCTGTTACCGCACCCGCCCGCGAGCGCAAGCCGGGCGGCCGTCACGCCCGCGTCAGAGGCCGAGCTTCGCCGCCACCATGCGGTTCACGACCGCGGGGTCCGCCGTGCCGCCGGTGGCCTTCAGCACCTGGCCCGTGAACCAGCCCGCGAGCTTGGCGTTCACGCGCGCCTTTTCCACCTGGCCGGGGTTGGCGGCCATCAGCGCGTCGAGCGCGGCCTCGATGGCACCCGTGTCGGTCACGGCCTTCATCCCGCGCGCCGCGGCGATCTCAACCGGGTCGCCGCCGTCGGTCCAGAGGATCTCGAACAGGTCCTTGGCCATCTTGCCGGTGATCTCGCCCGACCCGAGCAGGTCGAGCAGGCCGCCGAGCCGGGCGGCCGAGACCGGGCTGTCCGCGATGTCGAGGCCCTGCCTGTTCAGCCGCCCGAACAGCTCGTTGATGACCCAGTTCGCCGCGATCTTGCCGTCGCGGCCCTGCGCCACCGCCTCGAAGAAGCCCGCGGCCTCCACCTCGGCGGTCAGGACGGTTGCGTCGTAGTCGGTCAATCCATGCTCGGCGATGAAGCGGGCCTTCTTGGCGTCCGGCAACTCGGGCATGGCGGCGGCGATGGCGTCGACCCAGGCCTGTTCGATCTCGAGCGGCAGGAGGTCGGGGTCGGGGAAGTAGCGGTAGTCCTGCGCCTCCTCCTTGGACCGCATCGACCGCGTCTCGCCCCGGTCGGGGTCGTAGAGGCGGGTTTCCTGGGTGACGGTGCCGCCGTCTTCAAGGATCGCGATCTGGCGCCGCGCCTCGTGCTCGATGGCGGCCTGGATGAAGCGCAGCGAGTTCATGTTCTTGATCTCGCAGCGGGTGCCGAGGTGGGCGAAGTCCTGCGTCGCCCGGTAGCGTTCGTAAGCCCCGGGGCGGCAGACGCTGACGTTCACGTCGGCGCGCAGGTTGCCGTTCTGCATGTTGCCGTCGCAGGTGCCGAGATAGCGCAGAATCTGGCGGAGCTTGGCGACATAGGCCGCCGCCTCCTCGGGCCCGCGGATGTCGGGGCGGCTGACGATCTCCATCAGCGCGACGCCGGTGCGGTTGAGGTCGACGAAGGACATCGCGGGGTCCATGTCGTGGATCGACTTGCCCGCGTCCTGCTCGAGGTGGATGCGCTCGATCCGCACGCGCCGGGCGGTGCCGCCGCCCATCTCGACCAGCACCTCGCCCTCGCCGACGATGGGGTGGTAGAGCTGGCTGATCTGGTAGCCTTGCGGCAGGTCGGGGTAGAAGTAGTTCTTGCGGTCGAAGGCCGAGGTCAGGTTGATCCGCGCGCGCAGCCCGAGGCCGGTCTTGACCGCTTGGGCCACGCAGTAGTCGTTGATGACGGGCAGCATCCCCGGCATCGCGGCGTCGACGAAGCTCACGTTGCTGTTCGGCTCGGCCCCCACCGCGGTCGAGGCGCCGGAGAAGAGCTTGGCCCGGCTCGCGACCTGGGCGTGGACCTCCATCCCGATCACCAGTTCCCAGTCGCCGGTCGCGCCCCGGATCGTGCGGGCCTTCGGCGTCTCGTAGGTCAGGTCGAGCATCGTCACCCCCTTGCGTCTGCGTCCTCTTAGGCAGGGCGCATTGTCCCGGCAAGGCCGGGCGCGCGCGGATTCCGCCCAGGGTTGCAGCAGGAGCTTGCCGATGCGGCGGCGGGCCGGTTGCCCGGGGCGCATCCTTCGCGGCACATCCGGCGGGCCGCGCCTCGGCTGCGCGGCGCTGCCCGAGGTATGCCCGACATGTCCAGACCCGGTCTTTCGTCGCTCGCCGCCGCCCTCTTCCTGTCGGCCTGCGTGGCGGGCAGCCCGACCGGTCCGGCCACGACCGCCTTGCCGCTGATGCGCTGGGACAGCCAGCCCGAGGCCGACGCCTGGACCCGGGCCGCGCTGCAGGCCGTGGCGCAGTACGACGGCGCGCTGGCCGCCACCGTGCCGCACGACGTGGAGAGCTGGTGCCCCGGCTATGCGGCCGCGAGCCTGGCGGACCGCCGCGCCTTCTGGGTGGCGATGTTCTCGACGCTCGCCAAATACGAAAGCACCTGGAACGAACGCGCCAGCGGCGGCGGCGGACGCTGGATCGGGCTGACGCAGATCGCGCCCGCGACGGCGCGCCAGTACGGCTGCGAGGCGCAGACGGTCGAGGCGCTGAAGGACGGCGCGCAGAACCTCGCCTGCGCGGTGCGCATCGCCGCCGCGCAGGTCGAGCGCGACAACATGGTCGCCGGCGGCGGCACGCTGGGCATGGGCCGCGACTGGGCCCCGTTCCGCGCCAGCGCCAAGCGGGCCGACATGGCGGCATGGGTCAGCGGCCAGGCCTATTGCCGGGCGGGCTGAGCCGCCCAGCCGCCGCCGCCCGCGCGGCGGCCCGGACCCTACCCTTCGATCCGCCCCAGGTCCGCCACCTGCCCGCAGGTCGCGCGGATGCGGTGGAGCAGGTTCAGCCGGTTGCGGCGGACGATGCTGCGGGGGTCGTTCACCTGCACCGCCTCGAAGAAGGCGTCGACCGGCGCGCGCAGGGCGGCCATCGCGGCCATGGCGGCGGCGAAGTCCGCGGCCTGCATGGCGGGGGCGATGGCGGCCTCGGCCGCGTCGAGCGCGGCGAACAGGGCGCGCTCCGCGTCGCTGTCGGCATAGCGGACATCGGCGCCGAAGGAATACTCCACCCCGTCCTTCGCCTCGGCCTGGGCAAGGATGTTGGCGGCGCGGCGGTAGCCTTGCACCAGGTTCGCGCCGTCGTCGGTCGCCAGCACCGCCGACAGCGCGCGGGCGCGTTTGACCAGGAGCGCGAGGTCGTCGTCCCCGGGCATCGCGAGGCAGGCGTCGATCACGTCGTGGCGCACGCCTTCGCCCTTCAGGAAGACCTTCAGCCGCTCGTGCAGGAAGGCCAGAAGGTCGCCGCTCGTCGTCAGGTCCGCGCCCAGCGCGTGGAAGCGCGGCCGCGTCAGGCCGTGGAAGTCCAGCCGCAGGTCGCCCGCCAGCACCAGCCGGATCACCCCCAGCGCGGCCCGGCGCAGCGCGAAGGGGTCCTTGGACCCGGTCGGCTTCTCGCCGATGGCCCAGAAGCAGACCAGCGTGTCGAGCTTGTCGGCCAGCGCCACCGCGACGCTGACCGGCTGGGTCGGCACGGCGTCCGACGGGCCCTGCGGCGCGTAGTGGTCGCGCACCGCGTCGGCCACGCCCGGGTCGTGGCCCGCGGCCAGCGCATAGGCGCGGCCCATCACGCCCTGCAGTTCGGGGAACTCCCCCACCATCGCGCTCCGCAGGTCGAGCTTGGCGAGCCGCGCCGCGCGTTCGGCGCGCACCGGGTCGGCCCCCACGGCGGGCGCGATGTCGTAGGCGAGCGCGGCGATCCGGTCGACCCGCGCGGCCTGGCTGCCGAGCCGGTTGTGGAACGTCACCGCGCGCAGCCCCTCGGCCCAGGCCTTCATCCCCGCGCGCGCCTCGCGCAGGTCGTTGTCCCAGAAGAAGGCCGCGTCCGACAGCCGCGCGGCCAGCACCTTGGCGTTGCCTTCCAGGATCGCCGCGCCGTCGTCGGGCGTCTCGATGTTGGCGACCGTGACGAAGCGGTCGATCCGCCCCTCGGCGTTCCTGACCGAGAAGAACTTCTGGTGTTCGCGCATCGAGGTCTGCAGGACCTCGGGCGGCAGGTGAAGGAACCGCGCCTCGATTTGCCCCGTCAGCACGACGGGCCATTCGACGAGACCCGCCACCTCGGCCAGAAGCGCGTCGTCGGGCACCACCTCGCCGCCCGCCGCGAAGGCCGCGTTCGCCGCGCCCTGACGGATGTGGTCGGCCCGTTCGCCCGCGTCGAGCATCACCTTGGCGCGCAGCAGCCCCGCCCGGTAGTCGTCGAAGCCCGTGACCGCGAAGCGGCCCGGGGCCATGAAGCGGTGGCCTTCGGTGGTGTCGCCCGCGGTCAGGTGGTCGACCGTCAGGGGCACGACCGTCGTGCCCGCCTCGTCGGTCAGGATGCACAGGATCGCCTGCAAGGGCCGCACCCAGCGCAGGGACCCCTCGCCCCAGCGCATGGACTTCGGCCAGGGAAAGCCGCGGATCGCGGCGTCGAGCACCTCGGCCAGGATCGCGGCGGCCGGGCGGCCGGGCTTTTCCGTCACGGCGAAGAACACCCCGCCGCGTTCCGTCAGCCGGTCGCGCGACAGGCCGGTCGCTCGCAGGAACCCCTCCACCGCCGCCGCGGGGGCGTCGACGCGGGGACCCTTGCGCTCGTCGCGCACGGCCCGGCTTTCGGCCGTCAGCCCCTCGACCGCCAGGGCCAGGCGGCGCGGCGTGGCGAAGGCCCCGGCGCTGGCGTAGGTCAGCCCGGCCGCGACCAGGCCGTCGGTCACCAGCCGCTTCAGGTCCTCCGCCGCGCGGGCCTGCATGCGGGCCGGAATCTCTTCGGAGAAGAGTTCGATCAGCGCATCGGGCATGGTCACTCGGCCTTCTGGAGTTGCTGCCAGGCGTAGGCCCGGCCGTCGGGGAACACCGCGACCACGCGGTCGACGCCGCGGGCGATGGCGGCCTGCCCGAGAAAGGCCCGCGCCTCCCCGCGCTCCAGCGCCAGGTCGATCTCCTCGGCGTCGAAGCACCCGAACCAGCCGGGCGCGATCAGCGGCGTCGCGTCGGGGTAGGCCAGGTAGCGTGCCGCCAGCGTCGCGGGCGACGCGGGCGTCGTGAAGCAGGCGCGGAAGCCGATCGGCGAGGTCTGCGACCGGATGCCCGTGACGCCGTCGGCCGGGATCGGTTCGGGCGGGCCGCCCGCGATCGGCGTCAGCAGGATCTCCTGCCCCGGGGCGAAGGTCGCGGGTTCGTAGTAGGCCCGCGTCTGCGCATACCACGCGCCCGCCCCCGCGACCGCCCCGATCAGCACCAGCCCCCCCGCCACGACGCTGCCCCTCATGCCGCGGCCGCCTCGGCGGTGACGAAGGCGTCGGCGCAGGCGCGGGCCAGCGCGCGGACCCGGGCGATGTAGGCCTGCCGCTCGGTCGCGCTGACGACGCCGCGCGCGTCGAGCAGGTTGAAGATGTGGCTCGCCTTGATGCACTGGTCGTAGGCCGGCTGCGCCATGACGATCTCGCGCCCGGCCTTGTCCGCCACGGGTGCGGCCAGGATGCGCGCGCATTCCGCCTCGGCGTCGCGGAAATGCTGGAGCAGCATCGCGGTGTCGGCCTGGTCGAAGTTGTAGCGCGCGTATTCCCGTTCGGGCTGCCGGAAGATGTCGCCGTAGGTCAGCGGGATCGGCGCCCCCCCCTCCCCGACGGGTCGCGGGTCGTTGAACGGCATGTCCATGACATGCCCCACGCCCAGCACATACATCGCCAGCCGTTCGAGCCCGTAGGTCAGCTCGCCCGACACCGGCCGGCAGTCGTGCCCGCCGACCTGCTGGAAGTAGGTGAACTGGCTGACCTCCATCCCGTCGCACCAGACCTCCCACCCCAGGCCCCAGGCGCCGAGCGTGGGGCTTTCCCAGTCGTCCTCGACGAAGCGGATGTCGTGCGACCGCGGGTCGAGCCCGATGGCCGCCAATGACCCGAGATACAGCTCCTGCAGGTCGGGCGGCGAGGGTTTGATGATGACCTGGAACTGGTAGTAGTGCTGCAGCCGGTTGGGGTTCTCGCCGTAGCGGCCGTCGGTCGGGCGGCGCGAGGGCTGGACATAGGCCGCGGCCCAGGCGCGCGACCCGAGCGCCCGCAGCGTGGTGGCCGGGTGGAAGGTGCCGGCACCGACCTCCATGTCGTAGGGCTGCAGCACCGCGCAGCCCTTGCCCGCCCAGTAGGCCTGAAGCCGCAGGACGATCTCCTGGAAGCTGCGGGGGGCGGTGGCGGGCATGGGCGGACCTGTCGGGTGCGGGCGGCGTGACGCTTACGGGCGCGGGCCGGATTGGTCAATGCGGCGCGCGGCGCGGGCAGCGGCTTCCGCCGAAGCGGGCGGGTCAGCTTCGCCAGAAGCGCGGCAGGAACACCACCAGGATCGCCAGAAGCCCCAGCCGGCCGAGCAGCATCGCCAGGCTCATCAGCCACTTGGCCGCGTCG
Organism: uncultured Exiguobacterium sp.; assembly: GCA_964575185.1. GTDB lineage: Bacteria > Pseudomonadota > Alphaproteobacteria > Rhodobacterales > Rhodobacteraceae > CAZNPW01. The sequence goes on from CAZNPW010000022.1 coordinate 46,325, forward strand.
GGGTAGGTCGCGAAGGTGCCGGTCTTCGCGACCTCGGGCCCGAAGCCGTAGCCGATGTTGCCGATGCTCGTCCACACCCCCCAGAGCGCGCTTTCCCCGTCCACCCCGGTCAGCGTCACGGCGAGCGTCAAGAGGCCCAGGATCAGGATGTAGCCCGTGATGAACATCACGACCGAGTTCAGCACGTCGTCCTCGACCGTGCGGCCGTCGTATTTCACCCGCTCCATCCGGTCGGGCATCGTCACCCGGCGGACATGGGCGCGCAGCGCGTCCCAGGCGATCAGCGCGCGGAAGACGCCGATCCCGGCGGCCGACGAGCCCGAACAGGCCCCGATCACCCCGATGATGAAGGCCACCACCATCATGAACGCCCCCCAGCCGCCGAACGAGCCCGAGAAGAACCCGGTCGAGGACTGGATCGAGGTCAGGTTGAACAGCGCCTCGCGGAAGGCGGGCTCCACCCCCATGTCGGAGGTCGCGACGCGCCAGAGCGTGACCGTGGCGACCGCGCCGAGCAGGATCTTCAGGTAGGCCCGCACCTGCGCGTCCCGCCACAGGGGCCGCGCGTCGCCGTTCACCAGCTGGACGTAGCGGATGTAGGGCAGCGAGCCCAGCACCATGAACAGGGCACCGGCATATTCGCTCGCCCCGGCGTAGCCGGTGAAGCTCGCGTCGCGCGGGGAGAAGCCGCCGGTCGCGATCGTGGCCATGCCGTGCACCGTGGCATCGAGCGGCGTCTGGCCGAGTGCGAGGTAGGTCACGATGCAGGCGACCGTCAGCGCGGCATAGACGCCGAGCAGGCTCGCCGCGATGTCGTTCGCCCGCGGCAGCACCTTGCCGAAGGTGTCGAAGCCTTCGGTGCGGAAGAGCTGCATCCCGCCGACCCGCAGGATCGGCAGGAAGATCATCGCCAGGAACGCGATCCCGAGGCCGCCGGTGGAGTTCAGCATCCCCCGCCACAGGTTCGTCCCCGCGGGCAGCGCGTCGAGGCCGACGATCACCGTCGATCCGGTGGTGGTCAGGCCGCTGACCGCCTCGAAATAGGCGTCGGTCAGGCTCAGGCCGGGGGCGCCGAGCATCAGCGGCAGCGCGCCCGCCAGGGGCAGGACGATCCAGATCGTCGCGGTCAGCAGGTAGGCCTGCCGGATGTCGAGCGCGAGGCCCACCGCGTTGCGCGAGGCCAGCGCGACCAGCGTGCCGAGCCCGCCCACGACCAGCGCCGCGGCCGCGAAGTCGAGCGCGTTGGCGGTGTTGCCGATCCGCCAGTCGACCGCCGCGGGAACCAGCATCAGCGCCGCGATCACCAGACTCATCCGGCCGAGAAGGTAGGCGATGGGGCGCAGGTCGAGCATCCCCGCCGTCATCCCCCGCGCCGCCGGGGCGGTCAAGGAAAAGGGGGGCGGCCCGCCCCCCTCGCCCCTGCGGGGCTCACCCCCCGGGAGTATTTCGACCGGGAAGAGAAGCGGTTCAGCCCGCGGGGACCAGCGTGGCGAAGAGCCGGGGGTCGAGCGAGGTCTGCGCGAAGGTCGGGCCTTCGGTCAGGATGCTGACGGCATCGTGGCTGTGCAGCGACTCCTGGTGGCTCGCCACCACGCGGAAGTCGCCGATGCGGGGGTCGGACCGCAGCGCCTCGCAGAACAGCCGCGCGGCGTCCTCCACGAAGATCGGGTTGGCCGCGTTCAGCTCGGCAAAGGCCTGTTCGTCCTCGCGCTTGACCATCACCTGCGTCTCGGTCGGCACCGCGCGGCGGGCGAGGGCGACGAGGTCCTCGAACGGCAGGTCGTCGTTCAGCACCACCGACAGCCGCGCGACCGAGCGCTGCGAATGCGGCGTGGCGAGCTGGCCGCGGGTGCGGCGGGCGTGTTCGCTGAGCTCCAGCGAGCAGGGGCAGGTCGAGGAATAGACGTAGTCGAGGTGCAGGATGCGCGTCCGCACGCCGCCCGCGTCCACGAGTTCCATCGCGATGTCGTAGTACTGCCAGCCGCTCAGCCCCGAGCGCAGGCTGTCGACCCGCATCGGGAAGCGCAGGCGCATCTGGATGCGCGCGTCGAAGGCCGCGAGGTCGCGCTTGTAATCGTCCAGCGCCGCGGCGACCACGTCCATGCTGAACCGCGCCTCGGCGTGGGTGTAGAAGGACCGCATGATCCGGCTCATGTTGATGCCCTTGCGGTCGGCCTGCAGGCTGACGGTGCCGGTGACGGAGGTTTCCAGCGTCACCTCTCCCGTCCCGGTGCGGTAGCGGACGGGCAGGCGGAAGTTCGAGATGCCGACGTGCTGGATCGTCGCACGCGCGCCGCGGATCAGGCTTTCGGGGCCGTTCTGCAGGTCGGGCAGCGTGTCGCGGTAGGCCGCGGTGGCCGTGAAGGCCGCAGGATAGGTCCTTGACAACGCGGGATATCCCTGCCCCGGCAGCAGATGGCCGAGGGCCGGGTCGAGGGACGCGATCTCGTCATCCGAGGCGTGCCCGGTCCACTGCCGCAGCACGGCGAGCGCGCGGGCGGCCTCCTCGGCCGAGGGCTTGCGGTCGAGGTCGGGCGTGTGGATGTTCATGGGCGGTCCCCCTGTCTTGCCGGTGGCAGGTAGGGTTGCGCCGGGGGTTTCAAAGGGTTGACTTTTTGTTCCCGCGCCCCGGCAGGCTTCACGGTTTCGTGAACGCAGCCGCGAGGCCGCGCCCGAGGTCGGTCAGAAGATCGGCCGGATCCTCGAGCCCGACCGACAGCCGGACGAGGCCCGGCGTGATGCCGAGCCGGGCCTTGCGGTCGTCGGGCAGGCGCTGGTGGGTGGTCGTCGCGGGGTGGGTCGCGATCGACCGGGCGTCGCCCAGGTTGTTGGAAATGCGGATGATCTCGAGCGCGTTCATCAGCCGGAAGGCGCGGTCCTTGGACCCCACGTCGAAGGCGAGGAGCGTGCCGCCGGTCCCCGTCTGCGCCATGGCGAGCGCGTGCTGGGGGTGGGTCGGCAGGCCGGGGTAGATGACGCGCAGGCGGTCGTCCGCGTCCAGCGCGGCGGCGAGACTCAGGGCGCTGTCGGCCATCGCGCGGCAGCGCAGGTCGAGCGTCTGCATCCCGTTCAGCATGATCCAGGCGGTGAAGGGCGACATGCTGCCGCCGGTGTGTTTCATGAACGGTTCCAGGGTCTTGCGGACGAACTCTCGCGTGCCGCAGACGACCCCGCCGAGGGCGCGGCCCTGGCCGTCGATGTGCTTGGTGGTGGAGTAGACGATCACGTCGGCCCCCTGGTCGACCGCGCGGGAGAAGACCGGGGTGGCGAAGACGTTGTCGCAGACGACGGTCGCCCCGGCGCGATGCGCGATGGCGGAAACGGCCGCGATGTCAACGAGTTCGAGTGCGGGGTTCGACAGCGACTCGAAGAACACGGCGCGCGTTCCGGGGGTGACCGCGGCCTCCCACTGGGCGAGGTCGGCGCCGTCGACGAAGGTGACGCGCACGCCGTAGCGCGGCAGGATCTCCTCGAGAATGTAGAGGCATGAGCCGAACAGCGCGCGGCTGCTGACCACGTGGTCGCCGGCGCGCAGCAGGGACATCAGCGCGCCGGTGACGGCCGCCATGCCGGAGGCGGTGGCGAAGGCGTCCTCGGTGCGCTCAAGCCCCGCGATTCTCTCTTCGAAACAACGGGTTGTGGGGTTGCCGTAGCGGGCGTAGACGAACTCGTCCTGCCCGGCTTGCAGGAAGCGCGCCTCGGCGGCCTCGGCGCTGGGGTAGACGAAGCCCTGCGTCAGGAAGATCG
>CAZNPW010000023.1:0-49779 GCA_964575185.1 uncultured Exiguobacterium sp.
GCTCGCGCGCCTCGGCGCGCATCAGGTCGGCCACGCCCATCCAGTGCTGGAACTCCTCGGGCGGGATCACCGACAGGATCTGCACCGCGCCCCCGGTATGCGCGGCCCGCATCGCCGCATAGCGCATGGCGTTCAGGCATTCGCGGGTGTCGTCGAGGATGACGAGGAACTTGCGCATCCCCGCATCCTGCCCGCGGATCACAGGCCCGTCCAGCCCTTCGCGGCCTCCTTCAGATGGCCGAGGAACGCCTGCACCTTGCGCGTCCGGTGCAGATCGACATGCGTGACCAGCCACAGGTGGCTGTCCCACTCGGGGCGGCTCGGCAGCACCTCGACCAGATCGGGGTCGCGCACCCCGTCCACCACCGACAGGAACCCGACCGCCGCGCCCGCCCGCACCGCGGCCTCCGCCGCGGCCGCCTCGGTCGACCGGAAGAACATCCGCTCGGGAGGCACCCGCGCCCGCAGCCAGAGATGGAACGGCGCGCGCGCCGTCTCGTTGTCGGCGGTGACGAAGCGGTGGCGCGCGAGGTCGCCCTCGCCCTGCGGCAGGCCGTGGCGGGCGACGTAGCCCCGGCTGGCATACAGCGCCGACCGCACGCGCACGAAGGGCTGCACCACGTTGTCGGGCTCTTCCGGCGCGCGCCCCGCGCGGATCGCCACATGCGCCTCGCCGTAATCGAGCCGGAAGACCCGCGGATCGGTCAGGAAACGCACGATGACGCCCGGGTGCAGCCCCTGGAAGCCGGTGATCGCGGGCACCAGCAGCCCCGCGATCCCGGCGATGGTCGTCACCACCAGCTCGCCCGTCACCGTCTCGCCCTGGCCCTTGATCCGGCTGGACAGCTGCGCGAACTGATCCTCGGTCGCCTGCGCCACCGCCAGAAGGTCGCGCCCGCTCTCGGTCGGCGTGTAGCCCCGCGCATGCCGCTGGAACAGCCGCGTGCCGAGCCGCTTTTCCAGCGCGTCGATGTGGCGGATCACCGTCGCATGGTGCACCCCCAGCACCTCCGCCGCCCCCGACACGGTGCCCAGCCGCGCCACCTGGAACGCCGTGCGGATCTCGTCCCAGTTGTCCATGCGGCCTCCCCCCCTGTGCATCTGCGCACAAGCTGGCGAATCCGGCCCACGGCGCAAGGGGTTGGCCGGTCACGACGCCGTGCGCCGCGCCCGACCTTGACTCCGCCGCGCAGCCGGCGTAACGCCCCGCCACATCCCCGAAGGTTCACCCCTTCGGTCCCCCTTTGGGATCGCCATCCGGCAGCGCGTCGCGCCCCCGGGTGCGCTTCCGCTTTGCGGCCCGCCTGCCCATATCAGGGCGAAACGAAAGGACACGACCCATGTTCGAGACCCTTTCCGACCGCCTCGGCGGAGTCCTCGACCGCCTGACGAGGCAGGGCGCCCTCACCGAAGCCGACGTGACCACCGCCCTGCGCGAGGTCCGCACGGCGCTCCTCGAGGCCGACGTCGCCCTCCCCGTCGCGCGCGACTTCGTGCGTCGCGTGCAGGACAAGGCCACCGGCCAGGCGGTGACGAAATCGGTCACCCCCGGCCAGCAGGTCGTCAAGATCGTGCATGACGAACTGGTCCGCGTGCTGGCCGGCGACGGCCCCGCCGATGCGCTGAAGATCGACAACCCCCCCGCCGCCGTCCTGATGGTCGGCCTGCAAGGCTCGGGCAAGACCACCACCACCGCGAAACTCGCCAAGCGGCTCAAGGACCGCCAGGGCAAGCGCGTCCTCCTCGCCTCGCTCGACACCAACCGCCCCGCCGCGATGGAGCAGCTCGCGATCCTCGCGGCCCAGGTCGGCGTCGACAGCCTGCCCATCGTCAAGGGCGAAACCACCCCCCAGATCGCCCGCCGCGCCAAGACGCAAGCCGCGATGGGCGGCTACGACGTCGTCATGCTCGACACCGCCGGGCGCCTGCACATCGACGAAACCCTGATGGCCGAGGTGAGGTCCGTCCGCGACATCGCCCAGCCCCGCGAGACGCTGCTCGTGGTCGACGGCCTGACCGGCCAGGACGCCGTCAACGTCGCGACCGAGTTCGACGGCAAGGTCGGCATCACCGGCGTGGTCCTCACCCGCATGGACGGCGACGGCCGCGGCGGCGCCGCGCTCTCGATGCGCGCGATCACCGGCAAGCCCATCCGCTTCGTCGGCATGGGCGAGAAGATGGACGCGCTCGAAACCTTCGAGGCCGACCGCGTCGCGGGCCGCATCCTCGGCATGGGCGACATCGTGGCGCTGGTCGAAAGGGCGCGCGAGACCTTCGAGGCCGAACAGGCCGAGCGCATGGCGAAACGCTTCGCCAAGGGCCTGTTCAACATGAACGACATGAAGATGCAGCTCGAGCAGATGCTCAAGATGGGCGGGATGCAGGGCCTGATGGGCATGATGCCGGGGGCCGCCAAGATGCAGGCCCAGGCGGCCGAGGCAGGCCTCGACGACCGCATGATCCGCCGCCAGATCGCGCTCGTGAACTCGATGACCCGGAAGGAGCGCGCCAACCCCGACCTCCTCCAGGCCAGCCGCAAGAAGCGCATCGCCGCCGGCGCGGGGCTCGAGGTGCAGGACCTCAACCGCCTGCTGAAACAGCACCGCCAGATGGCCGACCTGATGAAGACCATGGGCAAGGGCGGGATGCTGAAGCAGGCGATGCGCAGCATGATGGGCAAGGGCATCCCCGACCCGTCGAAGATGACGCCCGAACAGCTCGCCGAGATGGCGCAGGGGATGCAGAAGGGCATGGCCCAGCACGGCGGCATGGCCGGCATGCCGCGCGGCCTGACCCTGCCCGCGGGCCTCGCGGGGCTCGGGCGCAAGAAATGACCCGGGCCGAGGACCCCGTGACGTGCACGATTCCGACCCTGCGGTCGGAACGGCTGACGCTGCGGGCCCCGCCTCTTGCGGATTTCCAACATCGCGCGGCCTTCTATGCCAGCGCCCGCTCCGCCCGCGAGGGCGGGCCGCTGCCCCGGACCCAGGCCTGGCGCATCTTCGCCTCCGAGGTCGGGCAATGGCCGCCGACGGGCGACGGCCCCTTCTCGGTCGACCTCGACGGGGCCCATGGCGGCGAGGTCGGGATCTCCCACGCCGCCGACGACCCGGCCCCCGAACTCGGCTGGTTCGTGACCCCTGCCGCCGAAGGCCGCGGCATCGCGGCCGAGGCGGCGCGGGCCGTCCTCGCCTGGCTGCGCGCGACCACCGGCTGGCCGCACGTCACGAACATCATCGAACCGGCCAACACCCGCTCCATCGCGCTGGGCCTGCGGCTCGGCGGGGTGCTCGACCCGACCCTGCCGGGGATCGACCCCGGCGACGTGGTCATCCGGCATGACCTGAGGCGCACATGATCGCGCTTTCCGGCACCCCCACCCTCACCACCGATCGCCTGATCCTGCGCGCCCCGGCGATGGGCGACTGGCCGCACTGGCGGGCCTTCGCGCGATCCGACCGGGCGCGCTACGTCGGCGGGCCGATGACCGAAGGGGTGGCCTGGCGCGCGCTCGGCCACATGACCGGCCACTGGGTCCACCGCGGCTTCGGCACCTTCGTCTTCGCCCTGCGCGACGCACCCGACACGCCCCTCGGTGCCGCAGGTCCCTGGTTCCCGATGGGCTGGCCCGAACACGAGATCGGCTGGACCCTGTGGTCGGCGCAAGCCGAGGGCCGGGGCCTCGCCTTCGAGGCCGCGCAGGCCGCCCGCGCCCACGCCTACGGCCCGCTCGGCTGGCAGGGCGCGGTCAGCTACATCGACCCGGGCAACGACCGCTCGGTCGCGCTCGCCCGCCGCCTCGGCGCGGTGGAGGACCCGGGCGCCCCGGTCCCCGACTTCCCCGCCGACACCCCGCCCGTCCGGGTCTTCCGCCACCCCGGCCCGGGGGCCGCATGACGGTGCTCGACACTCCCCGCCTGATCCTGCGCCGGCCCGACCCCGCCGACTGGCCTGCCTACCGCGCCTACCGGCTGTCGCCCCGGTCGCGCCCGGCGATGGACGAAGGCAACGCCTGGACCCACTTCGCGGCCTTCTTCGGCCACTGGGACCTGCGCGGCTTCGGCCGCTTCATCGCGCAAGCCCGCGACGACGGGCGGGCCGTCGGCCACTTCGGCCCCTTCTTCCCGGCGGGCCACCCCGCGCCCGAGCTGACCTGGACGCTCTGGTCCGACGAAGGCCGGGGCCTCGCCTTCGAGGCCGCGCAGGCCGTGCGCGCCCATGCCTTCGGCACGCTCGGCTGGACGACCGCGATCAGCCTCATCGCCCCCGACAACGCCCGCTCCCGCCGCCTCGCCGAACGGCTCGGCTGCCGGCACGCGGGCGACCATGACGGCGCGGAGGTGTGGGTCCACCGCCCCGTTGCGCGGGGCACCGTCGCACCGCGCGGGAATACGCCTGCCATACACTTGCCAGACGCCGGGAAGACACCGGGATTGGGGGTCTGATGGACGCCGCCGACCTCCTCAAGGACCACCGCGCCGCGATCGACCGGCTCGACGCGATCCTCGTCTACACGCTGGCCGAACGCTTCAAGCAGACCCAGGCGGTCGGGCGGCTGAAGGCCCAGCACGGCCTGCCGCCCTCCGACCCCGCCCGCGAGGCGCGCCAGATGGCCCGCCTCGACGCGCTCGCGAAAGAGGCCGACCTCGACCCCGACCTCGCCAAGAAGTTCCTGACCTTCATCATCAGCGAAGTCATCAGGCACCACGAGAAACTTCAGAAATGACAACGCCATATCAAGGAGATACCCTATGGCCATGAAGATCCGGCTCGCCCGCGGCGGGTCCAAGAAGCGCCCGTTCTACGCCATCGTCGCGACCGACTCGCGCATGCCCCGCGACGGGCGGTTCCTGGAAAAGCTCGGCACCTACAACCCGCTGCTGGCCAAGGACGACGAGAAGCGCGTGGTGATGGACATGGACCGCATCGCCCACTGGCTCGGCCAGGGCGCGCAGCCGACCGACCGCGTGGCGCGGTTCCTGGAAGCCGCTGGCGCCCGCCCCAAGGCCACCCGCAACAACCCCAAGGCCGCGGTCCCCGGCAAGGCCATGGCCGAACGCGCCAAGAAGAAGGCCGCCCGGACGGAAGCCCCTGAGGCCGCTGAATAATCCGGCCCGGGGATGATCCCCGGCCTGGGTTACCTGCCCGGTTTCGGCCTGATCCGCCGCGCCATGACGCTCGCGCTCTGCGCGGCGGCGTTCTGGGCCGGGCAGCAGTTCGCCGACCTGAACCAGCGCGACCGCTGCCGCGATGCCGGCGGCCGCTGGGACGCGCGCGGCTTCTGCGAGGGCGCGCGATGACCGGCGGCAGGATCGTCGTCGGCGTCATCGCCGGCGCCTATGGCGTGCAGGGCGAGGTGCGGCTGAAATCCTTCTGCGCCGCGCCCGCCGACATCGCCGCCTACGGCCCGCTGACCACCGCCGACGGACGCAGCTTCACGGTCCGCCTGACGCGCCCCGTGGCCGGCGGCTATGGCGCGCGCCTGACCGGGATTTCCACGAAGGAACAGGCAGATGCGCTCCACGGCACCGAGCTGTTCGCCGACCGCCGGAAACTCCCCCGCCTGCCCGACGACGAGTTCTACCACGCCGACCTGATCGGCCTGCCCGTCCACGACCCCGGCGGGGCGCTGATCGGCCACGTCCGCGCCGTCCTGAACCACGGCGCGGGCGACATCCTCGAGGTGCAGGGCCCGAAAGCGGCCATACTTCTGCCCTTTACCCGCGCGACGGTGCCGACCGTGGATCTTGCGGCGGGCCGCATCGTGGCCGACCCGCCACCGGAGACGGAATGACGGAGTGACGCGATGCGGAGGGCAGGGATGCTGACTCACAACCCCCGAATGACCGTGGCGGCGCAGCTCGCCCTGCTGCTCGGCCCGCTGCTCGCCGGCATGGGCGGCTACGGCTGGGACATGGTGCCGGCCTTCGCGGTGATCTTCGTGCTCTGGGGCATCGTGCTGCGCCCCGACGGCTGGCCGCAGCGCGCCGCCGACTGGGCGGGGCCGGACTGGCCGCGCCATCTCGGCCGCGCGCTGCTGCAGATGCTGGTCGTGGCGGTGCTGTTCGGCATCGGGCGCGGCTTCACGGTCGCGCTCGGGGCGCTGCCGATGGTCTCGCCGCTGCTGCCGCTGGCGCTGTCGCTGGCGGGGATCGCCACGGCGCGGCTGGTGTGGGACGGGGACCGCGCCCCGCCGCCGGCCGCCCCCCCGTCGCCCGACGCCCGGCACATCGCCGACGGGCAGGCGCTCGCCGACCGGCTGCTGGAGCAGCTCGCCGACCGCCCGGAGATGTCCGAGGCCGAGGCGCGCGCCCACCTGCGCGCCATGGCCGTCCACGTCGACGCGGCCCGCCTGCGCGCGGCGCTCGACGCCCGCGTGGCAACCGGCACCGCAACGCCCGCGCTGGTCACCGCGCACCGCGTGGCGATGGCGGGGGCCTGAAGCCGGGGACTGACACGGCAACCGCCCTGCGCTAAGCCGCGTCCATGCCCGACGCGCCAAAGTCCCACGGCCGCCTGACCATCCGCGCCAGCCTGCGGCCGCGCGACCTGATGGACGGCCCCCCGCCGGTGAAGGGCGCGTGGGAGGCCCGGGTCGTCACCCTTTTCCCCGAAGCCTTCCCCGGCACGCTCGGCCTGTCGCTGACCGGCCGCGCGCTCGACCAGGGCCTGTGGCGGCTGACCCCCATCGACCTGCGCGCCTTCGGCGACGGCCGCCACCGCAACGTCGACGACACGCCCGCGGGCGGCGGCGCCGGGATGGTCCTGCGCGCCGACGTGATGGACCGCGCGCTCGCCGCCGCGGCCAGCCCGCCCGACCGCGCCCGCTGGCCGCTGATCTACCTGTCGCCGCGGGGACAACCCTTCACCCAGGCCACCGCCCGCCGCCTGGCGCAGGCCGACGGCGTGACGCTGATCTGCGGCCGGTTCGAGGGGCTGGACCAGCGCCTGCTCGACCACCACGCGGTCGAGGAAATCAGCCTCGGCGACTTCGTCCTGACCGGCGGGGAAATCGCGGCCCAGGCCTTGCTGGACGCGACCGTGCGCCTTATACCGCGCGTGCTCGGGAATCAGGCGTCGACCGAAGAGGAATCCTTCTCGGCCGGCCTGCTGGAGTTTCCGCAATACACACGACCCGCCGACTGGCAAGGCCGCGCGATCCCGGAGGTGCTTCTCTCCGGCAACCACGCGAGGATCGCCTCCTGGCGGCGGGACATGGCCGAAAGGCTGACGAAGGAACGCAGGCCTGATCTCTGGCGGGCTTACCTTGCGGCGCAAGGTAGGGACCCGATGGAAGACCAAGAGCAATAGGGCGGCATCACCGGCGGGGGCCAACCTCGCGCAACTGGAGACACGCGATGAACCTGATCGCGCAGATCGAGGCCGAGCAGATCGCCAGCCTCGGCAAGACCATCCCGGATTTCAAGGCCGGGGATACCGTCCGCGTCGGCTACAAGGTCACCGAAGGCACCCGCTCGCGCGTGCAGGCCTATGAGGGCGTGGTGATCGGCCGCAAGGGCGGGGCGACGCTCGCCGCCAGCTTCACCGTGCGCAAGATCTCGTTCGGCGAGGGCGTGGAGCGGGTGTTCCCCCTCTACTCCACCAACATCGACTCGATCGAGGTCGTCCGCCGCGGCCGCGTCCGCCGGGCCAAGCTCTACTACCTCCGCGACCGCCGCGGCAAATCGGCCCGGATCGCCGAGGTCGCCAACTACAAGGCCAAGGAGTGACCGCGATGAAACAGGGCATCCACCCCGACTACCACACGATCACGGTCAAGATGACCGACGGCAGCACGTTCCAGACCCGCACCACCTGGGGCAAGGACGGCGACCAAATGGCGCTCGACATCGACCCGCTGGCGCACCCCGCCTGGACCGGCGGCAACGCCAAGCTGATGGACACCGGCGGCCGCGTGTCGAAGTTCAAGAACAAGTACGCAGGGCTCGGGTTCTGACCCGGACCGGCGCGTGCGATGGGTGGCGCAGCCCCGGCTGCGCCATTCGCGTTCGTGCCGCTGCGGTCGGCCGGACCGCCGATTTCCTGCCCCGACCGGCTTTTCTTGCCGCCCCGTCACCCCTATGACAGCCGCACGGGGCTTCGGGGGCAGGGCGTGGCGCACATCATCGTCGTCGGCAACGAAAAGGGCGGGTCGGGCAAGTCCACCACCGCGATGCATGTGGCCACCGCGCTGGCGCGGGGCGGGGCGCGGGTCGGCGCGCTCGACCTCGACCTGCGGCAGAAGAGCTTCGCCCGCTACATCGAGAACCGTCGCGCCTTCGCCGCGCGGTCGGGCCTGACGCTCGCCGCGCCCGACTACCGCGACCTGCCCGAGGTCGACCCCGCGGCGCTCGCGCCTGGGGAAAACATCTACGACCGCCGCCTGTCCGACGCCATTGCCGCGATGGAGCCGGTGTGCGATTTCATCGTCATCGACTGCCCCGGCAGCCACACGCGGCTGAGCCAGGTCGGCCATTCGCTCGCCGATACGCTAATCACGCCGCTGAACGACAGCTTCGTCGACTTCGACCTGCTGGCGCGGATGGACGCCGAGACGGGCCGCGTGACCGGGCCGTCGATCTATTCCGAGATGGTCTGGAACGCCCGCCAGCTTCGCGCCCAGGCGGGGCTGAAGCCGATCGACTGGATCGTGCTGCGCAACCGCCTCGCGGTCCTGCAGATGCACAACAAGCGCAAGGTCGGCGAGGCGCTGGAGGATCTGTCGCGGCGGATCGGCTTCCGCGTCGTGCCCGGCCTGACCGAGCGGGTGATCTTCCGCGAGCTCTTCCCGCGCGGGCTGACGGTGCTGGACCTCAACGACACGGGGGTCGAGGAGCTGACGCTGTCCAACATCGCCGCCCGGCAGGAGGTGCGCGACCTGATCGCGGCACTTCACCTGCCGAAGGCGGTGCCGGTCAGTACTGGAACTTGAACGCCGACCGCCCCGCATGCGGCAGCGACGCCGGGACCTTCCGGCCCAGCGCGGCGATCCGGCGTTCGAAGCGTTCGTCCACGGCCGCGTCCTGCGGTTTCAGGCCGAGCCGGGCGAGAAGGTTGTCCAGGGACATAGCGGTCTCCATCGGGGGTCGTGTTGCGTCGGACCCAAGCTCGCGGTGCAGGCGGGCGGAAGTTGGGCAGGGGCAAGGAATGAAACGGATTCGCGGCAATCCGCGGCGACGGAGCGTTTCCGATCCCGCAACGCGCTGCCCCGCACGATGGGGGAGTTCCCGATGACCAACCCCCTGCATGATGCGGTCTTCGCCCCCCTCGCGGATCGCGCGACGCCCCTGCTGACCGGTCCCGGCGGCGACATGGCGGGGGCCCGCTTCACCGAATTGTCCCGATCCGTCGCATTCGCCCTGGAGGCCGCGGGCGTCCGCCCCGGTGACCGGGTGGCGGCGCAGGTCGCCAAGACCCCGGCGGCGCTGGCGCTCTATGCCGCCTGCGTCCAGCGCGGGGCGGTCTTCCTGCCGCTCAACCCCGCCTACACGCCCGCCGAGGTGGCCTTCTTCCTGCAGGACGCCGCGCCCGCCGTCTTCGTCCACGACCCCGCCTTCGCCGGTCCCCTGCCCGACGGCGTGCGGGGCCGGACGCTGGACGCCGAGGGGCGGGGGACGGCGCTCGCGCCGGGGCGGCTCGCCGAGGTCGCCCGGCGCGCCGAAGGCGACCTTGCCGCGCTCCTCTACACCTCGGGCACCACCGGGCGGCCGAAGGGCGCGATGCTGAGCCACGGGAACCTCCTGTCGAACGCCCGCGTGCTGGTCGAGGCCTGGGGCGTCACCGCCGACGACGTGCTGCTGCACGCGCTGCCGGTCTTCCACACCCACGGCCTCTTCGTCGCCTGCAACACCTGCCTTCTGGCGGGCGCGCGGATGATCTGGCACGCGGGGTTCGACGCCGCGGCCGTGCTGGCCGACCTGCCGCGGGCGACGCTGATGATGGGGGTGCCGACCTTCTACACCCGGCTTCTGGCGCAGCCCGGCCTCGCCGCCTCCGCGGCGGGCCTGCGCCTGTGCATCAGCGGCTCCGCCCCCCTTCTGGCCGAGACGCACCGCGCCTGGGCGGCGGCGACCGGCCACCGCATCCTCGAACGCTACGGCATGACCGAGACGAACATGATCGCCTCCAACCCCCTGCACGGCGACCGCCGGGCCGGGACGGTCGGCCCGCCGCTGCCGGGGGTGGAGGTCCGCCTCGGCCCCGGCGAGGTAATCGAGGTGCGGGGGCCGAACGTCTTCGCGGGCTACCTGAACCTGCCGGAGAAGACGGCAGAGGCGTTCCGTGACGGCTGGTTCATCACCGGCGACGTGGCGCGGATCGACGCCGACGGCTACGTCACCCTGATCGGCCGGGCGAAGGACATCATCATCACCGGCGGGCTGAACGTCTATCCGGTGGAGGTGGAGGCGGCGCTGAACGCCGTGCCGGGGGTGCAGGAAAGCGCCGTGATCGGCCTGCCGCACCCGGACTTCGGCGAGGCGGTGTTCGCCGTCATCGCCGGCGACGATCCGGCGACCGGACCCGCAGCGCTCGCCGCCATCGCGCCCGCGCTGGCACGGTTCAAGCACCCGAAGGCCGCCGTGGTGGTCGCCGACCTGCCGCGCAACGCGATGGGCAAGGTCCAGAAGGCGGCGCTGCGGGCGACCTATTCGGGCTGGTTCAGCTCCACCTGAAGAAACCGCTCGAAGGCGTCGAGGTCCACCGGCTCGAACTGCCCGAAGCCCTGCATCCAGACGCTCGCGGCGCGCAGGCTGCCCGGGTCGAGCTTGCACCAGGTCACCCGCCCGCGCCGTTCGCGCAGGATCAGCCCGGCCCCGGCCAGCACGCCCAGGTGCTTGCTGACGGCTGCGAGCGACATGGAAAACGGCGCGGCCACGTCGGTGACGGCCATGTCGTCCTCCAGCAGCATGGCCAGGATCGCCCGCCGCGTCGGGTCGGCCAGGGCGGCGAATACCAGCGTCAGGCGGTCCTCCATGCCGCAGGGATGCCCCGTCGCGCAGCGATCGTCAACCGCGGGGTTGAACATGCGGCCGGGCGGCCGGCGTCGGGAAAACCCCGCCCGGCCAGACACTTGAGCCAGGCACCGACGCGGTTGACTCGGCACCCGCGGCTGTCTACACCCGCGCCGTCCGACTGGGGGTGTCCCGTGGCCGACGAACCTGATCCCGACCGCCTGCGGGCGCTCGAGGCGCGGATCGCCCAGGCCAAGGCCGCCGCCGCACCGAAGGGTGCGGAGCAGGAGGGGCACTATTCCCAGGCGCAGCTCGCCTGGCGGATGGTGATCGAGCTGGTGGCCGGTCTGATGATCGGCTTCGGCATCGGCTACGGGCTGGATACCCTTTTCGGGACCATGCCGGTATTCCTGGTGCTGTTCATCTTCGCGGGCCTCGCGGCGGGTGTGCGCACCATGCTGCGGTCGGCGCAGGAGGTGCAGGCGCGGCGCGAGGCCGCGCTGTCGGGCGACGGCGGCGGCCGCGGGGCGGCTGCGGGGACGAAGGGGGACGGCGGTGGAGAACCAGGTTGAAGGCGGATCGGGGCTGTCGTTCGCCCCGCTTGAGCAGTTCATGGTCCGGCCGCTGTTCGGCGACGGCCCGCTGACCGCCTTCACGATCTCGAACGCGACGCTGTGGATGGCGATCAGCGTGCTCGCGATCACGGCGCTGTTCGTCTGGGGCACCCGTGGCCGGGCGATCGTTCCGTCGCGCACGCAGTCGGTGGCCGAAGTGCTGTACGGCTTCGTCCACCGGATGGTCGAGGACGTGTCGGGGCACGACGGCCTGCGCTATTTCCCGATGATCTTCACCATCTTCTGCTTCCTCCTGTTCACGAACTATCTGGGCCTGATCCCCACCTCCTTCACCGCCACCGCGCAGATCGCGGTGTCGGCGGTCTTGGGCTTCGGCGTGTTCATCTTCGTCACGATCCTCGGCTTCGTGAAGAACGGCCCCGCGTTCCTCGGGATGTTCTGGCTGAAGGACGCGCCGCTGGTCCTGCGCCCGGTGATCGCGGTGATCGAGGTCATCAGCTACCTCGTGCGCCCCGTCAGCCACTCGGTCCGTCTCGCCGGCAACATCATGGCGGGTCATGCGGTCATCAAGGTCTTCGCGGGCTTCGCCCAGGTTCTCTGGGTCGCGCCGGTGTCGATCCTGGCGGTCGTCGCGATCTACGGGCTCGAGGTGCTGGTGGCCGGCATCCAGGCCTACGTGTTCACCATCCTCACCTGCGTCTACCTGAAGGATGCGCTGCATCCGCATCACTGACGCGACAACCCCCTTCGATCCCAAGGAGACGAAAATGGAAGGCAACATCGCACAAATGGGCCAGTTCATCGGTGCCGGCCTCGCGGCCATCGGCTCCGGCGCGGCGGCCATCGGGGTCGGCCACGTGGCCGGCAACTTCCTGGCGGGCGCGCTGCGCAACCCGTCGGCGGCCGGCTCGCAGACGGCGACGCTGTTCATCGGCCTCGCCTTCGCCGAGGCGCTGGGGATCTTCGCGTTCCTCGTCGCGCTCCTGCTGATGTTCGCCGTCTGATCCTGCCGCCGTCGTCGGGCCGGGGAGCGTTGCGCCCCGGCGAAACGCGCTGACTGGGGGACCACATGGAAACCGAACCTGCGAAAGAGGCGGTCGCGGCCGGGATGCCGCAGCTCGACCCGACCTACTTTCCGAACCTGATCTTCTGGCTTCTGGTCACGCTTGCCGTGATCTACGTCATCCTGTCGCGGATCGCGCTGCCGCGGATCTCGGCGATCCTGGCCGAGCGTTCGGGGACGATCACCAACGACCTCGCCGCGGCCGAGGAGCTGAAGCTGAAGGCGGTCGAGGCCGAGCGCGCCTACACCGACGCGCTGGCCCGCGCGCGGGCCGATGCGGCGAAGATCATCGCCGAGGCGCGGGCGGGGATCCAGAAGGACCTCGACGCCGCCACGGCGCGGGCCGATGCCGACATCGCGGCGCGCGCCGCCGAGTCCGAGCGCAGGATCGGCGAGATCCGGTCGGGCGCCGCCGCGGCGGTGACTGAGGTTGCGCTGGCGACGGCGCAGGAGCTGGTGGCCGCGCTGGGCGGGACGGCGGATACGGGCAGCATCGCGGCTGCGGTCGACACGCGGACGAGAGGGTAAGCCATGCGGCGGATCGCACTTCTGGCCAGCGTGGCCGCAACCCCGGCCGTCGCCGAGGACAAACCCTTCTTCTCGCTGGCGAACTCCGAGTTCGTCATGGTCATCGGCTTTCTGGTGTTTCTGGGCATCCTTGCCTGGTTCCGCGTGCCCGCGATGGTCGGCGGCCTGCTCGACAAGCGCGCCGCGCAGATCCGGGCGGACCTCGACGAGGCGCGCAGCCTGCGCGACGAGGCGCGGGCCGTGCTCGCGAGCTACGACCGCAAGCAGCGGGACGTGCAGGAACAGGCGGCGCGGATCGTCTCCACGGCCCGGGAAGAGGCGATGGCCGCAGCCGAGCAGGCCAAGGCCGATCTGGCCAGGAACATCGACCGCCGCCTTGCCGCCGCGCAGGACAAGATCGCCGCGGCCGAGGCCGACGCGGTGCGCCAGGTGCGCGAACGGGCCATCGCGGTCGCGGTGGCGGCGGCAGGCGACGTGCTGGCGGGCCAGCAGACCCCCGACCGGGCCGGCGCGTCGATCGACGCCGCCATCGCCCAGGTCCGGGCGCGGCTGAACTGATCCGGTTGGTGCGATATCGCACCGGATAGTGCGATGTCGCACCAGATAGTGCGATATCGGACCGGATGATACGATATCGCACTATCTTGCGGATGGCGCTCAGCGCATCGGGCGGATGATGATCTCGACCCGGCGGTTCTGGGCGCGGCCTTCGGGCGTCAGGTTCGACGCGACGGGCTGATCCTCGCCCGCGCCGATGATCGACAGGCGGCTGGCCGCGACGCCCGCACCCTGCAGGATCGCGGCGACCGAGGATGCGCGCCGCTGCGACAGGTCGTAGTTGTAGGCCGCCGACCCGGTGTTGTCGGTATGGCCGATGACCTCGATCCGGCTGTCGGGGTAGCGGACCAGGTTGGCGCCCACGGCCGAGATGTCGCGCGTCAGGTCGGGGCGCAGCGTGGCGCTGTCGACGGCGAAGAGCAGGTCCTGCGGCATGTTCACGACCAGGTAGTCGCCCATGTTCGTGACGTTGACGTTCGGGTTGCCGATCGCGCCGGACAGTTCGCGCGCCTGCCGGTCGAGCGTCGCGCCCACCGCGCCGCCCAGCCCCGCGCCGATGATGCCCCCGGCGATGGCCGCAGGCAGTTCCTCGTCGCTGTTCGCGGCACCGATGACCGCGCCGGCCAGCCCGCCCATGATCGCGCCCGAGCGTGCGTTGGCGTTGGGATCGTTCGGGTTGTAGGGGGCCGGCACGCAGGCCGACAGCGCCAGCAGGGCGGCCGTCGACAGGATCAGGGGTTTCTGGAATGTCATGGTTCTGCCTTCGGAATGGTTGGCGGGCGCGGCCCGCGCAGCGATGCATATACCAATGCGACGCGAGGCCACAGGGTTCCGCCGTAAAAAAGGCGGCATTCCGCTGAACGCTCAGGCCTCGGTCCGGGCGGCTTCCCAGGCGAGCATCGCGCGCTTGACCGGAAGGCCCCAGCGGTAGCCTCCCAGCCCGCCGCCGGTGCGGATCGCGCGGTGGCAGGGGATCAGGAAGCCGATCGGGTTGCGCCCCACCGCCGTGCCGACCGCGCGCACCGCGCGGGGGTGGCCGATGCGCGCGGCGATCTGCCCGTAGGTGGTGACGTGTCCCGTGGGGACCGTCACCAAGGCCTCCCAGACCTTGATCTGGAAGGGCGCGCCGATCAGGAACACGCCCGGTCGGCCGGTCGCGCCGCCCAGGCCGAAGGCCGCGCGGACGGAAGCTTCAAGCGCGCCGGGGTCCTCGACGAAGGTCGCCTGCGGCCAGCGCCGGGTCAGGTCGGCGAAGGCCGCGTCCGCGCCCACCTCGGCCGCGAAGGCCATGCCGCAGAGGCCGCGGTCGGTGCCCATGACCAGCGCGGGGCCGAAGGGGCTGTCGTGCCAGCCCCAGCGGATGGTCAGCCCCGCCCCCGCGCGCGCGTAGTCGCCGGGCGACATCGCCTCCCACGCGGTGAACAGGTCGTGCAGGCGGCCCGTGCCCGACAGGCCGGCGGCGTGGGCGGTCTCGGCGGTCGTGACCTGCCCGGCGAGCATCGCCTTGGCGTGGTCGAGCGTCAGGTATTGCTGGTAGCGCTTCGGGCTGACCCCGACCCAGGCCGAGAACACCCGCTGGAAGTGCGCGGGCGACATCTTCATCCGCGCGGCGAGCGTCTCGAGCGTCAGGGACGGGCCTCCGCGGTCGATCTCGGCCATCGCGCGGGCGATGACGCCGTAGTGGTAGGTCGCGGAGCGATCGGTCATGGGGGCAGGATACCCGGTCGGACGGCGGGCGCGACCCGGATGTTGCGGAACCGGGGCGGCGCTGGCAGAACCAGCCATGGCCCGCCAGTTGCCTTACGCCACGCTGCAGGAGATCTTCCGCCGCTTCCACGCGCAGGTGGCCGAGCCGCAGGGGGAGCTTCAGCACCTGAACCCCTATACCCTGCTGGTGGCCGTCGCGCTGTCGGCGCAGGCGACCGACGCGGGGGTGAACCGGGCGACCGGGCCGTTGTTCGCCGTGGCGGACACGCCGGAGAAGATGCTCGCGCTGGGGGAAGCGCGGCTGGTGGAGTTCATCAAGTCGATCGGCCTTTACCGCAACAAGGCGAAGAACGTGATGCGGCTGAGCGAGATCCTGGTGCGCGACTACGGCGGGCAGGTGCCGACCTCGCGCGCGGCGCTGACGAGCCTGCCCGGTGTGGGGCGGAAGACGGCGAACGTGGTCTTGCAGATGGCCTTCGGCCACCCGGCGCAGGCGGTGGACACGCATGTGTTCCGCGTCGCCAACCGCACCGGCATCGCGCCGGGCCGCGACCCGGAGGCGGTGGAGCGGGCGATCGAGGACAACGTGCCGGTGGAGTGGCAGGCGCATTCCCACCACTGGCTGATCCTGCACGGGCGGTATATCTGCCTGGCGCGGCGCCCGCGCTGCGCGGACTGCCCGATCGCGGACCTGTGCGCCTATGAGGAGAAGACGATTTGAGCCGCTATCAGGTCGTGGGCATCGGCAATGCCATCGTCGATGTCATCAGCCCGTCGGACGACGTCTTCCTGGACATGATGGGGATCACCAAGGGCATCATGCAGCTGGTGGAGCGGGAGCGGTCCGAGACGCTCTATGCCGCGATGCAGGAACGGGCGGAGGTGCCCGGCGGGTCGGTCGGCAACACCGTCGCGGGGGTGGGCGCGCTGGGG
This sequence comes from uncultured Exiguobacterium sp., assembly GCA_964575185.1. Taxonomy (GTDB): domain Bacteria; phylum Pseudomonadota; class Alphaproteobacteria; order Rhodobacterales; family Rhodobacteraceae; genus CAZNPW01. Next base: position 16,317 of record CAZNPW010000023.1, read on the forward strand.
CTGCGCTGCGCCTTCATCGGCCGGGTGCGCGACGACGCGCTGGGGCGGTTCTATGCCCGCAGCCTGACGGCCGAGGGGACGGACTTTCCGAACCCGCCCGTCGCGGGGGCGGAGCTGCCGACGAGCCGGTCGATGATCTTCGTCTCGCCCGACGGCGAGCGGTCGATGAACACCTACCTCGGGATCTCGTCGGAGCTCGGGCCTGCGGATGTCAGCCCGGAGGTGGCGGGGCGGGCGGACTGGCTGTTCCTCGAGGGCTACCTGTTCGACAAGGACCAGGGCAAGGCCGCCTTCCACCGCGCGGCGGCGGAGTGCCACGGGGGCGGCGGGCGGGCGGGGATCGCGCTGTCGGACCCGTTCTGCGTGAACCGCCACCGCGAGGATTTCCGGCGGCTGGTGCGCGACGAGATGGATTTCGTGATCGGCAACATCCACGAATGGGAGGCGCTGTATCAGTGCGGGATCGACGCCGCGCTGGCGCAGGCGCGGGCGGACTGCGGCACGGTGGTCTGCACGCGGTCGGGCGATCCGGTCCTGCTGTTCCGCGGGGAGGAGCGGGCCGAGGCGGCGGTGAACCGCGTGGTGCCGGTCGACGCCACCGGCGCGGGCGACCAGTTCGCGGCGGGGTTCCTGTATGGCATGGCGACGGGCAAGCCCTTGTCGGTGGCGGGCCGGATGGGCTGCATCGCGGCGGCGGAGGTGATCGGCCATTTCGGCGCCCGGCCCGAGGCCGACATCAGGGCGCTGTTCCGGGCCGAAGGGCTGATCTGACGGCGGCACCCGCTGCGATGCGAAAGGCGCGCCCCCGTGGGGGACGCGCCTGACATCACCGGGGCATCAGGGTCAGTGCGCCGCGGTTTCCAGCTGCTTCGCCTCGACCGGCTGCGCCTCGATCGTGCCGGAGCGGCCGATCTCGATGCGGCGGGGCTTCAGCGCCTCGGGCGTCTCGCGCGCGAGGTCGATGTGCAGCATGCCGAGGTCGTGCGAGGCCCCCGTCACGCGGACGTGGTCGGCCAGCGCGAAGCGCCGCTCGAAGGCGCGGGTGGCGATGCCGCGGTGCAGGAACTTGCGGGCGCCGTCCTCCTCGGCCTTGCGGGCGGTGACGGTCAGATGGCCGTCCCTGACCTCGACCGACAGCTCGTCGGCGGTGAAGCCCGCGACGGCGACCGAGATGCGGTAGGCGTCGTCGGCGGTCTTCTCGATGTTGTAGGGCGGGTAGGTCGGCTGGGCCACGTCGGCGGTCAGCACGCGGTCCATCAGGTCGGCGATGCGGTCGAAGCCGACGGTAGCGCGGTAGAGCGGGGCGAAATCGAGGGTGCGCATGATCATCCTTTCACAGCGATGGTCGGACGGCCCCTCCCGCTCGGGACGGGGCCAGGGTTGGCGTCCCGGCCCGTCTCGGCACCGGAACAGGCGAGACGTAGGAAGCCCGGAGCAGCCCTTCAAGGGGTGACGCTGCGCGCCCCGCCGCCGTCCAGCGCAGCCCCGCCCTGCAGGATGCGCACCCCGTCGCGCCCCAGGCGCGGTGCGTCGAGCGCCGCCCGCAGGTCCGCGAGCGGCCCGTCCAGCACGACGCCGAGCGACACCTTGCGGCCGTCGAGTTCGGCCTTGGCCGACACCACCGACACGATCCGCCATTCGCCGCCCCGCTGCGCCAGCACCGGCGCGCCCGAGGACCCGAAGTCGACGTCGCAGGACATGACGAGCATTTCGGGCGCCCGCGACAGCACGTCGCAGTCTTCCTGCAGCGACGGCACCTCCTCGCGGTCGCGCGCGTAGGAGACGACCCGGACGCTGTCGCCCGCCGCAGGCTCGGTATCGACCGCGAAGGGCCGCACCCCGGGCACCCGGATCGGCTGATCCAGCCGGACCAGCGCCAGGTCGCGCCCGACCCGCGCGGCGCCCTCGGTTCCGTCGTAGACATAGGCCGGATCCGCCACCGCCGCCCTGACGCCGCGATAGGCCTCTGCCCGGCCGTTGCGCAGGCCGGCCTGGAAGGTCATCGACGCGGGGTCCAGCCGCGCGCCGGTTTCCTTGTCGAACAGGCAGTGCCCGGCGGTCAGCACGAGGTCGGGGGCGATCAGCGTGCCGGTGCAGAAACCCCGGTTGCCGAAATCGAGCCGCCCGACGGCGTCCCATTCGCGCCCGGCATCGGTCGTGTCCAGCGCGACGAGGCCGGTCGTCTCGGCCCGGACGGGGGCTGCAAGGAAGGCCAGGGCCAGAAGCGCGCGAATCATGCCCCGGCTGTGGCAGCCGATCCGGGCATTTCCATGGCCGCGAGGGCAGGCGGCACCGGCCCGCCGGTCGCCCAGTCGATCAGTTCCGCCGTGTGGACGACGGGCAGCGCCGTGCCCGACCCGATCTGCACCATGCAGCCGATGTTGCCCGCCGCGATGACCTGCGGACCCGTCGCCTCGAGCGTCGCCACCTTGCGGGTGCGGAGCTGCCCCGCGATGGCGGGCTGCAGCAGGTTGTAGGTTCCGGCCGAGCCGCAGCAGAGGTGGGCGTCCTGCGGCTCCAGCACGGTGAAGCCCGCGCGGGCCAAAAGGTCCTTCGGCAGGGCCCTGACCTGCTGGCCGTGCTGGAGCGAGCAGGCGGCGTGGTAGCCGACGCGGAGCGGCGGCACCGGGCGGAAGGCCAGGGGAAGCTTCGCGAGCACCTCGGTCACGTCCATGGCGAGGCTTGCGACCCGCGCCGCGCCGGCGTCGCCGGGCAGCATCGCGCCGTAGTCCTTGACGGTGCTGCCGCAGCCCGAGGCGGTGACGACCACCGCGTCGACCGGCCCGGCCGACAGGATCGCCGCGATGGCCGCGCGCGCCTGGGCGTGGCTGCGGTCGGCCATGCCCATGTGGTGCACCAGCGCGCCGCAGCAGCCCGCGCCCTGCGGGATCACCACCTCGGTCCCCGCGCGGGTCAGCGCGCGGATCGCGGCGGCGTTGATGTCGGCGTTCAGCGCGCGCTGGGCGCAGCCGGGCAGCAGCGCCACGCGCATCCGCCGGGAGCCCGCGGCGGGGTGGGTCTGCGGCGCGTCCATGCGGCCGGGGCGCGGCAGCCGCGCCGGGGCCATGTCGAGCATCGCCCGCAGCCGCGCGTCGGGGATCAGGCGGCGGAACGGCCGCGCGAGCTTCGCGGCGGTCAGCGCCGCACGGAAGCGGCCCGGGTAGGGCAGGATCGCGGCGAGCATCCGCCGGAGCAGGCGGTCGGCGAGCGGCCGCCGGTAGGTCGCCTCGATGTGCTGCCGGGCGTGGTCAAGGAGATGCGCGTAGTGCACGCCCGACGGGCAGGTCGTCATGCAGGACAGGCAGCCGAGGCAGCGGTCGATGTGCCGGACGGTGCGCGCGTCGGCGGGGCGGCCGGTCTCCAGCATGTCCTTCATCAGGTAGATGCGGCCGCGCGGGCTGTCGAGCTCGTCGCCGAGCACCTGGTAGGTCGGACAGGTCGCGGTGCACATCCCGCAGTGCACGCAGGCGCGCAGCGCGCGGTTGGACCGGGCGGTGAGGGGATCGGCGAGTTGCGCGGGGGTGAAGTGCGTCTGCATCAGGCGAAGACCCCGCGCGGGTCGAACCGCGCCTTCAGCGCCGCGGTCAGGGCGGCGACCTGCGGCGGTTCGGGGGGCAAGGCGGGGACGTGGGCGGGGCCGCGCAGCAGCGTCGCATGGCCGCCGAGCGCGGCGACGAGCGGGCGGATGGTGGCGGCCCCGGCATCGCCCGCGTCGTCGACGAGCAGCCAGACGAGGCCGCCGCCCCAGTCCATCACCGCGCGGTGGTCCATCCGCAGCGCGGCGAGCAGGCGCGGCCCGGCGGACGGCCGCAGGCTGACCCGCCAGACCGCGCCCGCCCTCGCGTGGAACGCGCCGACGTCCCGGATCGCCGTCCAGCGGTCGGTCGCGTCGATCTCTCCGCCCAGGTCCTGCGCCAGCCGTCCGGCGCGGCAGGCGACCGATGCGGCCATCCCCTCCACCCGCACCAGCGCCGCCGCCCCGTCCCAGGCCGCGCCCGTCACGTCGAAGGGCGAGCCGAGCGCGCGGGCCAGGATCGCAACCGCCGGCACCGCGTCGATGCAGGGCACCACCACCGTCGCCACCGCCTGCGGCACGGCCTGCACCCGGACCGCCACCTCAGTGATGACCCCGAGCGCCCCCCGGCTGCCGGCCATGAGCTTCGTCAGGTCGTAGCCCGTCACGTTCTTCATCACCCGCCCGCCGTTCCTGACGACCGTGCCATGCCCGTCGACGAAGCGCACCCCCAGCATCGCGTCGCGGCACGCCCCCGCCTGGATCCGCCGCGGGCCGGAGGCGTTCGCCGCCGCCACCCCACCGAGGGTCGACACCCCCTGCCGCCCCAGAAGCCCGCGCATGTCCGGCGGCTCCCAGGCCAGCCGCTGGCCCTCTGCCGCGAGCGTGGCCTCCACCTGCACGAGCGGGGTCCCCGCCCGCGCCACCAGCGTCAGCGCGCCGGGTTCGTAGAGCACGATCCCGGTCAGCCCGGCGGTGGAAAGCACCTCGCCCCCGCCCGCAGGCCCGCGCGTGCCGCCGCCCGCGATCCGCACGGGGGTATCCGCGCCGCGGATGATGTCTGACATTTCGGCTTCGTCACGCGGAACCGTCACGGCTCTCTTTCCGGCTGAAATATTCCACGGGGTAGCCAATCGGATTCGCTATCGCTTCGAGAAACCGATTGGCTGGGGGGTGCGAAACCCCCGCCGCTACCCTATCCGCCGCGACTCCGTCGCCGCCAGAGGGAAAACCTTGGCCGCGTTCAGGAGCCACTTCGGGTCGAAGACGTCCTTCACCCGCATCTGCGCCTCCAGATCGTCGGGGGTGAACTGCACCCCCATCAGGTCGCGCTTCTCCACCCCCACGCCATGCTCCCCGGTCAGGCAGCCGCCGACCTTCACGCAGAGCGTCAGGATGTCGGCACCGAGGCGTTCGACCTTCTCCAGCTCTCCGGCCACGTTGGCGTCGAACATGATCAGCGGGTGCATGTTGCCGTCGCCCGCGTGGAAGACGTTGGCGACGCGCAGGCCCGCCGCGTCGGCCATCTGCCCGATCCGGCCCAGCACGCGGGGCAGTTCGGACACCGGGATCGTGCCGTCGAGGCAGATGTAGTCGGCGACCCGGCCGATGGCCGAGAAGGCCGACTTGCGGCCGAGCCAGATGCGTTTCGTCTCCTCCTCGGACGCGCTTTCGCGCACCTCCACCGGGTCGTGGCGGGCAGCGATGGCGCGGATGGCGGCGAACTGGGCGGCGATCTCGGCCTCCGACCCCTCCACCTCCACGATCAGCAGGGCTTCGCAGTCGGGGTAGCCCGCGCGGGCGAAATCCTCGCAGACGCGGATGCAGGGGCGGTCCATGAACTCGATGGCGACCGGCAGCAGCCCCGCGCGGATGATGTCGGCGACGCAGGCCCCGGCGACCTCGTTGGAGGAAAAGCCCAGGAGCATCGGCCGCGCGCCTTCGGGTTTCCGCAGGATGCGCAGCGTCGCCTCGGTCACGACGCCGAGCTGGCCTTCCGATCCGCAGACGACGCCCATCAGGTCCAGCCCCGGCGCGTCGAGGTGCCCGCCGCCGAGCGTGACCACGGTGCCGTCCATCAGCACCATGGTCAGGCCGAGGAGGTTGTTCGTCGTGACGCCATACTTCAGGCAGTGCGCCCCGCCCGAGTTCATCCCGATGTTCCCCGCGATGGCGCAGGCGAGCTGCGACGAGGGGTCCGGCGCATAGAACCACCCCTCTCCCTCCACCGCCCCGGTGACGGCGAGGTTGGTGCGCCCGGCCTGCACGCGGATCAGGCGATCGGCGAAATCCGTCTCGAGCACTGCCGTCATCCGCGACACCCCCAGCACCACCGCATCCGCCGTGGGCATCGCCCCCCCCGCCAGCGAGGTGCCCGAGCCACGGGGGACGACGGGGACGTTCATCGCGTGGCAGACCTTCAGGGCGGCACTCACCTCCTCGGTGCCGCGCGGCAGCACCACGGCAAGCGGCGGGCAGCGGTAGGCGGCCAGCCCGTCGCATTCGTAGGCGCGCGTGGCCACGGGGTCCGCGATCACCGCGTCGGCGGCCAGGACGGCGCGCAGGGCCGCGACGATGGCGGGTTTTTCGCGCAGGACGGCGGGGTTGGGGCGGGGCATCTGCATGGGGATCTCCTTTGGGGAGTATGCAGCGCGGGTCGGGCTTGGCAACCGGGCGTTCAGGCAGGATCGCGCCGAGCGACCTGGGCCTGGCTGTAGCCGTCATTGCCATGCCTCAACGGCCTGCCGGGGTCAGAACCATGGTGACGCATGGCAGACAGCGGGCAATCCAACCCGCACCTCCTTGTTTGCCGAACCCGCCCGCGCCTACTGTCAACCCATGACCCTCCCCGCCGCCCTCGGCCCCCTCACCATCCCCGACCTCGCCGCCGTGGCGCTTCTCCTCGCAGCCTGGCTCCTCATCGGCCATGTCATCGAGCACCCGCCCAAGGCGCGCCCTTCTGTCAGCACCCTCATGGCCGATTACCGGCGGGAGTGGATGCGGCAGATGGTGACGCGGCAGCCGCGGATTTTCGATGCGAACATCATCGACTCGCTGCGGCAGGGAACGGCGTTTTTCGCCAGCGCCTGCATGATCGCCATCGGGGGCGGGGTGGCGCTGATCGGGAGTTCGGAGCGGCTGATCGGGCTTGCCTCCGCGCTGACGATCCCGGCACCGGAAGTGCTGATCGAGGTCAAGATCATCCTGACGCTCGCGTTCCTCGCCAACGCGCTTCTGAAGTTCGTCTGGGCGCATCGCCTCTTCGGCTATTGCTCCGTGCTGATGGCGGCGGTGCCGAACGACCCGGCGGCACCGCTCGCCTACCCGCGCGCGGCGCAGGCGGCGGAGGTGAACATCACGGCGGCGCGGAGCTTCAACCGGGGGCTCCGGGCGGTGTATTTCGCGCTGGCCTCGCTCGGCTGGCTGCTCGGGCCCTGGGCGCTGATGGGGGCAACGGTGGTCGCGGGCACGGTCATGATCCGGCGCGAGTTCACCTCGACCTCGCGCCGGATCATCCTGTCGGTCGCCCACCCCGACCGGCAGGTCAGCGGGTGAGCGCCTGGGCCAGCCGCATCAGGTTCACCGCCTCGATCCGGTAGCCGAAGGGGTCGGCCCCCCGCGCGCCTTCGGCCAGGGCGGCGGCGTCGGCGTATCCCCAGTCGCCGGTGCCTCCGTCGCCGCGCAGGAGCTGGCCGAAGCCCGCGATGGCGGCGGCGAAGCGGGCGTCGTCGTCGGGGGGGGCGTCGGTCGGCAGGATCGCGGTCTCAGACAGTTGCGAGTCGGTCGCGCCCGGGGCCTTCCAGCGCAGGCGGAGGAAGCCGAGTTCGGGGCTGTCGCCCGAAGCCACCGCCGCGCCGTAGCGCAGCGGGTCGTTGCGCAGCCCGCTGCTGCCGGGGGCGGCGATTTCGTAGAGCGCCGTGACCTGGAGGCCCGCGCCGATCTCTCCGGCATCGACGCGGTCGTCGTTGAAGTCCTCGCGCGCGAGCGCGCGGGTCTCGTAGCCGATCAGGCGGTATTCGGCGACCTGGGCGGGGTTCCATTCGACCTGGACCTTCACGTCGTCGGCGATGGGGAAGAGCGCGCCGGTGAGCTGGTCCACGAGCACCTTCCGCGCCTCCCCCAGCGTGTCGATGTAGGCGGCGGTGCCGTTGCCGTTCTGGGCGAGCGCCTGCATCGTCGCGTCGTCGAGGTTGCCGCGGCCGAAGCCCAGGACCGACAGGTAGGTGCCGTCCGCGCGCCGTTCGGCGACGAAATCGGTCAGCGCCGCGGGATCGCTGATCCCGACGTTGAAGTCGCCGTCGGTGGCGAGGACGACGCGGCTGACCTCGCCGTCGGCGGCCATGCCCTCGGCCACCTGGTAGGCGAGCGCCAGCCCCTCGGCCCCGGCGGTGGAGCCGCCTGCGTCGAGCCGGTCGAGCGCGCCGGTGATCGCGGCGGTGTCGGTGCCGGGCGTGGGCGGCAGGACCAGCCCGGCCGAACCTGCGTAGGTCACGATCGCCACCTGATCGACGGGCCGCAGGTCGCCGAGCATCAGCGCCAGCGACTGGCGCAGGAGCGGCAGCTTGGCTGCGTCCTCCATCGAGCCCGAGGTGTCGATCAGGAAGACGAGGTTCAGGGGCGGACGGTCGGCGGTGGCGGGCATCCGGCCCTGCAGGCCGATGCGGACGAGGCGGGTGCCGGGGTTCCAGGGGGTCGGGAAGACCGAGACGGTGGTGGAAAACGGCCGGTCGCCCGTCGGCGCGGGGTAGGCGTAGGGGAAGTAGTTGAGCATCTCCTCCACCCGCACCGCGTCGCGCGGGGGGATCTGGCCGGCCATCAGCGACTGGCGGACGACGGCATAGCTCGCGGTGTCGACATCGACCGAGAAGGTGGAGACGGGCGCTTCGGCGGTGACCTTGACCGGGTTCGGGTCGGCGTTGGCGAAGGCCTCGGTGTCGGGTAGGGGCGGGGGGGCGAGGTCTGGCGCGAAGCTCTCGGCCGGGCGCTGCATCACGGCGCCGTCCATGGGCGCGGCCTGGGAGAGGGCCATGCCCCCGGCGGGCTGGCGCGTCCGCGCCACCGCGCGGGGCGCGGGCGGCGGCGGGGCGGCCTCGGCCAGGGAGGAGTCGGCGGCGGGGGCTTCGGCGACGGGGGCTTCGGCCAGGGATGCTTCGGCGGGGGCGGGGGCGGCGTCGGCCACGGTCGACGCGGGGGCGGCGGGCGGCGGCGGTTCGGCCACGGGGGCGGGGGCCGCCGGGACGGTCGCTTCGGCGCTGTCGGCCGCGGGCGGCACCCGGGCCTCGGCCACCGGACGCGAGAGGGCGGGCTGGTCCACCGCCTGCGGCGCGGCGATGGGCGGGATGATCCGCATCTGCGGCATCACCGCCACCAGCGCCACCACCATCACGGCGGCCGAGGCCGTTCCGGCCAGCATCTGCCGGGTCGTCAGTCTGTCGAACATCGCTTTCGCCTTTCGCAGGACACCCGCCCGATGCGGGCTGCCTTGCGTGGGACGCGCGGCGGCGGCGGTGCCTTGGAGCCGGTCGAAGCTTTCCATCGCCAGCGCCAGGGCGCGGGCGCGCGCCTGAGCATCGGGCGGCGGCGTGTCGCGCAGGGCGCGGGTCAGGCGGTCGAGATCGTCGGTCATGCCTGCGCCTCCTGTGCGGCAAGGGCCCTGAGGCGGCGCTTCACCTCGCTCATGCGCCAGGCGACGGTGCCTTCGGCGACGCCGAGGACCTGCGCGGCTTCGGCCTGCGTCATCCCGTCCTCGACCATCAGCGCCACCGTGTCGCGCAGGTCGGGGCCGAGCGCGTCCATCGCCGCGACGAGCCAGGCGCGGCCCTCGGCCTCGGCCGCGAGGTCGGCCCGGCGCGCGGTCTCCCAGTCGCCCCAGCCGTCCGCGGCCCGCGCGCGCACCGCGGCGCGGCGGCGGCGGTCGTGGGCCGCGTTCACCACGACGCGGTAGAGCCAGGTGGTGAAGCGGCAGTCGCCGCGCCAGCCGCGCAGCTTGGCGGGCAGCGCGGCGCAGACGTCCTGCGCCAGATCCTCGGCCTCGGCCCGGTGGCCGGTCAGGCGGAAGGCCAGCGCGAAGATGCGGTCGTGATGCCGCGCGACCAGCGTGCCGAAGGCCGCGCGGTCCCCCGCGGAGGCGGCGCGCGCCAAGGCGTCATCGTCGGTTTCCATCAGCATCGCCCGTAAAGGACGCACGGCGCGCCCACGTCCTTGGCCTGCCCGGGCCGCCGCCGCAAGCCCGGGCTTCACGACGGCGTGAGGCGCGGCGGAAGCGCGGGCATTCCGGCCCTATCCATGCCGCTGCCCCGCCGCTATCGTCCCGCCCATGTTCGCACGCATCCTCTCCCTCGCGGTCCTGACCGCGCTGCTGCTTGCGGCCCCCGCCCCTCGGGCCGTTGCGCAGGAGGTGTTCCGCGCCCCCGCCCCGGCGTGGGTCGAGGACGTGCCGGTGCCGCCGGCGTCCGGCAGGCTGCGCGCGACGTCTGCCGACGGGGTGATTTACCTGCTGGCCGACCGCCAGATCGCCTGGTCGGGCGAGGAGATGTTCACCTGGGACCGCACCGTGACCGAGGTGACCGACCCCGCCGGGCTGGACCGTGCGGCGGGGATCGTGATCGCCTTCGACCCGGCGGTCGAGACGGTGACGCTGACCCACCTGCGCGTGCTGCGGGCCGGGCAGGTGATCGACGCGGGCGCGACGCCCGCGACCGTCATGCGCCGCGCGACGGGGCCGGACGACGGGGTGATCGACGGGACGCTGACGGCATCCCTGCGGGTGCCCGACCTGCGGGTCGGCGACGTGGTCGACTATGCGGTGCTGCGCCGCAGCCTGCCGCGGTTTCCGGGCGACAACCGCGGCGGCAGCTATCGCATCGATGCCGACGCAGCCGTGGGGCTGTCGCGGCTGTCGCTCGACTGGCCGGCGGGCTGGCCCACCTACTTCACCGGCTGGCCGGCGCGGGTTTCCTATACGACCGAAGCCCGGCCCGACGGCGTGGTGCGCCACGTCTGGACCGCGACCGACGCCGTCGCCCCGCCGGTGCCCGAGGCCGCGCCGCCGGGCTGGACCGGTGCGCTGGTGCTGCAATGGTCGGCCGACCCCGACTGGTCGCCCGTCGCCGCGGCGCTGACCGACCCCTATCTGCAGCCCTATCCGCTGGGCACCTGGGACGCGCGGGTGGAGCAGATCCGCGCCGGTTTCGCCACTGACGCCGAACGCGCCATCGCCGCGCTGCGCATGGTGCAGGACGACCTGCGGTCCGTCAGCCTGCCGCTCGAGGCCGGGGGTCTGACCGCCCGCGCCCCGGCGGAGGTCGTCGCCTCGGGCTTCGGCGACGGCAAGGACAAGGCGCTGCTTTTTCGCACGATGCTCGACCGGCTGGGCATCGCGGCCCGGGTCGCGCTGACCGACCGCGACGAGGGCCGGGCACTGAACGGGCAGAAGCCGCGGATGGGGGCCTTCGACCACGCCATCGTCAGGTTCGAGATCGACGGCACGACCTTCTGGGCCGATCCCTCGGTGACGCAGCAGGGCGGCGACCTGTGGAACATGGTGCCGCCCGACTATGGCTACACCCTGCCGCTGGACGGGCCGAACCGACAGGCGCTGGAGCCGATCCCGGCCGCCTGGACGATGCAGGAGAGCCTGTCGGTGACCGAAGACTTCGCCTTCGGCCTAGCCGGGGTGCACCTGTCGGTCATCACCACCTTCGCGGGCCGGTCGGCCGACGATTACCGCCGCGCGCTTTCCCTGACCCCGCGCGGCACGATCGAGGCGGATCTGCTGGACGCCCGTGCGGCCCGCTACCCCGGGCTGCGCCAGGCTGCGGTGCCGGAGGTGATCGACGACCGGACCTACAATTCGCTGACCCTGGTCGAGAGCTACTTCCTGCCCGCGCCCGACCTCTATGCGGGCGACCTGATCGGGAACTTTCCCTTCGCCGCGCCGGATTTCACGGCCGGGCTGCCCGCGTCGGTCGACCCGGACCGCGCCGCCCCGGTGTGGTTCGGGCCGCTGGCCGACATCAGCCACACGATCACGGTGACCGGCGCGCCGTTCGCGCTGATGCCGCCCGATCCGCAGTATCTGTCCAACGCGGCCTGGAGCTATGCCTTCGAGGCCTGGCAGGACGATCCCCGGGGGCTGAGCATGAACTGGTCCTTCAACCGGCTGAAGACCGACCTGCCCGCGCGCGAGGCGGGCCCCGCGCTGGCCGACGTGCAGGCGGTGACCGACGGGACCACGCTTACCTGGGACCTGCGCGCGGCGGGGAACTGACCTCGCGCGTGGCGGGCACCAGGCCGTAGCGCGACGCGATGGCCCAGACATGCGGCGGCACCATCGTCTTCACCCGCGCGGGGTGGGCGCGGCGCAGGTGCAGGATCGTCTCGATCGCCTTCATCTCCACCCGCGTGCGGGCGAACTCCAGCCCGCGGGGGCCGACGCGCGGCTGCAGCCAGGCGACGAGCGGGCGCAGCCAGCGCGGGATGCGGCGCAGCGGCAGGCCGCCCGCGGCGCGGGCGGTGTTGGCGAGGAACCCCTTCACGGCGGCGTCGCGTCGGCCCCGGGAGGTGACGGGGGCGGTGACGAGCCGGTCGCCCAGCGCCGCCAGCATCGCGGCCCCGCGCAGGTTGCGGGCGATGACCCACTGGTCGCCGTCGCCGCCCATGTAGCCCACGGTCACGTCGGCGAGGCGGTTGGTATAGTCCACGCAGGTCCGGCAGGTCAGCGGGAAGAAGTCGCGCGGCAGGTCGGCGAGGGGGAGTTTCAGGAAGGGGACATGCCGCACCCGGCCGTCGTCGTGGCGGATCTCCACCCGGTAGTCGGGCTTGAACTCCAGGTAGCGGATCGTCTCGGGCGCGGGGTCGAGGCGCGCGAGGAAGTCGTGGAACTTCGCGGTGGTGGTGTTGTCGGAACAGGGCGTGCCGATGACGAACAGCGCGTCGAGGCCGAGGCGACCTTCGATCGCGCGCAAGGCGTGGACCTGGCAGGGGATGCCGATGACGGCGATGCGCCGGTGGCCCGCGGCGATGGCGGGTTCCAGCGCGGCGAGCGTGGGCGCGAAGCCCATCCGCATCCCGCGCGCCTGCGCCATGGCCGCTGCGTCGGTGACGATCGCGGCCAGCGGCTTCCAGCGGTCGGCCGGGTCGGGGATGACGGTGATGACGGCGGTGACCTGCCCGGTTTCGAGCAGCTTTGCGGCGAGCGCGGTGGCGATGCCGGTCCACTGCGCGCCGGGGGCGGGGGGCGTCAGGCGGGCGCGGTGCATCGCACGGGTGACGCCGAAGAAGGCCTCGTCGGGGCCGGCGGGGGCGCGGCCGTGGAGGCGCGCCTCGGGGTAGCCCGGCCGGATGAACTGGCAGGCGGTGCCGCAGGCGCGCCCGTCGCCCATGCGGCTGATCCCGCAGTCGGTGCAGAGCCCCGGCCGCGCCGCGCCGCCGAGGGTCGGGACGGTCAGGCCGGGAACGGGGGGCGGCGCGCCTTCCATCCGGTCAGTCTAGGCCGGCAGGTGCCGACCTGACAATGCGCCGGGCGATTGGCCTTGTGCCGCTGCCGGAAAGCGCGCATGGGACGCGGGCGTTGCCACCAGACTTCGACCTTCTGTCTCCCTTCGTGGTCACAGTGTCTCGATCTTGACGTGACTGGGCCAGGCCGTCGCACCCTGCGGACGGCATTCTTGAAGGAGACCTCACGATGGCCACCGGCACCGTGAAATGGTATAATGCAACCAAGGGCTTCGGCTTCATCGCGCCGTCGAACGGCGGCAAGGACGTGTTCGTCCATGTCTCGGCGATGGAACGCGCGGGCATCACCAGCCTGCCCGACGGGCAGGCCGTGACCTTCGACGTCGAGCGCGGCCGCGACGGCCGGGAATCGGCGATGAACCTCGCGCTGGCCTGAGGGCGGGCGCACCGGATTGCGGAGAGGGCGGCCTACGGGCCGCCCTTTTCATGCCACGACCCAGGGCGCGGCGAAGCGGTGTTCCTCCAGGTTGCCGTCGCCGATGCGGTCCAGCACGGCGAAGCGGCCGGGGGCCGCCAGCGGCGTCAGCACCCCGTGCCAGGTGCCGCGGCAGAGGTTGATCCCCTGCGCGCCGTCGGTCAGGAAGGCGCGCGGCACGGCGTCCGGGCCGTCGCTGACGATCACCAGGAAGGGCGCTTCGGTCATCGGGACGAAGGCCTGGCTGCCGAGCGGGTGGCGTTCGATCAGGTCGAAGGCGTAGGGCAGGCTGCGGGGTGCCGCGTCGAACAGGCTGATCCCCGCCCGTCCCTCGATGTCGATCCGCGCGCGGTCGTCGTGGCGGCGGCAGAGGCCCGCGTTGATCAGCCGGAAATCGCCCGTGGCCTGAAGCACGTCGCCGAAGGGGGCGAAGGCGGCGGCGGTCAGAGGCTGCGGGCGGATGGTCCTTGCGGCGAGGTCGGCGGGGGGTTTCACACCCCCCGCACCCCCCGTGGGATATTTCCGGGAAGATGAATGACGATCAGCCAAGGCTGCCCCGCAGGCGGGCGTGGCGGTTCACGTCCTTGTAGAGCAGGTAGCGGAACGGCCCCGGTCCGCCCGCGTAGCAGGCCTGGGGGCAGAAGGCGCGCAGCCACATGAAGTCCCCCGCCTCGACCTCTACCCAAGTCTCGTTCAGGCGGTAGACCGCCTTGCCCTCGAGGACGTAGAGGCCGTGCTCCATGACGTGCGTCTCCTCGAAGGGGATGGTGCCGCCGGGCTGGAAGGTCACGATGTTGACGTGCATGTCGTGGGCCAGGTCGTCGGGGGCCGCGAAGCGGGTGGTGGCCCAGCGGCCCTCGGTGCCGGGCATCGGGACGGGCGGGACGAGGCGGTCGTTCGTCACGAAGGCCGCCGGCGGGTGGATCCCGGGCGCGGGCTGCCAGAGCTTGCGGATCCAGTGGAAGCGCGCCGGGGCGTTCCCTTCGGCGCGCAGCGTCCAGCGGGCGCCGGGCGGGATGTAGGCGTAGCCGCCGTGGTCGAGGTCGTGGCCCGCGCCGTCGATGGTGACCGTGACGAGGCCTGCGGTGACGAAGATCACGTGCTCGGCCCCCGGCTCGTCGTCGGGCGCGTCGGAGCCGCCGCCGGGCTGCACCTCCATGACATACTGGCTGAAGGTTTCGGAGAAGCCGGTCATCGGCCGTGCGATCACCCAGAGGCGCGTGCGGTCCCAGCCCGGCAGGACGCTCGTCACGATGTCGGAGAAGACGCCGCGCGGGATCAGCGCCCAGGCGGTGGTGAAGCGCGCGCGGCCGGTCATCAGCTGCGTCTGGGGCGGCAGGCCGCCCTGCGGCGCGTGGTAGGTCACCATGGCATGTCCTTCAGGCGCAGTTCCGCGATCCGTTCGACCTGCGCGCAGGCGGTGGCGAGCTCCGTCGCGGTGTCGTTCTCGAGGCGGGCGCGGAAGGCCTGCAGGATCGTGGCCTTGGTGTTGTCGCGCACCGCGATGATGAAGGGGAAGCCGTGCCGCGCGGTGTAGGCGGCGTTGAGGCGCTGGAAGGTTGCGCGCTCGTCGTCGGTCAGCGCGTCGAGCGCGGCGCTGGCCTGCTCCGCCGCGCTGTCGGGCGTCAGGCGGCGGGCGGCGGCGAGTTTTCCGGCGAGATCGGGGTGGGCGCGCAGCACGCCCAGCCGGTCCTCGGGCGCGGCCGCGCGAAAGGCGCGGCAGAGGGCGGAGTGGACGCCAACCGGCCCGTCATGCGCCGGGCCGAGCTCCAGTGCCCAGGCGCGCTCGGCGACCCAGGGAGAGTGCTCGAAGACGCCGCCGAAGCGGGCGACGAAGGCGTCGCGCGACATCTCGCTGGCGCGCTGACGGCGGCGAGGCGGGTGACGCGCGGCCCAGTGCGCGGCGATCTGGCCGCGGGTCGCGAACCAGACGCCGCCCCGGGCCGCCGCGTGGTCGAGGAAGCGGCGGAGGCCCGCGATCTTGCCGGGGCGGCCCACCAGTCGGCAGTGCAGGCCGACCGAGAACATCCGCCCGCCCTCGCGGTGCAGCTCGTCGAAGCTGTCGATCAGGTAGTCGCCGAACTGCCCGCCGGTGACGTAGCCGGGGGCGGTGGCGAAGCGCATGTCGTTGGCTTCCAGGGTGTAGGGGATGACCAGCTGTACGCCGCGCCAGTAGGGCAGGTCGTCGTCGTAGGTGTCGCTGATCCAGGCGAACTGCCCGGTTTCCGCCGTCAGGCGGACGGTATTCGCGCTGCAGCGCCCGGTATACCAGCCGGCGGGCGGGGTGCCCGTGACCTCGGCGTGGAGGCGGATGGCCTCGGCGATCGTGGCGCGTTCGGTGGCCTCGTCCATGTCGCGGTGGTCGATCCACTTCAGCCCGTGGCTGGCGATCTCCCACCCCGCGGCCTTCATCGCCGCGACCTGCTCCGGCGCGCGGGCGAGCGCGGTGGCGACGCCGTAGACGGTGACGGGCATGGCCCCGAGCAGCCGGTGCAGCCGCCAGAAGCCCGCGCGGGCGCCGTAGTCGTAGAGCGATTCCATGTTCCAGTGGCGCTGGCCAGGCCAAGGTTGGGCCCCCGCGATGTCGGAAAGGAACGCCTCGGACGCGGCGTCGCCGTGCAGGACGCTGTTCTCGCCGCCCTCTTCGTAGTTGAGCACCAGGCTGACGGCGACCCGCGCGCCGCCGGGCCAGGCCGGGTCGGGCGGGGTGGCGCCGTGGCCGGTCATGTCGCGGGGGTAGCGGGGGGCGTCCATATCGGGCAGCATGGCGCGCGCCACGGGGGCGCGCAAGCCGGGGGGACGGGGATGGGACGGCTGACGACGCATGTGCTGGATACCGCGCGGGGGCGGCCCGCGGCGGGCATGGCGATCGTGCTGTCGCGCGGGGACGGGGTGCTGGCCCGCGCCGTGACCAACGCCGACGGGCGCACCGATGCGCCGCTGTTGCAGGGCGAGGCGCTGGTGGCGGGGACCTACGAGCTGGCCTTCCACGCCGGCGACTGGTTGCGGCGCGAAGGGCTGTCGACCGGCGAGACGCTGTTTCTCGACCTGATCCCGATCCGCTTCGGCATCGCCGACGCCGCCGCGCATTACCATGTGCCGCTGCTGATCAGCCCCTTCGCCTATGCGACCTACCGGGGCAGCTGACGCGGGCGACGCACGCGGGCGCCCGATCCTTGGTGCCGCGATTGTCAGGGATTCCGACCTTGCCCGGGCGCGAGCCGCGCGGCTAGTCAGGGGGCAACCACCCTTTCCCGGAGCTTTCCATGACCCGTCCCCTGACCCTCGCCGCGCTGTCGCTCGGCGCGGTGCTGATGACCTCTGCCGCCGCGCAGGCCCTGACCGCCGAGGAGGTCTGGCGCGGCTGGCAGGACGCCGCGGCGGGCGTCGGCCTGTCGCTCGTGGCCGAAAGCCAGGCCGCCGACGGCCCGACGCTGACGCTGACCGGCGTGTCGCTCGCCCAGGCGGTGCCGGCCGACGGCGGGATGCCGCGCTTCGCGCTGTCCGAGATCGTCATGGCCGGGCAGGCCGACGGCACCGTGGCGATCACCATGGGCCCGTCGCTGACCGCGACGCTGGAGGGTGCCACGGCGGGGACGGTGGCGGTGAACCAGACGGGCCTCGTCCTGACCGCCAGGGACGCGGGCGCGGGCACGGCCTACGACTACCGCGCCGATGCGCTGAACATCGTGACCGACACCACCTATCCGGTCGACATGTTCGACGGGTCGGAACCGCAGACGGGCGCGTTCAAGGCCGATGTCGGCTTTGCCGGCCTGTCGGGCAGCTATGCCGACACGCCCGGCGCCGCCCGCGCCTTCGACCTGGTGCTGAACGCCGCCGCGCTGACCTATGCGATCGACCAGACCGATCCGTTCACGGGCTCGACCAGCGCGATCAGGTCCGACACCAGGGACGTGGCGCTGACGGGCAAGCTTGCGCTGCCCGCGGGGATGGACATCGCCAGCGACGACCCGGCCGCCTGGCGGCAGGCGCTGCGCGACGGGCTGTCGGTGGCGGTGCGGATGCAGGCCGGTGCGACGACTGGCAGCAATAGCACGACCGGCGCCTTCATGGCCTATGACCTGACGACCGAGGGCGGGGCGTCCGACACCGCGCTGTCGGTCGGCGCCGCCGGGGCGGAGCTGACGGCCAGGGCCGAGGGCATGGTCTTTCGCGGCACCTCCCCGGCGATCCCGGTCGAGCGGGTCGAGCTGAAGATCGGCCCGCTCGAGGCCGCCTTCAGGCTGCCGCTGATCGCCACCGCGCCGGAAGACTACCGCTACATGGTCAAGGTCACCGACGTGACGGTGAACGAGGAGGCCTGGGCGCTGGTCGACCCCGGCAAGACGCTGCCGCGCGACCCGGCGAGCCTCGCGCTCGACCTGACCGGCCGGGTCGCGCTCGACGTCTTCGCGCTGGCCGCGTCGGACGGGACCGAGGCCATGCCGCCCCAGCCGGTGCTCGAAAGCCTGAACATCCCGACGCTGTCCCTGGCCGCCGCGGGGGCCGCGCTGGAGGGGACCGGGGCCTTCACTTTCGACAACACGGCGGGGTTCCCGCAGCCGCGCGGGTCGGCCGACCTGACGCTGACGGGCGGCAACGCGCTGATCGACGGGCTGGTCGCGATCGGCGTGGTGGCCGAGGCCGACGCGCAGAACGCGCGCGTGATGCTGGCGATGTTCATGACGCCGGGGGCGGGCGACGACGTGCTGACCTCGAAGATCGAGGCGCGCGACGACGGCGGCATCTACGTCAACGGCCAGCGGATCCAGTAACGTCGCGGGCTGACATTCCCGCACCCCCGTCGCAAGCTCGCGGCGGGGGTTTTCCGCATGCACTATCCGCATCTCTTCACGCCGATCAGCTTGCGCGGGATCACCCTGCCGAACCGCGTCATCATGGGTTCGATGCATACAGGGCTGGAGGAGACCGGCGACACCGGCCGCATCGCCGCCTTCTACGCCGCGCGGGCGGGTGCGGGGCTGATCGTCACCGGCGGCATGGCCCCGAACCGCGAGGGCGCGGTCTTTCCCGGCGCGGCGGGGCTGTTCACCGACGCCGACATCGCCGCGCACCGGGCGGTGACCGAGGCCGTCCACGCCGCGGGCGGGCGGATCGCGATGCAGATCCTGCACGCGGGGCGCTATGCGATGGGGGCCGATTGCGTGGCCCCGAGCGCGGTCAAGGCCCCGATCGCGCCGCACGTCCCCGCCGCGCTGACCGAAGACGGGATCGCAGCACAGGTGGCGGCTTTCGCCACTGCGGCCGCGCGGGCGGTCGCCGCCGGCTACGACGGGGTCGAGGTGATGGGCTCCGAGGGCTACCTCGTCAACCAGTTCCTCGCCCGCCGCACCAACCGCCGCACCGACGCCTGGGGGATCGACCGGCGGCTGTTCGCGCGTCAGGTGGTGGCGGCGGTGCGGGCGGCGCTGGGGCCGGACCGCCTGCTGATCTACCGCATCAGCCTGGCCGACCTGGTCGAGGACGGCCAGACCTGGGAGGAGGTCGCGGCGCTGGCGGGCGAGGTGACGGCGGCGGGGGCGGACGTGCTGAACTCCGGCATCGGCTGGCACGAGGCGCGGGTGCCGACCATCGCCGCGCAGGTCCCCCGCGCGGCCTTCGCCGGGCTGACCGCGCGGCTGCGGGCGGTGGCGACGGTGCCGGTCGTCGCCAGCAACCGCATCAACACGCCCGAGACCGCCGAAGCCATCCTCGCCGCCGGGCAGGCCGACATGGTGTCGCTGGCGCGGCCCTTCCTGGCCGACCCAGAGTTCGTGGCGAAGGCGCGTGCGGGGCGCGCCGCCGACATCGCGCCCTGCATCGCCTGCAACCAGGCCTGCCTCGACCACACCTTCGCCGGGCGGCTGACGAGCTGCCTCGTCAACCCCCGCGCCTGCCACGAGACGGTGCTGGTCCCGTCCCCCGCCGCGCGCCCGCTGCGGCTCGCGGTGGTGGGCGCGGGTCCCGCGGGCCTCGCTGCCGCGCTGACGGCGGCGGGGCGGGGGCACGCGGTGACGCTGTTCGACGCCGCCGGGGCGGTCGGCGGGCAGATGCGGCTCGCCGCCCGCGTGCCGGGGAAGGAGGAGTTCCGGGGGCTGCTCGCCTGGTATGCCCGGCAGGTGCAGGCGGCGGGGATCGACCTGCGGCTGGGGGTGCGGGTGCAGGCCGGGATGCTGGCCGGGTTCGACCGGGTGATCCTTGCCACCGGCACGATCCCCCGCCGGATCGACCTGCCCGGCGCGGAGCGCGCGCTGTCCTATGCGCAGGTGCTGACGGGCGCGCCGGTCGGGGCGCGCGTGGCGATCGTCGGCGCGGGGGGGATCGGCTTCGACGTGGCGACCTGCCTGACCTCCGCCCCCGACCAGCCGCTGGAGGACTGGCAGGCCGAATGGGGCGTGGGCGACCCGGCGCTGTCCCCGGGCGGGCTGGCCGCGCCGCGCCCGGCCCGGCCCGCGCGGCAGGTCTGGCTGCTGCAACGCTCGCCGGGCCGCCCCGGCCGCCGCCTCGGGCGCACGACCGGCTGGATCCACCGCGCCGCGCTGGCCGCGCGCGGGGTGCGGATGCTGGGGGGTGTGAGCTACCTCGGCGTCGAGGACGGGGGCCTGCGCATCGCCACTTCCGAAGGCGGCGAGACGCTTCTCGCGGTGGACAGCGTGATCCTCTGCGCGGGGCAGGAGCCGCTGCGCGACCTCGCCGCGGACCTGTCGGCGCGGGGGGTGCCGCACGATCTGGTCGGCGGGGCCGACGTGGCCGCGGAGCTTGACGCCAAGCGCGCCATCGACCAGGCCACGCGGCTGGCGCTGGTGCTTTAACCGTCGGCGGCGCGGCGCCAGGCGGGCAGGCGGAGCATCGCGGTCATCCGGCCATCGCCGCGCAGAAGGTGCAGTTCGGCCCCGTGCAGGTCGGCGATGCGGCGCGTCAGCGGCAGGCCGAGGCCGATGCCGTCGGCCGCGCGGGTGCGGACGCGGCCGCCGACCCCGAAGGCGTCCCAGACCCGCGCCTCGTAGGCCGGGGCGATGCCGGGGCCGTCGTCCACCACCTCCACCGTGGCGGAGCCGTCGCCGAGGGCGCGGGTGACGACCGTGATCGCTGCGCCGCCGTGCATCACCGCGTTCGACAGCAGGCACGACAGGGCCAGTTCCATCTGCGCGGCGTCGACCGTGACCGTCAGGCCGCCGGGCTGGCCACCGCGGGCCAGGGTCTTGCCCCGCAGCCGCGCGAGGCCGCGGAAACCGGCCATGGCACGGTCCACCAGGGTATCCAGCCGCACGCGCGACTCCTGCAGGCGGATGTCGCCCGACGCGAGTTCGGTGAAATGCAGAACGCTTCCCACCACCGCATTCAGGTGTTCGGCCGAGGCAAGGATGGCTGCCGCGATCTCGGCCTGGTCGTCATCCCGCGGATCGAGCAGCTGGGCCATCCCGTGAATGCCATTCAGCGGCGTCCGCATCTCGTGCCCGATCAGCGCCAGGAACTCCTTCTGCGCGTCGTCGGCAATCTGGCGCAGGAGGGCCACCTTGTCCGGGTCGGGTTCCACCGGCACCTCGTAGTACCGCGCGACCATGGCGCCCAGTGTCGTCAGCATCGCCACCTGGTCGGCATTGGGCATGGGCCGGGGGGCGAGGTCGATGCCGCAGACGGTGCCGAGGCAGAACCCGCGCGACGTGATGACGGGTGCGCTGGCGGAAAAGCGCACGCCCATGCGCGTGACGACCGGATGTTCGCGCGATCGCGGGTCGGCGTGCGTGTCGGGCAGGATGATCGTTTCGCGCGCGGCGATCGTGAAGGCGCACAGCGACATGTCGCGCTGCGTGCCGGCCAGGTCGATCCCGTCGATGCGCAGGAAGTCCTGCCGGTCGCCACTGAACAGCGAGATGAAGGCGATGGGCGTGCCCAGGATCTGCCGCACCATGCTGGTGACGCCGGCAAAGAACGGATCCGCCCTGCGCGCCATGAGGTCCATCGCGTCGACCGTCGCCGACCGGGCGGGTTCGTTGGCGGGCAGGGGATGGGGGCGCATCGCGGTCATGTGGGGCTCCTTTGGCCCGCACCCCACCACGGAAAGATGAAGAACCCCTTTAGCCGGAAGGGGCGGGCCGCACCCGCCCCCCCCGCCCGTTCAGCCGCCCGACGCCGCGGGCAGCGCCCCGTCGGCCATCGCCGCGGCGAGTTCCGTCTGGTCGACCGCGCCGTCGCCGTTGGCGTCGATCGCGGTGAAGGTCTCCTGCGTCAGCTCGGGGTAGACCACCTGCAGCTCGGTCAGCGACCAGTTGCCCGATCCGTCGGTATCCTCGATGGCGGGCATCGTCTGGGCCAGCGCGGGCAGCGCCACGAGGGTGCCGATGGCGGCAAGCGAGAGCAGTGTCCGTGTCATGGGTCGTCCTTTCGGTTGTGGGCGGGGCGACCGTCACCGGCGGCCCCGCGATCCCAGCTATGCGCCGTGGCGGGGGATGGAAACCCCCGCAGGCCCGCGCCGCCCTGCGCCCGCCGAAAGCGTCCGCCCGCCCCGCCGGATTGCCGCCGACGCGCATCCTCCCGGCCCCGGGATGCGGACTTCCGCTGCCGCCGCAGCGCGACGGCGGCGGCCCCGCGCCGTTTCCCCGCCTTCAACGATCCGTCACAATACCCCCGACTTGACCGCCCGCGACCGCAATCCTGCCCGATTTCGACGCGACACAGGGCCCAAGACGTTTCCTACTGCCATAGGGATGCCGATGGACCGACTGACCGAGATGGAAGCCTTTGCCACCGTGGTGGACCAGGGCGGCTTCACCGACGCCGCGAAGAAGATGGGGATCTCCAAGTCGGCCGTGTCAAAGCACGTCTCGGCGCTGGAGGCGCGGCTCGGCGCCCGGCTTCTGAACCGCACCACCCGCCGCGTCAGCCCGACCGAGATCGGGCTCGCCTACTACGACCGCGCCCGCCGGGTCCTGAACGACGCGGGCGAGGCCGACGCGCTGGTGACATCCATGCAGTCGGCGCCGAGCGGCCTGCTGCGGATCAGCGTGGCGACCGATTTCGGGGTGAACCTCGTCTCCCCGATCTTGGGCGACTTTCTGGTCGAATACCCCGACATCACCGTCAACATGGTGCTGAACAACCGCTACGTCGAGCTCATCTCGGAAGGCTTCGACATGGCGATCCGCGTCGGCGAGCTGGAGGACAGCTCGCTCCGCGCCCGGAAGCTGACCGAGACGACCAAGCGCATGATCGCCGCGCCGTCCTACTTCCAGAGGTTCGGGCGGCCCCTGAAGATCGACGACCTGAACGACCACAAGCTTCTGCACTACTCCAACCAGGCCAACGGCAACGTCTGGAAGATCACCGCGCCCTCGGGCGAGAAGCGCCAGGTCCGCAGCGCGGGCTGGCTGACCGTGAACGACGGCCAGTCGCTGCTGAATGCCGCGATCTCGGGGCTCGGCATCGCCTACCTGCCCTCGTTCCTCTATTCCGAGGCGATGAAGGACGGGCAGGTCGAAGAGGCGATCCCCGGCCTGCCGGTCGAGGTGCTGGGCATCTACGCGGTCTACCCGCCCGGCCGCTTCACCCAGCCCAAGGTGCGCGCCTTCATCGACTTCCTCGCCCGGCGGCTGATGGACAAGGGGCCGGACAGCTGGTGAGCCGTCAGCGGGTGGAGGTCAGCATGACCTCGACCCGGCGGTTCTGCGCGCGGCCCGCCTCGGTCAGGTTCGTCGCGCGGGGCGCGAGGTAGCCCACGCCGTCGGCCTGGATGCGCGCGCCATCGGCCCCGAGCGCGACCAGCGCTGCGCGCACCGCCCGCGCCCGCGCCCGCGACAGCGCGATGTTCGCCTCCAGCGGGCCGCTCGCGTCGGTGTGGCCGACGATGGCGACCGCGCGGGCCGGGTTGGCCTTCAGATAGCCCGCGATCAGCCGCAGGGACGGCGCGTCGGGATCGGCCAGCGCCTCGGCCCCGACGGCGAAGGCCACGTCGGCCAGGACCAGCGCCCCGCCGCCTTCCAGCGCGGCGGCGAAGCCCGCCGGGTCGGCCGGGGCTGCCGGGGGTGCGGGGGCGGCGACCACCGCGGGCACCCCGGCGGGAACGCCGCGGGGCGTCAGCGTCGAGACCTGCACGAAGGTGGCGTCGGCCGACCGGCTGACGATCACGACCACCCCCGCCCCGTCCTTTCCCGCCAGCGCGGCATAGCGGTAGTCGGCGAGGTCGACGTGCATCTGCGGTTCGGGCAGGATGTCGAGCGCGAAGCGGAAGTCGAACCCGCCGCACTCGCGCGCCGCGCAGGCGTAGACCGGGGCCAGCCCCGCCGCCTGCACCTGGCGCGCCAGCCCGTCGATCAGCTCGGCGGTCGGCGTGGCGGTGCCGGGGATGCGCCAGCTCTGCCGCCTGAGGCTGCCCGGCAGCACCCGCTCGGGCACCGCGGCACCGTCGAAGGGGCCGGTCGCGAGGCGCAGGTCCGCGTCGGCGTCGGTCTCGTCGGCCTGCACCTCGGCCCCCCGCGGCAGCTCGAGAGCCCGCGCGCTCGCGGGCAGCAGCGCGGCGCAGAGCGCCAGACCCAGGGCGCGGAGGATCATGGTCGCGCGGCCGGGGGCCGCAGGCGGTAGTGATACCGCCCGACCTCCTCCAGCCCCAGCGCGGCGTAGAGCGCGCGGGCGGGCGCATTCGCGACCGTCACGGCCAGCGCCAGCCCCCCCGCGCCGTGGTCCCGCCCGAACCCCGCGGCGGCCTGCGTCAGCCGCCGGCCCCATCCCCGCCGCCGCGCCGCCGGCGCCACGACCAGCGCGTGCAGCACCGCCCAGCCGCCGTGGCAGGCGACGAAGGCCGCGGCCATGTCGCCCGCCGCCAGCACGGTCTTCGGCCCCGGCGCACGGTGCATCACCGCGAGCCGCGCGGCCCCGATCCCCTGCGCCGCCCAGAGGGCCACCCCGTCCGGCGGCCAGCGCCGCACGACGTCCTCCTCCGGTCCGGCCGCGACCGCCCCCGCCATGATGACCGAGGGGTCGTGCCGCACGAACCCGCGCGCGGCCAGCGCCGCGTCGAGCCGCGGGTCGTCCGCGACCCGCACCAGCGGCGCGGGCATCGCGGCCACCAGGCGGTCGATGTCGGCCCCGGTCCAGCCGGGGGCGAGGCTCGCCGCCGACACGCGCGACCCGCCCCCCGCCCCGTCGCGCAACGTCAGCGCCCCGTCGCGCGTCGCCGCCGCCGGGGGCCAGGTCGCCGCCAGCGCCGCCATCACGCCCCGGTCCGCCACCGCCAGCGTCACGGAAACAGCGCCGCCAGCCGCGCCATGGCGGCAGAGATGCGGCCCGCGTCGGTGCCGCGCACGACCAGGCTGGTGCCGACCGCCCCGTTCATCGCGAAGGGGTAGCTTCCCAGCGACAGGTCGGGAAACTCGGCCGCCAGCGCGGCGAAGTCGGCGGCGATGTCGCCCTCGCCGCGTTCCACCCGCAGGGACTGGCTGAGCAGCGGCTCCCCCCCGGTCAGGCCGGGCAACAGCCCCGCGAGCATCGCCTCGAAGATCCGCGGCACGCCGGCCATGACGTGCACGTTGCCCAGGCTGAACCCCGGCGCGGTGCTGACCGGGTTGTCGATCAGGACGGCGCCGTCGGGGATGCGCGCCATGCGGCGGCGGGCCTCGTTCAGCTCCAGCCCCGCGCGGGCGTAATGCGCGGCGAGAAGCCCCAGCGCGTCGGCGCGGTGGGTGATCGGCACGCCGAAGGCCGCGGCGATGGCGTCGGCGGTGATGTCGTCATGCGTCGGCCCGATCCCGCCGCTGGTGAAGACATGGTCGTGCCCCGCCCGCAGACCGTTCACCGCCGCGACGATGGCCGCATGGTCGTCGGCCACCACGCGCGCCTCCACCAGCCGGATGCCGTGCCGCGTCAGCTCGCCCGCCAGGTGATGCATGTTGGAATCGCGCGTGCGGCCCGACAGGATCTCGTCGCCGATCACCAGCATCGCGGCGGTGGGGTTGGTCATGGGCTGCTCCTGCATCACGGCGCCGGTATAGGCCGGGCGGCGCTACTGGCCAAGGCCGGTCCCCTTGCATATATTGGCCCGATGGATGACATCCGCGGCAGGATCACGCGCGACGGCATCCGCATCCACGACGATGCGGACTTCGCCGGCATGCGCCAGGCCGGGCGCGTCGCGGCCGAAATCCTCGACATGGTCTGCGACTGGGTCGCGCCCGGCGTGACGACCGGAGAGATCGACGCGGCGATCACCGCCGAGATCGCGCGCCGCGGCGTGACCAGCGCGACGGTCGGCTACAAGGGCTATCGCCACGCCAGCTGCATCTCGGTGAACGAGGTCGTCTGCCACGGCATCCCCGGCCCCAAGGCGCTGCGCGACGGCGACATCCTGAACGTCGACGTGACGGTGATCGTCGACGGGTGGTTCGGCGACAACAGCCGCATGTATGTCGCGGGCACCCTGAAACCCTGGCGCGAGCGGCTGATCCAGGTCACCCACGACGCGCTGATGAAGGGCATTGCGGCGGTCCGCCCCGGTGCCACCTTCGGCGACATCGGCCATGCCATCCAGGCCCATGTCGAATCCCAGCGGATGAGCGTGGTGCGCGACTTCTGCGGCCACGGCCTCGGGCGTGTGTTCCATGCGCCGCCGAACGTGCTGCACTACGGCCGCCCGGGCACCGGGCCGGTGCTGGAGGAGGGGATGTTCTTCACCATCGAGCCGATGGTGAACCTCGGCCGTCCCGAGACGCGCGTGCTGGCCGACGACTGGACCGCGATCACCCGCGACCGCAAGGATTCGGCGCAGTTCGAGCATACCATCGGCGTGACCGCGACGGGGGCCGAGATCTTCACCGCTTCGCCCGCGGGGCGGTTCCACCCGACCTGGGGGTAGTACCGGCGGCACGGGCGAGGTCCCGGCCTGCGCCGGGACGCGGGAGCTCTTCCGTCAGATGCGGAAGAACGGCTGCGCGAGCCGCGGCAGCAGGCCCTTCAGGCGCAGCGGCGCGTCGGTGGCCGCGAGGCAGATGCAGGCCCCGTCGCCGGTGGCGACCGGTGTATGCTCGGTGTCCTCGTCGGCGACGGCGATGTCGCCGCGGCCGTAGCGGTTGTTGCCGTCGACGAAGGCCCCCTGGAGCACCAGCGTCAGTTCGATCCCGCGGTGGCCGTGGTCGGGCATCTCGGCCCCGGCGGGGATCTTCAGGAGCCGCACGCTGCCCTGGCGGTCGGCGTGCAGGATCGACTGCCGGACCCCGCTCGCGACCGGCCGCCAGTTCACGCCGTCCTCGTCGTGGCCGAGGTAGTCGGCCAGCGGCGCGGGGAAGATCCCGGCCGACTGGCGGGGCGCGCGGGCATTCGCCTGCGGCAGGCTGATGATCCGGTCGAGCATCAGGCCCAGGCTGGCCTCGCCCATCGGCGCGGGCGCCATCCGCTCGAGCATCGCGCCGCCCACCGCCTCGAAGGCACCCAGCCGCGCCCGGCTTTCGTCGGACAAGGACACGTGCGTGGCGACGACCAGGTTGAAGGCCTCGGGCAGCGTGCCGGCGGCGTAGCCCATCAGCAGATGGTCGGGAAGGTGGTGCCGGACGCAGGTGGGTTCGTTCATCATCCTCATCACTGCCGCGAACGCTCGCCCAGGTGATGCCGCAGCTTCTCGAGCGCCAATCTGATCCGGGACTTGATCGTGCCAAGAGGCAGCCCGGTTTCCTGCGCCAGTTCGGTGTGCGACATATCGCCGTAGTAGGCCCGTTCGATCAGCCTCCTCTGCTTGTCGGGCAACCGCGACAGCGCGGCCCCCAGACGTGTGACCTCTTCCTGCGCCAGAAAGACCTCCGCCTGGTCGGGCTCGGCGTCCGGGCCCCAGGGCAGGTCCTCCGGCTCGGGCCGGCGCGCGCGGCGCAGCGCGTCGATCCGCCGGTTGCGCGCGATGGTGAAGACCCAGGTCGCCACCGACGCCCGCGCCGGATCGAACAGGTGCGCCTTCTGCCACAGCGTCGCCATGACATCCTGCGCCCATTCCTCGGCCTGCGCGGCATCCGCGCCCGACCGCATGAGGAACCCCTTCACCCGCGGCGCGAAGTGCCGGAACAGCGCGGCGAAGGCCGCGCGGTCCTGGCGGTCGCGCACCGACAGAAGAAGGGCCGCCCAATCCGTCTCGTCCTGACCGACCGCCACTTACCTTTCGCCCCGCGGGACCGATTTCCCTTTGTGCGCCGCACCATAAGGGGGGTCGGTCGGCCGTGCATCCGTTTTCTGCCGCGGGTGGCCACGATCGGTTTTGCAGCAGATACGCCGTCCGTTAACGTCTGGATCACACGCCCATGACAAAAGAAGTTGCGAAACTGTCCGGCTGATCCGTCGTATCCATGACCGCGTAGACAGTCACAACAACAGGGACGGCAGGATCGCAGATGCCCTTCGAGTCGAGGAACGCCGGTCACCGGCATGTCGCGGTGATCGGGGGGGGCATCGCGGGGCTCGCCGCCGCCTACCAGCTTGCCGCCGGGGCGCGGGTCGTCCTGTTCGAGGCCGCGCCACGGCTCGGCGGCCATGCCCGCACCGTCATGGCGGGCAGGCGCGGCGACCAGCCGGTCGACACGGGCTTCATCGTGTTCAACCGGGTGAACTACCCGCATCTGACCGGAATGTTCCAGGCGCTCGGCGTGCCCGTCGCGAAAAGCCGGATGAGCTTTGCCGCCTCGATCCGCGGCGGCTGGATGGAATACGGGCTCGACAGGCTCGACACGCTGTTCGCCACGCGGCGCAACCTCGCCGACCCGCGCTTCCTGCGGATGGTGCGCGACATCCTGCGTTTCAACCGCGCGGCCCCCGCCGCGGTCGCCGCGGACGGCGGGATGACCATCGCCGCGCTGGTCGCCCGGCTGCGGCTCGGCCCGTGGTTCCGCGACCACTACATCACGCCCTTCTCGGGTGCGATCTGGTCCACCCCCACGACCGGCATCCTCGACTTCCCCGCCGCGGCGCTGGTGCGGTTCTTCCAGAACCACGCGCTGATGGGGGTCCATGGCCAGCACCAGTGGTTCACCGTGCAGGGCGGGTCGGTCGAATACGTCCGCCGCCTGCAGGCCCACCTGACCCGCGCCGGGGTCGACATCCGCACCGGCACGCCGGTGCAGGCCGTTACCCGCCAGGGCGGCGGGGCCATCGTCAAGGCGGAAGGCGCGCCGGCCGAGATGTTCGACGAGGTCATCCTCGCCACCCACGCCGACGACACGCTGCGCCTGCTCGCCGACTCCTCGGCCGAGGAGACGCGCTGGCTGTCCCGGGTGCGCTACCAGCCGAACCACGCCGTCCTGCACAGCGACGCCCGGCTGATGCCGCGGCGGCGCAAGGTCTGGTCGAGCTGGAACTATGTCGAACCCGCGGCGGGCCGGGGCGACCGGATCGACCTGACCTACTGGATGAACAGCCTGCAGCCGATCCCGCAGGACGACCCGCTGTTCGTCACGCTGAACGGCGGCGCGCGCGTCGACCCGCGGCTGGTCCATGACGAGGTCACCTTCCGCCATCCCGTCTACGACGCGGGCACGCTGGCCGCGCAGGCCGCGCTGACCGCGATGAACGGGGCGCGGGCGACCTGGTTCTGCGGCGCCTGGATGCGCAGCGGGTTCCACGAGGACGGCTTCGCCAGCGCGGTCGACGTGGTGCAGGGCCTGCGGGCGCGGGAGGTGCGGGCGGCGGCATGACCCGGACCCTTCACCTGCGGGGTGTCACCTTCCACGGCCGCAAGGGCCCGGTGAGGAACGCCTTCCGCTACGGCGTCGATTACGTCCTGGCGGAAGAGGGCGCGGGCCGGCCCTGGCTGATGGGCCTGAACCGCGCCGGGCTGATGAGCCTGCACGACCGCGACCACGGCGGCCCACCAGGCCGGGGGGCGGGCGCGGCATGGGTGCGCACCGTGCTCGCCGATCACGGCCTGCCCGCCCCCGCCCGCGTGGCGCTGCTGGCGCAGCCGCGCGTGCTGGGGCATGTCTTCAACCCGGTCAGCTTCTGGCTCTGCCGCGATGCGGCGGGCGCGCTGACCTGCGTGGTGGCCGAGGTCACGAATACCTACGGCGACCGCCATTCCTACCTCTGCCACCGCGACGACGCGGGGCCGCTCGGCCCCGACGACACCGTGACGGCGCGGAAGATCCTGCACGTCTCGCCCTTCCAGCCGACTCACGGGACCTACCGCTTCCGCTTCGACATCCGGGCGGACCGGATCGGCATCTGGATCGACTATACCAGTTCGGGGGACACGCCGGGCGGCGGGGTCTTCACCAACCTCATCGGCCCCGTCGCGCCGCTGACGACGGCGGGGATCCTCGGTGCCTGCCTGCGGCGGCCGTTCGGCTCGCGCCGGGTGCTGGCGCTGATCCACTGGCAGGCGCTGCGGCTGTGGTGGAAGGGCGCGGCCTTCCGCGCCCGCCCCGAACCCCCGGCGCAGGAGGTCACCCGGTGACCGCAATGCCCGCCCCGCGCGCCTGGCTCGGCCAGTGGTCGCTGTTCGCCGCGATGGTCGCGGCGGCGGGGCTGCCGATCTACATCCACGCGCCGGCCCACTATGCCGAGACCTACGGGATCGGCCTCGCGGCGCTGGGCTACGTGCTGGGGCTGCTGCGGCTGATCGACGTGGTGCAGGATCCGCTGCTGGGCTGGCTGGCGGAACGTGGACGGGCGACGCGGGGCCTCTGGGTCGCGGTCGCGGCGGCGGTCATGGCGCTGGCGATGCTGGGCCTGTTCGCCGCGACGCCGCCCGTGGCCCCGCTCCTGTGGTTCGCGCTGACGCTGACCGCGATGTTCACCGCGTTTTCCTTCCTGACGATCTGCTTCTACGCCGAGGGCGTCGGCCGCGCCGACCGGCTGGGCGACGGCGGCCACATCCGCCTTGCCGGCTGGCGCGAGACGGGATCGCTCGCCGGGGTCTGTGCCGCGACCGTCGCGCCGCTGGCGCTGGGCTTCACCGGCTTCGCGCTGGCCTTCGCGGCGCTGAGCCTGCTGGCCGTCTGGGGGATGCGCCGCGAATGGGGCCACGCCACCGCCATGCCGCCCGACACCTCGCCGCTCGCGACCTTCCGGCCCGCGCTGGCCGACCCGCTGGCGCGGCGGCTGCTGCTGATCGCGCTTCTGAACGCGGCCCCGGTCGCGGTCACTTCCACCCTGTTCCTGTTCTTCGTCCAGGCCCGCCTCGCCGCGCCCGAGGCCGCCGGGCCGCTGCTGCTTCTGTTCTTCGCCGCCGCCGCCGCCTCGACCGCGATCTGGAGCCGCCTCGCCGCCCGCCACGGTGCCCGGCGCGTGCTGATGGCGGGAATGGTGCTGGCGATCCTGTCCTTCCTGTGGGCCGCGACGCTGGGCGCAGGCGACGTCCTGGCCTTTGCCGTCATCTGCGCCGCCTCGGGTGCGGCGCTCGGCGCGGACATGACGCTGCTCCCTGCGATCTTCGCCCGCCGCATGGCCGCGATCGGCCGGGGTGGCGAGGCCACGGCCTTCGGATTGTGGTCCTTCGTCGGCAAACTCTCGCTTGCCCTGGCGGCGGTGACGCTACTTCCTGCGCTGGAATTGCAGGGCTTCCAGCGCGGCGTTCCCGCGCCCGCCACCGCGCTTACGGCCCTGACGATCCTTTACGCCATCCTGCCCTGCGCCCTGAAACTCGCGGCCATCGGCCTTCTGGCCCGCACCCGCATCCCGGAGGACTGAAAGATGACCGATGTCTTCGCCGCCCTCCTCGGGGCCGCCATCACCCTGGTGCTGGTCGCGATGCGCCGCAACCTCTTCAGCTTCCGCGGCCAGCGGCCCGAGGACATGGCCGCGCGCGGGCCGGTCTTCGACCTGAAGCGCTACCTATCCGGCCCGATCCTCTGCGAAGGCGTGATCTATGGCCCGACCGGCCGCGTCACCAGCCGCTTCGTGGCCGAGATGGAGGGGTCGTGGAACGGCGACACCGGCACCCTGCGCGAAACCTTCCGCTACGACAGCGGCACGGTGCAGAACCGCGAGTGGACGCTGCACCTGACCCCCGACGGCACGATCCGGGCCGAGGCGCCCGACGTGGTGGGCCAGGGCACCGGCCGCGCCGCCGGGGCGGGGGTCCAGATGCGCTACCGCATCCGGCTGACCGAGGATGCCGGGGGCCATGTGCTCGACGTGACCGACTGGATGTATCTGATGGAGAACGGCACGATCATGAACCGCAGCCAGTTCACCAAGTTCGGCTTCACCGTGGCCGAGCTGGTGGCGACGATGCGCCGGGTGCCCGCGTGACCTGCCCGGACTGACAAGATGGAGTGGACGGGCAAGCGTTACTGGCTCGTCGGGGCCAGCGAGGGGCTGGGCCAGGCGCTCGCCCGGGTCATGAGCCGCGCGGGGGTGGAGGTCATCGTCTCGGCCCGCAGCGCGGACCGGCTGGCGCAGGTCGTGGCGGAGCTGCCGGGCCCCGCGCGGGCGGTGCCGGTCGACGTGGCCGACGACGCCAGCGTCGCGGCGGCGGCGGCCGAGGTCGGCGCGATCGACGGGGTGGTCTACCTCGCGGGCGTCTACTGGCCGCAGGGGGCGCAGGGATGGGACGCGGCCCAGGTCACCGCGATGTGCGACGTCAACTTCACCGGCTGCGCCCGCGTGATCGGCGCGGTCATGCCGCAGTTCGCCGCGCGGGGCACGGGCCATGTCGTCATCACCGGCTCGCTCTCGGGCTTCCGCGGCCTGCCGGGCGCGATCGGCTACGCCGCATCAAAGGCCGGGACCATGGCGCTGGCCGAAAGCATGTATGCCGACCTGCGCGGATCGGGCATCCGCGTGCAGCTTTGCAACCCCGGCTTCATCCGCACCCGCCTGACCGACAAGAACGACTTCCGCATGCCCTTCCTGATGGAGCCCGACCAGGCGGCGCAGGAAATGTGGGAGCACATGAACACCGACGCCTTCAAGCGCAGCTTCCCCATGGTGTTCAGCTGGCTGTTCCGCGCCTCGCAGGTCCTGCCCGACTGGGTGTATTACCGGCTCTTCGCGCCGAAGTAGGCGCGCCGGCCAACGCAGGTCCGGGAGGTCCGCCATGCCCGCTTCCGTCTCCGAACGTCCACGCTGACGGTCGCGCCGCTGTATCGCGTCACGGTCGAGCCGAGCTGGCAGAACGGCCTCGCTGTCGCGTCGCAAGTCATGGTCGACAAGTCGGCGACACCCAGGATCGGCAAGGTCGGCCCCCCCCTGGAAGATGCCGCGATGACCAGGGTCAGCCAGCTGCTGATGCTGTTTCTGGGGCTGGCCGGCTGAGTGCCGAAGGGGCGGTGCGCGCGGGAAGGCACCGATTTCTTTAAAGAAATCGGACCGGAGCCTTTGAAGGCTCCGGCGCGGAGTTTTCGAAAACTCCGCGGCCCGCCCTGCGCTCACGCCTGGGCGGGTGCGGTCTGCCTGTGCCCCGCTGCCGTCGCCGGGGCGCGTGGAGCATCCGGCGTCAGCCACTCCCGCAGCAGGGCCACGGGATGCGCGCGCAGGGTCAGGCGGTAGGCGACGTAATCCTCCACCACCTCTTCGCCCTCCGTCAGCGCGGCGAAGGCCACCAGCGGCTCGGCGATGCCTTCATCCCCCATGTCGCCCGCGAACAGCGGCAGCGGGGCCGCGCCGTCGATGGCGCGGGCGGCCCACAGCGCGTCGCGGCGGTTCAGGTCCAGGCTCGCGAAGCAGTCGGCCTCGGCCAGCCGCGTCACCGTCGCCGGGCCCACCCCGGCACGCCGCCAGATGTCGGCGACCTGGGCATAGCCGTTGCCGCGCGCGGCGGCGATCCACAGCGCCTCGTCCTCGGGCACGCCCCTGATCTGCCGGAACCCCAGCCGCAGCGCGAGCCGGCCGTCGGGCTGCGGCTCCATCACGTTGTCCCAGTGGCTGCGGTTGACGCAGGGCGGCAGCACGACCACCCCGTGCGCGCGCGCGTCGCGCACGATCTGCGCGGGGGCATAGAACCCCATCGGCTGGCTGTTCAGAAGCGCGCAGGCGAAGATGCCGGGGTGGTGGCGCTTGATCCAGGCGCTGGCGTAGACGAGAAGCGCAAAGCTCGCCGCGTGGCTTTCGGG
>CAZNPW010000024.1:0-49749 GCA_964575185.1 uncultured Exiguobacterium sp.
GGCTTCATGGCCTACAACTGGTTCTTCACCGACCCCCGCTACACCTTCCTCGTCGCGCAGCGGGGCGAGCTTCTGACGCTGGCGCTGTTCCTGGCCGCCTCGCTCATCACCGGCAACCTCGCGGCGCGGCTGCGCGCGCGGGTGAACGCCCAGGCGGCGATGGCCGAGCGCACCGACAAGCTCTACGACTTCAGCCGCCGCGTCGCCGCGGCCGCGACGGCCGACGACGTGATCTGGGCCTCGGTCAGCCACGTGGCGACGACGCTGCGCTGCGAATCGATCCTGCTCCTGCCGGGCGACGGCGGCCTGCGCGTCGCGGGCGGCTATCCGCCCGAGGACCGGCTCGACCTGCGCGACCAGTCCGCCGCGCAGTTCGCCTGGGACAAGGGCGAACCCGCCGGGCGCGGCTCGGACACCCTGCCCATGGCGCGCTGGTTCTTCCTGCCTCTCGCCACCGCCGAGCGGCGGCTGGGCGTGCTCGGCATCGCCTTCGCCGACGACCGCACGCTCGCCCGCGCCGACCGGCGGCTCCTCGACGCGCTGACCGACCAGATCGCGCTCGCGCTCGAACGCCTGCGGCTGACCGAGGACCTGGCCGCGACGCAGCTCGCCACCGAAACCGAGCGGCTGCGGACGGCGCTTCTGAACAGCGTCAGCCACGACCTGCGCACGCCGCTCGTGACGATCATCGGTGCGGCAGGGCATCTCGCGGAGGGCGACCTGCCCGACGCCGCGCGTGGCCTGGCGCAGGACATCCGCGACGAAGGCGAAAGGCTCGACCGCTACGTGCAGAACCTGCTCGACATGACGCGGCTCGGCCACGGCGCGCTGCGCCCGCGCCTCGCGCCGCAGGACCTGGCCGAGATCGTGGGGGCCGCGCGGGTGCGGATGCGGGCGGTGCTGCGCGGGCACGCGCTGCGGCTGGACCTGCCGCCCGACCTGCCTCCGGTCCGCGCCGACCGTGCGCTGCTCGAGCAGGTCATCGTGAACATCCTCGACAACGCCGCGAAATATGCCCCCGACGGCACCGGGATCGCCGTGTCGGCGCGGGCCGGCGGCGGGACGGTGGCGGGGGGGCAGGTGACGCTCGCGATCACCGATGGCGGCCCCGGCATCCCCGAAGCCGACCGGACGCGGGTCTTCGACATGTTCCATCGCGTCGAGGGCGGCGACCGGCAGCGCGCGGGCACGGGCCTCGGTCTCGCGATCTGCAAGGGCCTGGTCGAGGCGATGGGCGGCACGATCCTCGCCGCGCCCGGCGCCCCCGACGGCACCGGCACGCGGATCGAGATCACCCTGCCGCAGGCCGCGCCGTGACCGCCCGCATCCTGGTCATCGACGACGAGGCCCCGATCCGCCGCCTGCTGCGCGTGGCGCTGGAAGCCGAAGGCCACGCGGTGATCGAGGCCGCGACCGCCCGCGACGGCATCGCCGCCGTCGCCCGCGAGGCGCCCGGCCTCGTCGTGCTCGACCTCGGCCTGCCCGACGCCGACGGCCTGACCGTGCTGCGCGGGATCCGCGGGTGGAGCCAGGTGCCGGTCCTGGTGCTGTCGGTGCGGTCCGACGAGGCGGGCAAGGTCGCCGCGCTGGACGAGGGGGCGCAGGACTACGTCGTGAAGCCCTTCGGGATGCGCGAGGTGCTCGCCCGCGTCCGCGGCCTCTTGCGCGACCGCGCGGGCGAGGCGTCCCCCGCGGTGCTCGAGATCGGACCGCTGCGGATCGACGCCGCCGCGCATGCGGCCACGATGTCCGGCGCGCCCCTGCACCTGACCCGCCGCGAGTTCGACCTCTTGTGGATGCTCGCCAGCAACCGCGGCCGGCTTCTGACGCACGCGATGATCCTGAAGGCCATCTGGGGCCCCGCCCACGCGGCCGACAGCCAGTATCTGCGCGTCTACATCCGCCAGCTGCGCCAGAAGCTCGGCGACGCCGCGGCCGATCCGCGCTTCATCGTGACGGAACCGGGCGTCGGCTACCGGATGGCCGAAGCCTGAGGCGGCGCCCGGTCGCGCGGGCCGTCACCGCGACCGGCGGTCCGCCGCGCGCACCACCGCCTCCGCCGCGGCCTCGCCGCTGCGCACGGCGCCCTCCAGCGTGGCGGGCAGGCCGGTGCGGACGTGGTCCCCCGCCAGCGTCACGTTGCCCCAGCGCGTCGCGGCGGGGTGGCGGCGCGCGACCTGCGCGGGGCTTTGCGCGAAGGTCGCGGCGCGTTCGCGCAGAAGCCGCGCAGGCGGCATCGTGGCGGGCAGCGCCGCCCCCTGCGCGCGCAGCGCCAGGCGCATGTCGGCCCAGAGCCGGGCCAGCGCCGCCTCCCGCCCGAGCCCCGCGACGGCCGAGGCCGCGGCGGCCGAGACCGTCACCGACACCACGTCGCCGCGCCGGAACAGCCATTGCGCCGCCCCGCCGACCAGCCCGAGCAGGGGCGGCAGGCCGCTGCCCGGCAGCAGGAAATGCGCGTTGACGATGGTGTTGCCCGGCGCAGGCAGCGCCAGCCCCGGCAGCATCGCCGCAGCGGCCGGGGCGGGCAGCGCCAGGATCAGGTGGTCGTCGGGCCCGACCGCGATCTCCGCCGTCCCGACCGTCAGGCCGACGGCCCGGCCCTCCGCCAGGCGGACCCTGCGCAGCGGCGCGCGCAGGCGCAGCTCGACCCCCCGCCGCGCCAGGACCGCAAGCGCGGGGTCGATCAGCGCGGGGCTGATCCCGGCCATCGCGAAGACCGGCCGGCAGGCCCCGGCCCCGCGCGCGAAGCTGTCGAGGATCACCCTGCGCAAGAGCGCGGCATCCGCCGCCTCGGGGGCCTCGTTCAGGACCGCGCGCGTCATCGGGTCCCAGAACCCGCGCCACAGCTCGCCCCGGTCGGTGACCGCCCCGGCCACCGTCACCCCCGGCCGCGCCAGCACCAGCCGCGCCATCTGCCCGGCCAGGCCCGCCAGCGGAACGCCCGGCGGCCGGGCCGCGCGGCGCAGCGCGCCCAAGGGTCCGCGGCCGGGCGCCAGCGCGAACCGGTGCCCGCGCTCCAGGTCGAGAAAGGGAAACACCGCCTCGCCCGTCCGCAGCAGGTCCGCCCCGCCGATCCGCCGCGCCCAGTCGAGGACCCGCGTGTTGGCCGTCAGGATCAGGTGGTTGCCGTTGTCGATGCGGCAGCCGAGCCGGTCGTCGTGAAAGCTGCGGCAGCGCCCCCCGGCGGCCGCCGCGGCCTCGACGACCAGGACCCGCCACCCCGCGGCGCTCAGCCGTTCCGCCGCGACCAGCCCGGCCAGACCCGCGCCCGCCACCACCACGCGGCCCGGGCGGTCAGGACGGCCACGGCCGACCGGCGCGGCGCGGGGCGGGTCCAGTCGGCCTCCATCCGCGCCAGGAGGCCTTCGTAGGGGCCCATCATCAGCAGCGCGGGCAGCAGGCGCGCGCGGCTGTGCGCCGACACCTCGACCGCCGCCGCGGCAAAGGCCGCGCGGGCCCGCGCCCCCAGGAGCGCGCGCGCCCGGGGCAGCCGCGCATGGCCCGCCGCCAAGTGCGGCGCGCCCGGCACGCCCGCCACCGCCAGCACGTCGCGCGGCAGATACAGCCGCCCGATGCGCGCGTCGGCCTGCACGTCGCGCAGGATGTTGGTCAGCTGCAACCCGGTCGCCAGGCTCAGCGCGAAGCGCTCCGACGCCGCGCCGCGCCAGGCCCCGAAGCAGTGCATCGACAGGATCCCCACCGCCCCCGCCACCCGCCGGACGTAGGCCGCCAGCCGCTCGGACGACGGCGCGACGAGGCCCGCCACGTCCATCCGCATCCCGTCGAGCACCAGCAGGAACTCCCCCAGCGGCAGGTCGAAGCGGTCGACCGCCCGGGAAAGCTCCGCGCCCACCGCGGTGCGCGGCCGGCCGTCGTAGGCGCGCAGGACCTCCTCCTCCCAGCGCAGCAGCGCGGCCAGCCGGGCGACGCGGTCGGGCGCGGCGGGGTCGTCGCCGTCGGCGATGTCGTCGGCGATGCGGCAGAAGGCGTAGACGGCACGGATCGCCGCGCGGCGGCGCGCCGGCAGGATGCGCATCCCCAGCCGGAAGGACGACCCCGCGGCCGCGACGACGCGCGCCACGGTCGCCGCGTCGGCCGCGGCACCGGTCGCGGGGCCGCCCCTCATCGGCCGGCCACGCGCCACAGCGCGGCGCGCGCGACGGCCGCCGCCACCTGCCCCCGCGAGGGGGCCACGCGCCCGGCCAGCGGATCGTGCCGCCGCAGCGCGCAGGCCAGCGCCTGCGCGAGCCACAGCGTCGCGCGGGCCTGCGCCCGCAGGCCGGGGTCGCGCAGCGCGCCCGGCAGCCCCGCGGCCCGCAGCAGCAGCCCGTCGCAGGCGGCAAGCGCGCGGTCGATCACCCGCCGCAGCGCCGGGGTGGCCGCGGGCCGCTCCAGGTCGTCCGCCGACACGCCCTCGGCCGCCATCCAGTCCCGCGGCAGGTGGATGCGCCCCAGCCGCCGCCTGTCCTCGCCGATGTCCTGCAGGTGGTTCAGCACCTGCAGCGCCGTGCACAGCGGGTCGGACAGGGCCGCCGTCCGCTCCGGCTCGCCGTGGGTGTCCAGAAGAAACCGCCCCACCGGGTCCGCCGACCGCGCGCAGCCGGCGCGCAGCTCGTCCCAGGTCCGGTAGCTCTGCCCCGCCGCGTCCCGGCGGAACGCGCCGAGCAGCGCTGCGGCGTGGGCAAGACCCGGCCCGTCGCCGATCGCCGCGCGCAGGGCCACGGCCTCCGCCGCACCCGGCCGCCCCGCCAGCCCCGCCGCGAAGGCCGCGAGCCGCCGCAGCTTCTCGCTCGTCGGCAGGCCCGGATCGTCGGCCACGTCGTCGGCCGCGCGGGCAAAGCGGTAGAAGGCCGTGACCGCCCCCCGCACCCGCGGCGCCAGAAGCCGCGAGGCCACGGGAAAGTTCTCCCCCGCCGCGCGTCGT
The DNA here is from genome assembly GCA_964575185.1 of uncultured Exiguobacterium sp. Lineage (GTDB taxonomy): Bacteria > Pseudomonadota > Alphaproteobacteria > Rhodobacterales > Rhodobacteraceae > CAZNPW01. The sequence goes on from CAZNPW010000024.1 coordinate 4,925, forward strand.
GGCGCGTCCGATCCCGGTTGCAGCGGCGCACGTGCGAACATCCGTGTCCCTCCGGCGTTGTCGGGCTGAACCGCGCCGGATCGGACATTGTTCCCGGCGGCAAGGGACCGCGATGCGCCTGGCGAACCTCCTCCTGCACGCCCCGGCCGCCTGCGCGCCGCCGACCGTCGCGCGCGGCGCGGCGCTGGAACTTCGCGGCAGCGGGACCGTTGCGCTGACCATGAGGTATCTCCGGTGAACGTCCGGCCCGGCAGCCGGGCGCGCAAGGTCGTCGTGATCGGCGCAGGCCCCGGCGGGCTGGCAAGCGCGATGCTCCTGCGCGCGGCAGGGGCCGCCGTGACCGTGCTGGAACGCGCCGACCGCGTCGGCGGCCGCACCGCCAGCTTCACGCAAGGTGGCTTCACCTTCGACTACGGCCCGACCTTCTACCTCTACCCGGCGATCCTGCGCGAGATCTTCGCGGCCTGCGGCCAGGACTTCGACGCCGAGGTCGACCTGCGGCGGCTCGACCCGATGTACCGGCTCCAGTTCGACGAAGGCAACACCTTCGACGCCACCCCCGACGTCGACCGCCTGACCGAACAGGCCGCGCGGATCAGCCCCGCGGACGCGCCGAACGTGCGGGCCTACCTGGCCGGGAACACCGCCAAGTTCGCCGCCTTCAAGCCGATCCTGCAGCGCCCCTTCCACGGGCTGATGGACTGGGCGCGGCTGGACATGCTGCGCGCCTTTCCGCTGTTCCGGCCCTGGGCCACGGTGGACCGCGACCTGCGGCGCTGGTTCCGCCACCCCGACCTGCGGCTCGCCTTCAGCTTCCAGTCGAAATACCTCGGCATGTCGCCGTTCAAGTGCCCCTCGCTCTTCACCATCGTGGCCCACGTCGAATACGCCTTCGGCGTCTGGCTCCCGATCGGCGGCTGCAACGCGGTGCCCCGCGCGATGGCGCGGGTGGCGGCGCGGATGGGCGTCGACATCCGCCTGTCCGACCCGGCGGAGGAGATCGTCTTCGACGGCCGCCGCGCCACCGCCGTCCGCAGCGCCTCGGGCACCCGGCCCGCCGACGCGGTGGTGGTGAACGGCGACTTCGCCACCGCCGCCCGCGCGCTGATCCCCGACCGCCTGCGCCGCCGCTGGACCGACGCGCGGATCGAGGCCAAGTCCTACTCCTGCTCGACCTTCATGCTCTACCTCGGGCTCGAGGGGCGGCTCGACGACCTCTCCCACCACACGATCTACCTGTCGGGCGACTACCTGAAGAACATCGCCGAAATCGACGCCGGCCTCGCGCCCGAAGACCCCACGATCTACGTCCAGAACGCCTCCGTCACCGACCCGACCCTGGCCCCCGAAGGGCATTCCACGCTCTACGTCCTCGTCCCCACCGGCAACCTGTCGGGCGGGGTGGACTGGCAGACGCTCGCCCCCCTCTACCGCGAGAAGATCCTCGACCGCCTCGCGCGCCTGACCGGCCACGACCTGCGCCCCCGCATCCGCACCGAGCGCATGCTCACCCCCGCCGACTGGCAGGCGCAGATGGGCATCTTCCGCGGCGCCACCTTCAACCTTGCCCACAACCTCGGCCAGATGCTGCACCTGCGGCCACGGAACCGCTTCGAGGACGTGGACGGCGTCTACCTCACCGGCGGCGGCACCCACCCGGGCAGCGGCCTGCCCACGATCTTCGAAAGCGCCCGGATCGCCGCGCGTCTGGCGGCCGAGGACCTGGGCCTTTCGCCCCAGCGGATGGAGGCGGCGCAATGACCACGGTCGGGATCATCGGCGCGGGGCTCGGCGGCCTGGCCGCCGCCTGCACGCTCGCCGCGCGGGGCCACAGGGTCACGCTGCTGGAGCGCAACGCCTGGCTCGGCGGCAAGGCCGCGGTGCACGAGGAGGCGGGCTTCACCTTCGACATGGGGCCGACCATCCTGACCATGCCGCGCGTGCTGGAGCGGGTGTTCGCGGAGGCCGGGCGGAGCCTCGCCGACTACCTCGACCTCCGCCGGCTCGACCCGCAATGGCGCTGCTTCTACGACGACGGCACCGTGCTCGACCTGCGCGACGACCCCGCCGCGAGCCGGGCCGAGATCGCGAAGCTCTCCCCCGACGCCGCCGACGGCTTCGCCCGGTTCATGCGGGTCGCCGCCCGCCTGGCGGACGTCAGCGACCGCTTCTTCTTCTGGAAGTCGGTCGAGGACCTGCGCGACACGATCGACCTGCGCCAGACGATGAACCTCGCCACCCTGCGCGACGTCCTCGCCCTGCGCATGCCCCGCACCGTCGCGGGCCAGATCGGACGCGACGTGCGCGACCCCCGCGTGGCGCAGATGCTGGAGCACTTCATCCAGTACGTCGGCTCCTCCCCGCTGGCCTCCCCCGCCGTCCTCTGCGGCATCGCGCAGATGCAGCTCGGCGAAGGCGTCTGGTATCCGATGGGCGGCACCCGCACCGTGCCCGCCGCGCTGGCCCGGCTGGCCGGGGAACTCGGCGTTGACATCCTGACGGGGGTGGAGGCCGAGCGGATCGAGACCGCCGCCGGCCGCGCCACCGGCATCACCTTCCGCCGCGATGGCCGGACCGAGACGCGGCCCTTCGACCGCGTCCTGTCCAACATGGATTCTGTCCGCACCTACCGCGAGCTTCTGGGCGGCGACGCCTGGCGGTCCTTCGCCGCGGGCCGCAAGCGCGAGGCGGCGTGTTCGGGCGTCGTCCTCTACCTCGGCCTCTCCCGCGCCTACGACCACCTCGCGCACCACAACTTCGTCTTCTCGCGCAGCCCTGCGGAGGAGTTCGGCGCGATCTACGACGACGGCATCCCCGCCCCCGACCCCACCGCCTACATCGCCGCCCCCGCCCGCACCGACCCGTCGGTCGCCCCCGACGGCGGCGAGGCGCTGTATATCCTCGTCCACACCCCCTACCTCCGCCCCGGCCAGGACTGGGCGCGGATGCTGCCCGGCTACCGCCGCACGATCCTCGACAAGCTCGCCCGTGCCGCCGGGATCGGCGACCTCGAATCCCGCATCGTGACCGAGCGCGCGCTGACCCCGCAGGACATCCACGACCGCTACAAGGTGCTCGACGGCGCGATCTGCGGCCTGGCCAGCCACGGGCGCGTGATGGGGGCCTTCAAGCCCGGCAACCGCTCGCGCCAGGTGCGGGGGCTCTATCTCGCGGGCGGCTCGGCGCATCCGGGGCCGGGGATGCCGATGGCGCTGATGTCGGGCTGGATCGCCGCCGACAGCCTCGATGCCGACGCGCGGTCGAACCGTCCCGACGTGGCGGCAGAGTGAGGGGGCGCGACCCCATCGCCGCGCACTCGGCGCTCCTGTCGCGGTGGTTCACCGGCGTGATGTGCCGCCAGATCCGCCGCCACTTCCGCGCCCTGCGCCTGATGCGCCCCGGCCTGCCCGCGCTGCCCCCGGACGCGCGGCTGATCGTCTATTCCAACCACCCCTCCTGGTGGGACCCGGCGGTCTGCATCGTCCTGGCCAGCGCGCTGTTCCCCGGCCGCCGCGGCTTCGGCCCGATGGACGAAGGCGCGCTCGACCGCTACCGCTTCATGCGCCGCATCGGCATCTTCGGGGTCGAACGCGGCACCCGTGCGGGGGCCGCCCGCTTCCTGCGCACGGGGGCCGAGGTGCTGGCGGACCCCCGGCGGATGCTCTGGGTCACCGGCCAGGGCAGCTTCGTCGACGCCCGCGCGCGGCCCCTGGTGCTGCAGCCCGGCCTCGCGCACCTGATGGCCCGCGTGCCCGGCGCGGTCGCCCTGCCGCTGGCGCTCGAATACCCCTTCTGGTCGGAAAGGCGGCCCGAGGCGCTGGCAGCCTTCGGCACCCCCGTCACCGCCGACACCCGCGACCCCGACGCCCTGACCGCCGCGCTCGCCCGCGCGCTCGAGCACGCGCAGGACGCGCTCGCCAAACGCGCGATGGCCCGCGACCCGGCGGCCTTCACGCGCCTGCTCGACGGGCGCGCCGGGGTGGGCGGCCTCTACGGCCCCTGGCTCGCGGCCCGCGCGCGGCTGGCCGGGCGGCGGCACCGCCCCGACCACCTGCCGGACCCCGAGCCATGATCCTCGCCCTCCTCGCGGCGCTCTGCGCGCTCGCCGCCCTGCTCTACGCCGGGGTGACGCTGATGAACCTGCGCGTCTTCCGCCCGCCCCGGCGCGGTGCCGCGCCGCTGCTCCCCGTCTCCATCCTCATCCCCGCCCGCGACGAGGCCGCCAACATCGCCGCCGCCGTCCACGGCGCGCTCGCGCAACAGGGGACGGTCGAGGTCGTCGTCCTCGACGACGGCTCCACCGACGCGACGCCTGCGATCGTGCAGGGCATCGCCGACCCCCGCGTGCGGCTGATCCCGGGCGAACCCCTGCCGCCCGGCTGGAACGGCAAGCAGCACGCCTGCCACCAGCTCGCCGCCGCCGCGCGCCACCCGGTGCTCCTCTTCGTCGACGCCGACGTCCGCCTCGCCCCCGACGCAGCGGCCCGCCTGCAGGGGCACATGGCCGACAACGACCTCGCGCTCGTCTCGGGCTTTCCGCGCCAGATCACCGGGACGCTGGGCGAGATTGTCGTCATCCCGCAGATCATGGTCGTGCTGCTCGGCTACCTGCCCTTCGCCATGGCCCGGAGGAACGCCACCGACCCGCGCTTCGCCGCCGGCTGCGGGCAGTTGATGCTGGTCACCGCCGCCGCCTACGCCCGCGCCGGCGGCCACGCCGCCTTCCGCGCGCGGATGCACGACGGGCTGCACCTGCCCCGCAACGTCCGCGCCACCGGCGGGCGCACCGACATCATCGACGCGACCCCGCTCGCCACCTGCCGGATGTATGCCACCTGGCCCGACCTCTGGGCGGGCTTCCTGAAGAACGCGACCGAAGGCATGGCGACCCCCCGCGCGCTGCCGGTCTGGACGGCGCTCCTCGGCCTCGGGCACGTCCTGCCCTGGCTCCTCCTGCCGGTGGCCCTGCTGACCGGCGCGACCGCCGCGGCGCTAATGTCCGCGCTGGCCATCGCCGCCGTGCTTCTCGCCCGCATCCTCCTGGCGCTGCGCCTTCGCCAGCCTGCGCTGTCGGTGCTGCTGCATCCCGTGGGCGTCGCCATAACGCTCGCCATCCAGTGGTCCGCGCTCGTCGCCGCCCGGCGCGGGCGGCAGGCGACCTGGCGGGGGCGGAGCTACGACGTGCAGTGACCGAGACACCCGACACCGCCTTCGCCCGCCTGCGCGCGGCCTTCTCGCTCGCCGCCGTCCCCGCCCCCCGCGCCCGGATCGCCCGCCTGCGCGACCTCGCGCGGGCGATCCGCGCGGCCCCGCTCGCCGCCGCCATCGACGCCGACTTCGGCCACCGCGCCGCGGTCGAGACGGCCACCGCCGACATCGGCTTCACGCTCGACGCCATCGCGCAGCTGGTCCGAGTCCTGCCCGGCTGGGCGCGCGACCGGAAAGCCTGGGTCGTGACCCCCCTCCCCGGCCGCACCGCCATCTGGCGCGAACCGAAGGGCGTCGTGGGCATCCTTTCGCCCTGGAACTACCCGGTGCAGCTCGCGCTCATGCCCCTCGCCACCGCCATCGCGGCGGGCAATCGGGTGCTCCTGAAACCCTCCGAACGCACCCCCCGCACCGCCGAGGCCCTGGCCCGCCTGCTGGCCGAGGTCTTTCCGCCCGAGGAGGTCGCCACCGTCACCGGCGGGCCGGAGGTCGCGGCAGCGGTCGCGGCCCTGCCGCTGAACCACCTGTTCTTCACCGGCTCCACCGCCACCGGCCGCAAGGTCGCCCGCGCCGCCGCGGCGAACCTCACGCCCGTGACGCTCGAACTCGGCGGCAAATGTCCCTGCATCGCCATGCCCGACGCCGACCCCCGGACGCACGCGCCGCTGATCGGCTGGGGCAAGTGGTTCGGCGCCGGCCAGACCTGCGTCGCGCCCGACTACCTCATGGTCCCCCGCGGCTCCGCCGACGCCTGGGCCGCGGCGCTGCTTGCCGTGGCGCGCCGGTTCGTGGCCGACCCGCGCGACTACACCGCGCTGATCGACGACGCCCACCGCGCCCGCCTGACCGCGATGCTGGCCGAAGGCGGCACGCTGCGGCAGGCGGCCACCGGCCTGCCCGGCCGCATGCCGCCGACCGTCGTGCTGGACCCGCCCCCCGGCGGCCGGCTCATGACCGAAGAGATCTTCGGCCCCGTCCTGCCCATCCTCGAATACGACACCCCCGCCGCCGCCGCCGCCCGCGTCAACGCGGGCGACCCGCCGCTCGCCGCCTACGCCTTCGGCCGCGACGCGGGCGCGGCCGCGGCGCTGATGCGCACCATCCGCTCGGGCGGCGCGGCGATCAACGGCACCGTCCTGCACCTGACGGCGGACCTGCCCTTCGGCGGCATCGGCACCTCGGGCATGGGCGCCTACCACGGCACCCGCGGCCTGCAGGAGTTCAGCCACGAACGTGGCGTCCTTACCGTGGCGCAGGGTCCGTGGACCCGCCTGCTGCTGCCCCCCTACCCGGCGGTCCTGCGCCGGATGCTGACGGGACGGGCGTGACGGGCCTAAACCCCCGCAAGCTCCCCCGCCAGCGCCCGGTCGATCAGCGCCAGCGTCTCATCCACCCCGTAAAGCGCGACGAACCCGCCGAAGCGCGGCCCCTCGCTTGCGCCCAGCAGCACCTCGTAGAGCGCCCGGAACCAGTCGCGCAGCGGCTCGAACCCGTGGTCCTTACCGACCGCGAAGACCATCGTCTGCAGCGCCTCGGCCTCCGCGCCGCCCTCCCAGGCCGCAAGCCGCGCGCGCAGGTCCTCCATCGCCGCCCGCTCGCGCCCGTCCGGCAGGCGGAAGGTCCGCGTCGGCAGGATGCGGTCGGTGAAGTAGCGCACCGCAAAGCCCGCCGCCGCGTCGAGGTCGGGATGCGTCGCGGGGCTCGCCTCCGGCGCGTAGCGGCGGATATAGGCCCACAACCCCGCCGCATCGGTCGCCCCCGCCACGCTCGCGAGGTTCAGAAGCATCGCGAAGGGCACCACCATCCGGCTTTCCGGCGGCCGCCCGGCATGGATGTGCCACACCGGGTTGTCGGCCTGCTGCGCGGGCGTCTGGCCCGGAAAGGCGCGCAGCTGCTGGTGGTATTCGTCCACCGCCTTGGGGATCACGTCCCAGTGCATCCGCTTGGCCGTCTTCGGCTTCTGATACATGAAGTAGGACAGGCTCTCGGTCGCCGCATAGCTCAGCCATTCGTCGATCGTGAGGCCATTGCCCTTGGATTTCGAGATCTTCTGCCCCCGGTCGTCGAGGAACAGCTCGTAGGTGAAGTGGTTCGGTGCCCGGCCCCCCAGCACCTCGCAGATGCCGTCGTAGATCGGCGTGTTGGTCGAATGGTCCTTGCCGTACATCTCGAAGTCGACATCCAGCGCCGCCCAGCGCGCGCCGAAGTCGGGCTTCCACTGCAGCTTGACGTGGCCCCCCGTGACCGGCAGCGTCCACTCCCGCCCGGCCTCGTCGTCGAAGGTGACGGTCGCCTCCTTCGCATCCACATGCCGGATCGGCACATACAGCACGCGCCCCGTCTCGGGGTGGATCGGCAGGAAGCAGGAATAGGTCTGCTGCCGCTCCTCGCGCAGGGACGCGAGCATGATCTCCATGATCGCGTCATAGCGTTCGGCGCAGCGCTGCAGCGTGGCGTCGAACCGGCCCGACCGGTAGAAATCGGTCGCGCTGATGAACTCGTAGGCGAACCCGAAGGTATCCAGGAACCGCCGCAGCATCGCGTTGTTGTGGTGGCCGAAGCTCTCGAACGCCCCGAACGGATCGGGCACCGACGTCAGCGGCCGCTGGAGATTTTCCTTCAGCATCGCGGTGTTCGGCACGTTGTCGGGCACCTTCCGCATGCCGTCCAGGTCGTCGGAAAAGCAGACCAGCCGCGTCGGGATGTCGCTGATGACCTCGAAGGCCCGGCGGATCATCGTCGTCCGCGCCACCTCGCCGAAGGTGCCGATGTGCGGCAGGCCCGACGGGCCATAGCCCGTCTCGAACAGCACGTGCCCCTTCGCCGGCCCCCCCGGCCCGACCCGCTTCAGCAGCGCCCGCGCCTCCTCGAACGGCCAGGCCTTCGATGTCATGGCGGCGTCGCGCAGGCTGGTCATCACGAAGTCCTCACCGGCTGCCCCGACGGGGGCCTGCGGGCCATATTGCTCCGCTGTCCCCCCGTCAATATTGTGCCGCCGATGCAAAAGGATCCGTCCATGACCGAGACCCCCCCGTCGCTGTCGCCGCAGGACGCGCTCGTCGCGGTGATGATCGCGACCTCGGCCTCCGACGACCAGATGCGCACCTCCGAACTCGTGGCGATCCAGCGCATGATCGGCGCGCTGCCGGTGTTCCAGGGCTACGACGCCGACCGCCTGCGCCAGGTCGCCGCGACCGTCTTCGACCTGTTCGAGGAGGAAGAGGGCCTCGACGCGCTCTTCGGCCTGATCCGCGAGGCGCTGCCCCAGCGCCTGTATGAAACCGCCTACGCCATGGCCTGCGACGTGGTCACCGCCGACAAGGACCTCCACGTCGAGGAGCTCGAGATGCTCGAGGAGATCCGCGACCAGCTCGCGATCGACAAGCTGCACGCGGCGGCGATCGAATGGGGCGCGCGGGTGCGCCACATGCGCATCGTTCAGGCCTCCTCGGGATAGGCCGCGCGGCAGGCCGCGATGCTGGCCTCGGCCCGCGCGGACAGCTCGGCGCGCTTGGCGATCAGGCCGTCGCGCGTGCGCGCCTCGGCGGCCAGGTCGATGGCGCGGGGGCGCGTCTCGGTGTCGGGCACGTCGTCCCGGCACAGGCGCGGGCGCGCGGGCGGCTCGGGCTCCAGCGTGCCGGGCGCATAGCGCACCGGGCATTCCACCCATTCGCGGCGCCAGACGGTCACCTCCTCCAGCGCATAGCCGCGGCGGATGTTCGCCTCCGTCTCGGCCAAAAGCCCCTCGACCACGCGCAGGTCGCGCGTCTCGCGCGCGATGCACTGCTGCTGGGGGGTGCCGCAGGCGACGAGCAGGGTCAGGGCGGCTATGGCGCGGTGCATCGGGAACCTCCGGTCGGAGGACAAGCCTAGCACCGCCCCGATGTTCCGTCATCCGGCCCGTTGGCGCAGGATCGCCGCGGTGCTAACGTCGCCCCGTCACGCAGGAAGACCGTGCCCATGACCGACCAGTCCGACGCCCGCAAGGCCCGCGCCGCCGCCTGGTTCCGCGAGCTCCGCGACCGCATCGTCGCGGCCTTCGCGGGCGTCGAGGACGGGCTCGGTGGCCCCGCCCCCGCCGGGCGGTTCGAGGTCACCCCCACCACCCGCCCGGACGGCGGCGGCGGCCTGATGAGCATCCTGCGCGGCGGCCGGGTGTTCGAGAAGGTCGGCGTCAACTGGTCGGAAGTCCACGGCACCCTCGCCCCGCGCGCGCAGAAGGCCATGGCCGCCCGCGGCGTGCCCGGAGTGGAGGGCGACGGCCGCTTCTGGGCCAGCGGCATCAGCCTCGTCGCCCACATGCAGAACCCCCAGGCCCCGGCGGTCCACATGAACACCCGGATGTTCTGGACCCCCCAGGCCTGGTGGTTCGGCGGCGGCTCGGACCTGAACCCCGCGCGCGAATGGCCCGAGGACACGGGCCACTTCCACGCCACGCTGAAGGCCGCCTGCGACCGCCACGACCCCGCCTACTACCCCCGCTTCAAGGCCTGGGCCGACGAATACTTCTTCATCCCCCACCGCGGCCGGGCGCGCGGCGTCGGCGGCATCTTCTACGACGACCTGAACTCGGGCGACTGGGAGGCCGACTTCGCCTTCACCCAGACCGTGGGCAGCGCCTTCCTGCCCGCCTTCCTGCCGCTGGTGGAACGGCGGATGCGCGCGCCCTTCACCGAGGCCGACCGCGAGGCGCAGCTCGTCCACCGCGGGCTCTACGCCGAATACAACCTCGTCTACGACCGCGGCACGAAGTTCGGCCTGGAATCGGGCCACGACGCGGCGGCGGTGCTGATGAGCCTGCCGCCGGTGGCGACGTGGCCCTGACCCTCAGGGGCGGATGAAGGCCAGGCCCGCCCGGACCGACGGCAGGTGCCGCCGGTTCTTCGCCGCGAAGGCCAGCCGGGCCGGGAACGCGAGCCGCCCCAGCGCGCGCGCAAACACCGCGCGGCGGATGGCCCAGGCCTCGGCGGTCCACTGCGTGCCGGAACTCTCGACCGGGTGGCTCGCGACGGCGATGGCCGCGTGCCGCCCGGCGAGCCCCGCGCGCAGCGCGTCCGACAGGAAGATGAACTCCTCGCCCATCCCGCGCGGCGTGCCGGCCCCGAACCCCTCGTCGAACCGCACCCCCGCGGCGCGGAACGCGCCCGGCCGCACGGCGATCTCGGGCGTGCCGTAGCGCGCGACGTTCAGGCGCGTCAGCGCCGCGCCGTCGGGGCCATAACGCTTGCGCAAGCTGCCGTCGGGCCGGGTCAGCCGCGCGGTGACGATGGCCTCCGGCACCGACGCCAGCCGGTCGCGCAGGCGCGCGAGGCCGCCCGCGTCGAAGCCCAGGTCGTCGTCGGCGAACAGGAGCCACGGGGTCTCGGCGCGGGCGAGCGCCGCATTCCGGCTGCGCGCCACCCCCCGCCCCGGCAGGGCCGCGACGGCGATGTCGGGGCGGCCCGGAAAGGCGGGCAGGGCAGGGGCCTCCTGCACCAGCACCAGCCAGCCGACGCCCGGCAGCGCGGGCAGCGGCCGGTCGGCCAGCGCCGCCGCGCGCGAACCGATGGTCGAGACGGCGATCGTCAGCACCTCAGCCAAGGTCCAGCGCCCCCGGCGGAAAGGCCGCGTGCACATAGCCCAGGTGCCGCGCCAGCCCCGGCGCCGCGCGCCGCCACAGCCCGCGCCAGGCATAGTGGCCGAAGGCCCGCGCGGTCGCGGGCAGGCCCAGGCCCACGGTCTGGCGATACATCGCCCAGGTCGCCCGCGCCGCCCGCAGCCTGCCCGACGACACGGACCCCGGCCGCGACCGGATCGTCACCAGCACCTCGGACAGCCCCGCCGCGTCGTGGTCCTCCAGCAGCGCCAGCCAGAAGGCGAAGTCCTGCCGGCGGGGGATGTCGGGCATCGCCCGCAGGCCGAAGGCCCGGCGGTCGTAGACGACCGAGGAACAGGCCATCAGGTTCGTCTTCAGCATCTCCGCCCGCGTGATCCGCGACGGCACCCCGATCGCCGGCCCGGGCGGCCCGTGCAGCGGGCCGCGGGCGAAGGCCGTCGCGCCCAGCACATGCCCGTGCCGCGCCATCCAGCCCACCTGCCGCTCCAGCTTCGCCGGGTGCCACAGGTCGTCGGCGTCGAGGAACGCCATCCACCGCCCCCGCGCCATCGCGAGCCCCGCGTTCCGCGCCGGCCCCGGCCCGCCGCGCGCCGCCATCCGCAGCGGCCGGATGCGCGGGTCCGTTGCCGCGAGCCGCTGCAGCAGGCCCCAGCTTCCGTCGGTCGACCCGTCCTCGACCGCACACAGCTCCCAGTCGGCCAGCGTCTGCGCCTGCACCGACGCGACGCCTTCGGCCAGGAAGGCTTCGGCCTGGTGGACGGGCATGATGACCGAGACGTCGGGCATGGGGTGGGCGCAGGACCGGGGGCTAGCCCCCGGACCCCCAGAGTATTTGGACCGGAAAGAGAGCAGCGCGGGTGTATCAGGCGGAAGGGCGGCGCGAAAGGCGGTTGCGCAGGCGGTGCAGCGCGATCAGGCCACGGGCACCGGCCAGCCGCCCGGCCAGAAGCACCGGGTCGAGCCCCGCCAGCCCCGTCCGCCGCCGCCAGGGCGGCAGCAGCGCCAGCATGCCGCGCAGGAAGGCCGGGCGACAGGCCTCGGGCAGGCGGGCGTCGTTCACGAAGACCCCCATCAGCATCGTCCGCGCCACCTGCACCGCGGCGCGGTCCATCGCCGGATGCGCGGCGGTGAAACCCGCGACCTCGGCCCAGCGGTCCAGCACCTGCAGGTGCTGCGGCCCCGGCGTGCGCAGGATCGACCCGTCGCGCTGGCGGTAGGCCACCAGCGGCACCGGCGTCGCGGTGATGCGGCGGGCCAGCGTCAGCGCCTGGAAGTGGAAGGGCAGGTCCTCGTAGAGCCCCGCCGGGAAGGCCAGCCCGTGGTCGGCCACGAACCCCCGCCGGTAGCACTTGGCCCAGGCGGTGTTCAGCGACGCGGCGAGCGCGGTGCGCCGCGCCGTGGCCTCGCCGGTCGGCGACAGCAGCGCGGCGCGCGGGTTTCCGGCGCTGCGCCCGTCGTCCCAGACGCGCCGGTGGCCGAAGGCGCAGAGGTCGGGGTCGCCCGCCAGCAGCGGCAGGAGGGTCGCCTCGGCCCCCGGCAGGAACCGGTCGTCGCCGTCGAGGAACAGAAGGTAGTCCCCCGTGGCCGCGGCGATCCCCTGGTTGCGTGCGGGCCCGAGCCCCGCGTTCACCGCGTTGTCGATGACGCGGAAGCGCCCCGGATGGCGCGCGGCGGTTTCGGCGATGCGGTGGAAGGTCGCGTCGCCGTCCGCGTTGTGCACCACGATGACCTCGGGCTGCGACGGCCAGAGGCAGCTCTCCATCGCCTGCGCGACATGGGGCGCGTTGTTCCAGGCGACGAGGACGATCGATAGCCTCACCCGAAGCGTCCCGCGACCATGCGCCAGCCCTCGCCGTCGGCCACCACATGCCCCTCGCGCGCAAGGATCCGCAGCAGCCCGTCGCGCGCCGCGGGGTCGCGCCGCGCCTCGACGAGCGCGCGACGCAGGTAGGTCGCGACCGACAGGGGCGTCTCGGCGACGCGCTGGTTCGTGGTGTCGACCGCCGAGTGGAAGTCGGTGACGGGCACCCGCCAGGCCCCGTAGTTCTCGGTCAGGTAGCGGTCGGCGTCCTCGGGGGTCAGCACCGTGGTCCCGGCGAGCACGCGCGGGACCAGCGCGAAGGCGCTGTTGTCCCAGCGCAGCGTCGGCGTGCCGTGCCACAGGATGTCGCCCTCGCGGTGGTGGATGAAGAGGTCGATGTGCGTGCCGTTCGCATGCACGATCCCCGCGCCCACCGGCCAGTCGCTGCGGACCCCGGCGCGCAGGGTCGTCATCGCCTCGCGGTCCCTGACGGTGAAGGCCGGATGCGCGGCGACGGCGGCGAGCAGCGCCTCGGGGTCGGCCTCGCCCGCGATCAGGCCGATGTCGATGTCGTAGTCATGCGCCAGGAACCCGCCCTCGCGCACGAGGCCGAGGAAGGTGCCCGACAGGATGAACCACGGATGCCGGTCGATCGGGGCCGCCGCGGCCAGGTCCGCCAGGGCGCGGGCGGCGCGGCCTGCGGCGAAGCGCGGCTGGTCGGGCCGGGGGCGGACGCGACGGGGCTGCGGGACCTGCGCGGCGATCAGCGCCAGCAGCGCGTCGCCGCGGGCGCAGTAGCGGGCGTCGTCCCGCGGGTCGGCCAGCAGCGCCGCGGCGGCGAGAAGCAGGCGGTCCGCCGCGATCTCGGCCGCGTCGCCGCGCGCGCGGGTGGCAAGGAACCGGTCGGCCGCCGCGCGCTCCGCCGCCGTCAGCCCGCGCGTGAAGTCGTAGACCGCATCGCCCGCCAGCCAGGGGTGGCGGCGGCGCAGCGTCCACGACAGGCCGCGCAGCCCCGCCTTCATCGCGCCGTCGGCCACGATCCGCCGCCGGATGGCCGCTGCCAAGAGCGGCTCGCGCGTCACCGCGCGGGCCACCAGTACGGCGGTGGCCCCCACCGCATGCCGCGTCAGCGGCCCGTGGCGGCGGTGCAGGAAGGCCTGAAGGCCGATCGAACGTTTCAGGTCGGTCAGGGCCACGGGCGTCCGGTCCTTCGGCGAGGTCGGCGGGGGGTTTCACACCCCCCGCACCCCCCGTGGAGTATTTGAGCCGGAAAGAGGGGGCAAGGTCCGCGCCGCGTCGATAGCCGCCGACCGGTCAGCCGCCGCGGATCACCGCGAGCAGCCGGTCCACGTTGGCCGGGTCCGCCTCGGGCGTGATCCCGTGGCCGAGGTTGAAGATGTGCGGCCCGCCCGCGAAGGCCGCCACGATCCCCCGCGCGGCGGCGTCGAGCTCCGCGCCCCCCGTCACCATGTGGCGCGGCGCGAGGTTGCCCTGCACGCAGCCGTCAACCTGCACCTGCGCCGCCGCCCAGGCCGGGTCCACCCGGTCGTCCAGCGCCACGCAATCCGCCCCCGTCGCCCGCGCGAACCCCGCATAGGCCGGACCCGCCTCGCGCGGGAAGGCGATCACCGGCAGCCCGGGATGGCGCGCCTTCAGCTCGGCGATGATCCGGGCGACCGGCCTCACGGCGAAGTCGGCGAAGTCCTGCCCCTGCAGCGACCCGGCCCAGCTGTCGAACAGCTTCACCACCTCCGCCCCCGCCCGCACCTGCGCCGAGAGATACTCCACCGTCGCCTCCGCGATGCGGTCGATCAGCGCCTGGAACGCCGCCCGCTCCGCCGTCTTCATCGCGTGCGCCGGGGCCTGGTCGGGCGTGCCGCGCCCCGCGACCATGTAGGTCGCCACCGTCCAGGGCGCGCCGGCGAAGCCGATCAGCGTCGTCTCGCGGGGCAGCTCCCGCGCGAGGATCCGCACCGTCTCGTAGACCGGCGCCAGCACCTCGTGCACCGCCCCGGCCGGCTTCAGCCGGTCCACCCCCGCCGCGTCGGTGACGGTCGACAGCCGCGGCCCCTCGCCGGTCTCGAACCACAGCTCCGCCCCCAGCGCCTGGCAGATCAGCAGGATGTCGGCGAACAGGATCGCCGCGTCGAAGCCGTAGCGGCGGATCGGCTGCAGCGTCACCTCGGCCGCGAGGTCGGGCGTGTAGCACAGCGACAGGAAATCCCCCGCCTTCGCCCGGGTCGCGCGGTACTCCGGCAGATACCGCCCCGCCTGGCGCATCAGCCACACCGGCGGCACGGGCAGGCGTTCGCCGGCAAGGGCGCGCAGGATGGTCTTCGTCATGCCCGCTTGGTCGGGGCCGTCCGGGGCGATGTCAAGGGTGTTGTCACTTTTTCCTGACACCGCTACCAGTTGGCCCATGCAGCTCCCCACCCCCGACGCCCCCCTGCGCATCGGCACCCGCGGCTCGCCCCTCGCGCTCGCCCAGGCGCACGAGACGAAGCATCGCCTGATGGCCGCGCACGGCCTGCCCGAGGCCTGCTTCGCGATCCACGTCATCAGGACCACCGGCGACCGCGTGCTCGACCGCCCGCTGAAGGAGATCGGCGGCAAGGGCCTGTTCACCCGCGAGATCGAGGAGGCGCTGCTCGCAGGCGAGATCGACATCGCCGTCCATTCGATGAAGGACATGCCCACCCGCCAGCCCGACGGCCTGATGCTCGACGCCTACCTCGTGCGCGAGGACGTGCGCGATGCCTTCGTCTCGCCCGGCATCGCGCGGCTCGCCGACCTGCCGCAGGGGGCCACCGTCGGCTCCTCCTCGCTCCGCCGCCGCGCGCAGCTCGCCCACCGCCGCCCCGACCTCCGGCTGGTAGAGTTCCGCGGCAACGTCCAGACGCGGATGGCCAAGCTGGACAGCGGCGTCGCCGCCGCGACCTTCCTCGCCATGGCGGGCCTCAACCGCCTCGGCCTCGCCCACGTCGCCCGCAGCGCCATCGCGCCGGACGAGATGCTGCCCGCCGTGGCCCAGGGCTGCATCGGGATCGAGCGCCGGTCGGGCGACCTCGCCGCCGCACATCTTCTGGCCGCGATCCACGACGCCCCCACCGGCCTGCGGCTCGCCGCCGAACGGGCCTACCTCGCCGAACTCGACGGCTCCTGCGAAACCCCGATCGCCGGGCTGGCCGAACTGACCGGCGGGTCGCTCCGCCTGCGCGGCGAGATCCTGCGCCCCGACGGGTCCGACGTCATCGCGGGCGAGGTGACGGGGGCGGCGGAGGACGGCGCCGCGATGGGCGAGGCGCTGGCCCGAGACCTGCTGGCCCGCGCCCCGGCGGGGTTCTTCTCCTGGCGCTGACCGCCAGGCCCCCCCCGCGTCCCGGCGCAGGCCGGGACCTCCCCCCGATCCGCCCCTCCCCCCGCGTCCCGGCGAAGGTCGGAACCTCACCCGCTCCGCCCCTCCCCCCGCGTCCCGGCGAAGGCCGGGACCTCCCCCCCGCCGCAAGCACATCGGATCGGGCGAGGCCCCGGCCTTCGCCGGGGCACGGTCACGGCAGCACCTTCCCCGGGTTCATCACCCCCTGCGGATCGAGCGCCGCCTTCACCGCGCGCATCACCTCCAGCGCCACCGGGTCCTTCTGCCGCGCCATGCTCGCGCGTTTCGACAACCCCACCCCGTGCTCGGCGCTGAAGGTGCCGCCCAGGGCGCGCACCGTATCCTCGATCAGCGTCACCACCGCCCCCGCCAGCGCGGGATCGTCCCGCGTCGGGAACACCGTGAAATGCACGTTGCCGTCGCCCAGATGCGCCACGCTCATCGTCTCGGCGCCCGCATCCACCCCGGGCAGCGCCGCATGGATGGCGGCGAGGAACGCCTCCACCCGGTCGAGCGGCAGCGCCACGTCGGTGTCGATCGCGGGCTTGCGCGCATAGGTGATCTCGGCCGCGAGCTCGCGCCGCTGCCACATCGCGCGCCGCTGCGCCTCCGACCCGGCGATCTCGGCGTCGATCAGCGTGCCGTCCGCCAGCATCGGGGCCAGCGCGTCCTGCAACAGCGCGGCCAGCGGCACCACCCCGTCCGGCCCCGGGTCGCACAGATGCGGCGCGGTCGCCCCAAGCTCCACCAGGATCGTCACCGGCGGCGCGGGGGCGAAGGCCTGCCGCACGTCGGGCCGCGCCTCGGCGAGCCTGCGCATGTAGGTCGCGGGCATGAACTCGAAGGCCTCGACCAGCCCCCCCGTCGCCGCCTGCAGCCGGTTCAGCAGGCCCAGCGCCTCCCCCACCGACCGCATCGCCAGCGTCGCCGTCGCATGCGCCCGCGCCGCGGGCACCAGCCGCATCACCGCCGCGGTGATGATCCCGAGCGTCCCCTCGGCCCCGATGAACATCTCGCGCAAGGCATAGCCCGAGTTGTCCTTGTGCAGCTGCCCCATCAGGTCCAGCACCCGCCCGTCGGCCAGCACCACCTCCAGCCCCAGGCAGAGCCCTCGCGTCGAGCCATGGCGCAGCACGTTCGACCCGCCCGCGTTGGTCGACAGCACGCCCCCGATCATCGCCGATCCCCGCGCGCCGAACCACAGCGGGAAGTAAAGGCCCTGCGCCGCCGCGGCCTCGTGCAGCCGCGCCAGCACCACGCCCGCCTCCACCACCGCCAGCCGCGCCGCCGCGTTGACCTCGCGGATCGCGGCCATCCGGTCGAGGCTGACCATCAGCCCGCCCCGCGTGAAGGCACCCCCGGTGATCCCGGTCAGCCCGCCGACCGGGACGACCGCCACCCCGTGCCGCGCGGCGATGCGCACGACCGCCGCCACCTCGGCGGTGGACCCGGGGCGCGCGACCGCGCACGGATCGGCCGGATGCTTCCCCGTCCAGTCGTGCCGCCAGCGATCGGCCGCCGCGCCCGTCACCACGTTGGCCGCGCCGATGGCGGCGGCAAGCTCCCCGGTCAGGCGCACGGCACCAGCCCCTTCAGCACGAAATCCGCCGTCGCGGGCGACATCGCGAGCGGCACGTCGTACAGCACCGCCAGCCGGATCAGCGACTTCACGTCCACGTCATGCGGCAGCGCGTGCATCGGGTCGGTGAAGAAGATCAGCGCGTCGAGCCGCCCCTCGGCGATCATCGCACCCAGCTGCGCGTCCCCGCCCCAGGGCCCGGACTTCAGAAGCCGCACCTCCAGCCCCGTCGCCTCCCGCACCCGCGCCCCCGTCGTCCCGGTGCCGACCAGCGCCAGGCCCGCCAGCACCTCCCGGTGCCGCGCCGCCCAGGCCACCATGTCGTCCTTCCGGTCGTCATGCGCGACCAGCGCCAGCGTCAGCATCCGCCCCTCCGCCAGGACCACCGCGCCCCCGCGCAGGCTGCATTCCGGCGAAGGCCGGAACCGCGTTCCGGCGAAGGCCGGAACTGCATTCCGGCGGAGGCCGGAACTGCCTCGCCCTCAGCGCCGGGCGGCCGCGTCGTCGTCCTCGTCCTCGTCGTCATCCCCGTGCGGCAGGTTGAAGAAGCTGTCCGCATCGCTGAAATCCCTGGCCGAGGGCGCCTCCTCCGGCTCGGGGATCCGCGCCGCCTCGGGCATGTCGAGCGACACCTGCGTCGACACCAGCTTGCGGCGCTCGTCGTCGCTCATCACCGCGGCGCCGGCGGCCTTCTTCCGCGCCGCCGCCTGCACCGCGGCGTCGAGCTCCGACTGCCGGCACAGGCCCAGCGCCACCGGGTCGATCGGCGTGATCTGGCCGATGTTCCAGTGGCTGCGCTCGCGGATCGACTGGATCGTGGGCTTCGTCGTGCCGACGAGCTTGCCGATCGCGCCGTCCGACAGCTCGGGGTGGAACTTCACCAGCCACAGGATCGCCGCCGGCCGGTCCTGCCGCTTGGACAGGGGCGTATACCGCGGCCCGCGCCGCTTTTCCTCGCCGTCCGCCGCCGGGTTGTGCTTCAGCCGCAGCCGGTAGGCCGTGTCCTTCTCGCCCCGGTCGATCTCGGCCTGGTCGAGCTGGTTGTTCGCGATCGGATCGAACCCCCGCACCCCGGTCGCCACGTCGCCATCCGCGATCCCCTGCACTTCCAGCTCGTGCAGCCCGCAGAACTCGGCGATCTGGTAGAAGCTCAGCGTCGTGTTCTCGACCAGCCACACCGCGGTCGCCTTGGCCATCAGGGGTCTGTTCATCGTCCGCTCCATGTCTTTCCCGCGCCGACAGGCCGGCTGCGGGCCGGGGCCCGCGAGGTTCGCATTTCCGGGGGGTGCGCGCCTGCGTATAGTCGGCTTCGCCGGCAAGGAAAAGGGCGAAATGCGCCGCGCGCGCGGCGATGCCGGCAGGCGCGGCCGCCCCCGCCTCGGCGGGCGGGCGGGCAGGGTTGACTCGCCAAGGCCCAGGGCGTTCCCTGCCGGGGAAAGGGACGCCGCAGCGATGGACTGGAACGGCCTCGACCCCGACCGGACGGCGGCGCTCCTGTCGGCCCTGATCCGCGCGCCGAGCCCCGACCCCCCGGGCGACGAGACGCAGGTGGCCCGGACCCTCGCCCGCGCGATGCGGACGCTCGGCCTGCGCCCCAGGGTCGACCGGTTCGCCCCCCGCCGCTTCAACGTCACCGCCCGCCTGCGCGGCACCGGCAGCGCCCCGGCGCTGGTTCTGTCGGCCCACATGGACACCCTGCCCGCGGGCACCGGCCGCTGGGAGCGTTCCCCCTTCTCCGGCGACATCGCCGATGGCCGCGTCCACGGCCGCGGCGCCTGCGACATGAAGTCGGGTCTCGCCGCCATGGTCGCCGCCGCGGTCCACCTCGCCGCCGGACCGCGCCTCAGGGGCGACGTGATCCTTGCCGTCACCGGCGGCGAAAGCTCCGCCTGCCTCGGCGCGCGCCACCTTGCCGCCACCCGCGCGCTCGACGGGGCCGGCGCGCTCCTCGTGGGCCGGCCCACCGGCCTGCGCGTCGCCACCGCCGAGAAGGCCGCGCTCTGGCTGCGCGTCGCCGCGACCGGGCAGTCCGGGCACCTCTCGGGCGACCGCGACCGGGCACCCGGCGGGCGCTCGGCGATCCTGTCGATGATGGATTTCCTGAACCGGATGCCCGCGGCGCTGCCGTCCGACCGCCACCCGCTGCTCGGAACCGTCACGGCGAACGTGGGCCGCATCGGCGGCGGCACCGCGATCAACCTCGTCCCCGACGCCTGCGAGGCCGAACTCGACCTGCGCCTGCTGCCGCGCCACGACGCGGGCGACGTGCAGAGCCGCCTCGTCGACCTTGCCGGCGACGGCTTCGCCTTCGACCGCATCGACTGGAAGCCCGCCGTCGAGACGCCGCCGGACCACCCTTTCGCCGCCTGCGCGCTCGGTGCCGCCGCCGCGATCACCGGCCTGCCCGCCGACCCCGTCGGCGTCGCCTGCTTCTCCGACGCGGCGATCCTGTCGCCGGCCTTCGGCCTGCCGATGGCGATCCTCGGGCCGGGGCGGCCCGGCGGGTCGGGCGGGGTCGACGAAAGCGTGGCGCTGGCCGACGTGATGACGGCGGCGCGCGCCTACGCAGGCATCGCGGCGGCGTGGCTGGGCGCGGCCCCCTGATCCTTCCAAGGATCAGGACCGATGTCTTCCAAGACATCGGCGCGGTTCCTTCGCAGGAACCGCCCGCGCGCACCCGTCACAGGAAACTCTGCGGATCGACGTCGATCGCCAGCCGCACGTCCCGCGGCGGCTTCACCTGCGCCACCCACTCCGCCAGCCCCGCCTGCAGCAGCACCCCCCGCGCCGCCTGGACGAGCAGCCGCACCCGGTGCCGCCCCCGCACCCGCGCGACCGGCGCCGGCGCGGGGCCCCAGACCCGCGCCCCGATCCGCGTCAGCGGCCCGGCCCGCCGGGCGAGCTCCGCCCCCAGGTCGAAGACCTGCGCGAGGTCCGTCCCCGACAGGATCACCCCCGCGAAGCGCCCGTAGGGCGGCACCCCCGCCGCCCGCCGCTCCGCCGCCTCGGCGCGCAGGAAGGCCTCGTCGTCGCCGCCCAGGATCGCCCGGATCACCGGATGCTCCGGCTGGTGCGTCTGGAGCAGTGCCACCCCCGGCCGCGCCGCCGTGCGCCCCGCGCGCCCCGCGACCTGCCGCATCAGGGCGAAGGTCCGCTCCGCTGCGCGCAGGTCGGACCCCTGCAGCCCGAGATCCGCGTCGATCACCCCCACCAGCGTCAGCAGCGGGAAGTTGTGCCCCTTGGCCACGATCTGCGTGCCGATGACGATGTCCGCCGCCCCCCCGGCGATGGCCGCGATCTCGGCCTTAAGGTCACGCGCGCTGCCGAACAGGTCCGACGACAGGACCGCCACGCGCGCCTGCGGGAACCGCGCCGCCACCTCCTCGGCCAGCCGCTCCACCCCCGGCCCCACCGCCGCCATCCGCCCCGCCACCCCGCAGGACGGGCAGGCGGCGGGGACGGGCTTCGTCGCGCCGCACTGGTGGCACACCAGCCGCTTCTGGAACCGGTGCTCGACCATCCGCGCGTCGCAGGCGTCGCAGCCGACCTGCTGCCCGCAGGCCCGGCAGACCGTCACCGGCGCATAGCCGCGGCGGTTCAGGAACAGCATCGCCTGCTCCCCCCGCCCGATCCGGTCGGCGATCCCCGCAGCCAGCGCCGCGCCGATCCACCGCTGCGCGGGCAGCTCCTCGCCCCGCATGTCGACGGCGCGGATCTCCGGCATCTCCGCCGCCCCGAACCGCGCGGGCAGGTCGAGCCGCCCGTATTTCCCCGCCTCGACGTTCGCCCAGGTCTCGAGGCTCGGCGTGGCGCTCGCCAGCACCACCGGACAGCCCGCGACCGAGGCCCGCAGCACCGCCATGTCGCGCGCGTGATACAGCACCCCGTCCTCCTGCTTGTATCCGGTGTCGTGCTCCTCATCGACCACGATCAACCCCAGCTCCCGGAACGGCAGGAACAGCGCCGACCGCGCCCCGACCACCATCTGCGCCCCGCCTTCGGCGACCATCCGCCAGACCCGCCGCCGCTCGGTCTGGGTGATCCCGCTGTGCCACTCCGCCGGCCGCGCCCCGAACCGCGCCTCGACCCGCGCGATGAACTCGGCCGTCAGGCTGATCTCCGGCAGCAGCACCAGCGCCTGCCGCCCCGCCCGCAGGCACTCGGCCACCGCCTCGAGGTAGACCTCCGTCTTCCCCGACCCCGTCACCCCGCGCAGCAGCGTCGCCGCATAGCCCCCGCCCGCCACCAGCGCCGCCAGCGCATCCCCCGCCGCGACCTGCGCCCCCGCCAGCCGCACCGCGCCCCCGGGGTCGAGCCGCGGATAGGGCACGTCCTTCGGCGCCTCCTCCTCCACCAGCGCGCCCGCCCGCACCATCCCCTTCACCACCGCGCCCGTCACCCCGGCCGCCGCACACAGCTCCCCCAGCGTCACCGCCGCCCCGCCGTAGGCCGCCAGCGCGTCCAGCACCCGCCGCCGCGCCTCGGTCACCCGCGCCTCCCCCGCCGCCCGGTACACCCGCCGCACCGCGGGCAGCCCCCCCAGCCCCGGCGCCCGGCAGGCCAGCCGCAGCATCGCGGGCAAGGGCGTCAGCGTGTACTCCGCCGCCCGGCCGAGGAACCCCCGCAGCTCCTCCCGCAGCGGCGGCGCATCGAGCACCCGCGCCACCCGGCGCAGGCGCGACGGCTCCCAGCCCCCCCGCCCCGCGCCCCAGACCACCCCCAGCACCCGCCGCGGCCCCAGCGGCACCTCCACGAAATCCCCCGTCCCGCAGCCCCCCTCCGGAGCCAGGTAATCCAGCACCCGGTCCAGCGGCTCCACCGTCAGCACGCCCACCACCGACCCCTCCGGGAACATCGCCACCGGCCCTGCCTTTCCCCTGCGACGGCCTTGCGGTATGACAGCGCCGACCGGGCCGCACCAGCCCATCAGGAGACCGCCATGAAGTTCTTCGTCGACAGCGCCGACGTCCCCGCCATCGCCGAGCTCAATGACCTCGGCATGGTCGACGGCGTCACCACCAACCCCTCGCTGATCCTGAAATCCGGCCGCTCGATCCTCGAGGTCACGAAGGAGATCTGCGACATCGTCACCGGCCCCGTCTCGGCCGAGGTCGTGGCGCTGACCGCCGCCGACATGATCGCCGAGGGCCGCAGGCTCGCCGCCATCGCCCCGAACATCGCCGTCAAGGTCCCGCTCACCTGGGACGGCCTCAAGGCCTGCAAGACCCTGACGGGAGAGGGCTTCATGGTCAACGTGACCCTCTGCTTCTCGGTCAACCAGGCCCTGATCGCCGCCAAGGCGGGGGCCACCTTCATCTCCCCCTTCATCGGCCGGCTCGACGACATCGCGCTGGACGGCCTCGACCTGATCGGCGACATCCGCACCGTCTACGACACCTACGCCTTCAAGACCCAGATCCTCGCCGCGTCGGTCCGCAGCGCCAACCACGTCAAGGACTGCGCCCTGATCGGCGCCGACGTCGTGACGGCCCCCCCCGCGGTCATCAAGGCGCTGGCGAGCCACGTGCTGACCGACAAGGGGCTGGAGCAGTTCCTCAAGGACTGGAAGGCGACGGGGCAGAGTATTTTGTGAGGGGGCCGGGTCGTTCGCCTGGAGTGCACACGGCTCTGGTGGAGGCCGGGCCTGACGCCGATACACACTTGCTTAGCTCATGACCAGGTCGTAGCGTATCTTAAAAGGAATCGCTTGCCTGAGGCGCAGCATGCAGAACACCTTCGACCATCTCCTTCAAGGCAGCTTCAAGCCAACCTCGGAAGACGACTGGGAAATGCTGCGTGCAGCAGCGCAGACACTATTCAAGCCAAAAACACCTGTTGACGATGACAAACTTTTTGCCGGTCGGCTTAATCAAGTCAACACATTGCTGGATGTGGTTTACGAACCTGGTGGACATGCAATCATTTTCGGTGAGCGCGGTGTCGGAAAAACGTCTCTCGCGAAAATCATAAAGAAGAAGGTTGCGCCTATTATCCCGAACATCCATTTTCCTGAACCTACGTCCTGCATGACTGGGGATGACTTTTATCGGATGTGGGGAAATGCATTCAACAATTTTAGTGCGGGGGAGAAAAGCCCGGCAGATTATTTCCAAGAGAAGAAGAACCCTTATGAAGTGATAAACGCAATTGCTGACCTGCCAGCCGATAAAATGCACGTCTTCATTTTCGATGAGTTTGACAGAATCAAGGACGATGAAACTTACCATTTGATGGCTGACCTACTTAAGCATTTGTCTAACAATCCTGGCAATGTGACAATCATCATTGTTGGCGTTGGGGAGACCATGCTCGACCTTTTTGGAAAGCATGAATCCATCGTTAGATGTTGTGAGCAGATAAAAATGCCAAGAATGTCGAATGATGAGTGCTATGAGATTTTAGATGACCGCATTTCAAAAATTGGCTTTGAGCTCGCCACAAGCGTAAGGCGTCACATTGTCAAGTTGTCGCAAGGACTTCCCGGCTATGTTCACCTTTTAGGACAACTGGTCCTTAAGAATGCAATTGAGGCTCGCAGAACTTCGGTGCTTGACGGCGACTTACGGATGGCGCTTGGACAGGTCTTGGACAAAGCTGACTACAAGGCAAAAGACGACTACTTAAAGGCAGTGCGAAGTAGCGCTAAAGACAACAAGTATAAAGAGGTTCTACTGGCCTGCGCATTAGCCAATGGTAACGAGATGGGTTACTTTTATGCCAGCGATGTTCGAGAACCCTATAGCAAAATCCGCGGTCGGCCGATGGACATTCCAAACTACTCGACAAACCTAAGTAACCTTTGCCAAGACGACAGAGGCCCAGCCCTGACCAAGACGGGGAAACCGAAGAGCTTTCAGTATCGCTTCACGAATCCTTTGCTGCAGCCCCTAACAATTATGCTTGGGACAAACGACGGACTTGTTCCGCTTGATTGACTTGTTTACCGGTCTTCCTCTGTAACATCAACGATCTTCCCGCCTAGTCATGAAAGCGAGCGCAAGTTCATCAGTGTTCGCACGGAATCTCCTTGTGTTTGCGTTCGCGCATCGCACTTGGCAGCTCTCTGCTTCACCGCCATCCCTTAACCCCCCCTCACCGCACCACCGGCACCCCCCGCACCTCCTCCCCCTCCGCTCCCCGCCGCTGGTACACCTCCTGCATCCGCGCACCCGCCGCCATCTCCGCCGGCGGGCCAAAGTCCTCCCAGGCCACCCCCAGCACCCGCGCGCTTTCCCCGAAGGCGGGCTTCTCCCCGTCCCACAGCTCCGCCCGCCGGCGGAAATGCGCCGTCGTCTCGGCCCCCCGGATCACCCCGGCCAGCCGGGCGTGCATGTAGCTTTTCAGGACCGCGTTGATGCGGTCGCCGTAGCCCTCGCCCATCGACTTCAGGAACCGCAGCACGTCGGCCTCGAGCCGCAGGCTGACCTTCACCCGGGCCGCCCGGGGGGTGGCGGCGGCGATCTCGTGCCATTCCTCGGGGATGCGGCCGGTCATCTCGATGGTGTTGTGCAGGTCCCATTCCAGGCGCCGCATCACGTCCATCATGTAGGCGGTCTGCGCGCGCTGGCGGGGGGTCTGGCGTTTCAGGTCGGGCATGGGGCACCTCCGTCCGGCCAGCCTCGCGGGCCGGGGTTGACGCTTCGTGAATCCGCCGCGCGGGAAGACGGGCGGAAGACGCCCGGAAGACGCGCGGAAGACACTGCCCCCCGAAAGCCCCGATTGTGACGAAAATACCGCAGCTTTGCCCCGCAACCCCGTGTAAGGTGGGGAAAAAGGGAAAACGGACAGTGCGCATGATCGACCGTGACGTGAGGGACCGGCTCCTGGCCGCGCCAGAGGCCATTCTCGACGACCGCGACCTGATGGACGCCCTCACCCAGGCCACCGGGCGGGCGATGGGGGACAACGTCGTCGACCTCCGCGGCATCGCGATGGAGCGTCTGGGCGAGCGTCTGGCGCGGCTCGAGGATACCCACCGCACCGTCATCGCCGCCGCCTACGACAACCTCGCGGGCACCAACATGATCCACCGGGCGGTGCTACGGCTGCTGGAACCGCTTGATTTCACGGGGTTCCTGCAGGCAGTCGCCGATGTGGCGGGGATCCTGCGGGTAGAGGCTTCGCGGCTGGTGCTGGAATCGGGCGCGCCCGACCAGGCCCCGGCACCGCACCCCGCGCTGACCGTCCGGCCCGCCGGATATACCGCAACCTATAGTGGCCAAGCCCGCGGCGTGCCCCAACGGGCTGTGACGCTGCGCCAGGTCGACGGCGCGGGCGACGCCGCGCCCTACGCCGACCGCAACCCGATGATCCGGTCCGAGGCGCTCCTCCGGCTCGATCTCGGCGCCGGGCGGCATCCGGCGATGCTGGCGCTGGGCGCGGCCGATCCGCAGCACTTCCGGCCGACGCAAGGGGCTGATCTGCTTGCCTTTCTCGGCGGCGTGACCGAGCGGCTGGTGCTCCGCTGGCTGGACGGATGACCGCCACCGAACAGGCGCTCGCCGACTGGCTGGCGCAGTTGCGCGCGGTCCGCGGGGCGGCGGCGCTGACCGTCGCGGCCTACGGGCGCGACGTTAACGCCTTCATCCGCTTTCTCGGCGATCATCGCGCCATGACGGTCACGCCCGCCGACATCCTCGCCCTGCCGGCCGCCGAACTGCGCGCCTGGATGGCGGCGGAGCGGGGCAGGGGGGTCTCGGCCCGGTCGGTCGCGCGGGCGCTGTCGGCGGTCAAGGGCTTTGTCGGCTGGCTCGCCGACACCCGCGGGCAGGAGGCGACGGCGGTTCTCTCGGCGCGCCCGCCGCGCCACCGCCGCAGCCTGCCGCGCCCGCTTGGCGTGGCCGACGCGCGGCTGATGCTGGATGCCGTCGGCGACGCCGGGGAGCCGTGGATCGCCGCGCGGGACACCGCGGTGGTGACGCTGCTCTACGGCTGCGGGCTGCGGATATCCGAGGCGCTGGGGCTGACCGGGGCGGACCTGCCGTTGCCCGGGATGCTGCGGATCGCGGGCAAGGGCGGCAGGGAGCGCGTCGTCCCCGTGCTGCCCGCCGCGCGCGCGGCGGTGGAGGGCTACGTCCGGCTCTGCCCCTTCCCGCTTGCGCCCGAGGCCGCGCTGTTCCGCGGCGCGCGGGGCGGGCCGCTGAATCCGCGGCTGATCGCGCGCGTGATGGAGCGGACGCGCGCCGCGCTCGGCCTGCCGGCCTCCGCCACGCCGCACGCCATGCGGCACAGCTTCGCCACGCACCTTTTGGCCGCGGGTGGCGACCTGCGGGCGATCCAGGAGCTGCTCGGCCATGCCTCGCTGTCCACCACGCAAGGCTACACGGCGGTCGACACCGCCCGGCTGATGGACAGCTATGCCGCCGCGCATCCGCGGGCCTGACTTGCCAGCCGCACCCGAACGGGGCATCACCTTGCCCATGCACCCGCGCCTCAAGGCCCTGTCCGTCCACCTCCTGACCGCCACGGGCGCGATCCTGTCGATGTTCGCGATGCTCGCGGCGGTCGAGGGGGCCTGGTCGATGATGTTCCTGTGGCTGGTCGTGGCGCTGATCGTCGACGGGATCGACGGCCCGCTCGCGCGCCGCTACGACGTGGACGCGAACTGGCCGACCTACGACGGGGTCCTGATGGACCTGATCGTGGACTACCTGACCTATGTCTTCATCCCGGCCTATGCGCTGTTCAAGTCGGGGCTGCTGGAGGGGTGGACGGGCTGGATCGCCATCATCGTGATCGTCTACGGCTCGGTCATCTATTTCGCCGACACCCGGATGAAGACCAGGGACAAGAGCTTCGCGGGCTTTCCCGCCTGCTGGAACATGGTGGTGCTGGTGCTGTTCGCGACGCAGCCAAACCACTGGGTCACGCTGGCGATCGTGGTGCTGCTGACGGCGACGATGTTCACCAACCTGAAGTTCGTGCACCCCGTGCGCACCGAACGCTGGCGGGCGGTGACGCTGCCCGTCACGGTGGCCTGGGTGGTGCTGGCGGCGTCGGCCGCGTGGCAGGACTTCGACGCGGGCTGGCTGGTGCACTGGGGGCTGGTGCTGACTTCGCTCTACCTGTGCCTGGCGGGGATCGTGCAGGAGCTGATCCCGGCCCGCCGCGCGCCGGTTGCCTGATGGTAATGAACCTTGGTTCATGGGCTGCGGCCTGAACGCTGCGGCGATGGACCGGGGGCCGCCCGGTCCGGCATCCTTTGCGGGCCGGCAGCCGTGCCGGATGGACCCATGGAGCCCCGCATGACGCCTCGCCCGACCCTGACCGGCCTTCTCGCCGCGCTCGCCTGCACCGCCGCGCTGAGCGTGGCGGCCCTTGCCGAAACCGACGCCACGGCCCCCGACGACGGCCCGATCGGCGACGGCGAGGTCATCAGCATCGACGACGGCATCTTCGAGGACGGCGACGGGGTCGTCGTGGACGAGGGCGTGGCCCCCGGGGAAAGCCCCGCGGAGGGCGATGCCACGGCCTTCGATGCCGACCCCGCCCCGACCTCGGTGCGCGGCGGAAGCGAGGTCGGGCGCGGCGGGGTCGGCGCGGTCACGGGTGCCGCGATGGAGAAAGAGGGCGCGGGCCGATCCGTCCTGCCGCCGTGCGCCACGCTGCGGAAAGGTGAAACGGGTGCCTGCGCCCACTGACCGCGGGCTTTCCAGGCCGTCCCGATCCGTGGCAGGATCGGGACGCGCCGCCCTGCCGAAGGACCGAGCCATGCCCCGCCTGCCCCTCTTTCCGGCCTTGCTGGCGGTCGCGCTCGCCGCGCCGATGGCCCGGGCCGACGCCCTGCCGGATGTCGCGGCCCCCTATGTGACGCAACTGTCCGACCAGGGCTACGGCACGATCACGGTCGGCACCACCTGGCTCGGCCGGATCGTCATCACCGCCACCCGCGACGGGATCGCGCGCGAGATCGTGCTGAATCGGCGGACCGGCGCGCTGCTCGGCGACAGCGCGACGCTGCCCGCCGCGGCGGCGCGGCCGGAAGGCGCCCCCGACCGCGCCCCGGCGGCGACGGCGGCCGATGTCGCGGTGGCGGGCGACATGCCCGACGCGGGCGACGCGCAGGTCCGTGCCTTCGGGGACGAGCGGAAAGCCGCGCCCTGACGATGCCGCGCCGCCTCCGTCGTCGTCCGCTGGTCATCGGCGCCCTGTTCGTGCTGCAGCTCGCCAGCGCGCTGGTGTTCATGTCCGACCTCTTGTCCTCGGCGCTGCCGTTCCTGCCGTCGCCCCAGGGCTGGCGGGGGCGCGAGCTGATGGAGATCGGCGCGGCGGTCGGGCTGACGGCGGGGCTTGCGCTGACCGCCTGGCTGTTCCGCCGCACGCTCGCCGAACGCAACCGCGCCGAGGCGGGGCTGCGCCGCGCCTCGGGCGCCTTCGCGGCGCTGATGGAGGAGCGGTTCGCCGAATGGGGCCTGACCCTGGCCGAGCGCGACGTGTCGGTGTTCCTCATCAAGGGCATGAACACGGCCGAGATCGCCGCGCTGCGCCAGACATCCGAGGGCACGGTCAAGTCGCAGACCAACGCCATCTACCGCAAGGCGGGCGTCGCGGGGCGCCAGCAGCTTCTGAGCCTGTTCATCGAGGACCTGATCGGCGACCGTCCGGCCGCCCCGCCGCGCCTCGATCAGTCGGCGGCGTAGGCCCGCAGCACCTCGAGCGGGACGACGTCGAGCGTGCGGGCGTGGGTCGCGGCCAGCCGCACCTGCGGGGCCGCGCCCTCCTGATGCGCCTGCAGGAACCGGCTGGCGCAGAGGCACCAGCGGTCGCCGGGCTTCAGCCCCGGGAAACCGTATTCGGGCCGCGGGGTCGACAGGTCGTTGCCGAGATACTTCGACAGGGCCAGGAACTCGGCCGTCATCAGCGCGCAGACGGTGTGCAGGCCGCGGTCCATCGGCCCGGTGTTGCAGCAGCCGTCGCGGAAGAACCCCGTCAGGGGTGCCGCCGAACAGGCTTCGAGCGGCTGGCCGAGGACGTTCCGGGGTTCATCCTTCATGGCGGGGCTCCCTGTGGCGCGGCGGCGAGCCTAGGGCCGCGCGCCCCGCGGCGTCCAGCCGCTTGTGCGCAGCCCCGCTTGTGCGCAGGCGCGGAGCGCTTAGGTTGCAGCGCGAAGGAGTGCGCCATGGAAACGCTTGCCGAAGACCTGGCCACGATGGTCCGCCGCCCGCTGCTGCCCGCCCACGTCGAGGCGATGCGCGAGGTCGGGCAGGAGGTGGAGGTGCCCGCGGGCCAGGTGGTCCATGCCGCGGGCGACACCTACCATCGCTTTACCTACGTCCTCGAGGGGGAGGTGGAGCTGTTCGACCCCGACAGCGGCGACCGGATCGGCCCGGCCTCGCTGGGGCCGGGGCAGTTCATGGGCGACATCGGATTCCTGTCGAACACCCGGGCGCTCTATTCCATGCGCACCGCCGCGCCGTCGCGCCTGCTGGCCGTGCCGCGCGACGCGATGCTGAAGCTGATGGCGGCCACGCCCGAGATGTCGGACATCGTCGTGTCGGTCTTCGCCGCCCGCCGGCGGCAGCAGCTCGAGCAGGGGACCTCGGCCCTGACCGTGGTCGGGCAGGACGACGACCGCCGGGTGCGCGAGATCCTGGCCTTTGCCGGGCGCAACCGCCTGCCCGTCAGCCGCTTCGACCCCGGCAGCCCCGACGCCGCCGAATGCGCGGCGATCTGTTCCCTGCCCGAAGGGGTTGCGGTCATCCTGGGGCGCAACGAGGTGGTCGAACCCACGCCCGCGGGCATCGCGCGGCGACTCGGCCTCGCCCTGCGGCTGGACGAGGACCGGCTTTACGACGTGGCCATCGTCGGCGGCGGCCCGGCGGGGATCGCCGCCGGGGTCTATGCCGGGGCCGAAGGGCTGTGCGCCGTGGTGATCGAGAACCTGACGATCGGCGGGCAGGCCGGCACCTCGAGCCGGATCGAGAACTACATGGGCTTCCCGACCGGCATCTCGGGGGCCGACCTGTGCTGGCGCGGCGAGGTGCAGGCGATGAAGTTCGGCACCCGCTTCGCCATGCCGCACCGGGTGGCCCGCATCGACGGCGAGGGGCCCTTCGCGCTGACGCTCGAGGACGGCGGGGTGGTGCGGGCGCGGGCGGTGGTGGTGGCGACGGGCGTGCAGTACCGCCGCCCCGACGTGCCCCGGCTGGCCGAGCTCGAGGGCGCGGGCGTCTACTACGCCGCGACCGACCTCGAGGCGCGGTTCTGCCGGACCTCGGAGGTCGTGGTGGTGGGCGGCGGCAACTCGGCGGGGCAGGCGGCGATGTTCCTGTGCCGGACGGCGGCGCATGTGCACGTCGTGGTGCGGGGCGACACGCTCGCCCAGTCGATGAGCGCCTATCTGACCGACCGGCTGGAGCAGGATCCGGGGATCACCATCCACTACCGCACCGAGGTGACGGGGCTGGAGGGCGAGGCGGCGCTGACCGGGCTCACGCTGCGGGGGCCGCAGGGCGACCGCCACGTGCCCGCGCGCGGGCTGTTCGTGATGGTCGGGGCCGAGCCCAACACCGCCTGGCTCGACGGTTGCGTGATGACCGACCGGGGCGGCTTCGTCTGCACCGGCGAGGCGGCGGGCGGGGCGAGCCCGCATGCCACGAGCCGTCCGGGCATCTTCGCCGCGGGCGACGTGCGCGCGGGGTCGGTGAAGCGGGTCGCCTCGGGCGTGGGCGAGGGGTCGGTGGTGATCTCGGAGGTGTGGCAGTATCTGAACGCCTGACGCCGGTGCCTGCAGGACCGTCGCAGCGGGGGTTTCACACCCCCGCGCCCCCGTGGAGTATTTGTGCCGGAAAGAGGGGCGGGCGGGGGTCTGGACCCTGTGGGGAGGGCTGCCTATAACGCGGCAGCATGAGGATGCGGTGGACAGCGCGACTTCGCGGCCCGGCCTGCTGAGCGTTCGGCGGGACCGGGAGACCTTCATCCGTTGCTGCGAAGGACCGCGCGCATGACCGACCTTGCCACCGACTATCGCTCGACCGTCTTTCTGCCCGAAACCGCGTTCCCGATGCGCGCCGGCCTGCCGCAGCGCGAGCCGGAGTGGCTGGCGCGGTGGGCGCGGCTGGGGGTCTACGACCGGCTGCGGGCGAAGGCGGGCCGGGTGCCCTTCGTGCTGCACGACGGCCCGCCCTACGCGAACGCGCACCTGCACATCGGGCATGCGCTGAACAAGATCCTGAAGGACATGGTGGTGCGGTCCCAGCAGATGATGGGCCGCGATGCGCGCTACGTGCCGGGGTGGGACTGCCACGGCCTGCCGATCGAGTGGAAGATCGAGGAGCAGTACCGCGCGAAGGGGCTGGACAAGGACCGCGTCGACACCGTCGCCTTCCGGCAGGAGTGCCGGAGGTTCGCCGAGGGCTGGGTCGGCATCCAGCGCGAGGAGTTCAAGCGGCTGGGCGTGACGGGGGCCTGGGACCGGCCCTACCTGACGATGGATTACGCCGCCGAGGCGACCATCGCGGCGGAGTTCATGACGTTCCTGATGAACGGCAGCCTTTACCAGGGGTCGAAGCCGGTGATGTGGAGCCCGGTGGAGAAGACCGCGCTGGCCGAGGCGGAGGTGGAGTATCACGACCACACCAGCCATCAGGTGTGGGTGGGGTTCCGGGTGGTCGCGGGGGGAAGAGCCGAGCTACTGAAGCCCGGGCGCGAGATCCCTATGTTCAGAGGTACAAAAGACGATGAAATCTTTACGCAGTACTTCGAAGATTTTCGCGGCGCGCGCGTTCTGATCTGGACAACTACCCCTTGGACTTTACCCCAGAACCGAGCGATCTCGTTCAATCCAGGTATCGCCTACGGACTCTACGAGGTGACGGGACGGCCCGTGGAAAGTCTCGCGGTCATCGGCTCACGCTACGTAATCGCGGACAACCTGGCTTCTTCGGTCATGGCGCAGGCTAAGCTCGATGCGAGCATGTTCCATCGTCTACGGCCCGTTGAACCCCTCGAACTTGAAGCGCTAACTCTCGCTCACCCCTACCGCGGCCTTGAGGGCGGCGCGGGGGAGTGGGACTACGACGTCCCCCTGGTCGCGGGCGACCACGTCACCGACGATGCGGGCACGGGCTTCGTCCATACCGCGCCGAGCCATGGCGACGACGACTACCAGATGGGCCTGAAGTACGGCCTGCCGATGACCTACAACGTCGAGCCGGACGGCAGCTACCGCGCGAGCCTTCCGGTCTTCGGCGGCCAGCACATCATCACGGCCGACGGCAAGGAAGGCCCCGCCAACGTCAGCAACATCCGGGCGCTGGCGCAGCAGGGGGCGCTGTTCGCCAAGGCGAAGCTGAAGCACCAGTATCCCCACTCGTGGCGGTCCAAGGCGCCGGTCATCTACCGCAACACGCCGCAGTGGTTCGTGGCCATCGACCGGCGGCTGGACGACGGCCTGGGCACCTACGGCGCGACGATCCGGGAGCGGGCGCTGACCTCGATCGACCGGCTGGTCGCATGGACCCCGATCACCGGGCGCAACCGGCTGCATTCTATGATCGCCGCGCGGCCCGACTGGGTCCTGAGCCGCCAGCGCGCCTGGGGGGTGCCGCTGACCTGCTTCGTGCGCAAGGGCGCCAAGCCGACGGATGCGGATTTCCTGCTGCGCGACGCCACCGTCAACGCGCGGATCGTCGAGGCCTTCCGGGCCGAGGGCGCGGATGTCTGGTATGTGCAAGGATTCAAGGAACGCGTCCTTTCCGGCGTGGTCGATCCGTCGGAATATGAACAGGTCTTCGACATCCTCGACGTCTGGTTCGACAGCGGGTCGACCCACGCCTTCGTGCTGCGCGACCGCGAGGACGGGGCCGCGGACGGGATCGCGGACCTTTATTTGGAGGGCACGGACCAGCACCGGGGGTGGTTCCACTCCAGCCTGCTGCAGGCCTGCGGGACGACGGGCCGCGCGCCCTACCGGGGGGTGCTGACGCACGGCTTCACGCTCGACGAGCGCGGCATGAAGATGTCGAAGTCGCTGGGCAACACCACCGCGCCGCAGGAGGTGATCGCCGAATACGGGGCGGACATCCTGCGGCTGTGGGTGGCGCTGAGCGACACCACGGTCGACCTGCGCATCGGCAAGGAGATCCTGAAGGGCGTGGCCGACAGCTACCGCCGGCTGCGCAACACGCTGCGCTTCGTGCTGGGCGCGCTGGCGGGGTTCGAGGCGGCCGAACGCACCGACCCCGCGCAGATGCCGGAGCTGGAACGCTGGGTGCTGCACCGGCTAGCGGAGCTGGATGGCGAGGTGCGGCGGGGCTATGCCGCCTACGACTTCCAGGGGGTGTTCGCCAAGGTCTTCGCCTTTGCCACGACCGACCTGTCGGCCTTCTACTTCGACATCCGCAAGGACGCGCTCTATTGCGACGCGCCCGGAAGCCTGCGGCGGCGGGCCTGCCGGACGGTGATGCAGGCGCTGTTCGACCGCCTGACCGCCTGGCTCGCGCCGATCCTGGTCTTCACGGCCGAGGACGCGTGGCTGTCGCGCTTTCCCGGCGAGGACGACAGCATCCACCTGCACGACTTCCCCGAGACCCCGGCGGCCTGGCGCGACGACGCGCTGGCGGCACGCTTCGCGCAGGCGCGCGAGGTGCGGCGGGTGGTCACCGGCGCGCTGGAGGTGGAGCGGACGGCCAAGGTCATCGGCGCGAGCCTGGAGGCCGCGCCGCAGGTCTTCGTCTCGCCGGTGCTGGCGGGGCTGCTGGGCGACGACTTCGCCGACCTGTGCATCACGAGCGACATCGCGGTGACCGACGCGGCGGCCCCGGCGGATGCCTTCCGGCTGGCCGACGTGGCCGACGTGGCCGTGCTGTTCCGGCCCGCGCCGGGGCGGAAGTGCGAGCGCTGCTGGAAGGTGCTGCCCGACGTGGGCACGCACCCCCATCCGGGGCTTTGCGCGCGCTGCGACGCGGCGGTGTGACCGACGACGACATCCGCGGGGCGATCCTGCGGCTGACGGCCGCGCGGGCGTCGGTCTGTCCGTCCGAGGTCGCGCGCGACCTTGCGGCCGACTGGCGGGCGCTGATGCCGCGGGTGCGGGAGGTGGCGGCGGGGATGCCGGAGGTGGCGGTGACGCAGCGGGGGGTGGAGGTGGACCCGCGCGCCGCGCGCGGGCCGGTGCGGCTGCGGTCGCGCTGACGGCCCCCCATTCCCCGCGAGGGGATGTTCCCGGCAGGAGGGCCGGGCCCTTGGGTCCGGGGAGGGTAGCTGCGGCGGGCCTCAGACCCGGCGACGCGCCCCGAAGGCCGCGCCGATGGTGCCGTCGTCGAGGTAGTCGAGCTCTCCCCCCACCGGGATGCCGCGGGCGAGGGTGGACAGCATCGCGCCGGTGGGGGCGAGCGCGTCGGCGATGTAGTGGGCGGTGGTCTGGCCGTCGACCGTGGCGGGCAGGGCGAGGATGACCTCGGCCACGGCTTCCTCTGCCACGCGGACGACGAGGCGCGGGATGTGCAGGTCCTCGGGCGTGATGTCGTCGAGCGCCGAGAGCGTGCCGCCGAGAACGTGGTAGCGGCCGCGGAAGGCCCCGGTGCGCTCCATCGCCCAGAGGTCGGCGATGTCGGCCACGACGCAGATCTCGCCCGTGGCGCGGCGCGGGTCGGCGCAGATGGGGCAGAGGTCGGCGGTCGCGATGTTGCCGCAGGTGGCGCAGTCGCGCGCGCTGGCGGCGACCGCGGCCATGCGCGCGGCGAGCGGGGCCATGACCTGCCCGCGTTTCTTCAGGAGCATCAGGACGGCGCGGCGGGCGGACCGGGGGCCGAGGCCGGGCAGGCGGGCCATCAGGTCGATCAGGTCCTCGATCTCGCGCACGTCAGAAGGGGAGTTTCAGGCCGGGGGGCAGGCCGAGTCCACCGGTGATCTTCTCCATCTCGGCGGTGTGGCGGGCATGCGCGCGGGCTTGGGCGTCCTTGACGGCGGCGAGGATCAGGTCCTCCACGATCTCCTTTTCGGAGGCGACGAAGATCGAGGGGTCGATCGTCAGGCCGGTGAGCTCGCCCTTGGCGGTGGCGGTGGCGCGGACGAGGCCCGCGCCGGATTCGCCGGTTACGGTGATGCGCTCGAGGCTGGATTGCAGGTCGGCCATCTTCTCCTGCAGCTCTTGCGCGGCCTTCATCATCTTGCCCATGTCGGCGAGGTTGCCGAGGCCCTTCAGCATGGCGTGCGTCCTTTGTTCCGGTAGGGAACAGATAGCGATGGTGGCGCGGGGTGCAATGGGGTGGCGGGTGTGATGCGGATGTGGCAGGATGTGTACATCGGCAGGCGGGAGGCGAAGATGGCGACGCGCGCGACGGTGACCTATCACACTTCGGTCGAGACGCGAGAGCGGCTGGACCGCCTGGCGGCGGAGACCCGGCGGAGCCGGAGTTTCCTGACGAACGAGGCGGTGGAGCGGTATCTGGCCGAAGAGGAGGCGTTCATGGCCTCTGTCCAGCGGGGGATCGAGCAATTGGATCGGGGCGAGTACATCGAGCATGACGAAGTGGTTCGCTACTTCGAATCTTTGAGCACCGACTCGCCGTTACCGGTGCCGACCGCTAGGCGGCGATGAGGCTTACCTGGTCGCCGGAAGCACTGGTCGCACTTCGCGATGTTCGTGCACATATCGCGCAGGATAATCCTCGGGCAGCCGACGCCCTAGTTGTTCGAGCGTTTTCGTTCGCGGAAACAACACTGACGGATAATCCCGGTATTGGGCGACCTGGCCGCGCCGCGGGAACACGAGAAAGCGTGATCGCGAGGTCCTATATCCTGGTCTACCGATTGGCCGGGACGGAGATCGAGATCGTCACGATCCGCCACACCGCGCAGATGTGGCCCGACCGGTTCTAGCCGTCCTCGAAGGGGTCCCAGTCGTCGGGGACCTCCTGCGCAGCGGGCGGGGGCGGGGGCGGGGCGGGGGTGCGGATGTCGGTGATCCGCGCGCCGGGGAAGGCGGTCAGGATCGCCTGGACGATGGGGTTGGTGGTGGCGAGCGTCGCTTCGGCGGTGGCGCGGGTGGCCGCGCGGGCTTCGGACAGCGAGGACGCGCCGCCCTGCGCTACGATCACCGCCCAGCGTGCCCCGGTCCAGCCCTGCAGGCGGCTGCCGAGGCGCTGCGCGAGGTCGGGGGCGGCCCCGGGGCCGGGCTCGAAGGTGATGCGGCCGGGGGTGTAGGCGACGAGGCGGAGGTGATCCTCGACCTCGATCAGCAGGCGCTGGTCGCGGCGGTCGCGGATCAGGGCCACGACGCCGTCGAAGGTGGCGGGCAGGTCCTGCGGGGCGGTGGCGGGGACGGCCTGGGTGAGGATCGCCTGCGGGGCGCGGGTGGGCGCGGGGGCGGGCGCGGGGCGGGGTGCCGCGGCGGGCGGCGCTTCGGACTGCAGGCGGCGGATCAGGCTTTCGGGGTCGGGCAGGTCGGCGACATGGGTCAGGCGGATGATCGCCATTTCCGCCGCCATCATCGCGTGCGGGGCGAGGGCGACCTCTTCCAGCGACTTGAGCAGCATCTGCCAGGCGCGCGACAGCACGCGCATCGGCAGGCGCGTCGCCAGGTCGGTGCCACGGGTGCGGTCGTCGGGCGTGGTGGCGGGGTCGTCGGCGGTGCCGGGGCTGATCTTCGTGACCGAGAGCCAGTGCGCGACCTCGGCCAGGTCGCGGAGGACCACGGCGGGGTCGGCCCCGTCGGCATACTGGCGGGCGAGTTCGTCGAGCGCGCCGGCGGCGTCGCCCTTCATGACCATCTCGAACAGGTCGAGCGTGCGGGCCCGGTCGGCGAGGCCCAGCATGTCGCGGACCTGCGCGGCGGTGGGCGCGCCCGCGCCGTGCGCGATGGCCTGGTCCATGAGGCTGAGGGCGTCGCGGACCGACCCCTCGGCGGCGCGCACGATCAGCGCGAGGGCGTCGGGGGCGACCGTCACGCGCTCTTTCGCGGCGATGCCGGCGAGGTGGGCGCTGAGGACCTCGGGCTCGATCCGCCGCAGGTCGAAGCGCTGGCAGCGCGACAGGATCGTGGCGGGGACCTTGCGGATTTCGGTGGTGGCGAAGATGAACTTCACGTGCGGCGGGGGTTCTTCCAGCGTCTTCAGGAGCGCGTTGAAGGAGCCGTCCGACAGCATGTGGACTTCGTCGAAGATGATGACCTTGAAGCGCGCCTCGACCGGGCGGTAGGGGATCGCGGCCAGGATGTCGCGCATCTTGTCGACGCCCGTGTTCGAGGCCGCGTCGTATTCCAGCACGTCGAGGTGGCGGCCTTCGGCGATGGCGCGGCAGGGGCCGCAGACCCCGCAGGGTTCGACCGTGGGGCCGCCGGTGCCGTCGGGGCCGATGCAGTTCAGGCCCCTGGCGATGATCCGCGCGGTCGTCGTCTTGCCCACGCCGCGCACGCCCGTCATCACGAAGGCATGGGCGATGCGGTCGGCGGCGAAGGCGTTCTTCAGCGTGCGGACCATCGCGTCCTGGCCGATCAGGTCGGCAAAGGTCTGTGGCCGGTATTTCCGCGCGAGGACCTGGTAGGCGGGCTGGTCGGACAAGGCGCTCCCCCCGGGAATCGGGGCGACTTTAGGCTGCGGGCGGTGCCGGGTCCACGGGCGTTGACCGCAGGCGGCGCAACGCTACCCTTTCCCCGGGGACGTCATTGTGGAGAGACCGATGCGCATCCTGCTCGCCGCCGCCTGGCTTGCCCTGGCCGCCCCCGCCCTTCCCGCGCTCGCCGACCAGCATCGCAATCCGACGATCGAGGGCGTGATCTCGGACCAGCTTCAGGCCTTCCGGGCCGACGACTTCGCCACCGCCTTCACCTTCGCCAGCCCGACGATCAAGAACCTGTTCGGCACGCCCGAGAACTTCGGCCGGATGGTCACGCAGGGCTACCCGATGGTCTACCGCCCGGGCAGCGTCACCATGCTGGAGCTGCGCGAGGTCGCGGGCGGGCTGTGGCAGCGGGTGATGATCGTGGACGAGGCCGGGGTGACGCACACGCTCGACTACCAGATGGTCGAGACGCCCGACGGCTGGCAGATCAACGCGGTGCAGATCCTGCCGCAGCAGGGCGTGGGGGCCTGACCCCGTTGCGCCGCGCGGCAGCCGTCCGCGCGGCGCGGTGCGGGGGCGTTAACCGCGCCGCCTGACCCTTGGCCGCCGAACCGGCAGCTTCCAGGGGGTTACGCGGATGAACAAGGCAGTCACGGATGGTCTGGTGCTGATGCCCCCGGGCTTTGCGGCCGGGCTTCAGAACTGGTCGCGCGAGGACGGCACGCCCGGGTCGGGCAGCTACGACAACCAGCCCAACGCGGCCTTCGTGCCGAACGACCAGGACTTCGGCGGCTGCATGGAGCTGCAGAAGGTCGAGGCGGTGCAGCGCCTGCGGTCGTTCCGCGAGATCCCCTTCCGCCCGGACATGT
This sequence comes from uncultured Exiguobacterium sp., assembly GCA_964575185.1. GTDB lineage: Bacteria > Pseudomonadota > Alphaproteobacteria > Rhodobacterales > Rhodobacteraceae > CAZNPW01. The sequence continues at coordinate 43,856 of CAZNPW010000024.1, forward strand.
ACCTGCGCGTCACCGTGCGGATCAAGGCGGTCGCGGGCAACCTGCCCGGCGTGCGCATCGCGGCCTATGTCGCGCGCGGCAACGGCACCAACATCACCACCGTGCCGCAGGCGGGCGCGGTGACGACGCTGACGACCTACGGGCAGGTGCGCACGATCACCGCGATCATCGGCGCGGGCAACCGGCAGGGCGTGGACCTGGTCTGGGGGCGCGAGCCCGCCTACGCGCACATCGGGCTCGACCTGACCGGCGGCACCGGCGGGGTGGTGCGCATCGACGACATCGAGATCGAGGACGTCACCTCGGTCTTCTACCGCAAGCTGATGGACTGGGTCGACGTGCGCGACTACGGCGCGCTCGGCAACGGCACCGCCGACGACCAGGCGGCCTTCGAGGCGGCGGACGCGGCGGCGCTGGGGCGCGGGATCCTCGTGTCGTCGGGCACCTACCGGATCGCGGGGAACATCACCGTCAACAGCCCGATCCGGTTCGAGGGGGCGCTGTCCATGCCCGTCGCGTCGCGGGCGATCTTCCGGCGCAGCTTCAACCTCGACACCTACGCCGCGGCCTTCGGCAGCGAGTTGCAGGGCTTCCGCCGCGCGTTGCAGGCGCTCTTCAACCTGGGCGAGCACGTGAGCCTCGACCTGTCGGGCCGGCGGATCGACCTGACGGGGCCGATCGACGTCGCCGCGCTGACCGGCGTTTCGGCGATGGAACAGCGCCGCGTCATCCGCAACGGGCTCTTGTTCGCCCAGCCGGGGTCGGCCTGGGACACCGACACGGTCACCTCGGTCGCGACCTATGCGGTGGGCAACCCCAACCGCCTGACGGCGGTCGCGAACGTGGCCAACGTTCCGGTGGGCGCGGTGGTCAGCGGCACCGGCGTGGGGCGCGAGGTCTATGTCCGGTCCAAGAACGTCAGCGCCGGCACGGTGGAGCTGAGCCAGCCCCTGTGGGGGGCCGCGGGCACCCGGACCTACACCTTCCGGCGGCACAAGTACATGCTCGACTTCTCGGGATTCGAGTCGCTCCAGCGGCTCGAGATCAACGAGATCGAGCTGCAGTGCAACGGCGAGGCTTCGGGCATCCTGCTCGCCCCCGAAGGCGTGGCCTGCCGGATCGCCGACTGCACGATCAACCGCCCCCGCCAGCGCGGGATCAGCAGCCACGGGCGCGGCTGCCAGGGGCTTCTGGTCGACCGCAACCAGTTCATCTCGGACGAGCAGGCCCTGCCGGTGCAGGCGCGGGTGTCGATCGCGCTGAACGTGAACGCCAACGACGTGAAGCTGCGCGACAACCGCGTGGTGCGGTTCGCCCACTTCGCGGTCATGCACGGCACCGGGCACATGCTGGTGGCCAACCACTTCTTCCACGGCGACGACGAGCCGAACGGGGTGCGCCGCGCCGGCGTGGTGTTCACCGAGGTCAACATGGTGGGCCTCGTGACGGGCAACTACGTCGACAACTGTTTCATCGAGCTGACGAACGAACACGACGCGGCCCCCGATTTCGGCACCGAGCTGTCGTTCGGGGCGCTGACGGTCACCGGCAACATCTTCATCGCCACGAACGTGGCGCCGGGGTTCCGCTTCCTGGTCGTGGGGCCGCGCGGGTCGGGGCACTTCCTGGCCGGCCTGTCGGTGACCGGCAACGCCTTCCGCACCTTCAACGGCGACATCGACCGGGTGGAGCGGGTGGACACGTCCTTCGCCACGCTCGACGAGACGCGGTTCCGCAACGTGGTGTTCGAGGCCAACACCTTCAACGGGGTCACCCAGATCACCGCGAGCCCGGTGGCGATCGAGCACGTCCAGAACACCGCCGCCGAGACCTGGGTGGTGGCGGCGGGGCCGTTCATGCCCTTCGGCGGCAGGGCGCGGACGGTGACGGGGGTGGTGGCCGAAGGCAACATCGTCACCCCCGCGAACGTGGTCAACTACAGCTTTCCCAACGTCCTGACCGAACAGGGCGGCAACGGGCAGGTGGTCCACCTGCGCTGGCCGCAGGCGCTGCGCGGGCGGGCGCGGGTGACGGTGCGGGTGGACGAGCCGGTGTGAGCGCCGGCTAGCTGCCGTCCAGCCCGTAATCGGCGATCAGGCGCACCGCCAGGTCGCCGTCCGGCGGGCCGAGGGCGAGCGCGGCGCGCAAGGTCAGGAGGCGGGCCGCGCAGGACTCGGCGGGCGCGGGATAGGCCAACGGCGACAGCGCGGCGATCATCGCACCGGGGTCCGGCCCGGCATCGACCGCGGCCATGATCGCGGCCCCCAGCGCCCGGCGGGCGCGGTCCTCGTCCGCGGGGGGCAGGGATCCGTCCGGCAGGTCGCCCTGGTAGCGGGCGAGGCTTGCCGCCATGAGCCGGCCCAGCACCTCGGCCGCGCGGTCGGGCGGCAGGGCGGCGATGGCCGACATCTCGATCCCCCGGGCCTCGGCCCGGTCGTTCAGATAGGCGTCGCAGCGTTCGGCCGTCAGACCTTCGGCGATGGAAAGCCGCGTCGCCAGCACCGCCCGCTGGTCGGCGACGGGCAGGCGCGGCAGGCCTTCGGCCGCGCCGTCGAGCGCGAAGGAGGGCAGCAGGGTCGCCCCGACGCGGGCGATCTGGTCGTCGGAGGGGGTGACGAAGCCGAACTGCGTGAACTGGTCGCGCAGCGCCGTCCCGAGGGCGGCCTGCGCTGCGGGGCTTGCGACCAGGTCGGACAGCGCGCGGCGCAGCGGAGCCTGCAGCGCGGCGGGAAACCGCACCTGCCCCATCGCCAGATCGACCATCCGCGTCCGGACCGGCTCTCCGGACAGCGCCGTGACGATGACGTCGGCAGGCGGGTTCTGCACGCCGGTGTCCTGCGCGGCGGCGGGCGGGGCGAGGCCGAGGGCGATCAGGGCCAGGGTGGTGGCGGCAAGGGTGCGCATGGCGGCAGGATGCCAAGGCCCGGCGGGCTTGGCCAGACGCAATGCGCGGACCCCGCAGCCTTCCCCCGCGCCGCTGTTGTGGGGCCCGCCCGCTTTGCGCTATCGCCGCGCCATGCCACGCTTCGCCCTGCTGATCGAATACGACGGCCACCCCTTCCACGGCTGGCAGCGCCAGGCCGGGGGCCAGCCGTCGGTCCAGGCGGCGGTGGAGGCCGCGCTCGCCCGCATCGACCCCGCAGCGCCCGCCGCCACCGGCGCGGGGCGGACCGACACGGGCGTGCATGCGGCGGGCCAGGTCGCGCATGCGGACCTTGCGCGCGACTGGGACCCCTTCCGCCTGGCCGCGGCACTGAACGCGCATCTGCGGCCCCTGCCGGTCGCCGTGCTGGCCGCGGCGCGGGTCGCGGACGACTTCCACGCGCGGTTCGGTGCCGTCGGGCGGCGGTATCTCTACCGCATCCTCTGCCGCCGCGCCCCGGCGGTGCTGGCGCGCGGGCAGGTCTGGCAGGTGGCCCGGAGCCTCGACATCGGCGCGATGCGCGCCGGGGCCGCGCATCTGGTGGGCCGGCACGACTTCACCACCTTCCGCGCGGTCCAGTGCCAGGCGCAAAGCCCGGTGAAGACGCTCGACGCCATCGCCATCGCACAGGCGGGCGACGAGGTCCGGCTGCACCTTTCCGCCCGCAGCTTCCTGCACAACCAGGTGCGGTCGATCGTCGGCACGCTGGAGCGGGTGGGGGCCGGGGCCTGGACCCCGGCCGACGTGGCCGCCGCGCTCGCCGCGCGCGACCGCGCCGCCTGCGGCCCCGTCGCGCCGCCGCAGGGCCTGTGCCTGACCGGGGTGGCCTACGCGGCCGACCCCTTCGCGCCGTGACCGCCTAGCGGCGGTCGTCGGCGAAGATGTCCTTCCGGTGCGTGTCGCCCGGCACGAACAGCATCCCCACCACCACCGTCACCAGCGCGATGATGATGGCATACCACAGGCCGGCATAGATGTTGCCCGTCTGCGCGCTGATCGCGAAGGCGGTGGCCGGCATCAGCCCGCCGAACCAGCCGTTGCCGATGTGGTAGGGCAAGGACAGGCCGGAATAGCGGATGCGGGTCGGGAACAGCTCCACCAGCGCGGCGGCGATCGGGCCGTAGACCATGGTGACGAGGATGATGAGCCAAGTCAGCAGGAGCACGATCGTGAAGGTCTGCGCGTCGAAGATGTCGAAGAAGCTGCCGATCCCCGACGAGGTGATCTTGATGATGGTCGTGTTGTCGCCCGCCGCGATCGGGTAGCCCGCGGCCTTCAGCGCCGCGTTCAGCGCGGTGTCGAAGGCGGCCTTCGCGGCCTTTGCGTCGTCCGCCGACAGCCCCGCCGCGTCATAGGCGGGGATTACCGTGTCGCCCACCTGGACCTGCGTCACCGTCCCCGGGCCTGCGTCCGCCGTGGTGTAGTTGACCGAGGCCCGCGCCAGCGTCGACTTGGCGATGTCGCAGGAGTTGGTGAACTTCAGCGTCCCGGTCGGGTTGAACTGGAAGCTGCAGTCTTCGGGGTCCGCCGTCACGACGACCCGGGCCTGCTGGGCGTCGTAGAGCATCGGGTTCGCGGTCTGCGTGATCGCCCCGAAGACCGGCAGGTAGGTCACCGCGGCCAGCAGGCAGCCCGCGAGGATGATGGGCTTGCGCCCGATCCGGTCGGACAGCGCGCCGAAGATCAGGAACCCCGCCGTGCCGAGGATCAGCGACCAGGCGACCAGCACGTTGGCGGTGAAGAAATCCACCTTCACGATCTGCTGCAGGAAGATCAGGGCGTAGAACTGGCCCGAATACCAGACCACAGCCTGCCCCGCGACCAGCCCGAACAGCGCGATGATCGCCCAGCGGCCGTTCCTCCAGGTGCCGAAGGCCTCGCGCAGCGGCGCCTTGGAGGCCGTGCCCTCTTCCTTCATCCGCTTGAAGGCCGGGCTCTCCTTCATCTGCAGCCGGATGTAGAGGGAAATGCCGAGCAGGATGATCGACAGCAGGAACGGCACCCGCCAGCCCCATTCGGCAAAGGCCGTGCGCGTCTGGGCCGTGCCGTCGGCGTTCAGCACCGCCGCGCCCGCGGCGTCGAGCACCGGCACCGGGTCGAAGTTCGCGTTCACGATGCTCTGCACCGCCAGGATCACGATCAGCGACAACAGAAGCCCGAGCGTCGCGGTCGTCTGGATGAACGAGGTGTAGAACCCCCGCCGTCCCTGCGGCGCGTGTTCGGCCACATAGATCGCCGCCCCGCCGTATTCGCCGCCGAGCGCGAGGCCCTGCAGCACGCGCAGCACGATCAGCAGCACCGGCGCGGCCATCCCGATCGCGTCATAGGTCGGCAGAAGGCCCACCACGAAGGTCGACACGCCCATGATGACGATGGTCATCAGGAAGGTGTATTTCCGCCCCACGAGGTCGCCGAGCGACCCGAAGACCAGCGCGCCGAAGGGCCGCACGATGAACCCCACCGCGAAGACCAGAAGGGTGAAGACCGTCCGCGTCGTCTCGGGCAGGTCCGGGGAGAAGAAGTGCACCCCGATCACCGCGGCCAGCGAGGCATAGAGGTAGAAATCGTACCACTCGAAGATCGTTCCGGCGGACGAGGCGAAGATCACCTTCTTCTCCTCGGGCGTCATGGGCCGCGAGCGTCCGCCCGCGTCGGTCGTTGCAGTCGACATAGATCCTCCCCGAATACGTCGGCGCGCGCCGACAGGACGGCCTGCGGGCCGCAGCCCGGGCACTCGCACGCCGCGGGTTCACGGGAGCGTGACAGAACCGCCGCGCGACCGCAAGTCGCAGGTTGAACGACCGTCGCCTTTCGCCCGCAAGTGGGTCGCGCGCGGGGTCAGCGGTTGGCGCGGTTGGCGATCAGGTCGTCCACCACTGACGGGTCGGCGAGCGTCGAGATGTCGCCGAGCGCGCCGAAGTCGTTCTCGGCGATCTTGCGCAGGATGCGGCGCATGATCTTGCCCGAGCGC
>CAZNPW010000025.1:0-46190 GCA_964575185.1 uncultured Exiguobacterium sp.
GGCGACGAGGGCGCGGATACGCTGCAGGGCGGCGGGGGCGACGACCTCTACCTCGGCTGGACGGCCGCGGACACGGTGGTCGACGCCGCGGGCAACGACACGCTGCGCACCGGCACCGACAGCGTGGTGCTGACGCTGACCGCGCGGATCGAGACGGTGGAGCTGACGGGCGCGCTGAACCTGAACATCACCGGCGCGGACCTGGCCGAGACGCTCGACGGCAACGCGGGCGACAACGTGATCGACGGGCGGCTCGGCGCCGACCGGCTGATCGGCGACGACGGGGCCGACACGCTGCTCGGCGGCGGCGGCAACGACACGGTGTTCGGCGGCCTCGGCGCCGACAGCGTGCTGGGCGGCGACGGCAACGACGTGATCGACCTCGGCGTCGCGGCCGACGTGGCCTTCGGCGGCTTCGGCAACGACACGCTGGTCGCCGACGAGGGCAACGACCGGATCGACGGGGGTGCCGGCAACGACAGCCTGGCGGGCGGCGACGGCAACGACGCGCTGACGGGCGGCCTCGGGATCGACACGATGCGCGGCGGCGCGGGCGACGACAGCTACGAGGTGAACAACCCGGGCGACGTGGTGGCCGAGGATGCGGGCGGCGGGCGCGACCGGGTGACGAGCGCCACGATCTCGATCGACCTGGCCGCGCAGTTCCTGAACGTCGAGGATGCGGTGCTGACGGGCGGGGCGAACCTGAACCTGACCGGCGACGCCAGCGCCAACCTTCTGTCGGGCAACGCGGGCGAGAACCGCATCGACGGCGGGGCTGGCGCCGACCGGCTGTGGGGCGCGGGTGCGGCCGACACGATCCTGGGCGGCACCGGGGCGGACTTCATCCGCGGCGGCCAGGGCCTGGACGTGCTGACCGGGGGGACCGGGGCCGACCGCTTCGTCTTCCGCAGCGCGAGCGAGGCGGGCATCGGGGCGACGGCGGACGAGATCACCGATTTCGCCACCGGCATCGACCGGATCGACCTGTCGGGCTTCATGCCGGGGGGCAGCTTCATCGGGGCCGCAGGCTTCACCGGCGCGGGCCAGGTCCGCTACGTGCAGGCCACGGGCCTTCTGTCGGGCAGCACCGATGCCGACGCGGCGGCGGAGTGGACGCTGGATCTGGGGGCGGGCACGCGGCTGGGGGCGGGCGACGTCCTGTTCTGACGGCGGCGGCGCGGCGGCGGGCCGACCCCGACCGCGCCGTTGACGCGGTGCATCGACAGCGTGGCGCTGGGCTACGGCGTCGTCTCGGGCATCGCCACGGGCGTGCGCGCGGTGCTGGGCAGCACGATGCTGGTCACGCTGAACAACCTGACGGCCGTCAGCGTGCAGAATGTCGAGCGCATGTCGATCGCCGGGACGGCCTTCGGCGACACGCTGTGGGGCGGGGCGCTCGGCGACACGCTGTCGGGCGGGTCCGGCGGCGACGACGACCTGCGGGGCGGCGGCGGCGACGACGTGATCGAGGTGCGCGGCGGCGGCACGTTCGACGCGCGCGGCGGCACCGGCAACGACCGCTTCGTCATCTCCGCGCCCTTCGCCACGGTCGGCTTCCTGATCGACGTAAACGGGGACATGACCTTCGCCACCGGCCCGCTCGCGGGCAGCGCGACGGGCTTCGAGATGCTGACAGTGACCACCGGCAGCGGCGCGGACCGCATCACCGGGGGTGCCTTCGACGACGACATCACGACCTTCAGCGGCGATGATACCGTCTTCGGCGGCGCGGGCGACGACAGGCTGATCCTGGGCGACGGGTCCAACGGCGGCAGCGGCGGCGCGGGCGACGACACGATCGCCGCAAGCGCGCAGACGGGCGAGACGTCGCGGTTCTGGGGCGGCGCGGGCGACGACAGCCTGTTCGGGGCACGCCTGTCCGACGGCGGCGCGGGCAACGACACGATCACCTCGGCCGGCGCAGCCGGCGAGACGGTGAACGGCGGCGACGGCAGCGACCTGATCTAAGCCGCAGGTCCGGGCGGGCAGGTGCGCGCGGGCGCGGGCAACGACACCGTCTATGGCGGTGTCGACGGGACGGCCGGCCCGGCTGGTGCTCGCGGGCGCGACCGGCCTGACGGCGGCCGACTTCATCCTGTGATGGCCTTGCGCTGGCCCCCTGCCCCGCCTATCACGCGCCCCGCGTGACGGGGATGGGGACATGCCGCTGTTGGTGATGAAGTTCGGCGGCACCTCCGTCGCCGATCTGGGGCGGATCGCGAACGCGGCCGCCAAGGTGCAGGCCGAGGTGGAGCGCGGGCATGACGTGATCGTCATCGTCAGCGCGATGTCGGGCAAGACGAACGAGCTGGTCGGCTGGGTGGAGCAGACCAGCCCGCTGTACGACGCGCGCGAATACGACGCGGTGGTGTCCTCGGGCGAGAACGTGACGGCGGGGCTGATGGCGCTGCGGCTGCAGGAGATGGGGGTGCCCGCGCGGTCGTGGCAGGGCTGGCAGGTGCCGATCCTGACGACCTCGCAGCACGCGAGCGCGCGGTTCGTCGACATCCCGCGCGCCCATATCGACGCGAAGTTCGCCGAAGGCTTCAAGGTCGCGGTGGTGGCCGGGTTCCAGGGCGTGACGGCCGAGGGGCGGATCACCACGCTGGGGCGCGGCGGGTCGGACACCACGGCGGTGGCCTTTGCCGCGGCCTTCGGGGCGGTGCGCTGCGACATCTACACCGACGTGGACGGCGTCTACACCACCGACCCGCGGATCACCGACAAGGCGCGCAAGCTGGACCGCATCGCCTTCGAGGAGATGCTGGAGCTCGCGTCGCTGGGGGCGAAGGTCCTGCAGACGCGGTCGGTCGAGCTCGCCATGCGCTACAAGGTGAAGCTGCGGGTGCTGTCGTCCTTCGAGGACACCACGGACACATCGGGAACGCTCGTCTGCGACGAGGAGGACATCATGGAACAGAAGGTGGTCAGCGGCGTGGCCTACAGCCGCGACGAGGCGAAGATGACGCTGCTGCGCGTCGCCGACCGGCCGGGCGTCGCGGCGGCGATCTTCGGGCCGCTCGCCGAGGCGGGGGTGAACGTCGACATGATCATCCAGAACATCTCCGAGGAGGGGTTCACCGACATGACCTTCTCCTGCCCGGTGAACCAGGTGGCGCGGGCCGAGAAGGCGGTTGCCGACGGCCGCGCCGCGGGCGGGTTCCGGTTCGACGAGGTGGTGGTCGACAACGGCGTGGCCAAGGTCAGCGTCGTGGGCATCGGGATGCGAAGCCACGCGGGCGTCGCCGCGACGATGTTCGCCGCGCTGGCGGCCGAGAACATCAACATCAAGGTCATCACCACGTCCGAGATCAAGATCAGCGTGCTGATCGACCGGAAATACATGGAGCTTGCCGTGCAGGCGCTGCACGACGCCTTCGGGCTCGAGGCCGCCTAGGCGAGCAGCCTGCGGAGCAGGGTGGCGATGCGGTCGCTGGCGACGGGCTTCACGAAGCTCGCCGCCGGGGCGAGGTGCAGCACGTCGCAGGGCACCGTGTCGCCTTCGATCAGCACGATCGGGCGCGCCGCGCGCGCGTGGCGGCGCAGGGCGGCGCGGTGGCGGGCGGTCAGGCGGTCGCCGTCGGCGATGACGGCGCGGCAGGGGCGGCCCGGCCGGTGGCTGACCGTCAGGCCCTGCGCCGACAGCGCCAGCCGCAGGTCGAGCGCGAGGATATGGTCGCCGGTCAGGCAGAGCACGTCGGCAGCGATGTCGGGGGATGGTGCATCGGACATGGCGGGCACTCCCTTCATGGTTGCATCATCTGCCCACTTCGCAGACATGCAAACCCTTTCATGGTCTTGGAATGTACAGTTCGCTTGCATTGCGCAACGCAAGCCGCTTGCGGAGAGGGCGTAAGTTGAGTATGTTGCTCATGTTCCGCATGACCGCGCCGCCATCATGAGCACCGACATTCCGTCCGACGCCCCGGCCGGCAAGCGCATCGAGCGCCTGCAGGTGATGATCACGCTCGACGAGCTGTCGGCGCTGGACGACTGGCGCTTTGCCGCGCGGATGCCCAGCCGGTCGGCCGCGGTGCGCGAACTGGTGCGGCGCGGGCTGGCGGCGGAGGGCTATTTCGCGCAGGCCGAGCAGAAGGACGCCTCGGGCAGCTTCGGGTTCACGGGCAAGCCCTAGGGGACCCGGGGTCCCTTTGCCCTTTCCGTCCCGCCGGGCTAGACAGGCCGGCGAAGGAGACGCCCGCCCCATGCCCGACAGAAGCGAAAGCGACAGCCGCAAGCTCCTCCGCCGGTTGCGCGACAGCCTGGCGGTGCCGGCGAAGGGGCAGGAGCGGCTGGACCGGATCGTGCACCTGATCGCCGATTCGATGGGGACCGAGGTCTGCTCGATCTACCTGTTTCGCGATGCCGACACGCTGGAGCTTTGCGCGACCGAAGGGCTGCGGCCCGAGGCGGTGCACCGGACGCGGATGCGGCTGGGCGAGGGGCTGGTCGGCCGCGTGGCGCGCAGCGCGGCGGCGGTCAACACCGCCAACGCGCCGGCGGAAAAGGGATTCCGCTTCATGCCCGAGACGGGCGAGGAGGTCTTCCCGAGCTTCCTCGGCGTGCCGATCCAGCGGCTGGGCGAGCGCAAGGGCGTGCTCGTGGTGCAGTCGCGCGAGGCGCGGGTGTTCGCGGAGGACGAGGTCGACGCGCTCGAGGTCGTGGCGATGGTGCTGGCCGAGATGACCGAGCTTGGCGTGTTCAACGGCGAGGGCGGGCTGTCGGTGCACCAGGGGCCGGTGCTGCTGCGCGGGCTGTCGGGCCAGGAGGGCGCGGCGGAGGGCCGCATCTGGCTGCACGAGCCGCGCGTGGTGGTGACGAACCCGGTGGCCGACGACCCGCTGACCGAGATCGAGCGCATCCGCGCCGCGGTGGGCGAGCTGCGCGTCAGCGTCGACGACCTGCTGGCGGCCGAAAGCCTCGACAAGGAGCAGCGGCAGGTGCTGGAGGCCTACCGGATGTTCGCCCATTCGCGCGGCTGGCTGCGCCGGATGGAGGAGGACATCGCGCGCGGCCTGTCGGCCGAGGCGGCGGTGGAGAAGGAGCAGTCCGCCGCCCGCGCGCGGCTGGAGCAGGTGCCCGACGCCTATCTGCGCGAGCGGCTGCAGGACCTCGACGACCTGTCGAACCGGCTGTTGCGCATCCTGACCGGCCAGGGCCGCGATACCGGGGCCGAGATGCCGGAGAACCCGGTGCTGGTGGCGCGGAACCTGGGGCCGGGGGAACTGCTGGAGTATGGCCGCAAGCTGCGCGGGGTGATCCTGGAGGAAGGATCGGTCGGCAGCCATGCGGCGATCGTGGCCCGGGCGCTCGCGATCCCGCTGGTGATCCAGGCGGGCCGGGTGACGGTCGAGGCGCTGAACGGCGACCCGGTCCTGGTCGACGGCGACCAGGGGATCGTGCACCTGCGGCCCGACGACACCGTGGCGCGGGCGTTCCGCGAGAAGATCGCCATGCTGGCCGAGGCGCAGAAGCGCTATGCGTCGCTGCGCGGGCTGCCGGCCAAGGCGAAATGCGGGTCGGTGGTCAGCCTGATGATGAACGCGGGGCTGATGGCGGACCTGCCCTCGCTGGAAGGGTCGGGGGCCGAGGGCGTCGGGCTGTTCCGCACCGAGCTTCAGTTCCTCGTCCGCAACAAGATGCCGCAGCGGGCGGAGCTCGCACGGCTTTACGCGCGCGTGATGGATGCGGCCAGGGGCCGGCCGGTGGCCTTCCGCACGCTCGACATCGGGTCGGACAAGGTGCTGCCCTACATGAAGCCGCAGGACGAGCCGAACCCGGCGATGGGCTGGCGGGCGATCCGCGTCGGCCTCGACAAGCCGGGCGTGCTGCGGATGCAGATCCAGGCCTTGCTGCGGGCGGCTGCGGGGCGGCCGCTGCGGGTGATGTTCCCGCTGATCGCCGACTTCGCCGAGTTCCGTGAGGCGCGGGGGTGGCTGTTCCGCGAGGTCTACCGCGAGCGCTCGCTCGGCCATGCGGTGCCCGAGCGGCTGGAGGTGGGGGCGATGCTGGAGACGCCCTCGCTCGCCTTCGCGCCGCGGGGGTTCTTCGAGCTGGCCGATTTCGTGTCGATCGGCGGCAACGACCTGAAGCAGTTCTTCTTCGCCGCCGACCGCGAGAACGAACTCGTGCGGCGGCGCTACGACGTGCTGTCGGGGGCGTTCCTGGGGTTCCTCGGCCAGATCGTCGGCCGCTGCCGCGAGACCGGGACGCAGCTTTCCTTCTGCGGCGAGGATGCGGGGCGCCCGGTGGAGGCGCTGGCCTTCGCCGCGATGGGCCTGCGGGTGCTGTCAATGCGGCCCGCGAGCATCGGGCCGGTCAAGGCGCTGATCAGGCGGGTGGACCTGGACGCGGCGCGGGCGGTGATCGACGCAGCGCTGGACGGCGGGGCGGATTCGGCGCGGCCGGCGCTGATGGACTGGCTGGCCGCGCAGCCGGGGGTGTGAGGCAAGCGGCGCGGGCGGGCCCGGGGGTTTCACACCCCCGGACCCCCGTGGAGTATTTGTGCCGGAAAGAGAGCGGCAGGTTCGTGGCCGGTCAGGGCACGGGCGTCCACTGCACGTCGTCGATGCGCGGTGCGCCGGTCGCGAGCATGACCAGCCGGTCGAGGCCGAGCGCGATGCCGGAGGCCGGGGGCATGATCGCGAGCGCGGCGAGGAAATCGGCGTCGATCGGGTAGCGCTCGCCGTAGAGGCGGGCCTTGAGCTCCATGTCGGCCTCGAAGCGGCGGCGCTGTTCGGCGGCGTCGGTCAGTTCGCCGAAGCCGTTCGCGAGTTCGACGCCGCAGGCGTAGAGCTCGAAGCGCTCGGCCAGGCGGGGGTCGGTGGCGGGGCGCGCGAGCGCGGCCTCGCAGAGCGGGTAGTGGTCGAGGATCGTGGCCCGCCCGTGGCCGAGGCGGGGTTCGATCCGGGCGCTGAGGATCCGGCTGAAGATGTCGCTCCAGGTGTCTGTATCGGCTATCTTTTCCGGGCTGACAGAGGCCAGCCGCGCGCGGTCGGGCGTGCCGTCGGGGCGGATCGTCGCCATGAGGTCGATGCCGGCGTGGCGGGCGAAGGCGTCGGTCACGGACAGGCGTTCGGGCGCGGCGAAGGGGTCGCAGGTGGCCTCGCGGAAGCGCAGGGTGGCGGTGCCGGCGGCCTCTGCGGCGCGGGCGAGGATCTGCGCGCCGTCCTCCATCAGCGCGGTCCAGGGTGCGCAGGCGCGGTACCATTCGAGCATCGTGAACTCGGGCGCGTGCAGCGGGCCGCGCTCGCGGTTGCGCCAGACGCGGGCGAAGGCCGCGATGCGCGGCTCGCCCGCCGCGAGGAGCTTCTTCATCGCGAACTCGGGGCTGGTGTGCAGGTAGCGCGGGTGGGGCGCGCCGTCGTTGCCGATCGCGGTCGTGGCGAAGGCGTGCAGGTGCGCCTCGTTGCCGGGGGAGATCGCGAGCGCGGCGGGGTCGACCTCGGTGAAGTCCCGGTCGGCGAACCACTGCCGCAGGGCCGCGACGATGCGGTTGCGGGCCAGCAGCAGGGGGCGGCGGTCGGCATGGCGGTCGGGGGTCCACCAGGGCATCGGCGTTTTCCGGTTTGAGGTTCCCGCCCGGGTGCGCTATGGGCGCGGGCGATGCGGGCGGTAGCGCCGCCCGGACCCGGTTGCAAGGAAAGTTCGCCGTGAAAGTCATCGCCTCGTCGCTGCGCAAGGGCAATGTCGTCGAGATGGAGGGCAAGCTCTACGTCGTCCTGAACGCGACCAACTTCCACCCCGGCAAGGGCACGCCGACCACCAGCGTCGACATGCGGCGGATCAGCGACGGGGTGAAGGTCAGCGAGCGCTGGAAGACGACCGACAGCGTCGAGAAGGCGACGGTCGACGAGCGCGAATACGACTTCCTCTACGAGGACGGCGAGGGGTTCCACTTCATGGAGCCCGCGACCTACGAGCAGGTCGTGGTGACCGGGGACGTGATGGGCGGCAACAAGGTCTACCTGCAGGAGGGAATGCGCTGCTACCTCAAGACCTTCGAGGGCGTGCCGATCGCGATCGAGGTGCCGCAGAAGATCATCGTCGAGATCACCGAGACCGAGCCGGTGGTGAAGGGGCAGACGGCCTCGTCGAGCTACAAGCCCGCGATGACGAGCGCCGGGCTGCGGGTGATGGTTCCGCCGCACATCGACGCGGGGACGCGGATCGTCATCAACACCGATGACGACAGCTATGTCGAACGGGCGAAATAGGCGGCTGCCTGCATAGGCGGGCGCCGTGCCGGGAGGCCGGGGCCCGATGTCGTGGCGCGGTGTCGTGGCGGGCGGGCGGGTTGCCGGTGTCGTCCCCGCCCGGATCGGCCCGGCCTGGCGGCGCGCCTCCCGCAGGTCCGCCGCGGTGCGGCGGATCCGGCCCCGGTGAAGGGCGGCGCCTTGCGGTGGAGGCCCTGACCGCCGCGACCCCGCCTCAATGCAGCTGCGATGCCACCGTCCGCGTCAGGTCGTTGAGCGAGTAGGGTTTCGGCAGGAAGATGGAGTTCGGCACCCGGGCCTGGTTTTCGGACAGCACGTCCTCGGCGTAGCCCGAGACGAAGATCACCTTGGTCTCGGGCCGGCGTTCCAGCGCGCGCGACACCCAGCTCGGGCCGTCCATGCCGGGCATCACCACGTCGGTGACGAAGACGTCGACCTTGAGGTCGGGGTCTTCGAGTTGTTCGAGCGCGTCCTCGGCCGTCGCGGCCTCGAGCACCTGGTAGCCGCGGAGCTGCAGCGCGCGGACGGCGAAGGCGCGGACCGGGGCCTCGTCCTCGACCACCATCACGACGCCGTCGCCGGGTTGCTCGGGCAGGAGGTCGGGCGTGACCACGGCGCTGGAGTGGATCGCGTCGGCGCTGTCGTTGATCGGGAAATAGATCGTGAAGTCGGTCCCCTGCCCCGGCGTGCTGTCCACGAAGATGAAGCCGCCCGACTGCTTGACGATGCCGTAGACGGTGGAGAGGCCGAGGCCGGTGCCTTCGCCCGGGCGCTTGGTGGTGAAGAAGGGCTCGAAGATCTTGTCGATCTTGTCGGCGGGGATGCCGTGGCCGGTGTCGCTGACCCGGATCACGGCGTAGTCGCCGGGCGGGAGACGGGCGCGGTCGCGGACCATCTCCTCCGCCAGCGTGACGGCTTCGGTCGTGATGCGGATCACGCCGCCGTCGGCCATCGCGTCGCGGGCGTTCACGACGAGGTTCATGATGACCTGTTCGAGCTGCCGGCGGTCGGCGCGGATCGCGCCGAGGTCGGGCGCGTGCGCGAGGCGGAGGCGGATCTTCTCGCCGACCAGCCGGTTCAGCAGGTGGCTCATGTCGGACAGCACGTCGGGGAGTTCGATCCGCTGCGGCTTTAGCGTCTGCTTGCGCGAATAGGCGAGAAGCTGGCCCACCACCGCCGCCGCGCGGTTGGCGTTCTGCGAGATCTGCGTCAGGTCGCCGTAGTCGGCGTCCCCCGCCCCGTGGCGCAGGAGGAGGAGGTCGCAGTGGCCCGAGATCGCGGTCAGCAGGTTGTTGAAGTCGTGCGCGACGCCGCCGGCGAGCTGGCCGATGGCGTGCATCTTCTGGCTCTGCACGATCTGCGCCTCGAGCGTCTTGAGCGCGGTCGCGTCGTTCAAAACCGCGAGCACGCCCGGACGGCCGCGGTCGACGACGCGCTGGAGGGTGATCTGCAGGAAGGTTTCGGCCGGCACGGTCAGCGCCCGCAGCACCTCGGCCCGGTTCGGCGCGCGGTCGTGGAGCACGTCGACGAGCCAGTCGGTGACCGGACGGCCGAGCCCGTCGAACAGTTCGTGGAACATCCCCCCCGTGCCTTCGGAAAGGCCGAGCAGATCGCGCGCGGCGCGGTTCGCCGCGATCAGCGTGCCGTCGGAGGCGAAGCGCATGAGCGCCACCGGCGCCTGTTCGAAATCGGTGAGGTCGCGCGGCGGGCCGTCGGAGGTGACGGGCAGAAGGTAGATCTCGCGCCGGTCGCCCGCACCCTCGACCTCGGCCAGGATGGCGCGGAGCGGGCCTTCGGGTCCGGTGACCGTGACCTCCTCGCCCGAGCGCGGCGACACCTCGGCGAAGAGCTGGTCGAGCCGCCGCGGGCGGCCCCCGGCGATGCGCCGCATCGCCTCGTTCGAGAACAGGATCACGCCGGCGCGGTTGGCGACGAGCATCGGCAGGCTGAGCCCTTCGGCCCCGCGGCCGACGCCGGCGCGATCCTGGAACTCCTCCAGCCGCCAGAGGAAGCGGCGGTCGGTCTGCTTGTGGACGGCGAGGCGCAGGTGGCCGCGGCGGGTCACGACATCCTCGCGCGCCTGGCCCGCGTGGCCCGCGCGGTTCTGCAGGCGGTAGAGGAGCGCGCCGGGGTTGGCGAAGTGGTCGCCCATCGCGTGCACCATGGTGTCGCCCGCGCGGTTGCCGAAGCGGTCGCGCGCGGCCTGGTTCATCCAGGTGATCTGGCCGAGATCGTCGGTGGAGAAGCAGGGCGTGGCATCGCGGTCGACGAGCGCCTGCACCGCGGCCTCGGCCCGCTGGGCCTGGCCGCCGCCGACGCGGGCGAGGATGCGCAGCACGACCACGGTGCCGATCAGCCCGACCGACGACGCGAGCGCCAGCGCCGCGACGATGGGCACGGGCACCACCCAGGCGAGCACCCCGCACAGGACGCCGAGCGCGAGAACCGCCGGTCCGCGCCCGGCGAGCGCGCGGGCGGTTCCCGACATCTCCGTCAGTTGCGTGGAAAGCGTCACCGAAGGCCCCGGACCGGAATCACCCATCCACTCAACGCCACCATCCGTTAACGCGGGCTTAAGCTGCCCCCGGCGCAACCGCAGCGTGTCACATCCGGCGAAAGAGCGACAGGAAAAACCCGTCGTGGCCGTCCACCGGCGACCAGGCGCGGCGGTCGCCCGGCTGCCAGCCCGGGGTATCCAGGAAGCGCTCCGCGGCGTCGTCGTTTTCGGCCACCAGCACCGAGCAGGTCGCGTAGGCGAGCCAGCCGCCGGGCGCGACCTGCGCCGCGGCGTCGAGCAGGACGCGGGCCTGCAGCGCCTGCAGCTCCTCGAGCCGCGCGGGCGTCAGCCGCCACTTGCCCGCCGGGTCGCGCCGCCAGCTTCCCGAACCGGAACAGGGCGCGTCGGCGAGCACCAGGCCGAAGCCGCCCCGTGGCCGGTCGGCGAGCGCGACGCGCGCGCCGGCGCGGGCGGCGCGGGCGGGCAGGTCGCGCATCCGCGCGGGGTTCGCGTCGTGGGCGGTGACGGGGACCCCGGTCAGCGCCGCGAGGGCCAGCGTCTTGCCCCCGCCGCCGGCGCAGTAGTCGAGCACGCGCATGCCCCTGGCGAGCGGCAGCGCGAGGACCACGGCCTGCGAGGCGGCGTCCTGGAGCTCCACGAGGCCGGCGGCAAAGGCGGCGCTGCGGTCGGTCTTCGACGCGCCCCCGGTGACCCGCAGCGCGGTGGCGATGCCGTCGAGCGGCGCGGCGGCGATGCCGTCGCGGGCGAGGTCGGCGATGGCGGCGGCGCGGGTGGTGCGCCCGAGATTGACGCGCAGGAACACCGGCGCGCGGTGGCGCAGGGCGCGGGCGATGGCCTCGGCCTCGTCCGGGCTGCGGCCGCGGGTGAGGTGGGGCCAGAGCCAGGGGGGGAGGTCGCGCGCCTCCGCGACCGTGGGGGGGCGGCCGGCCTCGGCGGGCGTGACCGGCGCGGGGGCGTGGCGGGAGCCGGTAAACAGTGCATCCGGCTCCTGCCCGGCGGCGCGCAGGCCGCCCAGGACCAGCGCCCGGCCGGTGTCGCCGCCGCCCAGCGCGCCGAAGGACAGCCGGCAGCGCACGGCGTCGTGGACGAGGTCCCGCACCGCGGCGCGGTCGCCCGCGCCCGCGTAGCGCGCGCCCCGCGCCCAGCCGAGCAGCGCCTGCGCGAGCGGCGTGCCGGCAAGCCAGGCGTCGAGGATGCCGATCGCGGCGGCGGCGCGGGCGGGCGGGGTCACGGCGTGCAGGGGGGCCTTCCGCCCCCCTCTGCGCCCCGAAGGGGCTTCGGGGCGCATTCACCCCCCGAGGATATTTCCGGGAAGATGAAGGCCATGCGCGGCGTTCTTCAGCCGACGCGGTAATTCGGGCTTTCGCGCGTGATCTGCACGTCGTGGACGTGGCTTTCGCGCAGGCCCGCGCCGGTGATGCGCACGAAGCCGCAGCCGCCGCGCATCGCGGCGACCGTGCGGTGGCCGGTGTAGCCCATGGCGGCGCGCAGGCCGCCGACCATCTGGTGCAGCACCGCCGCGACCGCGCCCTTGTAGGGCACCTGGCCCTCGATCCCTTCGGGCACGAGCTTGTCCGACGCCGCGTCCTTCTGGAAGTAGCGGTCGGCCGAGCCGCGGGCCATGGCGCCGAGCGAGCCCATGCCGCGGTAGGACTTGAAGCTGCGCCCGTTGTAGAGGATGACCTCGCCCGGGGCCTCGTCGGTGCCGGCGATGGCGCTGCCGACCATGGCGCAGGAGGCGCCTGCGGCGATGGCCTTGGCGAAGTCGCCGGAATACTTGATGCCGCCGTCGGCGATGACGGGGATGTCGCCCGCCGCACCCGCGGCGTCCATGATCGCGGTCAGCTGCGGCACGCCCACGCCCGCGACGATGCGGGTGGTGCAGATCGACCCCGGGCCGATGCCGACCTTGACCGCGTCGGCCCCGGCGGCGATGAGCGCGCGGGTCGCCTCGGCGGTGGCGACGTTGCCGGCCACGACCTGCACGTCGTTCGACAGCGCCTTGATCCGCTCGACGGCGCGCGCCACGCCCTCGCTGTGGCCGTGCGCGGTGTCGATCACCACCATGTCGACGCCGGCGCGGATCAGCGCCTCGCTGCGGGCGAAGCCCGCGTCGCCCACGGTGGAGGCGGCGGCGACGCGCAGGCGGCCCGTCGCGTCCTTGCAGGCCTGGGGGTTCAGCACGGCCTTCTCGCTGTCCTTCAGCGTCAGAAGGCCGGTGAGGCGGCCGGCCGCGTCGGTGACGAGGAGCTTCTCGATCCGCCGCGCCTTCATCAGGCTGATCGCCTGGTCGCGGTCGACCGGCTCGCGCAGGATGGCGAGGTTGTCGGCGGTCATCATCGCCCGCACCGGGGTGCGGTCGTCGGAGGCGAAGCGCATGTCGCGGTTGGTGACGATGCCGACGACGCGGCCGTCCTGCACCACCGGAAAGCCGGTGATGGCGTAGCGGTCCATCAGCGCGCGGGCGTCGGCGAGCGTCTGGTCGGGGGTGAGCGTGACCGGGTTGTCGACGATGCCGCTCTCGAAGCGCTTGACGCGGCGGACCTCGTCGGCCTGGGCGGCGATGTCGAGGTTGCGGTGGATCACCCCCATGCCGCCCGCCTGCGCCATGGCGATGGCCATGCGGCCCTCGGTCACCGTGTCCATCGCGGAGGACAAAAGCGGGATGGTCAGCCGGATCGCGCGGGTGACCTGCGTCGCCGTGTCGGCCTCGGCCGGCAGCACGCTCGACGCGGCCGGGACGAGGAGGACGTCGTCGAAGGTGAGCGCCTCGCGAATCTCCATGGGCTGGTCCTCGGCCGGTGGGGTGCGTTGCCGGGGGCCTGTGGCACCCCGGCGCGCCGAAGGCAAGGGCTTGCGCCCGGGCGGGGGGGTTGCGACACCTGCGGCCATGCGCGTCGCGATCGTCGAGAACACCCTTGTCACCCATCATGGCCTGGTCGGCGTGGCGCTGCACGAGGCGGCGGCGGTGATCGACCTGTGGCGGCCGTTCGGCGACGGCGCGCTGCCGCCGCCCGGCGGGTTCGACGCGCTGGTCGTGTTCGGCGGCGAGCAGTCGGCGCTGGACGATGCAGCGCATCCCTATCTGCCGCGGCTGGCGGGGCTGATGGCCGAGACGGCGGCGCGGGGGCTGCCGGTGCTGGGCATCTGCCTCGGCGCGCAGATCCTCGCGCGCGGGATGGGGGCGGAGAACCGGCTGGGCGGGGCGGTGGAGTTCGGCTGGTGCGACGTGGCCCTGCGGGCGGAGGCGGCGGGGGATGCGTTGCTGGGGGGCCTTCGCGGGACGATCACCGTGCCGCAGTGGCACGGCGATACCTTCACCCTGCCGCCGGGCGCGGTGCACCTGGCCGAAAGCGCGACAGCCCCCGTGCAGGCCTTCCGCGCCGGGCCGCGGGCTTGGGGGACGCAGTTCCACTTCGAGATCGACCGCGCCGCGATGGCCGACTGGGCCCGCTGCTTCCCCGCGGCCTGCGAGCGCCTGCATCCCGGCTGGGCGGCGGCGATGCCGGGGCTGGCGGCGACCCGGGGGGCCGCGGCGGATGCGACGGGGCTGGCGATGGCGCGGGCCTTCGTGGCGCAGGTCTGACCGCGGGGGACCGGTTCCTTCCAAGGAACCGGTCCGGTTTCTTGCAAGAAACCGGGGCCTCGCCCGATTGCGCCGTGCCCGGGACCGGCCTACGCTTGACAGCATGACCGATGACCGCATCGCCCGCCGCAACGTCATGGTCCTGATCGCCGTGCAGGCGGTCGCCGGGGCGCAGCTGCCGATGATGTTCACCGTGGCGGCGCTGGTCGGCAACCGGCTGTCGCCGGTGCACTGCCTCGCCACGCTGGCGATCACCGCGATGGTGCTGGGCTCGATGCTCGCGGCGACGCCGCTGTCGGCCTTCATGGCGCGGCGGGGGCGGCGGGCGGGGTTCCTGCTCGGCGCGGGGGCGGGGACGCTCGGCGCAGGTCTCAGCGCGGCGGGGCTGTGGGCGGAGGACTTCTGGCTGTTCGCCGCGGGCGCGCTGTTCACCGGCGTCTACATGAGCGCGCAGGGCTTCTTCCGCTTCGCCGTGCTCGACACCGCGTCCGAGGGCTTCCGGCCGAAGGCCCTGTCCTGGGTCATGGCGGGGGGCCTCCTGTCGGCGGTCACCGGACCGCAGCTCGTGAAGCTGACCGCCGAGGCGACGGCGATCCCGTTCCTCGGCACCTACCTGACCGTCATCGCGCTGAACCTCGGCGGCGCGCTCCTGCTCGCGCTGCTCGCCGCGCCGCCCGGGGCGGTGCAGGCGGGCGCGCCGGGCGGGCCCGGCCGGGCGGAGCTTCTGGCGCGCCCGGGCATCCTCGTCGCCGTCGTCTGCGCCACGGTGAGCTATGCGCTGATGAACCTGGTGATGACCTCGTCGCCGCTCGCCGTCGTCGGCACCGGCTTCACGCCCGGCAACGCGGCGGACGTGGTGATGGCGCATGTGCTGGCGATGTATCTGCCGTCGTTCTTCACCGGGCACCTGATCGCCCGCTTCGGCGCGCCACGGATCGTGGCGCTGGGCCTGGGGATCCTGGCGCTGTGCGCGGCCGTTGCGCTGGCCGGGGTGACGCTGCCGCATTTCTTCGTCGCGCTGGTCCTGCTGGGCCTCGGCTGGAACTTCGGCTTCATCGGCGCGACGGCGATGCTGTCGGCGGCCCATGCGCCCGAGGAGCGCGGCCGGGTGCAGGGCATAAACGACCTGATCGTGTTCGGCGGCGGGACCGTCGCGTCGCTGTCGTCGGGCGGGCTGATGAACTGCGCGGGCGGCACCGTGGCGCAGGGCTGGCAGGCGGTGATCTGGTCGATGGCCCCGGCGCTGGCGGTCGCGGCGCTGGCGCTGCTGTGGCTGGTGCGGCGCGGCCCGGTCAGCCGCCGCGCGTGAGATCGTCGAGCCTGCGCGCCTCGGCCTCGGTCAGGTCGGGTTCGGCGGCCTGGCGGCGGCGGAAGGCGGTCAGCGCGATCAGGCCGCCGCCGAGCAGAAGCGCGGGGCCGGCCAGATACAGCACCCAGTTCGCGCCCCGGAGGGGCGGCGACAGCAGCACGAACTCGCCGTAGCGCGCGACCATGAAGTCGAGCACCTGCTGGTCGGTGTCCCCGGCGACCAGCCGTTCGCGCACCAGAAGCCGCAGGTCGCGGGCGACGGCGGCGTTGCTGTCGTCGATGTTCTCCGACCGGCAGACGACGCAGCGCAACTCGCGCGACAGATCGCGCGCGCGCGCCTCGAGCACCGGGTCGGCCAGCACCTCGTCGGGCAGCACGGCCGCGGCCGGCGTCGCGGCGGCGAGCAGCGCGAGGATCGCGGCGGCGAGGCGGGGCGAGGTCATTCCGCGGGCACGGCGGCCCGCACCGGCGTCCGCCGCGCCGCCGCGCCGAGCCGCCAGCGGCGGTCCGACAGCGACACCGCGGCGCCGAGCGCCAGCAGCGCGGCCCCGATCCACAGCCAGTTGGCGAAGGGCTTGATGTAGCTGCGCACCGCCCAGCCGCCGCCGTCCTGCGGGTCGCCCACCGTCAGGTAGATGTCGCGCAACAGCCCGTAGGAGATCGCGGCCTCGGTCGTGGGCATGCGGGCGACGGGGTAGAACCGCTTTTCGGGGTAGAGCGTGACGACCTCGCGGCCGTCGCGCCAGACCACCATCTGGGCGACCGTCGCGTCGTAGTTCGGGCCCCGGACCTCGTCGACCGACCGCAGTTCGACCTGATACTGCCCGAGCGGGAAGCGCTCGCCCTCGCGCACCACGCGGATGTCCTCGACCACCCAGGCATTCATCGCGGCGACGGCGAAGACCAGCACGCCGAAGCCGGTATGGGCCAGGGCCTTGCCCCATTCGGCGCGCGGCAGGCGGGCGAGGCGCGCGAGGCGGCCCTGCTGCCCGGTCTTGGCCCAGAGGTCGCGCGCCGCCCCGAACACCACCCAGGCCCCGAGCGCGAGGCCGAGCGGCCCCAGGGCCGAGGTGCCGGTCTGCATCGCCCAGGCCAGCGCCCCGAGCGAAACCGCCAGCAGCGCGAAGGGCCACAGCGGCCGTGCCGCGCGCGACAGGTCGCCGCGCTTCCAGGCCAGCGCCGAGCCGATGGGCAGGATCAGGGCCAGCGCCACCATGAAGGGCGTGAAGGCCGAATCGAAGAAGGGCCTGCCGACGCTGAGCACCCTGCCCCACAGCACCTCGGCGATCAGCGGCCAGAGCGTGCCGACGAAGACGACGAGGCACGACACGGCGAGGATCAGGTTGTTGACGACGAGCGCGCCCTCGCGGCTGACCGGGGCGAAGAGGCCGCGCGCCTCCAACGCGCCCGCGCGCAGCGCGAAGAGGATCAGCGCGCCGCCGGTGAAGACCCCCAGGATCATCAGGATGAAGACCCCCCGCTCGGCATCGTTGGCGAAGGCATGGACCGAGGTCAGCACGCCCGACCGCACGAGGAACGTGCCGAGCAGCGAGAAGCCGAAGGCGAGGATGGCGAGCAGGATCGTCCAGGCCTTCAGCGCCTCGCGCTTTTCCACCACGATGGCGCTGTGCATCAGCGCCGCCGACAAAAGCCAGGGCATGAACGAGGCGTTCTCGACCGGGTCCCAGAACCAGAACCCGCCCCAGCCGAGCTCGTAATAGGCCCACCAGGACCCGAGCGCGATGCCGATGGTCAGGAAGGCCCAGGCGGCCAGCGCCCAGGGCCGGACCCAGCGGCCCCAGGAGGCATCGACCCGCCCCTCGATCAGCGCGGCCACGGCGAAGGAGAAGCTGACCGACAGGCCGACATAGCCGAGGTACAGGAACGGCGGATGCATCGCGAGCCCGATGTCCTGCAAGAGCGGGTTCAGGTCGCGGCCGTCCATCGGCGGCATCTCCAGCCGCCAGAACGGGTTCGAGGTCAGGACCATGAACAGCAGGAAGGCGACGCCCACCGCCCCCTGCACCGCCAGCACGCGCGCCCGCAGGGTGGCGGGCAACTGCCCGCCGAACCACCCGACCGCCGCCCCGAAGACGGCGAGGATCAGCACCCAGAGCAAAAGCGAGCCCTCGTGGTTTCCCCAGACGCCGGTGATCTTGTAGAGCAGCGGCTTCAGCGTGTGGCTGTTGGCGGTCACCAGCGCCAGGCTGAAGTCGGACACGACGAAGGCCCAGGTCAGCACGGCGAAGCTGATCGCCAGCAGGATCACCTGCAGCGTCGCCGCCGGCACCGCCACGGCCATCATCGACGCATTGCCGCGCCAGGCCCCGACCAGCGGCACGGTGGTCTGGATGACCGCCACCGCCAGCGCCAGGATCAGCGCGAAATGTCCAAGCTCGACGATCATGACGGCCCCTTCCCCCAATGCCCGCCGAGCTTACGGCGTGGCGCGGCGGATGGATAGGGGGCGGCCGATCAAACCCCGGTCATCACGGCGCCCGGGACGGGCCGGAGAACGGCCGTCAGAGCGTCTCGGCCAAGGCCCCGAGCTGGGCCGAGGCGATCGACCAGCCCTAATGGAACCCCATCTCCTCATGCGCGCGGGCGGTGGCTGCGCTCGCGTGGCGCAGGGTCGCGTGGTAGCGGGTGCCGCCGGCTTCGGGCGACAGCCGGATGTCGGCGGAAAAGCCGAGACCCGGGGCGGCGGCGGGGCGGAAGTCGCGCGACATGAGGTCGGTGAAGGCGAAGCGGCGGCCCGGGTCGGCGACCAGGACGCAGCCCTCGCCCTCGTCGATCAGGGTGCCGTCGGGCATCAGCAGCACGGTGCGGAAGGCGCCGCCGGGGCGCGGGTCGACCTCGGCCTCGCGGGTGATGACGGGGGGCGGGGTGAACCAGCGCACCAGAAGCCGCGGCTCGGTCCAGCAGGCGTAGATCGCCCGCGGGGCGGCGCGGAACAGCCGGGTCAGGGTCAGGTCGCGCGCGTCGTCCACCTGTGGTTTCCCCGTTGGCATGCGGCAGGCTAGTCGCGCCGCCCCCCGACGGCAACTTACATCGGCCCAAGGCGAGGCGACCTGTCCCTTCGCGCCGCCGCTTGTCATCGCGGCTGCGCGGCCCTACCCATCCCGGCCGGGCGAGCGAAGGGGGGCGAGCGATGCGCGTGACGATCGAGGGGATGGCGGTGGACGCCGCCGTCGCGGCCTTCCTGAACGGGCAGGCGCTTCCCGGCACCGGGGTCGACGCGGCGGGGTTCTGGATCGGGCTCGCGCAGGCGCTGCGCGACCTGATGCCGGAAAACCGCGCGCTTCTGGACCGCCGCACGGATCTGCAGCGGCGGATCGACCGCTGGCTGCGCGACCATCCCGCGGCCGAGCCGGCCGCGCAGCGGGCGTTCCTGGAGGAGATCGGCTATCTGGTGCCCGAAGGCCCCGCCTTCACGATCGGCACCGCGGGGACCGATCCCGAGATCGGGACCATCGCGGGGCCGCAGCTCGTCGTGCCGGTGACGCGCGCGCGCTATGCGCTGAACGCGGCCAACGCGCGCTGGGGGTCGCTGTACGACGCGCTCTACGGCACCGACGCGCTGGGGGATGCGCCGGCCCCGGGGCCCTACGACCCCGCGCGGGGGGCGCGGGTGGTGGCCTGGGCGAAGGCCTTTCTCGACGAGGCTGCGCCGCTCGCGCAGGGGTCCCATGCCGATGTCGCGGGCTATGCCGTGGCGGGCGGCGCGCTAGTCCCGGCTTTGCGCGACCCCGCGCGCTTCGCGGGCTACCGCGGCGACCCCGCCGCGCCCTCGGCCATCGTGCTCAAGAACCACGGGCTGCACGTCGTGCTGCGGATCGACCGCGGGCACCGGATCGGCCGGACCGACCCCGCCGGTGTCGCCGACGTGGTGCTGGAGGCCGCGGTCTCGGCCATCATGGACTGCGAGGACAGCGTCGCCTGCGTCGACGGGCCGGACAAGGTGGCGGCCTGGGCCACCTGGCTCGGCCTGATGCGGGGCGACCTGGTGGAGCGGGTGGAGAAGGACGGCCGGGTGATCCCGCGCCGGCTCGCCCCCGACGTGGAGTTCACCGCCCCCGACGGCAGCCCGCGCGCGCTCAAGGGCCGGGCGCTGATGCTGGTGCGCAACGTCGGTCACCTGATGACGACGCCCGCGATCCTGATCGACGGGCACGAGGTGCCCGAGGGCATCCTCGACGCCTTCGTCACGGTGCTCTGCGCGATGCACGACCGGGCCAACAGCGCGCACGGGTCGGTCTACGTCGTGAAGCCCAAGATGCACGGGCCGGAGGAGGTGGCCTTCGCCGTCCGCATCATGGACCGGGTGGAGGACGTGCTGGGCCTCGCGCGCAACCGCGTGAAGCTCGGCCTGATGGACGAGGAGCGGCGCACGAGCGCGAACCTGAAGGAATGCATCCGCGCGGCGAAGGACCGGGTGTGCTTCATCAACACGGGCTTCCTCGACCGGACGGGGGACGAGATCCACACCGGCATGGAGGCGGGGCCGATGGTGCCCAAGGGGGCGATGAAGGCCGCGCCCTGGATCGCCGCCTACGAGAGCCGCAACGTGGCCATCGGGCTCGCCTGCGGGCTGGCGGGGCGGGCGCAGATCGGCAAGGGGATGTGGGCCGCGCCCGACCGGATGGCCGCGATGCTGGCCGAGAAGATCGCGCATCCGCGGGCGGGGGCGAGCTGCGCCTGGGTGCCGTCGCCCACCGCCGCGGTGCTGCACGCCACGCACTACCACCGGGTGGATGTCGTCGCCGCGCAGGCGGCCTTGCCGCCGCCGGGGTCGCTCGAGGACCTGCTGACCCTGCCGCGGGCGACCCTGCCGCTGCCAGCCGGGGAGGTGCAGCGCGAGGTCGAGAACAGCGCGCAGGGGATCCTCGGCTACGTCGTGCGCTGGGTCGATGCGGGGGTCGGCTGCTCCAAGGTGCCCGACATCGACGATGTCGCGCTGATGGAGGACCGCGCGACCTGCCGCATCTCCAGCCAGGCGCTGGCCAACTGGCTGCGGCACGGGGTGGTGCGCGAGGGCCGGGTGATGGAGGCGCTGCGCAAGATGGCGGCGGTGGTGGACCGGCAGAACGCGGGCGACCCGGCCTACCGGCCGATGGCGCCGGGCTTCGACGGGGTGGCCTTCCGGGCGGCCTGCGACCTGGTGTTCCTCGGCCGGTCGCAGCCGTCGGGGTATACCGAACCGCTGCTGCACGCCCACAGACGGGCGGTCAAGGCCGGGGGATAGCCGGAGTTTTCGAAAACTCCGGCCCGATTTCTTGGAAGAAATCGGTGCGGTTCCTTTGAAGGAACCGCTTTACCCCAGGTCGAGCGACAGGGCGTGGATGCGGCTGTTCAGGTCGCCGATGGCCTTCTGCACCGCGCGGTGGCGGTCGATGCGGGACAGCCCGGCGAGGCCCGCCGCGCGCAGCGTCACATGGAAATGGCTTTCCCCCGACCCGTCGTCTCCCGCGTGGCCCGCGTGGCGGGCGCTGTCGTTGCGCACCTCGATCCGGGTCGGCGCGAAGGCCGCGGTCAGCCGCGCCACGAGGTCACGTTCCACCTGTCCCATCGCGCCCGCCCCTTCAAACCGTCATCCGAAGGCTTATGATCATGCGCCCCGAGTCGGAAGCCCGGGTCCGAAAGGTTGACGCATGGCCCTGCCCCCCTTCGACTTCGACATCTCGGCCAGCGCCGACAAGAAGCGCCGCAAGACCGGCCGCCGCGGCGTGTCGGGGGCCTTCGACCCGGGCCAGCGGGCCTGCGAATACCCCGGCTGCCGCGAGCCCGGCAGTTTCCGCGCGCCGAAAAGCCCCGAGCGGCTGGATGAATACCGCTGGTTCTGCAAGGATCACGCGCGCGAATACAACCTGAAGTGGAACTTCTTCCACGGCACGACCGACGAGGAGTTCCAGACGTTTCTCGACAAGGACCGCGTCTGGGGCCGGGCCACGCGACCCTTCAGCCAGAAGGACGACGGCCGCGCCTGGGCGCGGCTGGGGGTGGACGACCCCATGGCCCTGCTGGGCGAGAAGGCGACGCAGAACCCCGGGGCCGCGAAGCACCAGGCCACGCGGAAGCTGCCCGCGACCGAACGCAAGGCGATCGAGATCCTCGAGGCGCGCGACACCATGACCAAGGCCGAGATCCGCAAGCAGTACAAGAGCCTGGTCAAGGATCTGCACCCCGACATGAACGGCGGCAACCGCGCCGACGAGGACCGCCTGCAGGAGGTCGTCTGGGCCTGGGACCAGATCAAGGACAGCCGCTGGTTCGCGGAATAGGCGGGCACCCGACGCTGCCCGGCACGGCCGGGATCGGCGCGGCCGGCACGGCCCGCCCCGTCGCGCCCCGGCATCCCCGCCCTCCTCTTCCGCGCGGATGCGGCATGCGGCGGAAGGCTGCCGCGGGGCCGCTTCCCCTTGCGTCCTGCGGCGTTATGGTGGACACGCGACCCAGCGGGCGAAAGGGTGCGATGATGGCCGACGGCGGGCGCGAGACGCTGGCGAAACCGACCGAGGAAATCTCGGTCCGCGACGTGTTCGGCGTCGACACCGACATGCGCGTCAGGGCCTTCGCCGACCGTGGCGAGCGGGTGCCCGAGGTCGACCCGACCTACAAGTTCGACCCCGACACCACGCTCGCGATCCTCGCGGGGTTTGCCTACAACCGCCGGGTGATGATCCAGGGCTACCACGGCACCGGCAAGTCCACCCACATCGAACAGGTCGCGGCGCGGCTGAACTGGCCCTGCGTGCGGGTGAACCTCGACAGCCACATCAGCCGGATCGACCTGATCGGCAAGGACGCGATCAAGCTCGAGGACGGCAAGCAGGTCACGCGGTTCCACGAGGGCATCCTGCCCTGGGCGCTGAGGAACCCGGTGGCGATCGTGTTCGACGAATACGACGCAGGGCGCGCCGACGTGATGTTCGTGATCCAGCGCGTGCTGGAGCATGACGGCAAGCTGACGCTGCTGGACCAGAACGAGATCATCACGCCGCACCCGTGCTTCCGCCTGTTCGCCACGTCGAACACGGTGGGTCTCGGCGACACGACCGGCCTTTATCACGGTGTGCAGCAGATCAACCAGGCGCAGATGGACCGCTGGAGCCTTGTCGCGACGCTGAACTACCTGTCCCACGATGCCGAGGCCGCGATCGTGCTGGCGAAGAGCCCGCATTACAACACCGAAAAGGGCCGCCGCACGATCAGCCAGATGGTGACGGTCGCCGACCTGACGCGCACGGCCTTCATGAACGGCGACCTGTCGACGGTGATGAGCCCCCGCACGGTGCTGAACTGGGCGCAGAACGCCGAGATCTTCCGCAACGTGGGCTACGCGTTCCGGCTGTCGTTCCTGAACAAGTGCGACGAACTGGAACGGCAGACGGTGGCGGAGTTCTACCAGCGGTGTTTCGGGGAAGAACTGCCGGAAAGCGCGGTGAGTGCGGCGATGCGGTAGGGGTTGACCCAAGGCCTGCGCAGGCGCATGTAGAAACGTGTCTACATCGGAGGCCGCATGTCGAGCCTGACGTCCCGCGAATTCAACCAGGATACCGCCCGCGCCAAGCGCGAGGCGCTCGACGGACCTGTCTTCATCACCGACCGCGGGCGCCCGACGCATGTGCTGCTGACGGTCGAGACCTTTGAACGCATGTCGCAGCCGAAGAAGACCATCTCGGAACTGATGTACTACCCCGGCGCAGCCGAAATCGACCTCGAAAGCGAACTGCCGCCTCGCCGCATCGAACCGGAGCGCGAGATCGACTGGGGGGACATCTGACTCGTGTTCCTCGTCGATACGAACGTGCTGGCCGAAATGCGGCGGCACGGGCGCGGCGATGCACATCCGGCGGTTGCGGCCTGGCTGGACGGGCAGGACATCTCGCGAATGTACCTATCGGCGATCACCCTTTTCGAGACCGAGCGCGGGGTCCTGCGAAAGGAACGGAGCGATCCGGCACAGGGTGCGGTGCTGCGCGGATGGTTCACCCTTTCCGTCCTGGGGATTTTCGGCAGTCGCATCCTCGGCATCGATGCGGCGGTGGCCCGTGAGGTTGCGAAGCTGCACGTCCCGAACCCCGCCCCGCTCACCGATAGCCTGATCGCCTCGACCGCGATCGTCCACGGCCTGACGGTTGCCACGCGCAACACTGCTGATTTCCGCTTTCCCGGTGTTGCCGTGCTGAACCCCTGGGATCATCCCCTTCCGCCCGCCGCGGCGGGGCGGTAACCTCTGCCCATGACCCCCTCCGACAACCCCGCCGACCCGTTCAAGAAGGCCCTCGCCGAGGCGACGCGGACGATGGCGGACCAGCCCGACCTGACGGTGGCCTATTCGGTCGATCCGCCGGGCGTGACGAAGGACGGGATGCGGCTGCCGCAGGTCTCGCGCCGGCTGACGCGCGACGAGGTGATGGTCGCGCGCGGGACGGCCGATGCGCTGGCCCTGCGGCTCCGGCACCACGATGCGGCGGTCGGCGCGCGCTACCAGCCGGCGGGGCAGATGGCGCGCGACATCTACGAGGCGATGGAGACGGCGCGCTGCGAGGCCGTCGGCGCCCGCGCGATGCCCGGCACCGCGGTCAACATCGACGCCAGGATCGCGCAGGAGGCCGACCGCAAGGGCTACCACCAGATCACCCGGGCGGCGGATGCGCCGCTGGCGGTGGCGGCGGGGTATCTGGTGCGCCACCTCGCCACCGGGCGCGACATGCCGCGCGGCGCGCAGAACGTGATGGACCTGTGGCGCGGGTTCATCGACGAACAGGCGGGCGGGTCGCTCGAAGGCGTCGGCGCGGCGCTCGCCGACCAGGCGGCCTTCGCGCGCCTGACGCGGCGGGTGATCGGCGAGCTCGGCTACGGCGACCAGCTCGGCGACGACCCCGACGCGCCCGAGGACGACGCGGGCGACCAGGCCGAGGCGGACGAGGACTCCCCCGACAGCGCGGGCGACGACCCGCCGCAGGAAGAGGAGGCCGAGGCCTCGCCCGAACGGTCGCAGGAGGACAGCCAGGACCAGGCGCAGGCGCAGGTGTCGACCGGGGACGCGGCCGACATGGAGGAGGGCGACGAACAGGAGATGCCCGACGGCGAGGCCCCCCCGGAGCCGCCGCCGCTTGCCCCGCATTCCGACGCCGACCCGAACTATGCCGTCTACACCACCGCTTTCGACGAGGAAATCCGGGCGGAGGACCTGGCCGAGCCGGCCGAGCTCGCCCGCCTGCGCGCCTATCTCGACCAGCAGCTCGAACCGCTGAAGGGGGCGGTGTCGCGCCTTGCCAACAAGCTGCAGCGGCGCTTGCAGGCGCAGCAGAACCGGTCGTGGCTGTTCGACCTCGAGGAGGGGACGCTCGATGCCGGGCGGCTCGCGCGGGTGGTGGCCAACCCGACGACGCCGCTGTCCTTCAAGCAGGAGAAGGACACCGAGTTCCGCGACACCTGCGTCACCTTGCTGCTCGACAACTCCGGCTCGATGCGCGGCCGGCCGATCTCCATCGCGGCGATCTGCGCCGACGTGCTGGCCCGCACGCTCGAACGCTGCGCGGTCAAGGTGGAGATCCTCGGCTTCACCACGCGCGCCTGGAAGGGCGGGCAGAGCCGCGAGCGCTGGCTCGCGCAGGGGCGGCCCGGGGGACCGGGGCGGCTGAACGACCTGCGGCACATCGTCTACAAGGCGGCCGACGCGCCCTGGCGGCGGGTGCGGCCGAACCTCGGGCTGATGATGAAGGAGGGCCTCCTGAAGGAGAACATCGACGGCGAGGCGCTGGAATGGGCGCACCGCCGCACCGCCGCCCGGCCCGAGGCGCGCAAGATCCTGATGGTCATCAGCGACGGCGCGCCGGTGGATGACTCGACGCTGTCGGTCAACGCCGCGAACTACCTGGAGAAGCACCTGCGCGACGTGATCGCGCTGGTGGAGCGGCGGCGCGCGGTGGAGCTGATCGCCATCGGGATCGGCCACGACGTGACGCGCTACTATTCCCGCGCGGTGACGATCACCGACGTGGACCAGCTCGCGGGCGCGATGACCGAGCAGCTCGCGGCGCTGTTCGAGGCCCACCCGAAGGGGCGGTCGCGGCGGGTGGCGTAGACCGGGGGGCTGTCTGCCCCCCGGACCCCCCGAGGATATTTTGGGGAAGATGAGGGCCCGTGTTCCAGACCTTTGAAGACAGCGCCGATCCGTCGCAGGGGCCGGCGCGGCTGGCCGCGCTGCGGGCCGAACTGCACGACATGCATCTGTCGGGGTTCCTCGTGCCGCGCGCCGATGCCCACCAGGGCGAATACGTCGCGGCCTGCGACGCGCGGCTGCAGTGGCTGACGGGGTTCACCGGGTCGGCGGGGTTCTGCGTGGTGCTGCCCGAAGTGGCGGGCATCTTCATCGACGGGCGTTACCGGACCCAGGTCAAGGCGCAGGTGGACCTCGGCGTCTTCACGCCGGTGCCCTGGCCCGAGGTGAAGCCCGGCCCCTGGATCCGCGGGCAGCTCGAGGGCGGCGAGGTCGGCTACGACCCCTGGCTGCACACCGCGCAGGAGATCGCCGAACTTGAGACGGCGCTGGAAGGCAGCGGCGTAACCCTTCGTCCTGTCGGGAATATCATCGACCGGCTGTGGCGGGACCGGCCGGGCCCGCCGACGGGGCGGGTGTTCGTGCATCCCGACGGCCTCGCGGGGGCCGCGCACGCCGACAAGCGCGCGCGGCTGGCGGCGGAGCTTCGGGAGAAGGGAGAGGCGGCGGCGGTCGTCACGCTGCCCGACTCGCTCTGCTGGCTCCTGAACATCCGCGGCGCGGACGTGCCGCGGAACCCGGTGGTGCAGGGCTTCGCCATCCTGCATGCGGACGCGACGGTCGACCTCTTCGTCGCGCCGGAGAAGCTCGACGATGCGGTGCGGGCGCATCTGGGGCCGGAGGTGCGGCTCCACCCGCCGGGGGCATTCCCCGACGGGCTGCGCGGGCTGGCGGGCCGGGTGCGGGTCGACCGGGCGACCGCGCCGGTCGTGGTGGCCGAGAACGTGGCGGGCAAGGTCTGGGGCGACGATCCCTGCCGCCTGCCGAAGGCCTGCAAGACCGCCGCCGAGATCGCGGGCGCGCGCGCCGCGCATCTGCGCGACGGGGCGGCGATGGTGGAGTTCCTGTGCTGGCTCGACGCGCAGCAGGGCCTGACCGAGATCGCGGTCGTCCGCGCGCTGGAGGGGTTCCGGCGGGCGACGAACGCGCTGCACGACATCAGCTTCGACACGATCTGCGGGGCGGGGGCGCATGCCGCGATCATGCACTACCGCGTGACCGAGGCGACCGATGCGCCGGTGACGCCGGGGCTGCTGCTGGTCGATTCGGGCGGGCAATACGTCGACGGCACGACCGACATCACCCGCACCGTGGCCGTGGGGGAGGTCGGCGCGGAAGAGCGCACCTGCTTCACCCGCGTGCTGCAGGGGATGATCGCGATCAGCCGGGCGCGGTTTCCGAAGGGCGTCGCGGGCTGCCACATCGACGCGCTCGCCCGCGCGCCCTTGTGGATGGCCGGGCAGGACTTCGACCACGGCACCGGGCACGGGGTCGGGGCGTTCCTCAGCGTGCACGAAGGCCCGCAGCGCATCAGCCGGCTGTCCGACGTGCCCCTGCAGCCCGGCATGATCCTGTCGAACGAGCCCGGCTACTACCGCGAGGGGG
Organism: uncultured Exiguobacterium sp.; assembly: GCA_964575185.1. GTDB lineage: Bacteria > Pseudomonadota > Alphaproteobacteria > Rhodobacterales > Rhodobacteraceae > CAZNPW01. The sequence continues at coordinate 27,306 of CAZNPW010000025.1, forward strand.
CCTTCGGGATCCGCATCGAGAACCTGGTCGTGGTGGAGGAGGCCCCCGCCCTTCCCGGCGGCGACGCGCACCGCGCGCAGCTCGGCTTCGAGACGCTGACGCTGTGCCCGATCGACCGGCGGCTGGTGGTGGCGGCGATGCTGTCGCCGGGCGAGCGCGACTGGCTGAACGCCTACCACGCGCGCGTCCTGGCCGAGGTCGGCCCGCGCGTGCCGGAGGCCGCGCGGGACTGGCTGACCGCCGCCTGCGCGCCTATCTGAAGGGCAAAGGAGCACGCCCCATGTCCCACATCACGATCCAGCCCGCCCGCGGCCCCGTCACCGTCCGCGCCGAAGGGCAGGTCATCGCCACCTCGACCGATGCGCTGGAACTGCGCGAAGGCGGCGCGCCGCCCGTGATCTACGTGCCCCGCGCCGACGTGCAGGCGGCCTTCCTCGAGCCGTCGGCGCGGCAGAGCACCTGCCCGTGGAAGGGGCAGGCCTCCTATTACTCCATCCGCGTCGGCGACACCCTGCTGCAAGACGCGATCTGGTCCTACGAGACGCCTAAGGCCGATGTCGCGGCCATCGCCGGGCACCTGGCCTTCTATACCGACCGGGTGGAGGTCGACGTCTCGGCCTGAGCGGCCTCGCGGATGCGGGCGACCATGGCCCGCAGCCCGTTCGAGCGCTGCGCCGACAGGTGGTCCTGCAGGCCGAGCCGCGCAAGTTCGGCCCCGGCGTCGATGCGCGGCACCTCGGCGACCGGCCGGCCGGCATACAGCGCGTGCAGGATGGCGATCAGGCCGCGCACGATCATCGCGTCGCTGTCGCCCTGGAAGTCGAAGCGGCCGCCTGCGACCTGCGGGCGGATCCAGACCTGGCTCGCGCAGCCGTCGACCTTGAAGGCGGGGACGCGGAAGGCCGCGTCGAGCGGCGGCAGCGCGCGGCCGAGGTCGATGACGTGGCGATAGCGGTCCTCCCAGTCGTCGAGGAAGGCGAAGGTCTCGGCGATGTCGTCGAATGCGGGAGCGGCCATGGGGGGGACATGCCGCCCCCGCGTCGGCTTTTCAAGGGGCGGGGGATCGGGTAGGCAAGGGGCAAACCGGGGGACGGGAATGACGGTGCGGCTGACCCTGATGCTTTGCGCGGCGCTGGCGCTGTCGGCCTGCGGCACGCGGCTGAACCCGTTCAACTGGTTCGGCCGGTCGGAGCCTGCGGCCGTGTCGGTGCCGTCCGCGGCCGCGGACCCGCGCGACCTGGTGGCCGAGGTCGTGTCGATGACGGTCGACCCGATGCCCGGCGGCGCGATCCTGACCGCGACGGGGCGCACGCCGACGCAGGGCTGGTGGAACGCCGAACTGGTCCTGCGCGAGGGCGAGGGGACGGACCCGGCCGCGCCCGTCTACGATCTCCGGCTGCTGCCGCCCGTCGTCCCGACCGACGTGAACACGCCGCAGTCGCGCGAGGTCACGGTGGGGCTCTATCTGTCCGACATCGACCTTGCGGGCGTGCGGACGATCACCGTGCAGGGCGCGGGCAACGCCCGCATGGTACGCCGCTAGGGCGCTGCGGCGGGCGGCGCTGCGGGCTGCGGCGCTGCGGGCGGGGGCGCTGCGGGCTGCGTCGCTGCGGGCGGGGTGCCGCCATCGCCGAGTGCGGCGTCGACCTGCGCGATGGCGCGGTCGGTCACGTCGATCGCGTCGAAGGACAGGAACACCACCTGCTTGTCCAGGATCGCGACCGCGCCCATCTCGACCATCACCTGCGCCAGCGCCGGGGCCACCGCCTGCAGGAAGCGCTGCTGGTCGGCCTGGCGCTGGTCCAGGATCGCGCGGTCCTTCGCGGCCTGCGCCGCCCGAACGCCTTCGGCCCTCTGGTCGAAGGCGGCGGCGAGCGTGCGGAACTCGGCCGCCGGCAGGGTGGAGCGCCGGACGGTCAGGTCGCGCTCCTCGTTCTGGAGCTGCGCCTCGAGCGCCCGGTTCTCGGCGACCAGCGCCTCCTGCGCGGCTGCGACGCGCGCGGCCGAGGCGCGGCCGAAGGCGCTGTCGCGGAACAGCCGTTCGGGGTCGATGACCAGGAGCGGGGTCGCCCTCGGGGCGGCGACGGGGGCCGCGGGCGGCTCCTGCGCGCGGACGGCGGACGGGGCGGCGGCAAGCATCGCGCAGGCCGCCGCCGGGACCACGAGGCGCCGCATCAGAACTTGGTCGAGACCGTCAGGTCGAAGTTCTGCTCGCGGTCGTAGTCCTGCTTCTTCAGCGCGCGCGAGAAGTTGAACCGCAGCGGCCCGATCGGCGTCGTCCAGAACACCGACACCCCGGCCGCGGCCCGCAGGTAGGCGTTGTCGTCGACCGGCCCGGCCGTTCCCGCGATGTCGTTCAGCGACCAGACCGATCCGGCATCGACGAAGGCCCCGCCGGTGATCCCGTATTCCTCGGGCAGGCCGAGCGGAAACTCGGCCTCCAGCCGCACGACGGCGAACATGTTGCCGCCGAGCGCGTCCTCGTTGCCCGCCGTAAGGTCGCGCGGGCCGATGCCGTTCGGCTCGAAGCCGCGGATCTTGCCGTTGGCGAAGAAGCGTTCGGTCACCCGGCTGTCGTAGCCGCCGAAGGTCGACAGCGCCCCGCCCTCGGCCACCGCGCGCAGCGTGACCTCCTCGTTCAGGACGCGCTGTTCGGCCAGCGCGAGCACGGTGGTGGAGATGTATCGCGTGTCCCCCCCCAGCCCCGCGACGTCCTGGCCGAAGCGCAAGAGCACCCCGCCGAGCGGGTTCACGCCGCCGAGCCGGGTATCGTAGGACAGGGTATAGCCGATGGCCGAGGTGATGAGCGCGCCCTCCGCCTCCTCGCGCAGCAGGATGGCCGAACTGCCGGGGCGCGACTCGTCGACGTCGGGCGTCGCGGGGTCGTCGGCCACGGGCCGCTGGACGTCGAAGATCTTGTCCTGGCTCAGCCGGTAGCGGGCCTCGAGCCGCGTGTTCTCGCCCAGCGGGAACTCCAGCGCGGGCGAGATCCCGATGTTGCGCGTGTTGTAGCGGGCATTGGCCTGGTCGGACTGGCGGTAGTAGGTCGTGAAGCGCAGGCGGACGTCGCGGCCGAGCAGGGCGGGTTCGGTGAAGGTGACCGAGGTGTCGAGCGTCGAGGTGCCGGTCGACAGGTTGACCGCCAGCCCCTGCCCGCGGCCGAGGAAGTTCGTCTCGGACAGTCCGACGTTGAAGGCCGCGCCGCTGGCCGACCCGAAGGACACCCCGAAGGACAGGCTGCCCGTCGGCTGCTCCGCGACATCGACGTTGACGATCACCTGGTCGGGCGACGACCCCGGCTGCGCCTCGACCTGCGCGTCGGAGAAGAAGCCGAGCGCGCGGATGCGTTCGGCCGCCTGGCGGATCTCGCGCGGGTTGAAGGGATCGCCTTCGGCGCTGCGGAACTGGCGGCGCACCACCTGGTCGAGCGTGGTGGTGTTGCCCTCGATGTCGATGCGCTCGACGAAGACGCGCTCGCCGCGGACCAGCGTGAACTGCACGTCGAGCGTGCCGGTGCGGTCGTTGCGGGTGACGCGGGGGTCGACGCGCAGGAAGGTCAGGCCGTCGCGGATGGCGAGGTTTTCCAGCCGCGCCACGTTGGTCTCGATCAGGCTCGGCGACCAGACGACGCCTTCGCGCAGGCGGACCTGCGCCTCAAAGGCGGCGGCGTCAACCTCGGGAACCTCGGACACGGTCGAGACCCGGCCGACGCGGAACTGCTGGCCCTCGCGGATGGTGAAGGCCACGAAGGTCGCGTCGCGTTCGGCGCTGGTTTCGGCGCTGGCATCCAGCACCTCGACGTCGACGTAGCCGCGCGACAGGTAGAAGTCGCGCAGAAGCTGCTTGTCGAGCTCCAGCCGCTCGGCCACGAAGGTGTCGGCCTGGACGATCTGGCGCAGCACGCCCGCCTGCTTGGTCTCCAGCACCTGCCGCAGGCGGCGGTCGCTGAAGGCGCGGTTGCCGACGAAGGACAGCCGCTCGACCTCGACCACGCGGCCCTCGGCGATCTCGAACACCAGGTCGACGCGGTTGTCGTCGCGGCGGATGATGCGGGGCGTGACGGTGGCGGCCATGCGGCCGCGCGCGCGGTAGACCTCGGCGATGGCGGCCGCGTCGGCTTCGGCCCGGGTCGGGTTGAAGGCGCGGCGGGATTCGGACTGGATCAGCCCCGCCAGTTCGGCGTCGTCGAGCCGGCGGTTGCCCTCGAAGTTGATGACGTCGACGATCGGCTGTTCGACCACGCGGATCACCAGCACGGACCCCTGCGGCACCACCTCGACCGATTCGAACAGCCCGGAATCCTGCAGCCGCCGGACGGCGTCGTTGACCATGCCGGGCGTCACCGCATCGCCGGGGCCGAATCCGAGGAAACCCGCGATGGTCGGGCCGTCGACCCGGTCGTTGCCCTCGACCACTACGCTGCCGAACGCGGCCTGCGCCGCCGCCGGAGCGGCGAGCCACGCCGGCGCCGCCGCCGCGGACAGGAAAACCAGCAGCGCCAGCCGCGCGGCGCTGGCAGGAAGGCGCGCCGCTGCGGCCTCGGTCGGACGTGTCATCGAAGGCCCTTTCCGCCAAGGATCGGTCCGACCTGCCTAGCGGCTGCGGCCTGCCTTGTCAAAAGGTCGGGCGCTGCATCGCGCCCGTCAGCCGGGCGGCACCGCCAGCATCAGCGCCTGGCCGAGGAACGCCCCCGCGAGCAGTCCGGCCAGGATCGTGCCCAGCATGAAGGCGCGGTCGACGTTCAGCCGGATCACCAGCGACAGCCCGCGCATGCCCTGAACCATCACCCGCATCGCCGTGCCTCCGTTCACCCGCCCTGCGATGCGCGCCGAAGGCGGCGGAATTGCGGCGGACCGGGGGCGGTGGCAGGTCAGGGGCAGAACACGTCGTTCGTCAGCGCGAAGACCATCAGCCCGACGATCAGCGCGAAGCCCCCTGCCATCAGCGCGCGCATCGCGCGGTCGTTGGGCGGGCGGCCGGTCACGCCCTCGTAGGCGTGGAACACCAGGTGCCCGCCGTCCAGCACGGGGATCGGAAACAGGTTCATCACCCCCACCGCGACCGACAGCGCGGCGATGAACAGGATGAAGGTCGCGGCCCCCGCCGCCGCCGCCGCCCCCGAGGTCTCGGCGATGCCGATCGGGCCGCGCAGGTTGCAGGGAGAGATCGCGCCGGTGACGATGTGGTAGAGCCCGCTGACCGACAGCACCGCCGTTTCCCAGGTGCGCTGCGTGCCGAGCCACAGCGCCTCGGCCGGGTTCGGGGTGCGGGTCTGCGGCGTGAACCCCAGGCCGCTGCCGATGCCGATCATCCAGCGCGTCTCGAACCCGCCGCCCGCGCGCGGCACGTCGGTGCGGCGGGGGGTCAGCGTCACCGCGACCGGCTGCCCGTCGCGCCACAGCGTCAGGCGCACGGGCCGGCCTTCGCCGGCGGCGACCAGCGCGGGCAGTTCGCTGAAGCTGACGACCGGGCGGCCGTCGATCGCGGTGATCCAGTCGCCCTGCCGCAGCCCGGCCTCGTCGGCGGCCGACAGGGGCGTCACGCTGTCGACGACGGGCGGGAAGGGGTGCGGGCCGTCGATCACCCGCGCGGTGCCGTCGCGGGTGATGCCCCAGGCCAGCGTCGGGGTCGGCGGCACGGTGTCGGCGGCGGCGACGAAGGCCTCCCAGGTCGGCGTCGGCGTGCCGGCCAGGCTGTCGATCCGGTCGCCCGGCAGGAGCGGCTGGCCCTGCGCCGGACCGGGCAGCACGGCGCCGACCGTCACCCGGTCGGTCGCCACCCCCTGCCACAGGATCACGCCCGCGAAGATCGCCACCGCGAGGATGAAGTTGAAGACCGGCCCCGCCGCGACGGTGGCGGCCCGCGCCCACAAGGGCGCGCCCTGCATCGTGGCGCGCCGCTCGGCCGGGGTCAGCCCGGCCAGCGCGCCCTCGGCCGGTGCGCTCGCGGCGTTCGCGTCGCCGCGGAACTTGACGTAGCCGCCCAGCGGCAGCGCGGCGACCTGCCACACCGTGCCGTGCCGGTCGGTCCGCCGGAACAGCACCGGACCGAAGCCCAGCGAGAACACATCCGCCCGGATGCCCGACCACCGCCCGACGATGTAGTGGCCGTATTCGTGCACCGCGATGATGACCGACAGCGCCGCGACGAAGGCCACGACGGTCCAGGCGAGGCCGCCGAAGGCGCCGATCAGCGAGAATGGATCCAATCCGTCAGCCCCCCGAACCCGTCAGCCTTGCAGCGCCGCCGCCGCCTCCGCGGCGCGGATGCGGGAAAGACGGTCCGCGGCCAGAACCTCGTCGAGCCGCATCACGGCATTTCCGAGGCTGATCTCGCCCGAGACCGCGGCAAGGGTATCCTCGACCACGGCCGCCATGTCCATGAAGCCGATGCGCCCATCGAGAAAGTGATCGAGCGCCACTTCCTTGGCCGCGTTGAACACCGCCCCCGCCGCGCCGCGCACCGCCATGACCTCGCGCGCCAGCCGCAGCGCGGGGTAGCGCGCGAGGTCGGGGGCGCGGAAGCTGAGGCTCGCCACCTGCGCGAGGTCGAGCCGCGCCACGGGCAGGGGCGACCGGGCGGGCCAGTTCAGCGCGTAGCCGATCGGGTGGCGCATGTCGGGCACCCCCATGTGCGCCATCAGCGCGCCGTCGCGGAACCCCACCAGCGAGTGGATCAGGCTTTCGGGGTGGATGATGACCTCCACCTGGTCGGGCGCCATGCCGAAGAACTCGCGCACCTCGATGACCTCGAGCGCCTTGTTGAACATCGACGCGCTGTCGATGGTGATGCGGCGGCCCATGGCCCAGTTGGGGTGGCGCAGCGCCTCCGCGACGGTCGCCCTGGCCAGCCGCTCCAGCGGCCAGTCGCGCAGCGCCCCGCCGCTGGCGGTCAGGATGATGCGCTCGACGGCGCGCGGGTCTTCCCCCGTCAGGCACTGGAAGATCGCCGAATGCTCGCTGTCGACGGGCAGGACGGTCGCGCCCCGGGTCCTGGCGGTGGCGAGCAGAAGCTCCCCCGCGCAGACGAGGCTCTCCTTGTTCGCCAGCGCCAGCGTCGTGCCCGGGCGCAGCGCGGCGAGGCCGGGGGCGAGGCCCGCGGCCCCGACGATCGCGCTCATCACCCAGGTCGCCGGGCGCGACGCGGCCTCCACGATGGCCCCGGCCCCGGCGGCGACCGCGATGCCCGTCCCCGCCAGCCGGTCGCGCAGGTCGGAAAGCGCCGCGTCATGCGCCGTCACCGCGACCTCGGCCCGCAGCGCGCGCGCCATCTCGGCCAGCCGCGCGGTGTTGCGCCCGCCGGTCAGCGCGACGGTGCGGAAGGCCTCCGGGCCGCCTGCCCGCATCAGGAGGTCGAAGGTGCTCTCGCCGACCGACCCCGTGGCCCCGAAGACGCTGACCGCCCGCATCACGGCGCCAGTGCCAGAAGCGGCCCCGGCAGCGGCAGCGGCACGACCAGCCCCGCGAGCTTCAGCGCCACCAGCGCGCCGACCAGCGCGTCGAAACGGTCGAGCACGCCGCCGTGGCCGGGGATCAGGGTCGAGGCGTCTTTGACCCCGCAGCGCCGCTTGATCCAGCTTTCCCAGATGTCGCCCAGCTGGCCGGCCAGCGCGATGGCGACCGACAGCACGACCAGCCCCCAGCCGCCGAGACCCGCGAGCAGGAAGCCCAGGCCCACCGCCGCCGCCCCGATCCAGCCCGCCATGGTGCCGCTCCACGTCTTCTTCGGGCTGACCGCAGGCCAGAACTTCGGCCCGCCCAGCATCCGCCCGGCGAAGTAGCCCGCCACGTCCGACACCGTCACGATCAGCACCAGCCAGACGATCACCGGCGTCCCGGCCTCCATCCGCAGGTCGACGAGGCCGTAGCCCGCCACCATGATCGCCGCCGAATACAGCGTCGACAGCCGCCGGTCGCGCCGGTCGGTCAGCGCGAAGGCGACCGCTGGGGCGAGCAGGAAGGCGGTCGAGAAGCGGTCGGGGAAGCCGAGCGTCACGGCCAGGCACAGCGCGCCGAAACCGGCGAGCAGCAGCGGCGTGTTCTCGCGCCCGGGCGAGGTGATGGTGGCAAGCTCCCACAGCATCGCCGCGGTCAGGAGCACCACGAGCACCCCGAAGGACGGCCCGCCGAGCCAGATCTCGGCCGCGCCGACCGCGATCAGCACCACCGCCGAGACGACGCGCTTCCTCAGGTCGGCCCAGCGCCCCACGGGGCGTCCGGGCGGGATCGAGGCGACGGTCGGGTCGTCGGCCGCGGCCTCGGCGGCGGCGAGCGTATCCTGGTCGTTCACCGGGCCGCCCCGAAGCGGCGGTCGCGGTTGCCGAAGCGGGCGAGGATCGCGGCCAGCTCGTCGGGGCTGAAATCGGGCCAGAGCGTGCCGGTGAACTCGTATTCGGCATAGGCCGCCTGCCAGGGCAGGAAGTTGGAGATGCGCATCTCTCCGCTGGTGCGGATCACGAGGTCGGGGTCGGGCAGCCCGCCGGTGTCGAGCCGTGCGTTCAGCGCGGCCTCGGTCACGTCGGCGGGATCGAGCCGCCCCTCGGCCACGTCGTGGGCCAGCGCCCGGACCGCGCGCGCGATCTCGTCGCGCCCGCCGTAGTTGATCGCGACGGTCAGGTTCAGCCGCGTCAGGCCGGCGGTGCGCGCCTCGATCCCCGCCATCAGGCGCTGCAGCTTGGGGTCGAGCCGCGAGCGGTCGCCGATGAAGCGCATCCGCACGCCCTCGTGCGCCAGCCGGTCGGCCTCGCGCTGGATGTAGCGCGCGAAGATCGCCATCAGGCCCAGGACCTCCTCGGTCGACCGCTTCCAGTTCTCGGTCGAGAAGGCGTAGATGGTCAGCCAGCGGATGCCGAGGTCGGGGGCGCAGCGGACGATCTCCTTCACCCGCTCGGCCCCCTTGCGGTGCCCGACGAGCCGCGGCCAGCCGCGGTTGGTGGCCCAGCGGCCGTTGCCGTCCATGATGATGGCGACGTGGTCGGCCTGCGCGGCGGACAGATCCTTCGGGGCCAAGGCACCTCCCTCTCGGCCAGGCCCCGGATTTTTCGAAAAATCCGGGATCCCGGCCGCGGCGTCAGACCTGCATGATCTCGGCCTGCTTGGCCTCGACCGTCTGCTCGATCAGCTTGATGTACTTGTCGGTCAGCGCCTGCACCTCGTCCTCCCAGAAGGCCTGGTCGTCCTCGGGCAGGTTCTTCGCGCGCTTGATGCGGTCCATCCCGTCGCGCCGCAGGTTGCGCACCGCGACGCGGGCGTGTTCGGCGTATTGCGCCGCGACCTTCGTCAGCTCGCGCCGGCGCTGTTCGTTCAGCTCCGGGATCGGCAGCATGATGATCGTGCCGTTGGTCTGCGGGTTGATGCCGAGCCCGCTTTCGCGGATCGCCTTCTCGACCTTCGACACCATGCCCTTGTCCCAGACGTTGATCGTGACCATCCGCGGCTCCGGCACGTTCACGGTGCCAAGCTGGTTGATCGGCGTCATCTGGCCGTAGGCCTCGACCTGCACCGGCTCCAGCATCGACCCCGAGGCGCGGCCGGTCCGCAGCGACGCGAGTTCGGTGCGCAGGGCCGCGATCGCGCCGTCCATCCGGCGGGAAAGGTCGTCGGTGTCGATCTCGAAATCGTCGGGCATGGCCCCCTCCCGTCTTTGCGCGGCTGCGGCGTCCTATAGCAGAGCCGCGCGGGAGGGGGCTAGGGGGGTGCCTTATCCGGCGAGCGCCCCGCCGCGGAAGGGCACGACGGTGCCGAGCGCGCCCGCGCGGTCGCGGTGGAGCGCAAGGTAGGCCTCGCCGATCAGGTCGGGGTCGAAGGGCGTGCCCGGCTTCACCACGCCATTGACCGTCAGCGTGGCGACGCGGATGCCCTTCGGCTGCAGCTCCTCGGCCACGCAGGCCGCCAGCGCGCGGATCGCGGCCTTCTGGACCGACAGGGCCGTCATCTGCGCCGAGGGATAATCGGCATATCCGCCGCCGGTGAAGAGGATGGTGCCGCCCCCAGCGTGGGCCATGCGGCTCTGCACCGCCTGCACCGCGGCCAGCGCGCCGGTGACGCCCACGCCCAGGTCGGCCGTCAGCTGGTCGGGCGGCAGGTGCGTGGGCGTGGCGGGCGTGAAGGCGGCGGCGTTGTAGAGCAGCACCTCCACGTCGCCGCCGATCCGCGCGACCTCGTGCAGCGCCGCCTGGACGTCGTGGGCGTGGGCCACGTCGAGCCTGACCGCATGGGCCTGGAGGCCCTCGCCGGCCAGCTGCCCCGCAAGCTCCCCCGCCCGCGCCGAACGGGCGAGGAGGGCGACATGGTACCCCTCGCGCCCGAAGGCCCGCGCGACCCCCATGGCGATGCCGGGCCCGCCCCCGAGGATGGCGATGGATGGCATGGCATATCTCCGTATCGGCGAAGGATACTTCGAGGCGGCGGGGGTGTCACCTCAGTCGTGAACGATCGTATACGTCCCCTTCCCCGCGAGGATGGCCCGGAAACCGCCGGGTTCGTCGAGGCTGAACACCACGATCGGCAGGCTGTTGTCGCGGGCGAGCGCGATGGCGGTCGAATCCATCACGCCCAGGTGCTTTTCCAAGACCTCGTCGTAGGTGATCCGGTCGTAGCGTTTCGCGTCCGGGTTCTTCCTGGGGTCGCTGTCGTAGACGCCGTCGACCTTGGTGCCCTTGAAGATCGCCTGGCAGGCCATCTCCGACGCCCGCAGGGTCGCCGCGGTGTCGGTGGTGAAATAGGGGTTGCCGGTGCCCGCCGCGAAGATGCAGACGCGCTTCTTCTCCAGGTGGCGGACGGCGCGGCGGCGGATGTAGGGCTCGCAGACCTGGTCCATGGGGATGGCGCTGATGACGCGGGTGAAGACGCCCATGCCCTCGAGCGCCGACTGCATGGCGAGCGCGTTCATCACCGTCGCGAGCATCCCCATGTAGTCGGCCGTCGTCCGCTCCATCCCCTGCGCCGATCCCTGCAGCCCGCGGAAGATGTTGCCGCCGCCGATCACCATGCAGACCTCGACGCCCATGTCGCGCACCGACTTCACCTCGGCCGCGATGCGCTGGACGGTGGGGGGGTGCAGGCCGTAGCCCTGGTCGCCCATCAGGGCCTCGCCGGAGATCTTCAGCAGCACCCGGCTGTAGGCGATCTTGTCCATGGCGCACCCCCGGCTTGACCCCGGCGGCTTCTGGCGCAAAACCGCGGGGCGCGCAATCGGCGAGCTTCGCGGGGCGCTGCCCCGCACCCCGGAGTATTTGCGCCGGAAAGAGGGCATGGGGATCGATCGGATCAGCCGCGAGGCACCGGTGCTGCTGTCGGGACCGACCGCCGGCGGCAAGTCGGCGCTGGCGCTGGAGCTTGCCGCGCGCGACGGGCGGGTGGTGGTGAACGCCGACGCGCTGCAGGTCTACGGCTGTTGGCGGGTCCTGACGGCGCGGCCTTCGCAGGCCGACGAGGCGGCGGTGCCGCATGCGCTCTACGGCACGGTCGGGCGGGGCGAGCCCTGGTCGGTCGGCCACTGGCTGCGCGCGGTCGCGCCGCTTCTGGACCGGCCGGTGGTGATCGTGGGCGGCACGGGGCTGTATTTCCACGCGCTGACCGAAGGGCTGGCCGAGGTGCCGCCGGTGCCTGCGGAGGTGCGGGCCGAGGCCGACGCGCTGCGGCTGTCGGGCGGGATCGCCGCGATGGTCGCGGCGCTCGACGCCGAGACGGCCGCGCGGACCGACCTGCGCAACCCGAGGCGCGTGCAGCGGGCGTGGGAGGTGCAGCGGGCGACCGGGCGGGGGCTGAGCCACTGGCAGGGGACGGGCGGATCGCCGCTCTTGCGCGGGTTCGCCGAGCGGCTGGTGGTCCGGCCCGACATCGCCGCGCTGAACGCCCGCATCGACGCGCGGTTTCTCGCGATGATCGCGGCGGGGGCGCTGGAGGAGGTGCGGGCGGCCCTGCCCCTCTGGGACCCCGCCGCCCCCTGGGCGCGGGCGATCGGGGCGGCCGAGCTTGCGGCGCATCTGCGCGGAGAGATGGAGCTCGGGCAGGCCGTAGCCGCGGCGCAATCGGCCTCGCGGCAGTATGCGAAACGGCAGCGGACGTGGATGCGGAGCCGGATGGCGGGGTGGCGGGGGGTGAGCTGATCCCTTTGCCCCCGGGTCGTCCGGTCGCCAGGGTCGCCCGCGGCGACCGTCGCCGCGCCGCCGGCGTCACGGCGCCCCCGGCCCTTGCGGCCGGACGGCCCGGCGCGCGTTTTCGCTTGGGCACCCGCCGCCGCGGCCTGCATACTCGCACCGCTGCCACGCCCGAATCGCTGCACCCGGGGGACCGCGATGCTCGACCTCACCACGCTGTCGCACCTGCGGCTGATCCCGATCCCGCGGCTCGCCCAGGGCGGCCGCTGGCGGGTGGAGGCGATGCGGTCGCTGTCGGAGCCGTGCCTTCTGTGGTTCACCAAAGGCCAGGGCCGGATCATCCTGGGCGGCGTCACGCGCGGCTACGCCCCGCATGACGCGGTCTTCATCCCGCCCGGCACGATGCACGGGTTCGAGGTGGGCGCGGGCGTCCTCGGCACCGCGGTGTTCTTCGGGCGGGCGAGCGACGTGACGCTGCCCGGCCAGCCCCGGCATCTGCGCATCCGCGACGAGGACGCCCGGGCCGAGATCGCCGCGACCCTGACCGCCATCCAGCGCGAGCTCGACAGCCCCGCCCCCGGTGCGTCGCGGGCGGCCCGGCACCATGTCGGGCTGCTCGGCGTCTGGCTCGAACGCCAGATCGCGCAGGAGGAGGCCGAGGCCCCGCGGCCCGACGCCGCGCATCGCCTCGTCGCGCGCTACGCCGCGCTGGTCGAACGCGACTACCGCAGCGCGATGGGCGTGGCCGACTATGCCGCGGCGCTGGGCGTGACGCCCACCCACCTGACGCGCTGCTGCAAGCAGGCCAACGGGCGCGCCGCGCACGACCTGCTCAAGGACCGCCGCCTGTTCGAGGCGCGGCGGATGCTGGCCGAGACGCGGATGCCCGTGGCCGAGATCGGCCGGTCGCTCGGCTTCGCCTCGCCCGCCTACTTCAGCCGGGCCTTCCAGCACCTGACCGGACAGTCGCCGTCGCACTTCCGCCGCGGCGGCTGACCGCCCGCCCCTTGCCGCAGCATGCATGATCTTCATGCGGCGGGCACCGCGACAATGTCGTTCCCGATCGCCGATGCGGCGAAAGCAGGCGTTGACGGACGGCGGAAAAGGATGCGCTATGCCTTGCGTGCCTGGCCGGACCCTGCGGGAACGGGCCGGGGCCCAACGACACAAACGATGCTGCCTGACAGGGAGACGACGATGAAGGATGTCACCAGCGCGGGCCGGGTCCACCCGGCGGCCGCGATGTATGCCCGCGAATACGCGGCCGGCCTGATCGACCGGCGCGAGTTCCTGACCCGCGCGACCTCGATGGGGATCGGGGCGGTCGCGGCCTACGGGCTGATCGGCCTGCCCGCCCCGGCTGCGGCGCAGGCGGCCAAGACCGGCGGCGCGATCCGCCTGGCGATGGAGGTCAAGGCGCCGAAGGACCCGCGCCTGGCCGACTGGCCGCACATCGCCAACGTCTACCGCGGCTGGCTGGAATACCTGATCCAGTACAACGAGGACGGCAGCTTCGAGGGCCGCCTGCTGGAAAGCTGGGAAGCCAACGCGGACGCCACCGAATGGACGCTGAAGGTGCGCCCGGGCGTCACCTGGAACAACGGCGACGCCTTCACCGCCGATGACGTGGTGCGCAACTTCGCCCGCTGGACCGACGGCAACGTCGAGGGCAACGCGATGGCGAGCCGCTTCCCCGGCCTCGTCAACCCCGACACCAAGACGCTGCGCGACGGCGCGGTGGTCAAGGTGGACGACGCCACGGTGCAGCTCAACCTGACCGAAAGCGACATCGCGGTGGTGCCGAACCTGGCCGACTATCCGGCCGCGGTCGTGCATTCGTCCTTCCAGGACGGCGGCGACCCGAACGCCTCGCCCATCGGCACCGGCCCCTACGTGCCGCAGGAATGGTCGGTGGGCCAGCGCGCGGTCCTGGTGCGCGCGCCGAACCACAGCTGGTGGGGCGGCACCGCGCCCCTCGATCAGATCACCTACATCGACTTCGGCACCGACCCGGCCGCGATGGTGGCGCTGTTCAGCTCCGACGAGGTGGACGCCAACTACGAATCCACCGGCGAGTTCATCGACATCCTCGACGGCATGGGCCTGACCAAGTCCGAGGCCGTGACGGCCTCGACCATCGTGGTGCGGATGAACTCGGGCTCGGACCTCTACAAGGACAGGGCGGTGCGTTCGGCGATCCAGCTCGCGGTCGACCCCAAGGTGGTGCTGGAACTCGGCTACAACAACCTCGGCAAGACGGGCGAGAACCACCACGCCTTCCCGATCCACCCCGAGTATTTCCAGCTTCCCCCCCAGACGATCAACCCGGCGGGCCTCCTGCCGGCGCTCGAAGCCGCCGGCATGGCCAGGGACACCGAGTTCGAGATCATCTCGCTCGACGACGGGTGGGAGGCCGCGACGACCGACGCGGTGGCGGCGCAGCTGCGCGACGCGGGCGCCAACATCAAGCGCACGGTGATGCCGGGGTCGACCTTCTGGAACGACTGGCAGAAGTATCCCTTCAGCTCGACGACCTGGAACCACCGCCCGCTCGCGGTGCAGAACATGTCGCTGGCCTATACCTCGACGGGGTCGTGGAACGAGACCGCGATGTCGAACCCCGAGTTCGACAAGACGATGACCGAGGCGCTGGCGCTGGCCGACGCCGACCAGCGACGCGAGAAGATGGCGATCCTCGAGAAGATCCTCCAGGACGAAGGCTACATCATCAACCCGTTCTCGCGCTCGCTCTTCCGGCACTACAAGGCGGGCTACCTGGGCCTGGACCAGCATCCGTCGCTCGAACACCACCATTACAAGTGGTCGATGGCCTGACGGCCGCCTGCGGGGGAGGCGTCCGCGTCTCCCCCCACCCACAAGCAACGGGGGACCCGGGATGGCGATGTTCGTCCTGCGCCGGCTGGGCGTGATGCTGCTGACGGCGCTCGTGCTGACCTTCGTCGTCTTCTACCTGACGAACCTGCCGCCCAACCTCGAAAAGCTTGCCCGCAGCGAAGGCTCCGTGCGCATGACCGACGCGGCGGTGGCGGCCTGGATCGAGCAGAACGGGCACGGCGGGTCGGTCTTCGGGCGCTACGGCCAGTGGCTCGGGGTCGTGCCCGGCTGGGTGCGCACCGACGAGAAGGGCGTGACCCGCGGCCGCTGCATGCGGGACGGGCAGGACCCGGCGACCGCCGCAACCTACTGCGGCATCCTGCAGGGGTCCTGGGGGCAGTCCACCGTCTTCCGCCAGCCCGTCGCCGCCGCGATGGGCGAAAAGCTCGCCGCGACCGGCTGGCTGATGCTGGCGGTGATGCTGGTGATGATTCCCTCGGCGCTGGTGCTCGGCATCCTGTCGGGGATGCGCGAGGGCTCGGCCACCGACCGGACGCTCTCGACCTTCGCCATCGTCACCGCGGCGACGCCCGAATACGTCTCGGGCGTGGTGCTCGTCGCGGTCTTCGCGACCGCGGGCGTCGGCGCCTCGGCGCTCGCCGCGGACTGGGGCCTGATCGCGCCCGGCAAGCCCCTGTTCCTCGGCTCGGCGACCTCGGCGCTCGATGACATCACCTTCTGGAACTTCGCCCTGCCCGTGCTGACCATCGCACTCTACGGCATCGGCTATGTCGCCCGCATGACGCGGGCCAGCATGACCGAGGTGATGACCCAGCAATACATCCGCACCGCCCGGCTGAAGGGCGTGGGCTTTCGCGCCGTGGTCTTGCGCCACGCGCTGCGCAACGCTCTGATCGCGCCGTTCACGGTCATCATGCTGCTGTTCCCCTGGCTTCTGAACGGCGTCGTCATCACCGAGGCGCTGTTCAACTACAAGGGTTTCGGCTGGACGCTGGTGCAGGCCGCGGGCAACAACGACATCGACCTGCTGCTCGGCTGTTCGGTGGTGGCTGTGCTCGTGGTGCTGGTGACCCAGCTCATCTCGGACGTGGGCTACGTCTACCTCAACCCCCGCATCCGGCTGGCCTGAAAGGGAGCGCATGGAACCCCTGACCTGGACAGGCGCACTCGGCTCGGTCTATGCCCCGGCCGCCTGGACGGTGCTTGCCGTCCTGCTTCTGGCGCTGGTGGCCCGCCTCGGCCTCGGCCTCGCGGGGCACGGGCCGCGCCTGCCCGCGGCCGACGGCACGATCACCCGCGGCCCCGCCGACCTCGCCGCCGCCACCGTGCGCGGCGCGGGGCTCGCGCTCGTCGGGCTGACGCTCGCGCTGATGCTCGGCGGCGCGCTCCAGGGCGATGCGCAGGCGGCGGGCATCCTGCCGCTGGCCTTCGCGCGGTTCTGGCCGGTCTGGGTCCTGCTGGTCGCGACCTTCGCCCTCTCCATCACCTTCAAGCGCCGCCTCGGCCTCTACGGCAAGCTCTTCGACAGCCCGGTGGCGATGATCGGCTTCGGCCTGGTGATGTTCTGGGTCTACACGGCGCTCCTTGCCGGAACGATCGTCACGCACGACCCGCTCGGCCAGCTCTCGGGCCTGAAGAACGCGCTGCCCGGCTCGCCCGTCAGCGAAGCCGGTGCCTACCCCTACTACCTCTTCGGCGGCGACAGCCTGGCGCGCGACGTGTTCAGCCGCGTCGTCATGGGCGCGCAGCGCGTGCTGTCGATCGCGCCGGCGGCCACGCTGTTCGCCTTCATGGTCGGCATCACGCTCGGCCTGCCCGCGGGCTACTTCGGCGGCAGGCTCGACACGGGGCTGTCCTTCGTGGCGAACCTCGTGCTGGCCTTCCCGGTGATCCTGCTGTTCTACCTGCTCGTCACGCCCGAGATCCGCAACACCTGGATCCCCGTCACGCTCGCCGCGATCCTGTTCATCTTCCCGGTCATCTTCCTGACCGTCCTCTTCAACAGCCGCTTCTTCACCAACCCGCCCCGGCGCAACCTCTACGTCGGCATCACGCTGGTGCTCGGCCTCTGGGCCTATTCCGGCCTCGCCTTCAACGCCGATCCGCTCGGCGTCTTCGCGATGGACCCCAACCTTCTGAACGTCTTCGTCGCGGTCGTGTTCGTGAACTCGCCGGGCGTCTTCCGCATCGTCCGCGGGATGGTGATGGACATCAAGGCGCGCGACTACGTCGCCGCCGGCCAGACCCGCGGCGAGGGGCCCTGGTATCTCATGCTGTGGGAGATCCTGCCCAACGCCCGCGGCCCGCTGATCGTCGACTTCTGCCTGCGGATCGGCTACACCACGATCCTCCTCGGCACGCTCGGCTTCTTCGGCCTTGGCGTCAGCCCCGAAAGCCCCGACTGGGGCTCGACCATCGACGACGGGCGGAAACTCCTGATGATCTACCCCCACCCCGCCGTGGTCCCCGCCATCGCGCTGATGAGCCTCGTGCTCGGCCTCAACATGCTCGCCGACGGGTTGCGCGAGGAAAGCCTGAAGGACTGACGCAGGTGGCGCGTCCACCCCATATGAAGGATGACGCCCTGCCCCTCTTTCCGGACACAAATACTCCACGGGGGGCCCGGGGGGTGTGAAACCCCCCGGTCCCGACCGCGCCGAAAGGACCGCCGATGCCAGCCGCGACCCCCGCCTGGGACCCCAGCCAGCCCATCCTCCGGATCGAGAACCTGTCGATCACCTTCTTCACCCGCAGCCGCGCCATCCCCGCGGTGATGGACTTCTCCTGCACCGTCATGGCGGGCGAGGCGATGGGCCTCGTCGGCGAAAGCGGCTGCGGCAAGTCGACCGTCGCGCTCGGCGTGATGCGCGACCTTGGGCGGAACGGGCGGATCACCGGCGGCCGCATCCTCTTCAAGGGCCGCGACCTCGCGCAGATGGACGACGCCGAACTCGCGACGATCCGCGGCTCCGAGATCGCGATGATCTACCAGGAGCCGATGGCCTCGCTGAACCCCGCGATGCGGGTGGGCGCGCAATTGGCCGAGGTGCCGATGATCCACCAGGGAATGTCGCGCCCCGACGCCATGAAGCTCGCCCGCCAGATCGTCGCCGACGTGCGCCTGCCCGACCCCGACCGCATCCTCGACAGCTACCCCCACCAACTCTCGGGCGGCCAGCAGCAGCGCATCGTCATCGCCATGGCGCTGATGGCCAAGCCCGCGCTTCTCATCCTCGACGAACCCACCACCGCGCTCGACGTCACGGTCGAGGCCGGGATCGTCGACCTGGTCAAGGACCTGGGCGAAAAGTACGGCACCTCGATGCTGTTCATCAGCCACAACCTCGGCCTCGTGCTCGACGTCTGCGACCGGCTCTGCGTGATGTATTCGGGCGAGGCGGTGGAGACCGGCCAGGTGGCCGAAGTCTTCCGGACCATGCGCCACCCCTATACCCAGGCGCTGTTCCGCTCGATCCCGCTGCCCGGCGCCGACAAGAACGCAGCACCCCTCATCTCGATCCCCGGCAACTTCCCGCTGCCACACGAACGCCCGCCGGGCTGCAACTTCGGCCCGCGCTGTTCCTACTTCCAGAAGGGCCGCTGCGACGCGCAGGACATCCCGATGTTCCAGGCCGGCGGCGACCGCCACGGCACCCGCTGCCTGCGGTGGGAGGAGATCGACTGGGCCGCCCCGCCGCCGCGCAAGGCGACCAACGCCCGCGGCGAGATCGGCGAGGTGGTGCTGAAGCTCGAGGACCTGAAGAAATACTACGCGGTCGGCTCCTCCGCCTTCGGCGGCGGCGCGAAGAAGGTCGTCAAGGCGAACGAGACGCTCAGCTTCGAGGCCCGCGCGGGCGAGACGCTGGCGATCGTGGGCGAATCGGGCTGCGGCAAGTCGACCTTCGCCAAGGTGCTGATGGGGCTGGAAA
>CAZNPW010000026.1:0-40211 GCA_964575185.1 uncultured Exiguobacterium sp.
TGCGCCTTCCGGGGGCGGGCCATCGAAGTCCCCGCAACTTTGCGTGATTACTGAATGGCATTCATTTTTTTTCGTTGACGCTCCGGATGTCAAGCGGCAGCATCCGTAATTGAACGACGTTAACTTTTTAGGGGTGCCGCAGGTTATGGGGACAGGCCGGATCGTGCAACGCCAAATGGTAGACGGTTCCCTGCTGGACCCTCAGGAGCATGGGATCAACCTCGTGGCGCGTCGTCTGGTCGCCGGTCGCGGCTCCGGATGAACCGACATGGCTGGGGACCGGGACAGTCAAGGCCGTTCTGGTAACACCGCCCAGCCGCGGCTTGCCCCAATGAGCGGGAGAAGGGCACCCGTCAGGCTCCGCCAACTCAGGTAATTCCTTGCCGCCGCCGATTACGGCAGCTTCCGCAAGGCGGCCGCAGCCCTTTCTATCCAGGAATCCTCGATCAGCCGGCGCATCCGGGATCTCGAGGATGACCTTGGTGCCTCTCTGTTCCAACGATCGCACGGCGGCGTCCGCCTAACTGTCGCGGGGCAGGAGTTCATGCCGAGCGCCCGTCATGCCTTGCGTCAGATCGACGTCGGCGTCACGCGCGTTGCCGCAGTCGGCCGGGCGGAGGAAGGGATCCTCAAGGTCGGCATCTTCTCCTCGCTTGCTTCCGGTTTCCTGTTCGACCTGCTGAGCGCCTTTGGAAGACAGCACCCGAAGGTCCGCGTCCATTTGGTCGACGGCGACCCGGCCGAACATGTAGCAGCCGTGCGCAACCTAGAACTGGACGCCGCCTTCGTAACCGGAGCAGGTCCCTGGGACGGATGCGAAACAGAACAGCTCTGGTTCGAACATGTCTTTGTCGTCCTGCCCGAAGGTCATCGCCTTGCAGCAAAGGCCTCCCTGGCGTGGTCGGACATCGCCCGTGAGCCCTTCATTGTCAGTGACGCCCCGCCGGGCCCGGAAGTTCACGACTACCTCGTCGCGCATCTTTCCGACCTCGGGCGCCACCCTGACATCCAGTTCCAGAAGGTCGGCCGTGACAACCTCCTTTCGCTGGTTGCCCTTGGGCGAGGCCTGACCCTGACGAGCGAGGCCACCATCGGCGCGCAGTTCCGGGGCATTGTGTACCGGCCGCTCGCAGGAGAGGTCCTGCCGTTCAGCGTGGTCTGGTCGGCACGCAACGACAACCCGGCGAGCCGTCGGCTGCTGAGCATGGCGAGGGCGACTGCGGCAAAGGCATCGCGTGAAGCATGATTTCGGTAGGCATGTGTCTTTCTTGGCGTCACACTCTTCCAGATGCCAATCTGACCGCGGGTCCGTTTTGCGTCAGAGAGCATTGGCGATGAAAACGGCGGATCGATGGTAGTCTAGCCGCCGACGATGGTGGGCGGTAAGACGCAGTGGGCTTCCCCAGCGCAACCCTTGATGAGCAGGCTCGCTCAACGCTGGAGAAAAAATCGGACGACCTTCGTCATCGAATGTGACTAAACCACTGTCGAAAGCCGCATCCCACAGTGATGATAGCAGCAGTCCATTGTGCACGTCGAGCCGATCGGCGTCAGATCCACATGCCTTCCATGGAATGATGTGGGAGGCACGCAGAAGCGCAGGATCCGTGATTCCGGTCAGAGGGCAGCTGCCCTGCCAGTATTCCATGAGACCCGCACGAAATATGTCCTGCCCTATTCTCTGCACGACCAAACGCTCTGCTTCGGTCGTTTGGGGTAGCCCCTTTATTTTGTCCCTGAATAAGGACAGCGGTGCGTCAGGCAAACTGCCGGCTAGCTGGTAGGCCCTGCCCAGGTCAGCATAAAGTTGCCCCAGCGTCGCATAGGCATAACTAGCCAGCCCAGGCCCCGGTATTTCTGCCGATTTACCGAGTTCCTCAATCACCCCGGCATGATCGAGTGCGAGGTACCAAGGTCCTTGTGGCCCGGCGGCTGCCAGATAGATAGCCCCCGGTACCGTGGTGGAGGCGAAACCAGCCCAGCCAGAAGGGCCGCCGAAGGACCGGCGGAAACCATTCTGCCATGCAGCTTTTTCGCATTCCGAAGCGACGACAAAAGACTGGGGGGCTTCAATCATCCGGTAATCACCATGTCACACCGTGCCGCGAGAACTTGTCTGCCGTATCACCAAGCTCAGTTCCCAACCACTCTGCGTCCCTTTCCCAATCGGCGACAGCAACCTCGTATCCAGGGCGGTCTTTTCGCATTGCAGCAAGCATCCGGATATGGGCGCGCATGGCATTCAACCGCGTGCGTGATCCAGGGCCTGCCCATGACGCATAGTCTCGCCGCAACTCGGACGGAATATCGATGCGAAAGCACACCTGCATGCGCCGCTCCCTGTCCCATTTGGGCAGGCCGTTCGTCTTTCCAACTCGGTAGCCGACATAGGCAAGGGGCGAGCGGTCGGCGCCGGTGAACTCGCCTGCAAGGAAAGCCGCCATAGACTGCTTGATGTCATTCGGAACAGGCGCACCGATGTATCGAGCGAACTCTCTGCCGACCATGCTGTCGGCGGCTTCGCGGGCGGCAAGGCGGCGGCGTCTCTCTTCCTCTTCCTCCATGCGTCGCGTCGCGTCTTCAAGGCTCTTGCGCTTTGCCTCTTCCTCCTCAGCGCGCTTTTCCTCCAGCTTGCGCCGACGCTCCTCGATCTGATCCTGCCGATCCTCCTCACGTTCCCGCTCGCGCCGTTCTTTCTCGGCGGCGATTTCTTCAGGCGTCAGCCTTTGGGGCGGGGCCCTTGCGGGTTGACGGGGACGTTTGGTTGTTGTGGGTGCGCCGCTCGCGGTGACATGCCTGCCTCGCTGAGGCGGCTGAGGTGTTTGCCGGAAGAACACCCAGTACAGGACCAGGATCAACAGCAGCAGAAGCAGGAACCCTAGCAGACCGTCCACGCGTCACATTCCTATCGCCTTGAATTCGCCACTTGCGTCCCATCGTGTCCTGCCGCCGCGAACCGCACCTTGCCCTTCGCGGTCGTGGACCCGTTGCGCGCCCAGCCGTCCGCCTCGCCCAAAGCGCTGCGACAGCCGTTCTGCCAGGCGACCTTCTGGCATTCCTGCGAAACGACAAAGCTCTGGGGTGACTGGATTTGCACGGCGATTATCCGTCTAGCCGTTCGAGAAGTCCCGCCCGCATGTCTTCCAGCGCAGGCAGGACATCGCGCTCAGTTAGCATGTCGCGAATTTGATCCTCGAAGTTGTCGAGGAAATCCGAAACGGTCGGCCCATCGGCTTCTTCCTTGGCAGCGGCGATGTAGGCATCGACCATTTCTGCCGCCAGTTCGGAAAGATCGCCGTCCGGATCGATCAGCTCGTCGACGTGCGATTGGACAAGGTCCATCGCTTCGCCCCGTTCGGACAGCACCGACCAGACGGCTCCGGAGCCTTCAACCTCGTAGCCGATCACGTCTCCACGCGCGGGCCCGATCAGGTCCAGGTTCCGGCCCGAGGCTTCGCTGTTCACCCCCTCGATGATCAGGGCGACCATCCCGTCCGGCCAGATGCTGCCCATTGCGTCCTCGTCCATGTCGAGGTCATCCTCGATGGCCTTGGCGCTCAGAAATACCTGCGCATGACGCGGCAGTTTCTCGATCTCCGCTTCGATCACCGCCCGGACCATGCCTTCGAACGCACCGGACAGCGACCCGAGGCGCACATCGTCCCAGCCCATGTCGTTGTCGAACGGGCCTTCTTGCAGCGACCAGCAGTATTCATCCCACATATGCCGGGCAGCGACATCGCCGAACATGCCTTGGGCGGGTCGCCCGCGCAGGTCTTCAATCACGGCACGGACGATCCGCTTGGCCTCTGCGCAGGCGAAGTCGTTGGCGGCGGTTTGGAGGCGCATCAGGCCGTCGAGGCTGACTTCGGTCGTCTCTTCGGTCATGTCACATCCCCATCGCCGCGAATTCGCCGTTCGCTTCCATGCGGTCCCAGGCGGCGAGGACGAGGCGGCGGGTGCGGTATTCGCCGTGGTGGCGGATTTCCTTTTCCTTCAGGACGCGGAAGGTTTCCGAGGGGTAGCCCTCGCCCTTCACGTCGGCGGGGTCGAGGATGTAGCGCAGTTCGTCGCGGGTCAGGGTGTAGGCGCGGGCGTAGAAGGCGTCGAGATCGGCGCGCAGTGCGGCGCGGCAGCCCTCGTCCCAGGGGAAGGGCGGGCCATTGTGGCCGAGGTCGGCGGCGAAGGGGGCGAGCGCGTGGGAGGTGTAGGTGAGTTCGAGGACGCGGGGGGTGAGGAAGGCGAGGCGAGGGGCGGTGTAGAAGGCGGGGGGGAGGACTGGGAATTGTTTGAGGTAGCCATAGGTGAGGTGGGTGCCGCCAACCTTCTGCCGACCGACGAAATCGTGGACAAGCGCATTCAGGTTGCCGAGAAGTGGGGGCCACAGTTGCGGCGGCGCGTCGACGAACATCAGCGGCAACACATGCCCCACCCCTACCTGCGGAAACACCGTCGCGATCACCGTCCGCTCGTTCGTCGCGTTGGTGATATCGCGCCAGCCCGTCAGCCAGCGGCGGGTCCAGCCCTTGGCGGCCAGCCGCGCCGCGACCTCGCCCTCTGGCACCCAGTAGCGGGGGTTTGGTTCGGCGTCGGGGCGCTGCTTCTGGACCGGGGATAGGGCGGCGCTGGCGTCTCCCGCCGCGCCATAGCCCGCCCAGCGGTGGTCGAACTGGTGGATCATCTTCGCCTCGTAGAGCGGCACCCAGCGCATTCCGCGCGGGCCGCCGCCGGACAGGGCAAGCTCGCCCCGTGCCGCCCCGCCCGGCAGCGCCAGCACGCCGCCGCCGTGGGTGGGGCGATCGACCCAATCCGTCCCCTCGCGCACCAGCCCCCCGGCGGCAAGCTGCGAAGCGGTGCGGAACAGGTGGCTGTCGTTCGACATGTGGAACATGGCCGTGAACGACACCCCCCAGGGGTTGTCCTTCGGCTTTGTGCTTTCGTCGATCAGCACCGGGGCGTTGCGGTAGATCTTCGCCGTCAGCTCGGCATCGGCGCGGGAGCGGAAGACGGGGGCGGTGCGGGTGTTGGGGTTGATCGCGGCAATGTCGGCGGGCGAGAGGGTGAAGTTGCGCTCCGCCTCGGCCAGTTGCGCGGGCGCGGTCAGGAAGAAGGCGAACCGCGCGGCAGGCTCGTCGCGGCCGAGGGTGAGGAGGGCGAACTTCAAGCTGCGGTGCACGCCGGGAAACAGCGGCCCCGAGTTCTCGAAATCCACCAGCCTTGCCAGCCGGCGCGCGCCCACCAGATGCGCGAAGAACGGCGCGGTGGTGGCGTCGGTCGCGATGCCGGTGGGCACGATCACCCCGGCGCGGCCGGTGGGCGAGGCCAGGCGCGCGAAGAGCTCGGCGAAGAGCGCGTAGGTGTTCACGTCGCCCCGGCCGGTCAGGGGGAAGCGCCCGCCGACGGGGCGCTGCACCTCGGCGCGGTTAAGCACCACGGTTTCGCTGTCGGGCACGCGGGCGAACTCGCTCGCCGCTTCCGCCGTGCGGCGGGCGGTCTGGAAGGCGTCGTGCAGCGCGCGGTCGGCGCTGCCGTCGGGTGCCTCGGCCAGCGCGCGGATCATCCGGCCCCGGGCGGCGGCGTTGGGGGCGGCGGCGATGGCGGGGTGGCGGGCGGCGAAGAACTCCTGCTCCTGCAGCTTGATCCGCTCCCACGGCGGGTTGCCCACCACCACGTCGAAGCCGCCGGCCGCCATGACGTCGGGGAACTCCAGCGGCCAGTGGAAGGCGCGGGCGTCGCGGGCGGCCTCGGCCTTCTGGATCAGCGGGCCCCAGACCTGGCCGGTGGTGGCGGCGATGGTCACGTCCTCGGTCGTGGGGACGGTGCGGGCGCCGCGGCTGACGGGGGGGCCGCCGGTCTTGGGCAGCAGGAAGGCCGCGACATAGAGGTTGCAGGCCATCTCCCACTTGTGGAAAGCCTCGCCCGCGCGGTAGCCGCCGTAGCGCACGGCGCGTGCCTCGACCTCGGCCAGCGTCGTTTCGGGCAACGCGCGAAACCCGGTGTAGTCGTTGCCGAGCGGTGGCGCGGGCAGGCGGCTGCGGCCGCCGTCGAAGTCGAGCGCGCCCTGGCCGTCGCGGGCATCGCGGTTGGCCTTCAGGTAGTATCTCGCCGTGTCGTTGTCGTCACCCGTCAGCGGCTTGTAGGCGGCGTCGGGGATGCCGATCCGCAGCGCGTCGAGGTCGAAGACGCCCAGCAGCGCGTCGCCGCAGCGGATCTGCGCGTCGAAGAAGCCGAGCGGAAGGCCGGGGTCCACCGTCTCGATCCACAGCGCGACCTTGGTCAGCTCCACCGCCATCGGGTTGCGATCCACCCCATGCAGGCATACCCTTGCGACATCGCGCAGGGCACGGCGGAAATCGGCGAGCGAGGGCGTGCCATCGGCGCGGATGCGGGCAAGCCGCGTGGCGATGCGGCGGGCTGCGGCCAACAGGAAGTGGCCCGAACCGCAGGCAGGGTCGATGACCGAAAGCCTCAGCAGCGCCCTGGCGGGATCGTCCGCCTCGGCCTCGGTCCTGTCGAGCACGGGGTCGAGCGCGGTGTCCAAGAGTGCCTGAACCAGGCTGTCGGGGGTGTAGTAGGAGCCGGTGGTCTTGCGCTGGTTGCCCCTCTGCTCGGCGGCCTCGGAGGCGAAGCGCAGGGACCGGCCGTCGTCGCCAAGCTGCGGTTGCAGTTCGAGCAGGGATTCATAGACCGACCCCAGCTCCTCGGTCTGCATGTTGCGCCAGTTGACCGGGACCATGCCGGTTTTCTGGTCAAGCCACGACAGGCGGTAAAGCGCCTCCATGAAGGCGCGGTTGCGCAGGCGGGCGGTTTCGAGGCGGGGCAGCTTGTCGCGCGAAAAGAGCCCGCCAAGCGCCGGGAGGGCGAGGGCGTCCTGGCCATTGGCCAGCGCGTGGAAGACGATCTTGATGCCCTCGTAGCGATCGTGATGCTTGTCCCACGAGGCGGCGCGGGTGCATTGGGCGCGGAGCTGGCCAAGGCTGTAGCCTTCGGCATAAAGCTTGCGTGCGTCGGGCCTGGCCTTCTCGGGGTGCAGAAGGTTGCGATCCTCGGCCACCATCAGGAAGATCAGGCGGTAGACCAGGCGGAGGAGTTCGTTGAACCATTCCGTCAGGTTGACCTCGCCCGTTTTCAGCTTGTCGCGCAGGTCGGGGTTGGCCTCGAGGAAACCGGAGCCGAGAACCTTGAGCGCGATCTGGACCTGGACGGCCAGCCGGTCGCGGGCGACTTCGCCTTCCTTGGACCCGGCGTCGCGCCAGCGCTCCAGAGCGCAATCGGTCGCCGGGGCGCCCGTGACGCCAAAGCGAGTGCGGTGGATCAGGAGCCAGAGGACGGCAAAGGAAGCCGCGTCCTCGTTGGTGAAGATCTGGGAGAGGTCGGCCTCGATATAGGCCGGGCGGGTAAGCGAGGCATTGTCGCGCATCAGGCGGATCAGGGTGCCGTTGGTGACAAGGCCCCAGAGGGTTTCGTCATGCTCGTTCAGGTGGTCCTGAAGGGCGAAGGCGGGAGAGCGTGTACGGTCGGTCGAGAGGGTCGCGCTGCGCCGATCAAGCTTTTCGTCAGACGGGGGCACGACCACGATCGGCACCCGCCCACCCGCGTTGAAGGACAGAGCGCCGTCGGCCGGGACGAGGTCGTCAAAGCCGAAGGTTTCCTGCAGGAAGGCCTTGATGAAGCGTCGCGTGGCATCGGCCGAGGGAATTGCGATTTTGGCGAAGGTGTCGAAATGCGACTGGCCGACGCGGAAGGCGGTCGAGATTTCCTCGCGGATCGTCAGTCCCTTGCGGATGTGATAGTCGGCCTCGGTTTGCTCGGACGCTTCGCGGCGGTCCACGCTGGCGACCATGGCAGGCGCGATCAGATTGCCTTCGAGGCTGAGCGACGGCCAGGCGGACATGTCGACGATGGGTTTGCGCGCCATGATCAGACCTCGCTCGGCATCAGGACGAAGAGACCGATGACGTCAGGCGGCAGGACAGCCTCCACCGTTACTCGCGAAGCCGATCCGGCGGCAGCGCGCAGGCGGGCATGATCCTGCATGAGTTCCTCGGCGCGCGATCTGACGAACTCGGCCAAGGGGCCATCGAGCAGCCCGGGCAGATCCTCCTTGGCCTTGGCGATGAAGCGATCGCGGGCCGATGGCGCGAGGTCGGCGTCAGCGGGCGTGCTCAGAAGTTCGCGGGCCGCTTCGCCAGCAGCGACGATCCGACCACCCTGAATCGCTACAAGGGCGGCCTCCTCGGCGAGGAGCAGGCGCTCCTTTCGTGCATGGACGGTCAGCTTGAACCGGATCCGAAGGAGCGCCAGCCGAGTCATATGCTGGACGGCTGAAGTGGGCCAGGCGCCAACCCGGCCGATCCCGAGACCGGACAGTGCCTCTGGATCCAGCGAAGCCTCGACCAGCGCCTCTGCAAGGGTCGCGGTCAGGGGATGTGTCCTGGTGAGCAGCTCAGTCCCCGATGGCGCGGGTTCAGTCATGGCAAGACGGACCGAGCCTGTCAGGTTGCGCTGGGCGAGACGTTCTTTCAGGCCCGCCTCCAGCGCATGGACATGGGCGATCAGAAGCGTCTTGCGCGGCTCCAGCGGCACACCGAAACGCGACATTGCCCGTTCGATGAATAGCTTGGCATCCTCTGGCGATCCCAGAAGGGTGCGGACTTTCTCCCATTCCGGGGCAACTTCTTGCGGCTTCATCGCATTCTGGGCGAAGCGCGCGCGGGATTTCTTTTCGTTCTCGGAGGCATCACGCCAGCGCGCCTCCATCGCACGGGTGCCGTCTTCAAGGCGCAAGTCGAAGGCCAACTGCTGGGATTTTCCCTGCCGCAGCATGACGGCTGCCATCAGGGCATCCGTGACCGGCCCACGCTCGTCTGGCAAAGGCACGGTGATCCCAGTCGCCTTGCGAATTTCTTCCGCCTTGCGCAGAACGACATCCAGCACGGCGCCGTCGATGGCGCTGTCTGGTCAGAACATCATGATTGATCGGACGAGTTCGGCTGGCTGGCCGAAGCGATCAACCCGCCCCTCGCGCTGCTGATGCCGAGTGGGGTTCCACGAGAGATCGTAATGAATGACGGTGTCGAACAACTGCTGGAGGTTGATCCCCTCGGACAAGCAGTCGGTGGCCACGAGGATGCGCTGGACGTCCTTCTCGTCGTCGGCTGAGGCCATTTCGGCCACGCGGTCACGGCGCTCGTCGGGCGTCAGAACACCCGTCACCGCTTCGACGACCAGCTTGGGAAATGCCTTCCGCAGGCCATCCCGAACGTGCTCGGCCGTGGCCAGAAAGCGGCAGAACACGACGGGATTCGCGCCCTTCTTGATCAGTGGCGTGAGTGCATCGATCAAAGCTGTTAGCTTCGGGTCCGGCTTGTGGATCAGCACTTCGGCGTGGGCGACCAAAGCCTGAAGGGCCGGATCCGTGTCAAAGCCGGTCCCGGGCTCAATATCCACCGCGTCTTCGTCGTCGGAATCCTCATCATAGATCTGCGGCTCAAGCCTGTCGCTTTCGTTCGACATCCGGTTGCGTAGAGCGCTGAGGGCGGCGGCCGGGGACGAGCCGACACAGCGCATCAAGGCGAGAGTACCCCAGAAGGCCAGACGCCGTTCCCGAAGCCCGGATCCTGCGCGCGAGACGACGCCGAAGCAGTAATCGAGCACAGCGTCCTGAAAATCGAGATGTGGCTGCGACAACCGATAAGGGGACTCGGTGGTTTCATGCTTCGGGAAAGCACGGTTCTCGTCCCAATCCCCGGAAACGAGATCGATCCTTTGGCGCTGCACGAAATGTCGCGCCAGTCGTTCCCTGTAGCGGGGGTCGTCAAAGTTCATAGTGCCGAAGGACGGGTCGATCAGTGAAAGAAGGCGTCCGAACGCATCTTCGTCGCCCGAATGGGGCGTTGCCGTAAGAAAGATCATCCTGCGCTCCGGATCGCGGGCAAGGCCTGCGAGCAGCTCAAACCGTTGCTGCTTGCCCTTCTGCGTGCCTACCGAGGCATGGGCTTCGTCCACGATCACGAAATCGGGGCAAGCACGAGCGAACCCTTCACGTCGCTTTTCCGCCTTGATGTAGTCAAGGCTGACAACGGTATAGGGGTAGGAATCGAACAACGTCTGCGCCAGCGGAAGACCGCGTTCAAGCCGCGCGGCACTGCCTGATGTCACGGCGACCGCGTCGATCCCGAACCGCTGCTTCAGTTCCCCGACCCATTGCTCGACGAGGTGCGGTGGGCAAAGCACCGAGAAACGATCGACTTCGCCGCGGTCCATCAATTCGCGCAGGATCAGGCCCGCCTCGATCGTCTTCCCGATTCCGACATCGTCGGCGATCAGGAGGCGGGGCACCTGCAGGCGAAGCGCCATCAGCAAGGGGACGAGTTGATAGGTCCGGGGTTCGAAGGCAAGTTGCGCGGCTGAACGGAAAGGGCCTGCTCCCCGTCGAAGGGTCAGCCGCATCGCGTCCGCAAGAAGCGCTGCCTTCGCCTGGACAGTCGGCACTGCATCGGCGGGCAAGTCGAAACGTGCCGCGGCAACAGGCTGGGTCTCGAGCGAGGGGTCAAGGATGACCCTGTCACTCTCGCTGCCGGAAAGGGGGCGTAGCGCCAGAATGCCCTCGCGCGGGGACGGCAATGCCACCCATTCCCGCCCGCGGGCGCGCACCAGTTCTCCGGGAGCAAAGTTTACGGTCATCAGGTCAATCCTTGAACATCGAAATCAACGCGTCGGGCACGCCGACCGCGCAAGTCTCGGGCAATTCGAAAAGGGTCCAGCCCTTGGTGTCAGCGATCTCTCGCGCAGGTGCAGACAGGGAACTGGTGCAGGCGGCGATGAAATAGTTGCGCCAGACAAAACGCATTTCCTGGTCGGCAAAGCTGACGGAAGCGCCATCCGGGGCCGGGATGCCCGCATCCTTGAAAGCTACATCCCACGCCTCGATGGTGTCGCGGCGCGATGAACCGGAAGCCAGTACGATCTCACCCCGAGCCAGATCGATCAGCATCTGTTTTGCCTCGGCGCTGGCGCGGTCGATCAGCTCGTGGTCTGGTTGGTTGAAGTAGGACAACAGGCAGCGATAGCAGCCTCGGACACAGGCCCCACTGTCGCGGTCAACCAGAAGCGACGCATCCCCCGCCGCGATGGCGTCATCGACCTTGTCGAAGTGCATGAGGGAAAGAGCTTCCCTCGCGACATTGCCCAAGGCGTGGGCGTCTTCAACGAGGCGATTCAGCACACCGGCACCGCCCTCGGTCGCCTCATAAGCGAGGATCGAGCGCCGGTTGTCCCGGGCAGGCAATGGCTCGCCTAGGATCTCGCCCTCTTCAAGCTGATAGGTGACCGCGATCCCACGCAAGAGCGCATGCTCTACAGTCGCAATGGTTTCCGGGGCGTAGGCATCCGGATCGAGGAAGCGGAGCAGCAGCGCGTTCTTGCGATCGCGCACGATCGGCACGATGCGGACCGGTCGCACGACATCGGGCGGCACATCGACGTCCGGTTCCTCGTCTTCCGACTTTGCCCAGTAGCCGCTTCGCGGGTCGATGTTGAAGCCGAAGACGGTCTGGTTCTTGCGCCGTTTCAGGCCCTTGTTGATGCGGCTGATCTCGGCGCTGTTGGTATACTGGAGGGCGAGGATGGATGTTTCGCCGCATCGGAAATCAGCCTCCATCACCTGAAGCCGCCCATCCTTTCGGGGCCAGGAGAACACGGTCTGGATATCGAAGCCCTGGCGAACGCGTTCCTCGTCATTCGCGGTGATCCGGTCCGCCGGAGCGGCCTCGACATTGTCGATCCGGAGCGTCCGCTGCACCGGCACTTCGCCCGCCATGGGTGAGTTGCAGGCGTGGCAGCGTTCGACTTCACCTTCGTGGCAGGCGCCGCAGTTGGAGCAGATGAAGATGTCCTTGGTGGCCAGTTCCGAGCCATCGCCGGTGCGGACCTCGGGCGGCAGCTTGGCCTTCATCACCCGGTAAGCCCGGCCCTCGTGGTAGATCAGGCTGCGCGGCCCGAACTCGGAAATCGCGAGGAACCTTGCGCGTTGCAGGAAGGAACCGGCTTTGCCCTCGCCGGGGACAAATGCGTAGAGCGGCAACCGCGGGAAGTTGTAGCCCGGCAGGAAACCTTCGGTCGCAAGGTATCTGTAGGAATAGAAATCGGACCCATTGGTGGCCTTGCCCTGTTCGAGGATGGCGATCTGGTCGCTTGCCTGCATCTGAGCGGCCTTGATCTTGCGCCGGTCCACACCGGAGAGGCCCGTGATTTCGGACCGGCTATTTGCTTCCATCAGCTGGGTGCGGGCAGAATTGTAGAGCTCGCGCCAGCGATCAAACGCACGGTCGAACTCTTGCGGCGCGCCCATCGCGACCTCGAGGATGAAATCATCCTCGTCGCCCATCCAGGCGGGTTTCTTGCCGTCGATTGAGGCAAGTATCTGATCCAGCACCCGCTTCATCGGCGCGCGCGCAGCGGTCACGAGGCTTGGCCGGTTGATGGCCTCGATCACTTCCTGCTTCAGCGGGTATTTCGCCTCCTTCAGGTCAAGTAGCTCAGGGATGTCCGGCGAAAGCGCCAGTTTGGCCTCGGCCAGCCAAACGGCGTGCAGGTGCGAGCGAACCAGTTCTTCATTGGTGATGTCGAGCGCAGGCGGCCGGACGACGCCCGCGACCATGTCATTCCGGCGCTCGAAGAAATACTGATCGTGCGGGGATTGCGCGGCGCAATAGGTCACGATGACCGCCGCCTGTCCGGATCGACCGGCCCGACCTGCGCGTTGCGCATAGTTGGCAGGCGTCGGCGGCACGTTGCGCAGATAGACGGCATTCAGCGCGGAAATATCGACGCCGAGCTCCATCGTTGGCGAGCAGAAGAGCGCAGGCAGGAACTGATCGGACTCTCCGGACGCCTTGATCTCGGCCACGTTCTCCTTGAGCTTCGCACGATCGTCATCTTCGAACCGGAACCGCCACTCCCGCCACTCGCGTTGCTTTTGCGAAACCTGAGCGGTATGTTCACGTCCCTCGAGGCCCCAATAGGTGCTGCGGCCCTTTTTCAGGTCGGTCGCAATGGCGTTGTAGAGATCGTGGAAATAGCGGTTGCCCTGCGCCTGTCCGGTTCGAACCGCCTGGCCAGGGACAATACGAACAGCCGAGGGCGACAACCGCCACCCGAGCAGATCAGCCTCGATTTCCACAAGCGAAACCAGACCTTCGCGTGCCATCAGTTCAAGTAGGCCGGTCATCACGACCAGGTATTCGTCCCTGTTCAGCTTCGTTCCGATCATGCTCCTGCGGTTGATCGACCGTCCGATCCGGGAGTTGTGCCCGGCGCGGATGATGGTCTGCTCTTCACGCAGCCCGACGCGATCCTTACCGGGCGCCTGCAGGAACAGGGTCGACCTGCTTCGGGGCGTTTCCTTCTGATCGATTGCCCAGGGGGCCCGCAGCAGGTTACGCGACTTTTGTCCGACCGTGTCGAGGACGGTCAGATCAAGGGCCTCGGTGCTGACGGCCAGACCTTCCAGCAACGCGCCAAGGATTTCCTTGAGCAGCTTCTTGCACGCCTGCGCGTCAAGGTCACCAAGTGCGGGATGCACCGCCATCAAGGCCTCGCGATCCTGCGCGATGTCGTCGAGCCCGATGAATTCGACGTCGACCAGCTTCAGGACCGACAGGCTCGGATTGGTGTAGCGCCAGCCCCGCCGCAGGTCCGTCCAGACCCGATGGGCCAGTACCTTGGCAAGTGAACGTTGGGCATCCTCACGCACCACGGCGCCAGCTTCGGGGTCCAGCATCCAGTGGATGCGGGCTTCCTTGTTCGATGCTGTGAAGCCGAGTGCTTTCACCACGCGCAGGCCGAACTCATCCTCGGCAATGCCGTCCGAGCCTGCGTCGATGACAGCACGCAGGATGGCGCCACGCAACAAGCTGACAAACAGGTAGTCGTTGAAATGTCCTGCCTGAAGGGCGGCGTCCTGGCGGTTGTCCGTAAAACCGAGCAGCTTCCGCTTCTCGGCGGGAACCCCGCTGGCATCGCCGTTCATCCATTCAAGGGCGGTCGACACGAGGTGGGTGGTCGCCGAGCTTCGGCCTTCACCCGAAAGGCCTGCGAGCTTGCTGCGCTCCCGCATGCTCGGGTGGGGTTGATCGAGGCAGCAGGGACAGAACCCGAACTTGCCTGGGATGAACCAGAAACTGACCCCGTCCGGACTGTAGCGTCCATCGGGTCGCACCGTGACCTGCTCCGGCAGTCGGCCCTTCCGGTTGGCGCGCAGGCGTTCGACGCCATTGCGCTCTTCGCGCCAATCTTCCGGATAGGTCTCTACCTCGCCGGTGAAAGCGTAGTCCGGGTCAGTTCCGCCAACGGGTGTCAGATAGCCCGCGATATCGCCATCCGGGTCTTGGATGGGGGTGTCGTCGATGTTTCTGGGCAGAAAACGCAGCCCGTCGGCATCCTCTGATTTCGTGACGACATGGACTTCGTGACCGCACTCGCGGCAGAACCGCGTCGGATAGAGGCGATGGCCGGGGGCATCGGGATCCTCCAGCTGGCCTTCGAACAGAACCCGCCTCGGGCGACCGGTCAGCGTCGTGAAAATCTCTCCGGCACCGGAAATGAAGCGGTGCAGTTTGAATGCGAGGAACGCGCCGGACCCTGCGCCGCCGCGCTCCGTTTCCGGTAGGCTGACGCGGGTCAGGAATTGCTCGAAGCCGGTTCGGCATGCCTCCTTGTCGAGGCCGCTGTCCTGCGCAAGCTGTTCTACAGCATCGTCGAAGGGGACAGGCTTCTTGCGCTTCAGTTCCTGGCCGTCATCAAGCCCGATCGCCAGCTCGGCCCAAACAGCGAGGGGATGGCGCCGAAGCGCCTCATCCGTCAGTGTTTCCGGCAGGCCGCTTCCAAGGGCTGGCGCAAGCTGTGGCCGAACATCTTCCAGCTTCAGGCGGTCATCCGTCGCGCGCTGGAGGGACTCGTCGATGACGGCATCAGGGCCGATCGACGCCCCGAACAGGCGCGAGGCGACATCGGCCACTGCTTTCGCGCGACCGGCCTCTGATCCCTCGCTTGCCATGGTGGCCGATGTGCCGATGCAGATCGGCGCTTTGGCCGGTGCGCAGCGGTTCCGAAGACGGCGCACGAGGATCGCCACATCGGCGCCCTGGCGCCCGCGATAGGTATGCAATTCGTCGAGCACGATGAACTCGAGCCCGCTGGCATTGTCGATGACTTTGGTATCAAGCGCGTCCTGCCGTGTCAGGAGAAGTTCGGCCATCATAAAGTTCGTGAGCAGGATATCGGGCGGATTGTCAGCGATCCGCTGGCGCTCTTCCTGGCTCTCCTGACCCGTGTAGCGTCGCACCACGGGCTTCAGCTCTTCCGGCAAGCCGGATTGGGAAATGAACTTATCGATTTCCTTGATCTGGCTGTTTGCCAGAGCGTTCATCGGGTAGACGATGATGGCACGCGTCTTGCGCGGCTGCCCGGCCTTGCGCGAACGAACGATGGCATCGACCACAGGGACAAAGAAGCACAGGGATTTCCCTGAGCCTGTGCCGGTCGTCACGACAAAGCTTTGGCCCGCCCGCGCCTTGGCGATGGATTGCGCCTGATG
The DNA here is from genome assembly GCA_964575185.1 of uncultured Exiguobacterium sp. GTDB lineage: Bacteria > Pseudomonadota > Alphaproteobacteria > Rhodobacterales > Rhodobacteraceae > CAZNPW01. The sequence goes on from CAZNPW010000026.1 coordinate 15,599, forward strand.
ACGGTGAAACCGGATGGGCGTGGCGCCGATCCTGAAAATCCGGGCCGTTGCGTCGTCGATATCCCCCGATGCGACAAGGTCATCCACCGTGGGGCCCGACAGGAACCTGGGATTGAGCGAAAGAAGGGCGTCGGGCCAGAAGCGGCCGTCGTCATATTGGCGCGTGACTTCGGCGACGATGTCCGGTGCCCGGATGGTGCTGAACGACCGCGAGAAGCGCGCATAGGAGTCGATAAGGTTGTGATCGAATTCAAAAGCTTTCATGGAAAATCCTACTGCCCCCCTGCCTGACCCTGGCGGCCGAGGATCGCGTCACGGTTCAAAAGCACTATCTGCTGGTCATGAGGCTTCCGGGCGACAGGATCTGTATCGAGCCCAAGTCGCCGAAGCGCATAGTAGAGCAACGCCCGACGGACCCTGATCTCCGCCTTGCCGCCCTGCATGCCATAGTCGAGCGCGATCACCTTGGCTTGCGTATCGGACAAGGCAGGATGGGGGCCGATTTCCAGCGTTGCGAAGGTGTGCCAGTCCACGTCGTTCTCGGCCAGAACGTCGGACGCGCGCGATCCGCGGATGTCGAGGATCCGCGACAGCAGGAAATCCTTGAACACCTCGTCAGTGAGGCAGAACGCGCGGGCGTGCCAGCGGAAGCCGTCGAAGGCGATGGCATGTGGTGCGATCCAGCGCCAGCGAGGCCCCGGGTTGGAGAGGGACTGATACTGCACCTCGATCGCCTCAGATCGGCGGATCGCATCGACCACGGACCGAAGGGTTGCAGGATCGACGCCTCGCGCCGGGGTGGGAGCGTGATCGTAGTCGGGCAGGCCAGCGATCCAGCATTCATCCTGATCGAGGATGCCGTCAGCGACCGACCGCAGCTGGGCCAGGTATCGAGCGGCATCGAGTTTGTCGAACACCGGTCTGAAGGCTGGTTGGCGCACATAGGTCCGCAGGCTGCGATCGTAGTCCATGTTGTTGGGCGCGAGGCCGATGTAGCGGCTCAGGTCGGATGACGCCTGGTTCACCGACAGGCCGAACTGCTCCATCACATCGCTACGGTTCACATGCCCCTCCCAGAACAGGCGGAACTCGATGAACTCGAGCCTCTGCTCGACCCCCCAACGAAGCTCCGACCTGTCGTTGCTCACCACGCTCTCCCGTCATCGGTCGATGCGCATGGAAATCATGCGCGCCCAATTTCTGGGCTTTCTGAGACCGTAGCCGCGGCAGTCGTCGGTATCAATCAAAATGGTGGGTGTTCGCGCGAAGTAATCCTAGGGATTGCAGTGCCTTCCGTGCTGAAGGCGACTCACGTTGTGGCTCGCTGTGCCAGATCCGAAACTGGACTTGAGATTGCCAGTCGGTCGAATTCAATAGGCCGCCGGTTCGGAGATCTCACTCGGCCGCGAAATTCTCCGCTGGGTAGGGCGCCCGCGCTGCCACGAGGCGATGCAGTGCCTCGGGCCGGATATGGGTATACCGTCGGAGCATCTTCCAGTCCTTGTGACCGGTCACCAGCGCAACTTGTTCGATGGACAGGCCGACCTCGAACAGGCGGCTGGTGCCTTCGTGGCGGAGGTCATGGAAGTGGAGGTCCTTGACGTCAGCATCGGCATAGGCTCGCCGGAAGGCCGTACCGACGGATTTGGAGTTGTAGGGGAAGATCGCACCCTTCGCCTTTCCGAGATGCTTGGCCTGCGCCATGACGAGGGCCCAGGCATCGAACCCGGTGGCTGCGAAGAGCGGGATCCGCTGGTCGTTGCCGGCCTTGTTGCGCGGGTCCTTGCGGTCCCGGATCAGGAGCATGCGGCGGTCTATGTCGAGGTCGCCCCTGTCGGCGCGGCAGATTTCGTCCAGCCGCATCGCGGTCGCGATGGCGAACTGCACGATGCGCGTCATGGGCATCGTCAGACGCGTATTCTCGTCGAAGCAGCGGAAGAGGCGGCTCAGTTCAGCGGTCGTCGGGCGTCGGTCACGCTCGATACCCTTGCCGATGAGACCAAGCCGCTTCAGCGCTACGCGGGCCAGATCGACGCCTTCAACGCGAATTTCTAGCCCGTGGACGGCAGCGGCATGGGTCAGGATCATCTTGATGACGCCGATGTCGATGCCGAGCGTCACGGGCCCGGCGCCCTGGTCCGCACGCTTGCGGCCATACTCGATGAGCTTGTGACGATCGAGATGCCCGATCTTCACTTTCCCGAGGTCGCGCTTCAGCGTCGCGAGTGTCGCCGCCTTGCTGCGTCGGGGTGGTTTCCCTACGGCGCACATATCGGCTATATGAAGGTCAACCAGGTCACCGAAAGTGTGCAGGCGGGCCACGGACGATCGGTTGGGCGGAAGCCCCTGATCGACCAGGGTCTCGGCTTGGCGCGCCCATTTCTGGGCGTCGTCACGGCGCAGGAACGTCTCGCTCGCGTAGCGGCCCTTCCGTCTGACTTGGACCCGGTAAGCACCGGAGGGAAGCTTGGTGATCGAGGCCATTTTCGTGTGCGCTATGTGTGCAGTGAGTCGTCGAAACAGGGGATATTGGGGGCTATCAGGGCGTAGTCTGGGCGTGGACACAAACTGTGCCAACGGATTGAAGATACAAGAAAAATGACAGAAAATCAATCACATAGACTATCGGTTGCGCCCATGATGGACTGGACCGACCGGCACTGCCGGGTGTTCCACCGCCAGATGACGCGGCGGGCGATGCTCTATACCGAGATGGTGACGGCGGCCGCCGTGGTGCACGGGGACCGCGACCGGCTCTTGGGGTTCGACGCGGTGGAGCATCCCGTGGCGCTGCAGCTCGGCGGGTCGGACCCGGGGGAGCTTGCCGCGGCGGTGCGGGCCGCCGCGCCCTGGGGCCATGACGAGATCAACCTCAACTGCGGCTGCCCGTCCGACCGGGTGCAGTCGGGCTGCTTCGGCGCGGTGCTGATGGAACGGCCGGCGCTGGTCGCCGACCTTCTCCGCGCGATGCGCGACGAAAGCCCGGTGCCGGTGACGGTCAAGTGCCGCATCGGCGTCGACGGCCAGGACCCCGCGCAGGCGCTGCCCGACTTCATCGCCCATGTCCGCGAGGCCGGCGTCCGCCACGTCATCATCCACGCCCGCAAGGCCTGGCTGCAGGGGCTGTCGCCGAAGGAGAACCGCGAGATCCCGCCGCTCGACCGGCCGCTGGTGGTGGAGATGAAGCGGCTTTTCCCCGACATGACGATCTGCCTGAACGGCGGGGTCACGACGCTGGAGGAGGTGCGCGACCTGCTCGCACAGGGGGTGGACGGGGTGATGCTGGGCCGCGCCGCCTACCACGACCCCGGCGCGGTGCTGATCGGGGCCGACGCGCTGTGGGGGGATGCCTTCGCGCCCGACCCTGGCGACGTGGTGGAGGCGATGCGGCCCTACATCGCGCGGCACCTCGCGGCGGGCGGCCGGCTGCACCAGGTGACGCGGCACATGCTCGGCCTCTTCGCGGGCCGCCCCGGCGCGCGGCGCTGGCGGCAGGTGCTGTCGACCGAAGGCACCGCCCCGGGCGCGGGTCTGCCCGTGCTCGACCGCGCGCTCGGCGCGGTTCAGGCGGTCGCCTGACGCGCGGGCACAAGCCGCGACAGCCCGAAGGCCGCAAGCCCGCAGAGCGCGATCGCCCCCAGCATGGGCACCGGGGTGCCGTCGAGGAACGGCCCCGCCGCCGCGGCCATCGCGCCCCCGGTCAGCATCTGCAGCGTGCCGCCGAGCGACGAGGCGAGGCCCGCGATCTCGGCCTGGTCGTCGAGCGCCATGACCATCACCGTCGGGATCACGAGGCCGAGGCAGGCGTTGGCGAGAAACAGCCCCGCCATCATCAGCCACAGGGGCAGCGGCGTGGCGAGCGCGATCAGGAACAGCCCGACCGTCACCGCCGCGAAGCCCGCCGTCGCGGTTGCCGCCACCGGCATCGCGCCGTAGCGCATCCCCAGCCCCGCCGCCGCCTGCGAGGCGGCGAAGAACCCCGCCGCGTTCAGCGCGAAGGCGAGCGAGAACTGGAAGGGCGTCAGCCCGTAGTGGCCCGCGTAGACGAAGCTCGCCGCCGCGAGGAAGACGAAGAACGACGCCATCCCGAAGGCGCCGAGGAAGGTCAGCACCATGAACCCCCGGTCGGCGAAGAGCCGCGCCATCCCGCTGCGCATCGCGGCAAGGTCGAAGGGCTGGCGGTTGCGCGGGTCGAGCGTCTCGGGCAGCGCGAGCCGGATCAAGAGCAGCGAGATCACCGCCGTCGCCGCCAGCGCCCCGAAGATCGGCCGCCACCCCGCGAGCGTCATGATCCCGGTCCCGACCAGCGGTGCGAGGAAGGGCGAGACCGAGATCACCATCATGATCGCGGCCATCATCCGCGTCGCCTGGTGGCCGGTGAAGAGGTCGCGGATGACCGCGCGCGGGATCACCATCACCGCCGCCCCGCCCAGGCCCTGCACGACGCGCCCCGCGATCAGCCAGCCCGCGGTCGGGGCCAGCGCGCAGATCACCGATCCCGCCAGGAACACCGCGACGCCGAAGGTCATCGGCCCCCGCCGCCCGCGCGCGTCGGCCCAGGGGCCGTAGACCATCTGCGCCAGGCCGAAGGCGAGGAAATAGCCGATGATCGTGCCCTGCATCGCCTGCGCCGAGGCCCCGAGATCGGCGCCGATGCCGGGCATCGCGGGGAGATACATGTCGATCGCGAAGGGCCCGACGCTGGACAGCAGGCCGAGCACGACCGCGGTGCGGAGAAAGACGGACATCGGGCGAGGCACCTTCGCGGGCAAGCGCCCGACCTTACGCCGCCCCCCGCCAGCCGCAACCCCGCTTTCCCCTTGCGGGCCCGGGTCGGTGGCCTTAGACGGATCGGCGGAGACGTGGCCGAGCGGTCGAAGGCACACCCCTGCTAAGGGTGCAGGCGGGAAACCGTCTCGAGGGTTCGAATCCCTTCGTCTCCGCCACATCGTCTCCGCCACGTCGTCCCCGCCACGTGCCCGCCGGCCCCAGCGGTCGCACGGCTCGGCGGCCCGTCCGTCGGCGTGCCGGCCCCGGGCGGTGACGGCGCTGCGTGCCGCAGCGTTCCGACCGGCACCGTCACAAAATCTTGCGAAATGCCTTGACCTTCCAATGCAGGAATGTCGCAGCCTTGCCGAAGCTCAACTGCAAGGAGACAGAGCGATGTGCGATTGCGGCAAACCGTCCGCCGGTGCGGCCACGCCGGGCCATCAGGCCCATGACGCCCATACCCACGCCCCGGCCGCAGCCGGGACGCCCGTCATGACCGCCCCCGCGAAGGCCGATGCGGCGGAGGATGCCTCCTGCGGCTGCGGGCCGTCGGCATCGGGCCATCACGCCACCCACGCGGGCGCCGCGACCCACGCATGACGGCGCAGGCGGCACGGCCGGTGCTCGATGTGCGCGGGCTGAAGGTGGTGTTCCGGCTGGGCGGGTCCGAGGTTCACGCCGTCAATGACGTGAGCTTCCGCGTCGGGCGCGGCGAACTTCTCGGCGTGGTCGGCGAAAGCGGGTCGGGCAAGTCGGTGACGATGCTGTCGCTGCTCGGCCTGCTGCCCTCGCCGCCCGCCGAGATGCGCGGCGGCGAGGTGCGGCTCGACGGGCAGGATCTGCTGCGGATGTCGCCGCGGGCGCTGGCCGACGTCCGCGGCGCGCGCGTGGGCTTCGTGTTCCAGGATCCGATGACCAGCCTGAACCCGGTGCTGACGGTGGGCGAGCAGATTGCCGAACCGCTGGTCCGGCACAAGGGCATGCGGCGCAGCGCGGCGCGGGAACGGGCGGTGGACCTGCTCGACCTCGTCGGCATCCCCGATCCGCGGGCGCGGCTCGATGCCTATCCGCACCAGTTTTCCGGGGGCATGCGGCAGCGCGTGATGATCGCCATCGCGCTGTCCTGCAACCCCGACCTATTGATCGCCGACGAGCCGACGACCGCGCTCGACGTGACGGTGCAGGCGCAGATCATCGACCTGATCGGTGACCTGCGGAAGAAGCTCGGCATGGCGATCATCTGGATTTCGCACGACCTCGGCGTCATTGCCGAGATCGCCGACCGGGTCATGGTGATGTACGGCGGCCAGGTGGTGGAGGAAGCGCCGGTCGCCGATCTGTTCGCCAGCCCGCGCCACCCCTATACCCGCGCGCTCCTGCGCACCGTGCCGTCGCTCGAGGGTGCCCGGCCGGCGCAGCTCTTCACCATCGAGGGGCAGCCGCCGGTGCTGACGGCGGTGCCGGAGGCCTGCACCTTCCGCCACCGCTGCGCCGAGGCGCACGACCGCTGCGCCTGCGCCAACCCCGCCTGCTGCGCGGTCGGAACCCCGGCCGCGGGCCCGGCGCACCGGGTCGCCTGCCACCGGGTCGCGGCCGACCTTCGGCCGGAGACGCTGCATGGCTAGCGCGGCGGCCGGACGGAACCTCGTCGAGGTCGAGGGGCTGAAGACGCACTTCCCCGTCCTCGCCGGGCTGCTGCGCCGCCGCGTCGGCGCGGTGCGGGCGGTGGACGGGGTCAGCTTCGCCATCGCCGCGGGCGAGACCCTGGGCCTCGTCGGCGAATCGGGCTGCGGCAAGTCCACCGTCGGGCGCTCGCTCCTGCGGCTGGTCGAACCGACGGCGGGCCGGGTCCGGATCGACGGCGAGGACGTGCTGCGGCTCGGCCCGTCGGCGCTGCGCGCCCGGCGGCCCGCGATGCAGATGGTGTTCCAGGACCCGCAGGCCAGCCTGAACCCCCGGATGACGCTGTCGGCGATCATCTCGGAGCCGCTGAACGTCCACACCGGCTGGGCCGCCGACCGCAAGGCGGCGCGGGTGCGCGAGCTGATGGACGCGGTCGGGCTGGACCGCCGCTTCGTCAACCGGTATCCGCACGAGTTCTCGGGCGGGCAGCGCCAGCGCGTCGGCATCGCGCGGGCGCTGGCGCTGAACCCGAAGTTCGTCGTCTGCGACGAGCCGATCGCGGCGCTCGACGTGTCGATCCAGGCGCAGGTGGTGAACCTGCTGGAACGCCTGCAGCGCGACTTCGGCCTGACCTACCTCTTCATCAGCCACGACCTGTCGATGGTGCGCCACATCGCCAGCCGGGTCGCGGTCATGTATCTGGGCCGGATCGTGGAGCTGTCGCCGCGCGATGCGCTCTATGCCGCGCCGCTGCACCCCTATGCCGAGGCGCTTTTGTCGGCGCTGCCGCGCGTCGACCGCATCGGCGGCGCGCGGACGGGCCGGAGGATCATCCTGAAGGGCGACGTGCCCTCGCCCGCGCGGATGCCGCCGGGCTGCAACTTCCACACCCGCTGCCCGCGGGCGTTCGACCGCTGCCGCACCGACCCGCCCGCCCTGCACGAGGTCGCGCCGGGGCGGCTGGTCGCCTGCCACCTGTTCTCGCCCGACAAGCCCGCCGCCGGACCAACCGGCGTCAACCAAGAAACGTCCAATCCCAACTAGGAAACCACGATGAAAATGCGATCGATCCTCTGCACGGGCACCGCCCTTGCCCTGCTTGGCCTGCCGGCGGCGGCCGGCGGCCGCGCCACCGACGGCGAGCTGCGCATCACCTTTCCGCAGGCGACCTCGACGCTGAACCCCTACCTGTCCAGCGGCACCAAGGATGTCTATGCCTCGAGCATGGTGCTGGAACCGCTGGCCGGCTTCGACGAGAACGGCGAGGTCTATGCCCGGCTCGTCACCGAAGTCCCGAGCAAGGAGAACGGCGGCATCTCGGAGGACAACACGTCGATCACCTGGAAGCTGATGCCGGGCGTCATGTGGTCGGACGGCACGCCGCTGACCGCCGCGGACGTGGTGTTCACCGGGCAGTATTGCAACGAGACCGACAGCGGCTGCGCCCAGGCCTTCAAGTTCGAGGGCATCAAGGCGATCGAGGCCGTCGACGACCTGACCGTCAGGATCACCTTCGATGCGCCCAAGGCCAACCCCTTCAACGCCTTCGTCGGCTCGCAGACGCCGATCCTGCAGAAGGCGCAGTTCGCCGCCTGCATGGGGGCGGCGGCGGCGGCCTGCACCGAGCAGAACTTCGCGCCGATCGGCACCGGCCCGTTCCGCGTGACCGGCTTCTCGGTCAACGATCTGGTGCAGTACGAGGCCAACCCGAACTACCGCGACCCGGCCAAGCCGGAGTTCGCGACCGCGATCATCAAGGGCGGCGGCGATTCCATCGCCTCGGCGCGCGGCGTGATGGAGACGGGCGAGTTCGACTACGCCTGGAACGCCCAGATCAACCCGCAACTGCAGGCGCAGATGCTCGCGGCGGGCAAGGGCACGTTCATCATGGGCTTCGGCACCAACACCGAGCGGCTGGAGCTGAACCTGACCGATCCCTCGCCCGACCTGCCCGAAGGCGAACGCTCGACCGCCAAGTTCCCGAACCCCCGCCTCTCGGACGTGCGGGTGCGCCGGGCGCTCTCGATGGCGATCGACCGCACGGCGCTGAACGAGATCGGCTACGGCGCGGGCGGCTCGCCCAACTGCAACATCGTGCCGGCCCCGCCCTTCTACGCCTCGGACAACACCGCCTGCCTGACCCAGGACATCGAGGGCGCGCGGGCGCTGCTGGACGAAGCCGGCTGGACCGACAGCGACGGCGACGGCGTGCGCGACAAGGACGGGATGCCGCTGAAGCTTCTGTTCCAGACCACGAACAACCCGGTCCGGCAGGACTTCCAGGCGCTCATCAAGGGCTGGTGGGCCGAGATCGGCATCGATACCGAGCTCAAGGTCATCGACCCCGGCGTGTTCTTCGGCGGCGACCCGGCCTCGCCCGACACGGCCGAGAAGTTCTATGCCGACGTCGAGATGCACGCCAACAACTTCGACGGCACCGACCCCGAGGCCTACCTGGCCGGTCTGACCACCGACAAGGCGCCGCGGCCGGAAACCAACTGGATCGGCACGAACTACCCCCGCTTCGCCAGCCCCGAATACGACGCGCTGTCGGTCAGGCTGAGCCAGACCTTCGACATGGACGAACGGGCGACCATCGTGAAGCAGATGAACGACATGGTCACGAAGGACGGCATGGCGACGCTGCCGCTGATCCTGCGCGGCAACCTGTCGGCGATGTCGAACACGCTCGGCGGCGTCAAGGTCAACGCCTGGGACAGCGAGCTGTGGAACGTGGCGGAGTGGTATCGGGTGCAGTAAGCTTCCGCAGCGGCGGGCGGGGCTGACCGCGCCCCGCCCGCCTTTTTCTTGCCTGCCCCGGAAAGTCCGACGCCCATGCTCACCTACGCGCTCCGCAGGCTGCTGCTGGCGATCCCGACGCTGCTGCTCATCAGCCTCGTGATCTTCCTGATGGTCGACCTCGCCCCCGGCTCGCCGATGTCCGAGATTCCACGCTCGATCCCGCCCGAGACGCGGGCGAAGGTGATCGCGGCGCTGGGGGCCGACCAGCCGGTGTTCGTGCGCTACCTTCTGTGGCTGCGGCAGTTCTTCCTCGTCGAGCCGGCCTATGTGATCGACGCCTGGTTCGGCACCTCGCTCGCGGGCGGCGAGCAGCGCATCCTGTCCTGGCAGAGCCGCGCGCCCGTCTTCGACGTGATCGGCGACCGGCTGGGGCGCACCATGACCGTGGTCGGCACGGGCTACCTGATCGCCGCCGCCATCGCCCTGCCGATCGGCGTGTATTCGGCCTACCGCCAGTATTCCTGGTTCGACCAGGCCGGCACCTTCGTGGCGATGATCGGCTATTCGGTCCCGACCTTCTTCACCGGCGTCCTGCTGATCGTGGTCTTCGCCGTCAACCTGGGCTGGTTCCCGTCCTACTACGACGCCTCGCTGCGGGTGACGGACCTGCCGAGCCTGTCGCGGCAGATCTGGCAGATGGCGCTGCCCGTCGCGGTCATCGCGTTGTTCCACGCCGCCGAGATCAGCCGCTACACGCGATCGGCGATGCTCGACACGCTGGGGCAGGACTACGTCCGCACCGCGCGCGCCAAGGGTTCGCTCGAGGGCGCGGTGGTCGTCAGGCACGCGCTGCGCAACGCGATGATCCCGGTCGTCACGGTGCTGGCGCTCGGCATGCCGTCGATCTTCGGCGGCTCGATCATCGTCGAGCAGGTGTTCAAGATCAACGGCATCGGCGGCGCGCTGATCGGCGCGATCATCGCCAGCGACCTGCCGATGGTGCAGACGCTGACGTTCATCTTCGCGGCGCTGATCGTCTTCTTCAACCTGGTGGCCGATCTGCTCTACGGCATGCTGGACCCGAGGATCCGCTATGACTGACCCCGCCGCCGGTGCCCTGTCCGACCGCCCGCGCAGCCCCTGGGCCGGGGTATGGCGGCAGTTCCGCCACCATTCCGGCGCCATGGCGGGCGCGGCGGTGCTGCTATTCCTGATCCTCGCGGTGCTGATCGGCCCCCTGCTGTGGCGGGTCGACCCGGCCTTCATCGAGCCGAAGGCGATCGACATGATGCGCACGCGCAACCTGCCGCCCAGCCTCGCGCATCCCTTCGGCACCGACCAGCTCGGCCGCGACACGCTGGCGCGCATGCTGGCCGGCGGCAAGGTGTCGCTGGCGGTCGGGCTTGTCGCCATGGCCATCTCGGTGCTGGTCGGCACGACGGTCGGCGTGCTCGCGGGCTTCGTGCGCCGGCTCGACGGGCCGCTGATGCGCCTGACCGACCTGTTCCTCGCCCTGCCGCTCCTGCCGCTGCTCCTGGTGATGGTGATGCTGTTCCGCGACGCGCTTGCCGGCGTGCTGGGGGTCGAGGCCGGCACCTTCCTCCTCATCGTCGGCGCGATCGGCCTGACCTCGTGGATGCAGGCGGCGCGCGTCGTGCGCGGCGAGGTGCTGGCCCTGAAGGAGCGCGAGTTCGTGCTCGCGGCGCGGTCGATCGGGACGCCGCCCTGGCGCATCGTCCTGACCCACATCCTGCCCAACGTGCTGTCGCCGGTGATGGTGGCGGCGACGCTGGGCTTCGCCGCGGCGATCATCACCGAAAGCGCGCTGTCCTTCCTCGGCCTGGGCTTTCCGCCCGACTTCCCGACCTGGGGGCGCCTGCTGTTCGAAGGCGTCGAATACATGCAGATGGACCCCAACCGCGTGCTGTTCCCCGGCCTCGCCATCTCGCTGACCGTGCTCAGCATCAACTACATCGGCGACGGGCTGCGCGACGCGCTCGATCCGCGCCAGCGCCTGCGCTGAGGGCCGGGCCGGGGAACGGCCGCCGCCCCGGCCGTCACCGCCGCACGTCCACCACCACCCGCCCGCGCACCTGCCCCTGCAGGATCGCCGCGCCGAGCGCGGGCACGTCGGCCAGCGCCGCGGGGCGGATCATCGGCTCCAGCCGGTCGGGCGGCAGCAGCGCGGCCAGGCGGTCCCAGGCGCGGCGACGGGCGGGCAGGGGCTGCATCACCGAATCGATGCCGAGCAGGTTGACGCCGCGCAGCAGGAAGGGGATGACGCTCGCGGGCAGGTCCGCCCCGCCCGCAAGCCCCACCGCGGCGACCGAGGCGCCGTGGCGCATCTGGCCCAGCGTCCGCGCGAGCATCGCGCCGCCCACGCTGTCGACGGCCCCCGCCCAGATCTCGGGCTCGAGCGGGCGGCGCACCGTCTGGGCCAGCTCCGCCCGCGGGATGATGCGCCCGGCCCCCAGGTCGCGCAGGTAGGCGCCCGTCTCGGGCCGGCCGGTGACGGCCGCGACGGCATGGCCCAGCGCGGCCAGCAGCGCGGTCGCGACCGACCCCACGCCGCCTGCCGCGCCCGTCACCAGCACCTCGCCGCGGCCCGGCGTCAGGCCATGGTCCTCCAGCGCCTGGATCGCGAGCATCGCGGTCAGCCCCGCGGTCCCCAGCGCCATCGCGGCCCGCGTCGTCAGCCCCGCGGGCAGCGGCACCAGCCAGTCCGCCCGCACCCGCGCGCGTTCGGCATAGCCGCCCCAGTGGACCTCGCCGACGCGCCAGCCGGTCAGGATCACCCTGTCGCCGGGGGCATGGCGCGGGTCGTCGCTGCGCTCGACCGTGCCCGCGAAGTCGATGCCCGCGACGTGGGGATAGCTGCGCACCAGCCCGCCGCCGCCGGGCGACAGGCAGAGCCCGTCCTTGTAGTTGACGGTCGAATACTCGACCGCGACCGTGACCTCGCCCGGCGGCAGCGCGGCCTCGTCGAGCTCGCGCACCTCCGCCCGCGCCGCGCCACCCGCGTCACGGTCCAGCACCAGCGCCCGGAACATGCCGATCCCCTTCCGATGTCCACGCCCACGACATAGCGCAGGCCGCCGCCCCGCACACGCCGGCGCGGAAGGCTTCAGGATCGACGGCCGGGGATGGTGCTGCCAGAGAGGATTGAACTCTCGACCTCTCCCTTACCAAGGGAGTGCTCTACCACTGAGCTACGGCAGCGCCGGGCGGGGGAGTAGCGGCAATCCGTGCCTGCCGCAAGGGGCCTTGCTGGACCCCGCAGCCCGGCCGGGCTAGAAGGCCCGGGCATGACCGGCAAGGATCACGATGCCCGCCCGCCAAGGCCCGCCGCGCCGCCGCGCGACGACCGGCTGAAGGCGGCGCTGAAGGCCAACGTGGCGCGGCGCAAGGCGCAGGCGAAGCTGCGCGGACGGGGCGGCGGGGACCGGGACGGCGAGACCCCGGGCGACGGGGAAAGGGGGCGGGGCGATGGATAGCATTCTGGTGCGCGGCAACGGGCGGCTGTCGGGGGCGATCCCGATCGCGGGGGCGAAGAACGCCTGCCTGACGCTGATGCCCGCGACGCTCTTGACCGACCAGCCGCTGACGCTGACGAACGCGCCGCGCCTCAGCGACATCCGCACCATGACGCAGCTTCTGCAGTCGCTGGGGGCCGAGGTCGCGGGCCTGCAGGACGGCCTGGTGCTCGCGCTGTCGAGCCATGCGATCACCAGCCACAAGGCCGACTACGACATCGTGCGCAAGATGCGCGCCTCGATCCTGGTGCTCGGGCCGATGCTGGCGCGCGACGGCCATGCGGTCGTCTCGCTGCCCGGCGGCTGCGCGATCGGCGCGCGGCCGGTGGACCTGCACCTGAAGGCGCTGGAGGCGATGGGGGCGGAACTCGACCTGCGCGACGGATATGTCCACGCCAGGGCGCCGGGCGGGCGGCTGAAGGGGGCGGTCTTCGAGTTTCCCTTCGTCTCGGTCGGGGCGACCGAGAACGCGCTGATGGCCGCGACGCTCGCGCGCGGCACCACGGTCCTGCGCAACGCCGCGCGCGAGCCGGAAATCGTGGACCTCGCCCAGTGCCTGCGCCGGATGGGCGCGCGGATCGAGGGCGAGGGGACGGGGACGCTGACCATCGAGGGCACCGACGCGCTGCACGGCGCGACCCATCCGGTGGTGATCGACCGGATCGAACTCGGCACCTACATGCTCGCCCCGGCGATCTGCGGCGGCGAGGTCGAATGCCTCGGCGGCCGGATCGACCTGGTCGGGGCCTTCTGCGAAAGGCTCGACGCGGCGGGGATCGGCGTCACCCAGACCGACCGGGGCATCCGGGTCGCGCGCGGCAATGGCCGGGTGCGCGCGGTCGACGTGGTGACCGAACCCTTCCCGGGCTTTCCGACCGACCTGCAGGCGCAGATGATGGCGCTTCTGTGCACCGCCGAGGGGACATCGGTGCTCGAGGAGCGGATCTTCGAGAACCGCTTCATGCACGCCCCCGAACTGATCCGCATGGGCGCGCGGATCGACGTGCACGGCGGGCACGCGACGGTGACGGGGGTGGAACGGCTGAAGGGCGCGCCGGTGATGGCCACCGACCTGCGCGCCTCCGTCAGCCTGATCCTCGCGGGCCTCGCGGCCGAGGGCGAGACGGTCGTCAGCCGCGTCTACCACCTCGACCGCGGCTACGAGCGGGTCGAGGAAAAGCTGTCCGCCGTCGGCGCGCGCATCGCGCGGATCGCCGCATGACCGACGCCCGCTTCGAGGACGGCACCGACCAGCCGCTGCGCCTGCTGGCGCGCACGACCGAGGACCTGACGCCGCTGTCGGCGCTGCTGCAGGACGCGGTCTTCCCGGTGACCGAGATGCGCTTCGACCGCCGCCGCCGCCGCTTCGCCGTGCTGCTCAACCGCTACCGCTGGGAGACCCCCGCGGCGCGCGAGCGGACGCAGGCGATGCTGACGGTCGAGGGCGTGCTCGCCGCGCGCACGATGGGCATCGACCGCAGCGACGCGGGCACCGTCCTGTCGCTCCTGTCGCTCGCCTGGACCCCCGGCACCGAGGGCAGCGGCACGCTCGAGCTCACGCTCGCGGGCGACGGCGCCGTCGCGCTGCAGGTCGAGGCGCTGGAGGCGGCGCTCGCCGACGTGACGCGGCCCTATCGCGCGCCCTCGGGCAAGGTGCCGTCCCACCGCTGACCCCGGCCGAAAAGGCCGATCATCGCCACCACGCGCGAAAAGCTCGCCGCCGCCCGCGCGCTGCGGTGCCGCGCCCGCAGGTGTCCGTGCACCAGCCCCCGGTCGGTCACGCACAGCGCCCGCGTCCCGGCGGCGCGCAGGGCCGCTACCCAGGCTTCGCCGTCGTCGTGCAGCGGATCGCACTCCGCCGCCGCCACGAAGCACGGCGGCATCCCGGAGAGATCCGCCGCCGCCAGCGGATGCGCCGTCGCGTCCCCCGCCCGCGCCCCCCGCACCCCGGCATAGAAGGCCACGTCCGCCGCCGTCAGCATCGGCGCCTGCGCATGGGTCAGGTAACTCCCCCGCGACGCATCCCCGCCCAGGGCCGGATAGACCAGCACCATCCCCGCCACCCCGCGCCGCGCCAGCCCCGCCGCCGCCGCGAGCGTGCCGCCCGCGCTGTCCCCCGCCAGCACCACCCGCCCCGCCAGCGCATCCAGCACCGACAGCGTGTCGTCATAGGCCGCCGGATGCGGATGCTCGGGGGCCAGCCGGTAGTCCGGCACGACCACCGCGAACCCGGTGGCCGCCGCGATCTCGGCCGCCACGTCGTCGTGGCTGTCGAGGCCGCCCACCACGAACCCGCCGCCATGCAGGTACAGCACCGTCGCCCCCGCGCCCGCATAGCAGCGGCAGGGCACGCCCCCCACCGCCCGGTCCGCGACGGCAACCCCCGCCGGCCGCGGCGCCCGCAGCGCCGCGCACATCGCGTCGTAGACCCGCCGCTGGCCCGCGATGTCGAGGGCCACCGCGTCCTCGGGATAGAGCGCCGCCGTCGCGGCGATGAAGGCCCGGATCTCGGCATCGATAAGGGTCTGGTAATCCGGGCCTGCCATCCTGCCAGCCTGCCGCATGTCGCGGCCGCCCGACAGCCCCATTGGTGCCGTTCGGGAAAAGATCAACCTTCGGGCGCAATGTCGCCCGAAAGACCGGCGACGGTGAAAGGCAGCACGAGAGAGAGGATCGCCATGCACGTCTTCCGCCCTGTCGACTACGCCCCGGCGACGCTTCTGGGGGGCGGGATGCGCATCCTGCTCGCCTCGTCCAGCGCCGGGCTCGCCGACAGGCTCGCCCGCCTCGGCGGCACGGTGGAGGTGGAGGGGGAGGTCTACGCGGCCCTCTCCGCGCTGCACGACGACCCGCAGGGCTGGGGCCTGTTCGTGATCGACGCCGAGGCGACGGGGCTGGAGGAGGCGCGGCGGCTCGCTGCGCTCGCCCATGCCGCACGGGCGATGCTGCCCGTCATCATCCTGTCGCCGCTGGTGGCAGGCCAGGTCTTCCCGGAAGACCCGGCCGAACCGGTCATGCTGCGCGCGCCCGTCTCGGCGGTGTCGCTGCGCGTCTGCGTGGAACACGCGCTGCGCGGCAGGCTCGCCTGGGCGGCGTGAGGCTCAGGCGAGCGACAGGTTGATCGCCGACTCGCGGCCGTCGCGGCCCGACTCGATGTCGAACGTCACCGGCTGGCCGTCCTTCAGGCTGGTCAGCCCGGCGCGCTGCAGCGCGGTGATGTGGACGAACACGTCCTTCTTCCCGCCCTCCGGCGCGATGAAGCCGTAGCCTTTCGTTTCGTTGAACCATTTCACGGTGCCCTTGGCCATCGTGAGGTCTCCTGTCCTCGTTCGCCGCCCGCGGGATGCGGCGGCCCGGCACGTCAGCTTTGGTCGAGTGCTGTGGCCGAAGGTCGGAGACAGGTCGAGAAGGCGTCGGTCGCACGGGCGCATATGGGCGCGGCCGGGGAAAAAGTAAAGGGTCGCTCCGCAGGGCCGCCTCAGGCCGCCTGCCGCGCCCGGGCCGGTGCCCGTCGCGGCAGCAGCGCCAGCGCCAGGCCCAGCGCGGCAAAGCCGATCCCCGCGCCCGACCACAGCGCCAGCGCGACCATGACCGGCTGGCCCGTCGCGAGCGAGACGACGGCCGCGACGAACCCCAGAAGTCCGCCGGTGCAGGCAAAAATGATCGCCATGGCCGCAAGTCCTCCGCACCGGTTACAGCAGGACAGAGGCTGGCCAATGTGGCGCAAATAGGGTGACATCCGGCCGGAATGTGTCGGCGCTCAGAAGACGTCGGTAAAGTAGAGAAGCAGGATGATCGGGATCGGAATGCCGATCGCCCAGGCGAGCAGTCCCTTCATGGCGCACCTCCGGTTCGGGTTGCCGGCAAAACGGGGCAGGCCGCGCTGCGGTTCCGCCGCAGGGGTCAAGGGAACCTTGGACCTGCGCGCGTATCTACAAGACGGAAGACGCGCGGAAGACGCGCGGAAGACGCAGGGAAGACGCGCTGTGCGGGCCATGCGGCGGGGTTCTTTGCGAACGGACATTCCCGCCGGTTTGCAGACCTGCCGCAAGATGCGGCGAATCGGACGCGCGCATCGGATTCGCGCGCGTTGCGGGCAGGCGGCAAAAGCCGACCGCCTTGCCATTGCGGCCGGCGTCACGGTTCTTTCCGGCAGGTCGATCGCGGTTTCGGAATCGGCGCGTCCCGCGCGACTCTGCCGGAAAATGCCGGTTCTTCAGCGCGTGAACTTCTTGTATTTCACCCGCTTCGGCTCCACGCTGTCCGGCCCCAGCCTGCGGATCTTGTCGGCCTCGTAGGCCTCGAAGTTGCCCTCGAACCATTCGACATGCGCATCGCCCTCGAAGGCCAGGATATGCGTGCAGAGGCGGTCGAGGAAGAAACGGTCGTGGGAAATGATGACCGCGCAGCCCGCGAAATCCTCCAGCGCCGCTTCCAGCGCCTGCAATGTCTCCACGTCGAGGTCGTTCGTCGGCTCGTCGAGCAGAAGGACATTGCCGCCCCGGCGCAGGAGTTTCGCCATGTGGACGCGGTTTCTTTCCCCGCCCGACAGGAGGCCGACCTTCTTCTGCTGGTCCCCGCCCTTGAAGTTGAAGGCCCCGCAATAGGCGCGGGAGTTCATCGTGGCGTCGCCGATGTCCAGCACCTCGAGCCCTTCCGAGATTTCCTCCCAGACCGTCTTGTTCGGGTCGAGCGCATCGCGCGACTGGTCGACATAGGCGAGTTCCACCGTATCGCCGAAGGTGACAATACCCGCATCGGGCGCAAGCTCGCGCGTCAGCATGCGGAACAGCGTCGATTTCCCCGCGCCGTTCGGCCCGATCACCCCGACGATCCCGCCGGGCGGCAGCGCGAAGGTCAGGTCTTCGATCAACAGCTTGTCGCCCATGGCCTTTTTCAGGCCCTCGACCTCGATGACCTTGCCGCCGAGCCGCGGGCCGTTCGGGATGATGATCTGCGCGGTGGTAATCCTGTCGCGTTCCGATTTCGCCGCCATTTCCTCGTAGGCGTTGATCCGGGCCTTCTGCTTGGCCTGCCGCGCCTTGGCCCCGGCGCGGATCCATTCCAGTTCCCGCTCCAGCACCTTCTGCCGGGACCTGTCCTCGCGCGATTCCTGCTCCAGCCGCTTGGCCTTCTGCTCCAGCCAGCGCGAGTAATTGCCCTCGTAGGGGATTCCCCGGCCGCGGTCGAGCTCCAGGATCCAGCCGGTGATGTCGTCCAGGAAATAGCGGTCGTGGGTGACGATCAGGATCGTGCCCTTGTAGTCGATCAGGTGCTTCTGCAGCCAGGCGATGGTTTCGGCGTCGAGATGGTTGGTCGGTTCGTCCAGAAGCAGCATGTCGGGGGATTCGAGCAGCAGCCTGCACAGCGCGACCCGGCGCTTTTCGCCGCCCGACAGGGTGGTGACATCGGCATCGTCGGGCGGGCAGCGCAGGGCTTCCATCGCGACGTCGATCTGCGAATCGAGGTCCCACAGGTTCGCGGAATCGATCTTGTCCTGCAGGGCCGCCATCTCGTCGGCGGTGTCGTCGGAATAGTTCATGGCGAGTTCGTTGTAGCGGTCGAGCTTGGCCTGTTTCGCCGCGACCCCCAGCCTGACATTGCCGCGCACGTCCAGCGTTTCATCGAGCTGCGGCTCCTGCGGCAGATAGCCGACCGTCGCCCCTTTCGCCGCCCAGGCCTCGCCGGTGAAATCGCGGTCGATCCCCGCCATCACCCGCATCAGCGAGGACTTTCCCGACCCGTTGACCCCCACGACCCCGATCTTGACGCCCGGCAGAAAATTCAGGCGGATGTTTTCAAACACCTTCTTCCCGCCCGGATAAGCCTTGGACACGCCGTCCATATGATAGACGTACTGGTAGCTGGCCATCGGGGCACCTCGCAGGGATCGCGGCGGATGTAGCCCTTGGGGCGGCGCGCCGCAACCGTCAGGCGACGGGTTCGAGCCAGTCGACGGTGCGGCCGTCGCGCGCCTCGTGCACGGCGATGTGGGTCATCGGGCCGTCGGGGCCGGCGCCGTGCCAGTGCTTTTCGCCGGGCGCGAACCATGCGGTGTCGCCCGGGTGCAGGGTCTGCACCGGGCCGCCCCAGGACTGCGCGCGGCAGGTGCCGTCGGTCACGATCAGGAGCTGGCCCAGCGGGTGCGTGTGCCAGACGGTTCGCGCGCCGGGGCCGAAGGTGACGCGGACGGCGTGGGCGCGGCCGGCCCCGTCGGGGGCGCGCAGGTGGGCGATGCGGACCTCGCCGGTGAACCAGTCGGGGCTGGCGGGCATCAGCGGCTGGTCGGCGGCGGCGGTGATCAGCATGGCAGGGCCTTTTCGAACCAGTGGTGAGCGAAGGGATTGGCGTTGTAGCGCGCGATCTCGGCCCAGCCCCAGCGGCGATACATCGCGACCGCGTCGGGCAGGTGGGCCGAGGTGTCGAGCCGCAGGCCGCGCAGGCCCAGTCCCCTTGCCTGCGCCGTGACCGCCTCCATCAGCCGGCGTCCGAGGCCCGTGCCGCGCGCCGACGGGGCGACCCACAGGCGCTTGACCTCGCCCCAGAACGGAACCAGCGGCACCAGCGCGACGCAGCCCAGCCCCTCGCCCGCGATCAGGAAGGCGCCCTGCGGCGGGGCCATCCGGGCGGCGGCGGGGTCGGGCAGGGGCGGCGCGGCGAAACCCTGCGGGAAGCGCGCGTCGAGCTCGGCATAGAATGCCGCAAGGCAGGCGCAGGCGGCCGGACCGGCCGGGTCGGCGAGTGCGATCACGGGCGCGTGCATTTCGCGGTTCCTTCCCCGGCCCGCTGCGGTTAGCGATGGCGCGATGCGATCAGGTTTCCCCATCGCCCGCAAGGGCATGACGATCGGCCTTCTGGGCGGGTCGTTCGACCCCGCGCATGGCGGGCACGTCCACATCACGAAGGCCGCGCTGCGGTCGGTCGGGGTGGACCGGGTGTGGTGGCTCGTGTCGCCCGGCAACCCGCTGAAGGCCGACCCGCCCGCGCCCCTGGAGGTGCGGCTCGCGCGGGCGCGGGCGGTGATGCGGCACCCGCGGGTGACGGTCAGCGACCTCGAATCGCGGCTGGGCACCCGCGCGACCGCCGACACCATCGACGCGCTGCGCCGCATCTATCCCGGCGTGCGCTTCGTCTGGCTGATGGGGGCGGACAACCTGGCGCAGTTCCACCGCTGGGGCCGGTGGCAGGACATCCTTCGCGCGGTGCCGGTCGGCGTCTTCGCCCGGCCCGGCTGGGGCGTGCGGGCGCGCCGGTCGGTCGCGGCGCAGGTCTTCGGGCAGGCGCGCGCGCGGCGGGCCGAGCGCATCGCGGGGCGCGCGGCGCCGGCCTGGAGCTTCGTGAACCTGCCGATGGACGACAGCAGTTCCACCGCGATCCGGGCCGCGGGGGGCTGGCGCTGACTTGCGGCGCGGTGCCGGGCGCGGCACAAGCGGGGCCATGACCGGGCACATCGTCGATCTTGCCACCTGGCCGCGCGCCGACCAGTTCCGCTTTTTCCGCAGCTACCAGCGGCCGCATTACGCCACCACCGCGCGCATCGACGTGACGCGGCTGGTGGCGGCGAAGGCGGCGGGGCAGTCGGTCTACCGCGCCTCGGTCCACGCGATCGGGGCGGGGATCCACGCGGTGCCCGAGCTGCAGATGCGGTTCCGGGGCGAGGTGGTGACTCGCTTCGACCGGGTGGCGCTGTCGCTGACGGTGCCGCTGGCCGAAGGCAACTTCCGCTATGCCTATGTGCCCTGGCAGCCCGACCGGGCGGGGTTCGACGCGGGGATGGCCGCCATCGTCGCCGTCGCGCAGGCCGGGGGCGACCTGAACGCGAACCCCGGGCGGCAGGATGTGGCTTATCTGTCGTGCCTGCCCTGGCTCGACTACACGTCGCTGAACAACGCGATGCCCGATGCGGCGGACTGCATCCCGCGCGTCGGCTGGGGCAGGATCGTCACCGACGGCGCGCGCAGTAGCATGGCCATGACGCTCGAGGTGCACCACGCGCTGGTCGACGGGCGGCAGGTCGGCGCCTTCTTCGCCGCCGTGCAGGCCGCGGTGGAGGCGTGACGGGCGACCCGCCGCCCGGGTTGTGGCCGCGCCTGCGGGCCGAGGCGGCACTGCAGGCCGACCGGCGCGTCCGCGTTGCGGCGCTGCGCCGGTTGTTCGCGGAACGGCTGGGATATGCGCCCGACTTCGCCCGGCCCCGGACGTTCAACGAGAAGATCAACCACCGCAAGCTCTACGACCGCAACCCGCTGTTCCCGCGCGTGACCGACAAGCTGGAGGTGCGGCGCGTGGTGGCCGAGATCCTGGGGCCGGGCCGGGCGCGGGCGCTGTTCCTGCCGGTGCTGGCGCAGACCGACCGCCCGACGCGGCCCTGGCTGGAACGGCTGCTCGCGCGGCCCGGGCCGGGGGTGGCGGTGAAGGCGACGCACGGCTGCGGGTGGAACCTGTTCCTGCGCGCGGGCGAGGCGCACGACCTGCCCGCCGCCCTTCGCCGGATGCGGGCCTGGCTGCGGCGCACCTACGGCGCGGAGGCGATGGAGTGGGCCTATGCGCAGGTCCCGCCGCGCGTCTATGCCGAGCCCCTGATGCTGTGGGAGGGCGGTCGGCCGGCCGACGACCTGAAGTTCACCGTCTTCGGCGGGCGCTGCCACCTCGTGCAGATCGAGCAGGACCGCTTCGGCGATGCCACGCAGTTCTTCCTCGGCCGCGACGGCGCGCGGCTGGCGATGCAGATGGAGAAGTCCGGGACTTCGGACTTCCGCGGGCCTCCGCCGGGGTTCGCCCGGATGCGCGCGGTGGCCGAGGCGATCGGCGCGCGGTTCGATTACGTGCGCGTGGATTTCATGTATACCGGCGCGGGGCATGCGCTGAACGAGCTGACGCTCTATCGCGGCAGCGGGCTGAACCCGTTCCGGCCGGCGGAGTGGGACCGGCGGCTGGGCGATCTGTGGCGGATGCGGATCGTGCCGCGCCGCTGGGGGCAGGCATGATCTTCACCGTGGCCATCGACGGCCCGGCGGCGGCGGGCAAGGGGACCATCGCGCGCGCCGTCGCGGCGCGGCACGGGTTCGCGCACCTGGACACCGGGTTGCTCTACCGCGCCGTGGGCGCTCTGGGCGGCGATCCGGTGGCCGTGGCGCGCGCGCTGACGCCTGCGGACCTGGCGCGGGCCGACCTGCGCTCGGCCGCGGCGGCCGAGGCGGCAAGCCGCGTCGCCGCGATCCCGCAGGTGCGGGCGGCGCTGGTGGAGTTCCAGCGCCGGTTCGCCCGTCGGCCGGGGGGCGCGGTGCTCGACGGGCGCGACATCGGCACCGCCATCTGCCCCGAGGCCGAGGTCAAGCTGTTCGTCACCGCCGCGGCGGAGGTCCGTGCCCACCGTCGCTGGCTGGAGCTCGGCGGCGACGAAGCCTGCGTGCTGGCCGGGGTGCGCGCCCGCGACGCCCGCGATACCGGCCGCGCCGATGCGCCGCTGCGGGCCGCGCCCGACGCGCTGGTCATCGACACGACCGACCTGACCGCGGCCGAGGCGCTGGAGCGCGCCGATGCCGCGGTGCGCGAACGGCTGCCGCGGCGGGAGTGAGGCGGTCCGCGCGCTTGCCGCCCGAACCGCTTTCGGCTATGGCGCGCCATCCCGAATCCGGGGCCACCAGACCGGCGGAGCCAACCGCGCGGCCAGCAATCATTGACAAAGGACACTGCACCGCATGTGCGCGAAAGCAACGATGGAAGATTTCGAGGCGCTTCTGAAGGAAAGCTTCGAGATCGACACTCCCGAAGAGGGCACGGTCGTCAAGGGCCGCGTCATCGCGATCGAGGCCGGCCAGGCGATCATCGACGTCGGCTACAAGATGGAAGGCCGCGTCGACCTGAAGGAGTTTGCAGGCCCCGGCGAGACGCCGGACATCGGCGTCGGCGATGAGGTCGAGGTCTACCTCGACCGCGTCGAGAACGCCCGCGGCGAGGCGCAGATCAGCCGCGAGAAGGCCAAGCGCGAGGAGGCCTGGGACCGGCTGGAGAAGGCCTATGCCTCCGAAACCCGGGTGGACGGGACGATCTTCGGCCGCGTCAAGGGCGGCTTCACGGTCGACCTGGGGGGTGCTGTCGCCTTCCTGCCGGGCAGCCAGGTCGACGTGCGCCCGGTGCGCGACGTCGGCCCCCTGATGGGGATGAAGCAGCCCTTCCAGATCCTGAAGATGGACCGCCGCCGCGGCAACATCGTCGTCTCGCGCCGCGCGATCCTCGAGGAATCGCGGGCGGAGCAGCGCGCCGAGGTCATCGGCAACCTGTACGAAGGCCAGACGGTCGACGGCGTGGTCAAGAACATCACCGAATACGGGGCCTTCGTCGACCTCGGCGGTGTGGACGGCCTCCTCCATGTCACCGACATGGCCTGGCGCCGGGTGAACCACCCGTCGGAAATCCTGTCGATCGGCGAGACCGTCAAGGTGCAGGTCATCAAGATCAACAAGGAAACCCACCGCATCAGCCTGGGCATGAAGCAGCTCCAGTCCGACCCGTGGGATTCGGTCGACCGGATGTATCCGCTGGGCAGCGTGCACAAAGGCCGCGTGACCAACATCACCGACTACGGCGCCTTCGTGGAGCTCGAGGCGGGGGTCGAGGGCCTGGTCCATGTCTCCGAGATGTCCTGGACCAAGAAGAACGTCCACCCCGGCAAGATCGTGTCCACCAGCCAGGAGGTCGACGTGATGGTGCTGGAGATCGACAGCGCCAAGCGGCGCGTCAGCCTGGGGCTGAAGCAGACCCAGCGCAACCCGTGGGAGGTCTTCGCCGAGACGCACCCCAGGGACAGCGTCATCGAGGGCGAGGTCAGGAACATCACCGAGTTCGGGCTGTTCGTCGGCCTCGACAACGACATCGACGGCATGGTGCACCTGTCCGACCTGTCGTGGGACCAGCGCGGCGAGGAGGCGATCCAGAACTACCGCAAGGGCGACACGGTCAAGGCAGCGGTGCTGGAGGTCGACGTCGAGAAGGAGCGCATCAGCCTGTCGATCAAGGCGCTGGGCGAGGACACCTTCACCGACGCGGTCGACGGCGTGAAGCGCGGGTCGATCATCACCGTCGCGGTCAGCGCGATCGAGGAGGGCGGGATCGAGGTCGATTACAACGGGGCCAAGTCCTTCATCCGCCGCAGCGACCTGAGCCGCGACCGGGGCGACCAGCGCCCCGAGCGGTTCCAGGTGGGCGACAAGGTCGACGTGCGCGTGACCAACATCGACCCCAAGACGCGCAAGCTCGGCCTGTCGATCAAGGCGCGCGAGATTGCCGAGGAGAAGGAGGCGGTCGAGCAGTATGGCTCGTCGGACTCCGGCGCGAGCCTGGGCGACATCCTGGGCGCGGCGCTGAAGGGCCGCTGACCCTGCCGCACCGGCATTCCGGGGCCTCGCCGACAACGGCGGGGACCTTCGGCTTTTTGTGAAACTTCCGCGACGGCCTTGAAACGCCGAAGGTGCCGCCCTTCTTTCGAGCGGTCCGGGACCCTCTGGCGCGGCCTTGCCCGGCCGCCGCGCGATGTCGGACGCGGCATCGTCGCGGCCGGGTAATGGAGCGGACAATGGAGTTCCTTCTCGGGCTCTGGCTTGGCATGCCCGTCTGGATCTGGCTGGTGTTCATCACATCGGTCCTGGTCGTGCTGGCCCTCGACCTCGGCGTCTTCCACCGCGAGGCGCACGAGATCGGCGTGTCCGAAAGCCTGAAGCTTTCGGCGCTGTACATCGGCCTCGGCCTCGCCTGGTCGGTGGCGGTCTACTACATCTACCTGACCTACGCGGGCGCGGGGGCCATCGACCCCCAGATCGCCGCAGCGGCCACGCCCGAGGACCGGGCCTGGACGGCGGTGATGCTGTATCTGACGGGCTACCTGGTGGAAAAGACGCTGGCGATGGACAACGTCTTCGTCATCTCGATGATCTTCGCCTACTTCG
>CAZNPW010000027.1:0-39772 GCA_964575185.1 uncultured Exiguobacterium sp.
AGCCTGCGCCGGAGCCTGCGGCCGGGGAGCCGCCGCCCGACCCCGACGCCGACGCCATCGCGGCGGCGGTGGCGGCGGCCGCGGCGGACACGCCGCAGCCCGCGGCCCCGGCCGGCCCGCCCCTGACCTTCGGCGAGATCGACGGCCTGCGCGCCGGGATCGAGCGCTGCTGGAACGTGGCCGCGCTGTCGTCCGAGGCGCTGCGGGTGCGCGTGACGCTGGCCGTCGAGGTGAACCCCGACGGGCAGCCCGTCGCGGCCAGCATCCGCCGGATCGCCGGATCGGGCGGCAGCGACGTGGCGATCAACGCGGCCTACGAGGCCGCGCGCCGGGCCGTGCTGACCTGCGGCCGCCAGGGTCTGCCGCTTCCGGCCGGCAAATACGACCAGTGGCGCGAGATGGAGCTGACCTTCGACGCGTCGGGGATGCAGTTCCGGTGACCGCGCCCCGCCCCCCTGCCGGGAAACGTCCCGGCCCGATCGCCCCGGCCGGAACCCGCCGGATCGCCGCACATTGTCCCCCAGGCCCCGAAGGATTGCCCATGACCCTTTTCAAGACCCTGCTCCTTGCCGCGACCCTCGCCGTCACCGCCGTCGCCGTGCCCGTGCCGTCGCAGGCCCAGACGACGCCCCTGCGGCTGGACATCACGCGGCCGGTGATCGAGCCGGTGCCGCTGGCGATCCCGCAGTTCGTGGCGGAAAACGCGGCCGCGGCGCAGTATGCCGCCGATCTCACGCGGGTCGTGACGGCGGACCTGACCGGCACGGGGCTGTTCCGCGCGATCGAGCCTGCGTCCTTCATCAGCGGCATCACGGCCTTCGACGCGCCGGTCGCCTTCAACGACTGGCAGGCGATCAACGCGCAGGGGCTGATCGTGGGCGCGGTGGCGGCGAACGGCGACCAGATCGTGGTGAAGTTCCGCCTCTTCGACGTCGCCTCGGGCCAGGCCCTGGGCGAGGGGCTGCAGTTCGCGGGCACCCCCGCGACCTGGCGGCGGATGGCGCACAAGGTCGCCGATGCGGTCTACAGCCGCATCACCGGCGAGACGGGGTATTTCGACACCCGCGTCGTCTTCGTGAGCGAGAGCGGCCCGCGCGACAACCGCACCAAGCGGCTGGCGGTCATGGACTACGACGGCGCGAACGTGCAGTTCCTGACCGACGGCGCGTCGCTGGTGCTCGCGCCGCGCTTCTCGCCCGCGGGCAACGCGATCCTGTTCACGAGCTACGCCTCGGGCTTTCCGCAGATCTACCTCATGGACGTGGGCTCGCTGGCGGTCCGCCAGCTCGAGCGGACGCCGGGCACGATGACCTTCGCGCCGCGGTTCTCGCCCGACGGCGCGACCGCGGTGTTCAGCCTGGAACGCGGCGGGAACACCGACATCTATGCGCTGGACATCGCCGGCGGCAGCCTGCGGCAGCTGACCAACGCGCCTTCGATCGAGACCGCGCCGAGCTACTCGCCCGACGGCAGCCAGATCGTGTTCGAGAGCGACCGCACCGGCGGCCAGCAGATCTACGTCATGCCGGCCTCGGGGGGCGAGGGCACGCGGATCAGCGCCGGGTCGGGCCGCTACGGCACCCCCGTCTGGTCCCCCCGCGGCGACCAGATCGCCTTCACCAAGCAGGAGCGCGGGTCGTTCTTCATCGGCGTGATGCGCACGGACGGGTCGGAAGAGGCGCTGCTGACGCGCAGCTACCTCGATGAAGGCCCGACCTGGTCGCCGAACGGGCGGGTCATCATGTTCACCCGTCAGGCGCCCGGCGGCGATCCGGTGCTGATGAGCGTCGACATCTCGGGCCGGAACCTGCGGCAGGTCCCGACCGACGGCCCGGCGTCCGATCCCTCGTGGTCGCCGCTGCTGCCGTGAGGCCCCGACGATTCCCTTGACGCCCCGACCGTGATACTGTTTCCGACAGCGAGCCAACGAAGGAGGCCAAGATGGCCCTGACCCACAAGATCCTGTTCTTGACCGTCGCATTCGGCCTTGCCGCCTGCCAGAACCCCGACCGCTACGGCACGGGATCGCCGCTCGACCCGAACGCGGGCGGCATCGCCACCGGCCCGCTGGGCGACCCGAGCGATCCGCGGTCGATCGCCTACTTCAACCAGTCGGTCGGCGACCGGGTGTTCTTCGCGCTGAACCAGTCGACGCTCAGCGAGCAGGCGCGCGTCACGCTGGTCGCCCAGGCGCAGTGGCTGACCGCGAACCCCGACTATGCGGTCATCATCGAAGGCCACGCCGACGAGCAGGGCACGCGCGAATACAACCTGGCGCTCGGGGCGCGGCGGGCAAGCGCGGTGCAGGACTTCCTGATCTCGCAGGGGGTGTCGGCCGCCCGGATGCGCACGGTCAGCTACGGCAAGGAGCGCCCCGTCGCGGTCTGCCCGAACGAAAGCTGCTTCAGCCAGAACCGCCGCGCGGTGACGGTGCTGTCGATGGGCGTGGGGGCCTGACCTTGCGCGGCGCGCTGCTGGCCCTCATGCTGACCGTCAGTCCCGCCGCCGCGCAGGACAACCTGGCCGACATCCGGGCGCAGATCGGCACGCTCGCCGGGCAGTTCAACGCGCTGAAGGCCGAGCTGGTGGCCACCGGGGCCGCCGCCAGCGGCGCCGCCGGGGGCGACGCGCTGCAGCGGCTGGACGCGATCGAGGCCGAGCTGGCGCGGCTGACCGCGCGGACCGAGGAGGTCGAGCTGCGCCTGAACCGCGTCGTGCAGGACGGCACGACGCAGCTGAACGACCTGCAGTTCCGCGTCTGCGAGCTCGAGCCGGGTTGCGACGTGATGGCGCTGCCCGACCTGACGCTGGGCGGGGCGGCGCCCGCCGCCGCCGCGGTCGCCGTGCCCCCCGACGCGCCGCCCACGACCGTCGCGGAGCAGCAGGACTTCGACCGGGCGCGCGAGGCGCTGGGACAGGGTGACTTCCAGACCGCCGCCGAGCTCTTCGCGGCCTTCGGCCAGGCCTACCCGGGCAGCCCCCTGATGGCCGAGGCGCAGGTCCTGCGCGGCGACGCGCTGGCGGGGCTTGCCGATACCGCCAATGCGGCGCGCGCGTATCTCGACGCCTTCTCGGGCGATCCGACCGGGCCGAAGGCGGGCGAGGCGCTGTTCAAGCTCGGCCAGGGGCTGGGCGAGCTGGGGCAGACCGCCGACGCCTGCACCACGCTGGCCGAGGTGGGCGTGCGGTTTCCCGGCACCATCGACGCGACGAACGCGACCGTGGCGATGCAGGGGCTGGGGTGTCCCTGACCGACGCGGAGCTTCTGCACCTCGTCGCCGACGCCGCCCCGCCCGGCCCGCTCGCCATCGCCGTCTCGGGCGGCGGCGACAGCATGGCGCTTCTCGACCTCGCCATCCGCAGCCGCCCCGAGGGGCTGCAGGCCGTCACCGTCGACCACGGCCTGCGGCGCGCGTCGGCCGACGAGGCGGCGTCGGTCGCGTCGATCTGCGCGGCGCGGGCGGTGCCCCACAGCATCCTGCGCTGGACGGACCGCGGGTCCCGGGGCAACGCGATGGACCTCGCCCGTCGGGCGCGCGCAGACCTGATCGGACGGTGGGCCGGAAGCCGGGGGATCGGCCATGTGCTGACCGGCCATACGATCGACGATGCGGCCGAGACGTTCCTGATGAACCTCGCCCGGAAATCGGGGAGCAACGGACTTTGCGGGATGCGCCCGACCTGGCAAGGCCAAGGGGTGCGGTGGCATCGGCCGCTGCTGTCGGTCGGCCGCGCGCGGCTGCGGGACTACCTGCGGGCCCGCGGCCTCTGGTGGATCGACGATCCGTGGAACGCCGACGACCGGTTCACCCGCAGCCGTGCCCGGAAGGCGCTGGACGCCTTGCGCCCGCTGGGCGTCACCCCCGAGACGATCGCCCGCAGCGCGGCGATCCTGCGCGAAGAACACGACGCGGTGTCCGAAGCGGTCGCGATCGCGGCGTCGGTCCATGTCGTGACCCCCGCCGGGGCCGCCATGTGCGCCCGCGACGTGCTGCTGGGCCTGGACGCCCAGATCAGGCGCCGACTGCTGCTCGCGATCCTGCGCTGGATCGGCGGACATCCCCTGCCGCCGCGCGGACGAACCCTGGAGAACCTTTCCGCGGCCATCGCCGCCCGACGCGATGCGACGCTTTGCGGTGTCCGCTTTTCCAGCCCGGACGACCTGGTCGTCGCCAGCCGCGAGCCGCGGGCGATCCGGCCCGGCCACCCCTGGGACGGCCGCTGGCGCATCGCCGGACCCGGCGGGGCCGAGGTGCGGGCCGTCGGGGCGGGGCTGCGGCAGGTCCCGGGCTGGCGCGCCACCGGCCTCGCGCGGCAGGTGCTGGCCGTCACCCCGGGCCTCTGGCAGGGCGACCGCCTCGTCGCCGCCCCCGCGGCCGGCTGGCCGCAGGGCTGGTCGGCAGAGATCGTCCTGCCGCTTCAGGCCATCATAAAGGCGCATTGAACCCGGCTGTCTTATCTCTATCTTAACGGAAGGCGCGCTATCCGTTGCGGGTGGCGCCGGTGATGGAGTCTCCCCCCTTGGGCAATGCGCGCAACATCGCGTTCTGGGTCGTCCTCTTCCTGCTGATCCTGGCGCTGTTCAACTTCTTCAACGGCGGGACCGCACCGGCCGCGTCGCGGACGATCAGCTATTCCGATTTCGTCAACCGGGTCGATGACGGGCAGATCGCGTCCGTCACGCTGGACGGCGAGCGGGTGCTGGTGCGCGCGCAGGACGGCACGCAGTTCGTGACGATCAAGCCGCAGGACGAACAGATCACCGACCGCCTGATCGCCAAGGGGGTCGAGGTGCGGTCGGACCCGCAGGAACAGTCGGGCTTCCTGTCGCTGATCAGCCTCTGGCTGCCGTTCCTTCTGCTGATCGGCATCTGGATCTTCTTCATGAACCGGATGCAGGGCGGCGGGCGCGGCGGGGCGATGGGCTTTGGCAAGTCGCGCGCCAAGCTGCTCACCGAAAAGCAGGGCCGCGTGACCTTCGACGACGTGGCCGGCATCGACGAGGCCAAGGAGGAGCTCGAAGAGATCGTCGAGTTCCTGCGCAACCCGCAGAAGTTCTCGCGCCTCGGCGGCAAGATCCCGAAGGGCGCGCTGCTCGTCGGCCCGCCCGGGACCGGGAAAACCCTTCTGGCGCGGGCCATCGCGGGTGAGGCGGGGGTGCCCTTCTTCACCATCAGCGGGTCGGATTTCGTCGAGATGTTCGTGGGCGTCGGCGCGAGCCGCGTGCGCGACATGTTCGAACAGGCCAAGAAGAACGCGCCCTGCATCGTCTTCATCGACGAGATCGACGCGGTCGGCCGGGCGCGCGGCGTCGGCATCGGCGGCGGCAACGACGAACGCGAGCAGACGCTGAACCAGCTCCTGGTCGAGATGGACGGGTTCGAGGCGAACGAGGGCGTCATCATCGTCGCCGCGACCAACCGCAAGGACGTGCTCGACCCGGCCCTGCTGCGTCCGGGCCGCTTCGACCGGCAGATCCACGTCCCGAACCCCGACATCAAGGGGCGCGAGAAGATCCTCGGCGTGCACGCCCGCAAGACGCCGCTGGGCCCCGATGTCGACCTGCGGACCATCGCGCGGGGCAGCCCTGGGTTCTCGGGGGCGGACCTCATGAACCTCGTGAACGAGGCCGCCTTGATGGCCGCGCGCGCCGGGCGCCGGTTCGTGACGATGATCGACTTCGAGAACGCCAAGGACAAGGTCATGATGGGGGCCGAGCGCCGCAGCATGGTCCTGACGCCGGCGCAGAAAGAAAAGACCGCCTATCACGAGGCCGGCCATGCCATCGTCGGCATGAACCTGCCGAAGTGCGACCCCGTCTACAAGGCTACGATCATCCCGCGCGGTGCGGCGCTCGGCATGGTGGTCTCGCTGCCCGAGATGGACCGGCTGAACATGCACAAGGACGAAGGCAAGCAGAAGATCGCCATGACCATGGCGGGCAAGGCCGCGGAAATCCTGAAATATGGCGAGGAGGGCGTGTCCTCCGGCCCGGCGGGCGACATCCAGCAGGCAAGCCAGCTCGCCCGCGCGATGGTGATGCGCTGGGGCATGTCGGACGAGGTCGGCAACATCGACTATGCCGAGGCGCACGAGGGGTATCAGGGCAACACCGGCGGCTTCTCGGTCAGCGCCGAGACCAAGACCAAGATCGAGGCCGAGGTGAAGCGTCTGATCGACGAAGGCTACGAGACCGCGCGGAAGATCCTGATCGAGAAGGAAGAGGATTTCGAGCGCCTGGCCAAGGGTCTTCTGGAATACGAGACGCTGACGGGGGACGAGATCCGCAAGGTCATCGCGGGCGAAAGGCTCGGCGGCGACGATGCGCCGACCGCGCCGCCTTCGGGCGGGGGCCTCGCCGCGCTGGCGGCCATCCCCAAGACGAAGCGGCCCAAGATCCAGCCGCCCGCGCTGGAGCCCGAACCCTCGACCTGACGCCGTCCGGCACGGACGAACCTCAGGGGCGCCCCGACCGGGCGCCCCTTCGTCACGAAGGAGTTGCCGATGCCCGCCTTGATTCCCACCGACCACCTGGGCACCGTGGTCTGGCTGGGCGTGCAGCGCGTGCCGGTCGGCCGCGACCTCGTCATCCACGGCGAAGCCGTGGCCGAGATGCCCCTGACCTTCGCGGGCTTTCCCGACGAAATCCACGCCGGCCTGACGCGCGAGGCCTGCAGCCGCGTGACGGCCCAGCACCCCAAGGGCACCCCGATCCGCAACGTCCGCCAGGTCAGCCTCGTCGGGGCCGAGGACATGGCCGCGGTCGCAACCCGGCTCGGCCTTCCACGGATCGACTACGCGCAGGTCGGCGCGTCGGTCGTGGTCGAGGGGATCCCGGACTTCACCTACCTGCCCCCGTCGTCCCGGCTGCAGGGGCCGGACGGGGTGACGCTGGTCGTCGACATGGAGAACCTGCCCTGCATCGAACCCGCGAAGACGATCGAGGCCGCGCACCCGGGCCACGGCAAGGCCTTCAAGGAGGCCGCGCGCGGCAAGCGCGGCGTCACCGCCTGGGTCGAACGCGAGGGCACGCTGCGGGTCGGCGACATCCTGCGGCTGCACGTCCCGGCGCAGCGGGCGTGGTCGCCTAAAGGATGAAGTCGGCCGCGATCAGCCGCGGCACGTCCAGCACCAGCACCGCGAAATCTGCCCGGCGGTCGCCGTTCACGTCGCCGAGCACCAGGACGTTCGCGCCCGCGTCGACGACGCGCAGGTCTCCGCGCGCCCCGGTGAACGCGGCCCCGCCGATGAAGTCGAAGGCCTGGTTGCCCGCGCCGACTTGCGCATCGATCCCCGACAGGTCGATCCTGTCGCCCTGCGCGCGCCTGAAGTCCGCGATTCGGTCGCGCCCGGCCAGCGCGACGGTGCTATCCGCGATGCTGCGGAAGACGAAACGGTCGGCCCCCGTGCCCCCGGTCAGAAGGTCGGCCCCGGTGCCCCCCGCCAGGAGATCGGCCCCGATGCCCCCCTCGATCCGGTCCCGGCCCGCCCCGCCGTCGAGGCTGTCGTTGCCGAGACCGCCCGTCAGGATGTCATCGCCGTTTTGGCCCAGAATCGTGTCCTGCCCGGCGTCCCCCTGGCCCGTATCGTCCCCCCCTCCGAGCAGCAGCCGGTCGTCCCCCGCAAACCCCCGGAACAGCCCGGCGTTGTAGTCGAAGGCGATCGTCCCCTGCACGCTGTCGACCAGCCGGTCGTTGAAGTCGCTGCCCCAGAGGTCGCGGATGCCGTTGATCCGGTCCCCCGCCGCGTCGCCGCCCGTGGCCGTCGTGGTGCTGCCGTAAGTGATCGTCACCTGTACCCCCGCCGACGACCCGCGCCAGGCGGCGGTGTCGCCCGCCTCCGACCCGCCGGAAAGGCTGTCGGCCCCGGCACCGCCCGTCAGCGTATCGGTGCCCTCGTTGCCGTTGATCGTGTCCTCGCCCGCGCCGCCGAACAGCTGGTCGTCGTCATAGGACCCAGACAGAAGGTCGCCGCCCGCGCCGCCGAAGATCGTGTCGTCGGCCGCCCCGCCGTCGATCGTGTCGGACATTCCGACGAAGCTGTCGAGTGCGTCGCCATAGAGGATGTTGCCGACCTCGTTGCCCGAAATCCAGTCGGTGCCGTCGCTGCCGCGGGCATTCTCGATCAGACCGTTCACGACCAGCGACGCGCCCGCGTTGGCCTCGTAGAAGTAGAACCCCCGCGCCGCGGACGATACGCCATCCGCGACGACCCAGTTCAGCCGGATTTCGGTGTCCTCGC
The DNA here is from genome assembly GCA_964575185.1 of uncultured Exiguobacterium sp. Taxonomy (GTDB): domain Bacteria; phylum Pseudomonadota; class Alphaproteobacteria; order Rhodobacterales; family Rhodobacteraceae; genus CAZNPW01. Next base: position 8,242 of record CAZNPW010000027.1, read on the forward strand.
CGTAGACGCCCTGGAAGACCAGCCAGTCGCTGCCCGACCCGTCGTCGGTGACGGTCCGGTCCTGGCCCACGGGGGAATCGATGATGTAGATGTTGTCCACGGGCCGCACCTCCTGCCTGTAGCGGACGCTACGGGGCCGAGTGTGCGCCCTCATACCCCAAACGGGTGATGCGGCGTCTCACCGCAGGCGCAAGCGGTGCCGGCAGGACGAAATCCGCCACAACCCGTCGCAATCGCACCGCGCGCCGGGCCGCGCCCCGCTATGCCTGCCCCCGACAGGAGACCGCGCCATGGCCAAGACCGACATCGAGATCGCCCGCGAGGCGAAGAAGCAGCCGATCACGGAGATCGGCGCGAAGCTCGGCATTCCGGTCGGCAGCCTCCTGCCCTATGGCCATGACAAGGCCAAGGTCGGGCAGGACTTCATCCGCTCCCTCGGCGACCGCCCCGACGGCAAGCTGATCCTCGTGACCGCGATCAACCCGACCCCGGCGGGCGAGGGCAAGACGACCACCACCGTCGGGCTCGGCGACGGGCTGAACCGGATCGGCAGGCGCGCCGTCGTCTGCATCCGCGAAGCGAGCCTCGGCCCCAACTTCGGGATGAAGGGCGGCGCGGCGGGCGGCGGCTATGCGCAGGTCGTGCCGATGGAGGAGATGAACCTCCACTTCACCGGCGACTTCCACGCCATCACCAGTGCCCACAACCTGTTGTCGGCGATGATCGACAACCACATCTACTGGGGAAACAGCCTGGATATCGACGAACGCCGCATCGTCTGGCGGCGGGTGATGGACATGAACGACCGCGCGCTGCGCGACATCGTGGTCAGCCTCGGCGGCGTCGCGAACGGGTTCCCGCGGCAGACGGGCTTCGACATCACGGTGGCGAGCGAGGTCATGGCGATCCTCTGCCTGTCGAAGGATCTCGCCGACCTGCAGGAGCGGCTCGGCGCGATCGTCGTCGCCTATACGCGCGACAAGGCACCCGTCTACGCCCGCGACCTGAAGGCCGACGGTGCAATGACGGTTCTCTTGAAGGACGCGATGCAGCCGAACCTGGTGCAGACGCTGGAGAACAACCCGGCCTTCGTGCACGGCGGCCCGTTCGCCAACATCGCGCATGGCTGCAACAGCGTCATCGCCACCACGACGGCGCTGAAGCTGGGCGAGTATGTGGTGACCGAGGCGGGCTTTGGCGCCGATCTGGGCGCCGAGAAGTTCTTCGACATCAAGTGCCGCAAGGCGGGGCTGAAGCCCGCGGCGGCGGTGATCGTCGCCACGGTGCGGGCGATGAAGATGAACGGCGGGGTGGCGAAGGCCGACCTCGGTTCGGAAAATGTAAGTGCGGTTCAGAAGGGCTGCCCGAACCTCGGCCGCCACATTGCAAACGTGAAAGGCTTCGGCGTGCCGGTCGTGGTGGCGATCAACCACTTCTTCTCGGACACCGAGGCCGAGATCGCCGCCGTCAAGGCCTATGTCGCCGAGCAGGGGGCCGAGGCGATCCTGTGCCGGCACTGGGCGCAGGGGTCGGCCGGCATCGAGGACCTGGCGCGCAAGGTCGTCGATCTCGCGGAAAAGCCAAGCAATTTCGCGCCGCTCTACCCCGACGACATGGGCCTTTTCCAGAAGGTCGAGACGATCGCCAAGCGCATCTATCACGCCGACGAGGTCATCGCCGACAAGGCGATCCGCGACCAGCTGAAGGCGTGGGAGGCCGCGGGCTACGGCCACCTGCCGATCTGCATCGCCAAGACGCAGTATTCCTTCACCACCGACCCCACCGTGCGCGGGGCACCGACCGGGCACACCGTGCCCGTCCGCGAGGTGCGCCTGTCGGCCGGCGCGGGCTTCGTCGTGGTGATCTGCGGCGAGATCATGACGATGCCCGGCCTGCCCAAGGTGCCGAGCGCCGAGGTCATCCGCCTGAACGAAGGCTTCGTCGAGGGGCTGTTCTGATCCCGCGCGCGGCGTGCTATCAGCCGCCCCGAAGGGGGCAAGTCCATGACACCACCGGCGGAATGCGAGACGATGGCGGACATCCGGGCGGGCATCGACGCGCTGGACGAAGAGCTCGTGCGGCTGTTCGCGCAGCGCGCGGCCTACATCGACCGCGCGGCGCAGATCAAGGCGCGCGACGACCTGCCGGCCCGGATCGACAGCCGCGTGGAGGAGGTGGTGGCCAACGTGCGGCGGCATGCCGAAACCTACGGGCTGCCGCCGGACCTGGTGGAAAAGCTGTGGCGCAGGCTGATCGACTGGTCGATCGCGCGCGAGGAAAGCCGGCTCGGCCCGGATTCGCTGCGGAAGGGATGACCATGGCGGGAGTGATCGACGGCAAGGCCTTTGCGGCCCGGGTCCGGGGGCAGGTGGCGGCGCATGTCGCGGGGCTGCCGTTCAGGCCGGGCCTCGCGGTCGTTCTGGTGGGCGAGGATCCCGCGAGCCAGGTCTACGTCCGCAACAAGCACGCGGCGACGGTCGAGGCCGGGATGTCATCTTTCGAACATCGCCTGCCTGCGGACACGCCCGAAGCGGCGCTGCTGGCGCTGATCGACCGGCTGAACACCGACCCGGAGGTGCACGGGATTCTCGTGCAGTTGCCGCTGCCCCGGCACATCGACGGCGATCTCGTCATCAACCGGATCGCCCCGGCCAAGGACGTCGACGGCTTTCACATTTCGAACGTGGGGCTGCTCGGCACCGGGCAGAAGGGCATGGTCCCCTGCACCCCGCTCGGCTGCCTGATGCTGCTGCGCGACCGGCACGGGTCGCTCGCCGGGATGACGGCGGTGGTGGTGGGGCGGAGCAACATCGTGGGCAAGCCGATGGCGCAGCTGCTGCTGGGCGACAGCTGCACCGTCACCATCGCGCATTCGCGGACGCGCGACCTGGCGCAGGTGTGCCGGCAGGCCGACATCCTGGTCGCCGCGGTGGGGCGGGCGGAGATGATCACCGGCGACATGGTGAAGCCGGGGGCGACGGTGATCGACGTGGGGATTAACCGCGTCACCCGAGACGGCAAGGCCAGGCTGGTCGGCGACGTCGATTTCGCCAGCGCGTCGCAGGTCGCCGGGGCGATCACGCCGGTGCCGGGCGGGGTCGGGCCGATGACCATCGCCTGCCTTCTGGCCAACACGCTGACCGCCGCCTGCCGCGCGCACGGCCTGCCGGAGCCGCAGGGCCTGACCGCCTAGGCGGCGCGCGGCAGCGGGCAGGGCAGGGCCTTCGCGCCGGTCAGGACGGCGACGGCACCCGGTGCCATCAGCCCCGCCAGCGGCGGGGAGAGCGCGTCCATCCCGCCGGTATAGGCCCCGTAGGCGGGCAGGATCACGCGGGCACGGTCGATCAGGAAGCAGGGCCGCGCCATTCCGCGCAGCCGCAGCTTCGGGTGGTAATGCGCGGAGATCTCGGGGGTTTCGCGCGTCGCGACGTGGCGGCAGGCGACCTGCCCCACGGCGCAGTCGGCGACCCAGGTGCCGCCTGCGGCGACCGGGCCGGGGTCGTGATTTCCGGCGCACCAGACCCAGGCGCGCCCGGCCATCAGCCGCGTCAGGGTCAGCCGGTCGGACAGCGCCACGCCCTCCCAGGCCGCGCCGTCGTCGAAGCTGTCGCCCAGCGCCACCACCCGCCGGGGCGCGCAGGCGTCGACGTCGGCGGCGAGGCGCGCCAGCGTCTCGCGCGTCTCGTAGGGCGGCAGCAGGCTGCCGCCGCGCCGCGCGAGCCGTTCGGCCTTGCCGAGGTGCAGGTCGGCGACCAGCAGCACCCCCGCGCCGGGCGCGAGAAGCGCGCCCGAGGGCAGCGCGAGGAAGGCGATGCCGGCGAGCGTGAAGGCATGGGCGTTCTGCATGCGTTCACGTTAGCGCAGCGCCCCGCGCCCGGCAATCAGGCACCGAGCGGCCGGAGGAGATCGCGTGCGATGATGTGGCGCTGGATCTCCGACGTGCCGTCCCAGATCCGTTCGACCCGCGCATCGCGCCAGAAGCGTTCGAGCGGCAGGTCGTCCATCAGGCCCATGCCGCCGTGGACCTGGATCGCGCGGTCGGTGACGCGGGCGAGCATCTCGGTGGCGTAGAGCTTGGCCGACGCGATCTCGCGGTTGGCCGGAAGCCCCTGGTCGAGCCGCCAGGCCGAGGCCAGCGTCAGGTAGTCGGCGGCATCGATTTCCGTAATCGAATCCGCAAGTTGGAAGCCGACCCCCTGGAAGCGGCCGATCGGCTGGCCGAACTGTTTCCGCTGCGCGGCGTAGGCGGTCATGATGTCCATCACCCGGCGGGCGCGGCCGACGCTCATCGTGGCGACGGTGATGCGGGTCGCGTAGAGCCAGGTGTTCATGACCGCGAAGCCGCCGTGGACCTCGCCGAGCACCTGGGCCGCGGGCAGGCGGCAGTCGTCGAACTCCAGCACCATGTTCTTGTAGCCGCGGTGGCTGACCGAGCGGTAGCCGTCGCGGATGGTGAAGCCGGGGGTGCCGCGGTCGACGAGGAAGGTGGTGATGCGCTTCTTGCCCGGGGCCGCGGGGTCCTCGCCCGTCGCCATGAAGACGATCACGAAATCAGCGTGTTCCGCGCCACTGATGAAGTGCTTGGTGCCGTTCAGCACCCAGTCGCCGCCGTCTTCGCGCGCGGTCGCCTGCATTCCGCGGATGTCGCTTCCCGCGCCGGGTTCGGTCATGGCGAGCGCGTCCATCCGCTCGCCCCGGACGGCGGGCTTGAGGTAGCGGTCGATCTGGTCGCCCTGGCAGGCCATCAGGATGTTCTGCGGGCGGCCGAAGAAATGGGTCAGCGCCATCGAGCCGCGGCCGAGCTCGCGTTCGACAAGGGCGAAGTCGACATGGCCGAGACCCGCGCCGCCGACGGATTCGGGGAAGTTGCAGGCGTAGAAGCCGAGCTCGCGCGTCTTGCGCTTGATCTCCTCTGCGATGTCGGGGGGCACCTCGCCGGTGCGTTCGACCAGAGCTTCGTGCGGATAGATTTCCGTTTCGACAAAGCTGCGCACGGTCGCAACGATCATCTCCTGTTCGGGGGTCAGGCCGAAGTTCATGGCCGCTGCCCGACGTGGCGGCCGGCCGCGGCCGGGATGGCGTCGCGCGGCATGGCGGCGACGCGTGCGAGGATGTGCGCGGGGGCCGCGACCGTGCGGCCGGCGGCCATGTCGACATGGAGGAGAATCTGTTCCACCGTCGCAACTTCCGCGCCGTCCTTGAGAATTCGCACGAAGACGTGGATGCGCTTGTCGTCGTGGCCGAGGACCTGGAGCGTGCCGGTGATGTGGTCGCCGACCTTCGCCTCGCCGAGGTGGCGGATGTGGGTCTCGGCGGTGTAGTAGCTGTGGCCGCCTTTCACGTAAGGAAGGTCCGCGCCGATGTGGCGGAGGAAGGCGTCGACCGTCTCGGAAGATGCGAAAAGATAACGGCTTTCGGTCATGTGGCCGTTGTAGTCGATCCAGCCGGGCAGGACCTGCATCCGGGCGAACTCCACCGGACCTTGCGCAAAGGGGGTTTCGCGGCGGCGGGCGTCGTGGGCGTTCAGGACGCGGCCGGCGCCCCAGTCGCGTTCCTTTAGCGCGCGGAGGAAGCCCACGAGGTTGCGGTCGCGGATGCGTTCCAGTTCGCGGATGGAATGCGCGCCGGACTGCGCGTCGGACTGGCCGGCGATGAGGTCGACGAGGCTGTCGTTGAACGCGGGCACGTCGGTGAGTCTGGTCCAAGGTGCTGATAAGTAAGGCCCGAACTGGGCCATGAAGTGCTTCATCCCGGCCTCGCCGCCGGCGATGCGGTAGGTCTCGAACAGGCCCATCTGGCCCCAGCGCAGGCCGAAGCCCATGCGGATGGCGTCGTCGATCTCCTCGGTCGTGGCGATGCCGTCCTTGACCAGCCAGAGGGCCTCGCGCCAGACGGCCTCGAGGAAGCGGTCGGCGATGTGGGCGTCGATTTCCTTGCGGATGTGGAGCGGGAACATGCCCACGGAGGTGAGGATTTCCTTCGCGCGGTCAATGACTTGGGGGTCGGAAGCGGGGGAGGGGACGATCTCGGCCAGGGGCAGGAGGTAGACGGGGTTGAAGGGGTGGGCGACGAAGATCGTGGCGGGGTCGGCGGCACCCTGCTGCAGCCCGGACGGCCTGAAGCCGGAGGTGCTGCTGCCGATCGGCACGCGGGGGGCGGATTGCTGCACCTGGGCGAAGATGCGGTGTTTCAGCGCGAGGTTCTCGGAGACGGATTCCTGAATGTAATCAGCGCCTTCCACCGCCTCGGTGATGCTGCCGGCGATGGTCAGCCGGCCTTCGGCGGGCATCGGGCCGTCGCTGAGCGCGGGCAGCGCGGCGCGGGCGTTGGCCAGGACTTCGGCCACCTTGCGGCCCGCCTGGGGGTCGGGGTCGTAGACCGCCACGTCCCATCCGTTCAGGAGGAACCGCGCGGCCCAGCCGCCGCCGATGACCCCGCCGCCGATCAGTGCCGCCTTCATTTTCCCGCTGTCTTCCCTGCGTCTTCTTTGCGTCTTCCAAGCGTCTTCCGATTGTCTTCCATTCACCCCTGCGGGCGCGCAACGGCCCGGGCGCGCAACCCCTAGCCTTGCGGGGTCCGTTGCAGGGCCGCGACGTCGTAGCCGTTTGCGCGGAACACGTCCTCGGCGCGGTCGATCTCGCCCGGCGTCATCCGCCGGTCGCGGTGCAGCACGAAGCCCGAGGCGCGCCAGCGGTCGCCGAGGATCAGCGTCCGCCCGCCGTCGGCCACGTCGAGCACGATCAGGTTGCCCGGGAAGGGCACCCCGTCGAGGTTCACGCGGAGCTGGCCCGGGGCCTTGACCGTCGCGGTGCCCGCGATCTGCTCCACCTTGCCGCCGCGGGTGCACTGGTTCAGCACCGCGATCGACCCGTCGGCCTGGGGCGTGTAGGTCGCCTGCGTCCGCGTGCAGCCGCGGTTGAAGCCGGTGGGCATCGCCGCGATCTCGTACCAGGTGCCCGCGATGCTGCGGAAGTCGATGTCGCGCGCGACCTGGCCCTGCAGGTAGAGGTAGCGCGACGAGGGCTGGTTGAGCGGCGCGCAGGCGGCGAGCGCCAGCAGGGCAAACGGGAGCAGTCGGGTCATGCGGGCGCCCTTTTCGTCAGCTGCAGCCTGGCGCGGACCTCGGCCGGGGAGAGGACGCGCGCGCCCATCTGCGTGATGATGCCTGCCGCACGTTCCACGAGTTGCGCGTTGGTGGCAAGGACGCCCTTGTCGAGCCAGAGGTTGTCTTCCAGCCCCACGCGGACGTTGCCACCTGCGAGCATGGCGGCGGCGACGTAGGCCATCTGGTTGCGCCCGATGGAAAAGGCGCTGAAGTGCCAGCCCCGGGGCACGTTGTTGACCATGGCCATGAAGGTGTTCAGGTCGTCGGGCGCGCCCCAGGGCACGCCCATGCAGAGCTGGACGAGGACGGGGTCGGGGATGATGCCCTCGCTGACCAGTTGCTTCGCGAGCCAGAGGTGGCCGGTGTCGAAGGCCTCGATCTCGATGCGCGCGCCCGCGGCGACCATCCGCGCGGCCATGTCGCGCAGGAGGCCGGGAGTGTTGACCATCACGTAGTCGGCCTCGGCGAAGTTCATCGTGCCGCAGTCGAGCGTGCAGATTTCCGGGCGGCAGTCGACGACGTGCTGCACGCGGGCGGCGGCGCCGGCCATGTCGGACTTGGCCGACATGCGGTCCATCGCCTCGGTGCCGTCGAAGAGCAGGTCGCCGCCCATGCCCGCGGTGAGGTTCAGCACCACGTCGGTATCGGCGGCGCGGATGCGGTCGGTCAGCTCGCGGTAGAGCTTGAGGTCGCGCGAGGGCCTGCCGGTCACGGGGTCGCGGACGTGGCAGTGGACGATGGCGGCACCCGCCTTGGCGGCGGCGATGGCGCTGTCGGCGATCTGTTGCGGCGACCGGGGGACGTGCGGCGAGCGGTCCTGCGTGCCGCCCGAGCCGGTGACGGCACAGGTGATGAAGACCTCGCGGTTCATGGTCAGCGGCATGGGCACCCTCCCCTTCGTGGCGCGACACTAGCCGGGCCGCGCGGGGCGCGTCACGCCAAACCCGCCGTGCCGGTGCCGGAAAGCGGCGGCGGTCAGGCGCCCTGGTGGAGGACGATCTGCTTCCAGATGGCGGTTTCGTCGGTGAGCGTGTGCTCGCGGCGCAGGCCCCAGGGGCCGAACTCGGCGTGGGTGATCCCCAGGACGTAGACCATGGCCCCGGTCGGTGCGCCGAAGGCGCCCCAGCCGGAATGGCGGCCGTAAAGGCTCCAGCGGAGGGCGGCGCGGGGGGGCATCAGGGGGTCGTCGCGGCCGATGACGTGGTGGATGGTGAAGGCCGCGTCGGGGAAGGCCGCGCGCAAGGGCATCCAGAAGCGGTCGGCGTCGGCGGGGCCGTGGCCGGTGACGTGGCCGGGGTAGTGCAGCGTCGCGGCGCGGTCGTAGACCCGGGGGATGGCGGCCATGTCGGCGGCCATGATGCGGGTCAGGAGGTCGGCGAGCTGCTGCCCCCAGGCGTTGTCGTTGCCCTGCCCGGCGTAGGGGCCGGGGCGGTCGGTGGCGGGGGTCAGGGGCTTCACGCAGGCCTCCGGTCCGCCTTCGCGGGCGATCTGGTCGCGGGCGAAGTCGCGGGGGTCCCAGCCCATCTGGCGGACGATCGCGCCCTGGTCGCGGACGAGCCATTCGTCGTCGATCACGTTGTCCCTGGCGTGGCAGTCGGCAAGGATGCGATACATCAGCCGCCTGCCCGTCGCCCGGCCATAGGCCCCGTCGCCCGCGTGGGTCGCGGTGGACAGGAGCCGGTGCGACGAGAGGAACCCGTCCTCGGCCGAGCCGGACCAGATGACGTCCTCGCCCAGGAGCGTGCGGTCGGGGAACTCGGCCAAGGTCGCCATGGTCGCGGCGATGATGCCGCCGTTGCCGACGACCACGCTCGCGGGGGAGCGGACGACGATCTGCGGCGCGTAATGCCGGTGGAGCGTCGCGATGCCGCGGTCCTCCCAGATCTCCTTCGTGACGCCCAGGATGTAGTCGGGCAGGTCCTTCCAGCGGGGGTCGAAGCCTTTCACTCTGCCGCCATCCCGTAGCCGACGTTGCGGTGGCCGTAGCGGCGGACGCGGATGTTGCACTGCTCGGCGTGGCCGACGAAGCCTTCGAGCATGCAGAGGCGCGAGCCGTATTCGCCGATCATCGCGGCGGCCGCGTCGGTGGTGATGCGCTGGTAGCTGTGGGTCTTCAGGAACTTGCCGACCCAGAGGCCGCCGGTGTAGCGGCCCGCGCGGCGGGTGGGCAGGGTGTGGTTGGTGCCGATGACCTTGTCGCCGTTGGCGACGTTGGTGCGGGGGCCGAGGAAGAGCGCGCCGTAGCTGTGCATGTGCTGCAGGTACCAGTCGTCGCGGTCGGTCATGACCTGGACGTGTTCGTAGGCCATGGTGTTGGCGGTGGCGAGCATCTCGTCGTGGCCATCGCAGAGGATGACCTCGCCGTAGTCGCGCCAGGAGACGGCGGCGGTGTCGGCGGTGGGCAGGATGGTGAGGAGGCGGTCGACCTCGGCCAGCGTCGCCTCGGCGAGCCTGCGCGAGGTGGTCAGGAGGCAGGCGGGGGAGTTGTAGCCGTGCTCGGCCTGGCCGAGCAGGTCGGTCGCGCAGAGCTCGGCGTCCACCGTGTCGTCGGCGATGACCATGGTTTCGGTGGGGCCGGCGAAGAGGTCGATGCCGACGCGGCCGTAGAGCTGGCGCTTGGCCTCGGCGACGTAGGCATTGCCGGGGCCGACGAGCATGTCGACGGGCGCGATCGTTTCGGTGCCGAGCGCCATGGCGCCGACGGCCTGCATGCCGCCGAGGACGAGGATCTCGTGCGCGCCGCCCAGGTGCATGGCGGCGACGATGGCGGGGTGGGGTTCGCACCTGACCGGGGGGGCGGAGGCGACGATGCGGGGGACGCCCGCGACCCGGGCGGTCAGGACGGACATGTGCGCGCTGGCGACCATGGGGAACTTGCCGCCGGGGACGTAGCAGCCGACCGACTGGACGGGGATGTTGCGGTGGCCGAGGACGACGCCGGGCAGGGTTTCGACCTCGGTGTCGGTCATGGTCGCGCGCTGGGCCTCGGCGAAGCGGCGGATCTGGGTTTGCGCGAAGCGGATGTCCTCCATGTCGCGGGCGGAGACGCGGCTCATGGCGGCCTCGATCTCGGAGGGCGTCAGGCGGAAGGCGGCGGGTTCGTAGCGGTCGAACTTCGCCGACAGGTCGCGCACCGCGGCGTCGCCGCGGGCGGCGATGTCGGCCAGGACGGATTCGACGGTGGCGCGGACCTTCGCGTCGTCCTCGGCGCGGGCGTCTTCGGGTCTGGCGGTCTTCAGGTGGGTGGGCATGGGACCTCGCAAGGTAGGATGGGCAATATGGCCCATCCTACGGGGGTGTCATTCGGCGGCGCGGGCGGGTTCGGGCGGGGTCTTGCGGCCCTCGTCATAGGCCTCCCAGCCGTGGCCGTTGAAGCAGTCAACGCCGAGCTGGGCCATGACGTGGGGGAAGTCGACCATCACCCAGTTGTCCACGATCTTGCCGTCGACGACCTTCCAGAAGTCCATGTAGCGGATCGTGACGCGCTTGCCGGTGGCGGGGATGCCCATGAACGCGCCGCCGTGCGTGGCCTCCTGCCGACCGAAGGCGGCGGCCCATTCGCCCATGTAGAGGCGCGCCTCGTCGATGCAGGTCTTGTCGTGGAAGGCGGCCTGGAAGGGCTTCTGCCAGTTGTCCTGGAACGCGCGGATGCCGTGCTTGGTGCCGCAGCCCTGGTTGCCGAACCAGCCGAAGCCTTCGGCGAAGAACTCGCCGATGTCGGCGATGCGGTGGTCGTTCAGGCCGTCGACCATGCCTTCGATCACCGCGCGGGTGGCGTCGGTCCTGGTCATGTCGGTGTGTTTGGTGAGCACGGCCTGTTCGGGGCGTGAGCCTTTCATGGGTAGTCCCTTGTGTTGCGGCAGGACCGGGGGCTAGCCCCCGGACCCCCAGGATATTTGTGGAAAGATGAAGGCCGGGGTCATCCCTTGACGGCCCCCGCGGTCAGGCCGCTGACGATCTGGCGCTGGAAGATCATGACCAGCAGGAACAGCGGCGCGGTGATCGAGACGGCGGCGGCGATGGCCTCGACCTGGTCGGTCAGGGTCGTCTCGCGGTTGAAGTAGCCGGCGATGGCGGGGACCATGGTCATGTTCGACTGGTCGAGGAGCAGCGAGGTGACGAGGAAGTCGTTGTAGCCGAGCAGGAAGGAGAAGAGCCCGGTGGTGATGATGCCCGGCCACATGACCGGCATGATGACGCGGCGGAAGGCCTGGAACTGGGTGCAGCCGTCGACGCGGGCGGCCTCGTCGAGTTCGGCGGGGATGTTCTGGAAGAAGCTCCGCAGCATCCAGATGGTGAAGGGCTGGTTGATCGCGACCAGCACCGCGATGACGGCGAGCGGCTGGCCGTAGAGCGTGGGGGCGGCGTCGCCGAGGAGCGGGCGCAGCCATTCGGCGGAGTTGATGAAGACGGGCAGGTAGCCCGTGACCAGCACGGAGTGAGGGAGCGCGCGGAAGATGAGCGCGACGATCAGGATCGCGAAGGCGAACCAGGCCCCGCTGCGGGCCAGCGCGTAGCCCGCGAGCGTGCCGCAGGTGAGCGAGATCGCCGTGACCCCGAGCGTGACGTAGAGCGAGTTGACGAAGTTGCGCCAGAAGGCGTTCTCGACCCAGACGGCGCGGTAGTGCTCCCAGGTGAAGCCGAAGAGCGGTTGCAGGCCGAGGGCGGCGGAGACGCCCGGGATCACGACCGTGGCCGCGACCCAGAAGGCCGCGCCGAGCAGCGCGCTGCCCATGATCCAGCCGAGCGCGGGGGCACCGGGCGTCAGGCGGGTGACGGCGGGGGGCAGGAGGCGCGTGGCGGCCGTCCATGTGGCCCAGAGGAGGAGGGCCACGAGGACCAGGTCCACCCAGGTCGCGCCCTTGCCCGCGGCGCGCGTCTGGGGGCCCGAAAGGACGTCCCAGGGGCTGTCGGCGAAGGCGTCGAGGGGGAGCTTCACGCTCATCACCGCGATCCAGAGGATCGGGAAGGCGGCGATGACGAGCCACAGGGCGAGGAGGCTGCCCGAGGTCAGGCGCAGCCAGGCGGGGTGGCGCAGGGCGCGGATCGTGTCGGCCATCAGCGCGCGCCCCTGTGCTGGCGCCAGGTGTGGCGGAGGAGGGGGATCAGCAGGATGACGATCCCGATCAGCGTCAGCATCGAGGACGCCGACGCGCGGTTGATGGCCCGCGTCCCGGTGCCGTCGGGCATCAGGAAGTCGTAGGTCAGGTATTGCAGCGAGATGACGTAGGCCTCGGACCTGAAGCCGATGATCTCCTCGAACACCCGGTAGGCGTCCATCAGGTGGATGAGCGCCACGAAGACGATCAGCGGCATCAGGTGCGGGATCACGACGTAGCGCAGCCGTTGCCAGCGCGTCGCGCCGTCGATCAGCGCGGCCTCGATCGCGTCCTGGTTCACGCCCTGGAGGCCCGCGTAGAAGATGACGAAGGCGAAGGGCGCGACCGACCAGACGCGGTAGAACATCATCAGGAGCTCGATCGTCCAGCCTTGGGCGAACATCGCGATGTTTTCGCCCGACCATTGCTCCATCAGGCGGGTCATGATGCCGTCGCTGACGAACAGCCAGCGGATCGCCAGCGCGCCGATGACCGGGGTGATGATGAAGGGCAGAAGGGTGACGAAGATCACCGGCCCGCGGACGCGGCGCGTCACGTTGTTGACGGCGAGCGCGAGGCCCATGCCCACGAGGATGACGAGCGGCAGGGTGATGAAGGTGAAGGTCAGCGTGAAGCGCAAGGCGCGCCAGAAGTCGATGGCCATCAGCGCCTGCCAGCTTCCGCCGGTGATGGCGGCCCAGGCGCGGGCGGGTTCGGTGACGTTGCGGTAGTTCTGCAGGCCCACGAAGGCGGTTTCGGTCACGACCTCGCCCTGGTCGTCGAGGACGGGCTGGGTCTTGGTCTCCTGCACGCAGGTCTGGCCGGTGAAGCCGGGGGTGCAGGTTTCGACCGTCACGACGCGGGTGACCGGCTGGGTGAGCTGGAAGCTGCCCCAGAAGACCGACACCAGCGGGAAGGCGATGAACACCAGCATCATCACCACCGAGGGTGCGATGAACCACAGGAAGGTGCGGGTGCGCATCGGGGCTTGGTCCTGGCGGGGGGTGTCGCAGGCGGCGATCGGGGGGGGCGCGGGCCGGAGCCCGCGCCCGGGGGCGTCACTTCAGGACGCCGGCTTCCCTGGCCGAGGTGGTGTATTCGGCCTCGACCGCGGCCAGCGTGTCGGCCGCCGACTTCTCGCCGGTGAAGAAGGCCTGGAGCTGGTTGCCGAGCGCGCCGTGCATCAGCCCCTGGGCCGTGGTCGAGGGGTAGCTCGGCGGGGGCGGGTTGGCCGAGGCCGTGGCGATGGCGCCCTGGGCGAGGCGGCCGGGGGTGTAGCCCTGGATCAGCCAGATGGCGTCGTCGTTGTTGGCCTTGACCATGTCGGGCGACAGCCCGTTCATCGCCACGCGGAAGGCCGCGTCGGCCTCTTCGTCCGAGATGTTCTTGGCGATCACGATGCCATCCCACCACAGCGTCGTGGCGGGTGCGCCGCCGGCCATGATCGTCGGCGCGACCGCGCCGTCGATCTTGCCCACGACCTGGCTTTCGGCCGCGTCGTCCATCGCCCCGCCGCGCGAGGCCCAGAGGTTCGCCATGGCGATCTTGCCCTGCTGGAACTGCTGCTGGACGAAGGTCGAGTCCGAGGTCAGATACTCCGGGTCCATGTAGGCCGTGAGCTTCTTCATCATCTCGAGCGTGGCGACGCCATTGGCGTTGTTGATGTTCGGCGTGCCGTCGGCGTTCACCAGGGGCGCGCCGAAGCCCATGTACATGTTCACGAACTCTTCGGCGAGGTTCCACCCGGCCTTGAAGGTGCCGCCGAGCGGGTATTCGACCTTGCCCGAAGCCTTGATCGCCTCGGCGGTGGTCAGGACCTCGTCCCAGGTGGTGGGCACGGCGAGGCCCAGCTCGCCGAAGATGTCGCGGCGGAACATCAGGTGCTGGACGTTGACCATCATCGCGATGGCCATCGTCTGGCCGTCGATCTTGATCAACTGGTTCGGCTGCAGGTTCTGGCCGTATTTCGCCACCAGGTCGTCGAGCGGGCGGATGGTGCCCGCGTTGATCAGCGGCACGATCGTCTCGTTCGCGACGCCGCCGATCTGGTAGAGCGAGGGGTTGGCCGCGAAGGCCTCGGGCTGCTTGGCCGCGAACTCCTGGTCGAGCTCGGCGGTGAAGTTGCCGCATGCGGCCATGGCGTCGGTCACGGCCTTCCAGGCCTCGAACCCGGCCGACAGCGACCGCAGCGGGACGGTGTTGGGGTCGCAGGCGGCGAAGGCGGCGGTGCCGGTCAGCGCCAGCGCCCCGGCGAGGGCAATCTTGCGAAGCATCATCGGTGGTCGTCTCCCTGATGTTGTTTCTTGCGGAGTCAGGCGGGCAGCCGTTCCCCGGTTTCGGCGTGGAACAGGTGGCAGGCGGCGGGCGGCACACTGATGCCGACGGGGGCGCCGATCTCGGCCCGGAAGGCCTTGTCGGCCTTGACCGCGACGAGCGCGCCGCCGGCGCGGACGGTCACCATCGTGGCGTCGCCCAGAAGCTCCATCGTGTAGACGGGCGCGGCGATCCCGCCGGTCGGCGAGACCGCCGCGTCCTCGGCCCGGAAGCCGAGCGTGACCGGGCCGTCGGGGCCGGACAGGCCGGGGATGCGGGCGTTCTCGCCCGCGAAGACGCCGCCCTGCAGGGTGCCCGACATCAGGTTCATCGCCGGGTTGCCGATGAAGCCCGCGACGAAGGTGTTGGCGGGGCGGTCGTAGATCTGCGTCGGCGTGCCGACCTGCTGGATGCGGCCCTTCTTCATCACCACGACCCGGTCGGCGAGCGTCATCGCCTCGATCTGGTCGTGGGTGACGTAGATGGTCGTGACCTTGAGCTCGTGGCTGAGGTTCTTGATCTGCGCGCGGGTGGAGACGCGCAGCTTGGCGTCGAGGTTCGACAGCGGTTCGTCCATCAGGAAGACCGCCGGCTGGCGCACGATGGCGCGGGCGAGCGCGACGCGCTGGCGCTGGCCGCCCGAGAGTTCGGAGGGCTTGCGGTGCAGGAAGTCGCCCAGCTCTACCATGGCCGCCGCGCGGCGGACCTTCGCGTCGTGCTCGGCCGCGGGCACCTTGCGGACCTTCAGCGGGAAGCGGATGTTTTCGTAGACGTTGAGGTTGGGGTAGAGCGCGTAGGACTGGAACACCATCGCCACGTCGCGGTCCTTGGGGTCGAGGTCGTTGACCCGCCGCCCGCCGATCTCGATGTCGCCGCCCGACGCATCCTCGAGCCCCGCGATCATGCGCATGGTCGTGGTTTTGCCGCAGCCCGAGGGGCCGAGCAGGACGAGGAACTCGCGGTCGGGGATCGACAGGTCGAAGCCTTCCACCCCGACGAAGGCCCCCCAGCGTTTCGAGACGTTGCGCAGCTCGATCCCGGCCATGTCATCCCCGCCAGTTTTCCTTGGCCGCCCCGGTGGGCCGGGGTCTTGCAATCGTATGCACAAAACGTTGCCGATACCGGCGATTCGTGCAACAGGTTTGTTGCAAGCGCTTGCAAGGCGGGAATGATGACCGATGAACGGGACGTGACGCTGCGCAGCCTGCATGCGCTGCTGCAGGGCGACGCGGGCGGGATCGCGCCCGGATGCGACTGGCGGGCCTCGGCCCCCTGGGGGCCGCTGACCGGGCCGGACGAGGTTCTGGACGGCTTCGTCGCGCCGCTGCGGGCGGCCTTCGCGGGGCTGCACCGGCGCGACGAGATCTTCATCGGCGGGGCGAACCGGCGGGATGCGGGCGGGGTCTGGTGCGCGGGCTTCGCGCATCTGGTGGGCGACTTCACCGCGCCCCTGTGGGGGATCGCGCCGTCGGGGCATCTGGCCTTCCTGCGGATGGGCGAGTTCTACCGGGTCGAGGCCGGGCGGATCACCGAGGCGCGCCTGATCCTCGATCTGCCCGACCTGATGCGCCAGGCCGGGCGGATGCCGTTCCCGTTCAGCTACGGGACCGAGATGCTGTTCCCCGGCCCGGCGACGCACGACGGCGTCTTGCCCGCGCCCGATGGCGGGGCGGCGAGCCTGGACCTGGTGGAGGCGATGCTGGCGGACCTGCACGTCTACGACCCCGCCACGATGGCCTCGCGGGGGCAGGCGGGCTACTGGGACCCCGCGATGATGTGGTACGGCCCCGCCGGGATCGGGTCGAACTTCCGCTGGGAGGGGTTCGTGCGCGACCACCGCGCGTCCTTCCTGCGCGCCTTCCCCGACCGCAGGGGCGGCGCCCATTACGCGCGGGTGGGCGACGGGGCCTATGCCGCGGTGTCGGGCTGGCCGTCGATGACGATGACGCACAGGGGGGACTACCTGGGCGTGCCCGCCACGGGCCGCGCCCTGACCCTGCGGGTGATGGATGTCTACCGTTGCGCGGGCGGGCGGATCGCCGAGAACTGGGTGTTCCTCGACTACGTCGACCTGTTCGCGCAGATGGGTGTGGACCTGCTGGCTGCCCCGTCCGTCCCGCGCTAGGGGACGCCATGCGCTCCGCCCGTCGGTCGCACCGGCGATGGAGTGGTTCATGTTGGAAAACAATGGCTTGTGAGGCAGCCTGTGCGCTGGATGTCTGTCTGCGGGCAGCCACATCCTGACACGGCCCGCGAAGCGGCCTGATCTCGGGCCTTCTCGGCATCCGGCAAATGCCGGCCAGGGTCTTGCATGTTCTGTCACTAAGTGACATATGGGGAGCGTGTCACTGAGTGACACCGTGAGCCGGGGAGGTCGATCCCCTTCTGAAACCGCCGGCGGAGGGCACCCATTGACCGACGGATCGCGACGAGAGGACGCGCGGCTTCAGGTCTCCCGGCACGCGGCGCGGCTGTTCTGGGAGAAGGGCTTCGATGCGACCAGCGGCGACGACATCGCCGCCGCGGCGGGCATCTCGACGCGAACCGTGTGGCGCTACTTCCGGTCGAAGGAAGCCTGCGTCGAGCCGGTGCTGAAAGTCGGCGAGCTGCGCTTTGCGGCAGTGCTGAAGCAATGGCCGGGGACCGAGAGCATCGAGGGGTTCCTGGCCCGGTCGATGGCGGCCTTCGTGTCTGACGACGCCGGCATCCGCGACAGCATCGCGGCCATCCGCATCCTCGCGCTGCTGCACCGCGAGCCGGCCCTGCGCTCGGCCTGGCTCATGGCGTGCCACGAGGCCGAGATGGAGATCGTCGGCGTGGTCGCCGGCCGTGCGTCGCGGTCGGCGGACGATTTCGACGTCAGGCTTTGCGCCGCGTCCATCACGGCGGCGATGCGGCTTGTCGACGAAGAGATCAGTTCGGCCGTCATCAACGACGGTCTGCATGTGAGTTCAGAAGACGCGACGGCCCGGATCATCTCGGCGATCCGGGCAGGGGCAACGCTGCCCATCTGCGACGCCGTCGCCTGACGGCGGCATCCGACGCGGGCCGCCCCGACCGGAGCGCCCCTGCAACACAAGGAAACGACACCATGACAGTAGAACCAGTTCCGACGGCCGGACGGATGCCCGGGCGCAGGTCGTGCCGGAAGATGCCTGAACCAGCCGGAAGGCTCCGGGTGGCAAGGCACCTCCTGCGAGGCGCCGCAACGGCGCTGCTCATCTCCATGGCCCCGGCCTTCGCAGCGGAGGGTGCGCCGATGACCTACCCGGACACACGTCAGACCGACACGGCAGAGGTGCAGTTCGGCGTCACCGTCGCCGACCCGTTCCGCTGGCTGGAAAACGACCCGCGCCAGGATGCCGAGGTGGCGCAATGGATCGCGGCGCAGAACGCGGTTTCCGCGCCCTACCTTGCGCGGCTTCCCGGCCGTGATGTCTTTCAGCGCCGGCTGACGGCCATCTTCGACCACGAGACCCTGACCCCACCGGTCGAGCGCGATGGGCGCTACGTCTTCACCCGCACCGGCGGGCTCGAGAACCAGGCGCAGCTTGTGATGCGCGACGGCGCCGCGGGCGCGGACCGTGTCCTGATCGACCCGAACACCTGGTCGGACGACGGCACGGTGGCCCTGGCCGAATGGGCAGCCTCTCCCGATGGCACGCTGGTGGCTTTTGCCATGCAGGACGGCGGGTCGGACTGGCGGACCATCCGGGTGATGGACACGTCGACGGGCGAGATCCTCGACGACACGGTCGAATGGGCCCGGTTCACCACCATTGCCTGGCATCCGGATGGTTCGGGGTTCTACTATTCCCGGTTTCCCGAGCCCGAGGCGGGTGCCGCCTTCAGTGCCAGCATCGAAGGTCATGCCGTCTATTTCCATCGGCTTGGCTCGAACCAGTCGGAAGATCGGCTGGTCCGTGCGCCGACGCCTGGGAAAGCGCTGCTGCACACCGTCGACGTCACCCCGGACGGGCGCTATCTGGTGGTCTACACCTCGGCCCTGACCGGGGGCGTCGCGGTCACGGTGACGGACCTTTCTGCCCCCGACCCCGAGCCCGAAACCATCGTCGAAGGCTACGATGACCGGTGGGTCGTGCTGGGCAACATCGGCACGAAACTCTTCCTCGCGACGCAGAAGGATGCGCCTCGCGGCCGGATCGTGACGCTGGACCTGGCGGAGGCGCAGCCGGTGTTCGCCGAACTGATCCCCGAACGCCCCGATGCCGTTCTGCGCGAGGGCGGATCGGCGCTGCTCGGCGACCGGATCCTGTTGTCCTACATGGTCGATGTCCAGTCGGAGGTCGGGCTCTACCGGCTGAATGGCACGTTCGACGCGACCGTCCCGCTGCCGGGGCCGGGCACCACCGGGATCGTTCGCGGTCGTCCCGGTGCGAACGAGGCCTTCTTCGCCTTCACCAGTTATGACGCGCCCCTGACGGTGATGCGCCTCGACGTGGCGGCAAACCGCACCACCGTCTGGGCCGAGCCGGACATCGCGGTCGATCTCGACACGGTCAGCGTCGCGCCGCATTTCTACACGTCGAAGGACGGCACGCGGGTGCCCCTCTTCGTCGTCCGGCGCAAGGATGTGGATGGTCCGGCTCCGACGATGCTGTATGCCTATGGCGGTTTCGGGATCAGCATGGTGCCGAACTTTTCACCCGCCGCCATGGCCTGGGTCGAGCAGGGGGGCGTCTACGCCGTGGCGAACATCCGCGGCGGGGGCGAATACGGCCAGGCCTGGCACCAGGCCGGCCGGCGCGCGGGCAAGCAGAACGTGTTCGACGACTTCATCGCCGCCGGTGAGTATCTGATCGGCCAGGGCATCACGCCGTCCGATGGCCTGGCGATCCAGGGGGAATCCAATGGCGGTTTGCTGGTCGGCGCGGTCGTCAACCAGCGGCCCGACCTTTTCGCGGCGGCCCTGCCCGGGGTCGGCGTGCTCGACATGCTGCGGTTTGACCGCTTCACGGGCGGAGCCACCTGGGTTCAGGAATTCGGCAGCCCGTCCGTTGAAGTAGAGTTCCAGACCTTGCTTTCCTATTCGCCCCTGCACACGATCCGCGAGGGGGCGCGCTACCCGGCAATTCTGGTCACCACGGCGGACACCGACAACCGGGTCGTTCCGGCCCATTCGTTCAAATATGCGGCCGCCTTGCAGGCTGCCGACATCGGGACCCGGCCTCACCTTCTGCGCGTGGAAACCCGCGCCGGTCACGGGGCGGGAAAGCCGACCGACATGGTCATCGAAGAGTTCGCGGACATGTGGGCCTTTGCGGCCCAGTGGACCGGGCTTGAGGTCGCGAAAGTCGACTGAGAGCTTTGGACCGGAGGCATCTTTCAGCCCGAGGTGCGCATCAGCCCGATCGGCCAAGGTGGTCGATCGGACCTCATCGAAAGGGTTACGGGGCCACCAACAGGAAGGGAATGAGGCGGCCATGAGAGAACCGGAAAACAAGGGACCCGATAACGGCATCAAGCTTGACGAGCGTCTCCGCTTGTCACTGCCGGGCGTTCATCGTGGCAACGTTCGCGGGCTGCCGGACCGTTGGGATCAAACTTGCCGGAGGGTTCAAGGATGACCGAGATCCGTCCTGCCGAAGGATCCGAAAATGACGCACGCGACCGCATTCTGGCGCTTCTTGATCGTCACTCCAAGGCGATCGGGAAGTCATTCAGGTCCGAGGTGGTGGCCTTCGAGGCGCATGAGAAGGGTGTTTACCTTGGCGGTCTTTTCGCCCGTTTTTCCCCGGACATGAAATGGGTGTTCGTCGAGCTTCTGGCGGTGGCCGAGGAGGGGCGCGGCAAGGGGATCGGTGGCAAGCTGATGGCGCGCCTCGAGGAAGAAGCGCGCTTGCGTGGGATGGAAGGCATATGGCTCGACACATTCTCGTTTCAGGTGCCCGACTTCTACAAGCGTCTGGGCTACCGCGAGTTTGGCCGTATCGACGGCTATCCTGAGAACGAGGCGCGGCAGTTCTTCCTTAAGCGGCTCTAGGCCTTTGGGACGTCGCGGGACGCCCCGGTTGGTTGAAGGAAAGGAAGAATATGCGCAGCAAAGCTGAGAGTTGGTTCCTGCGACCCGACATGGCAACAGGAACACCCAAGGTGCCGGCAGGAACCGAATACCATCGTGCCTTCGCGGGCGAGGAGCGGGGGATCGTCCGGGGCCTCGTCGCGATCTTCCTGCTCTTTGCTGGCCTTATCGGCTTTGCGCAACTGTGCCTCGCCGTCGCCTCGGCAATCGACACGCGGCTCCTGGGTCGGACCGGGTTCACGCCCTTGCAGCACGCGGCCGGTGCCTTCGCCTTGGCGTTGCTCATCCCCTACAGCATGCTGCTTCAGCGCTGGCTTTATGGCGTCCCCGGATCCTCGCTTCATTCGGTCGCCGGATGCTTCCGGTTCGGGGTGTTCGGCCGCGCCTTGCTGGCGTTCGGCCCCTTCCTCCTTGTCGTCATGTCGGTCGGGTTTCTTCTGACTCCCGGAAACACGATCCCATGGAGCGCGGCCGATCTGGTCGCATTCTTCATCATCGGCATGACGCTGACCCCGCTCGCGGCCGCTGGTGAGGAATACGGGCTGCGTGGCCTGATGTTCCGCGTTGTCGGCAGCTGGACGCGCGGCCCCCTGGCCGGCGCGATCCTCGGCATCATCGTCACGACCGTGGTTTTCTCGCTGCTGCACGGTACTCTCGACCCATACATCCTGGGCTCGTATCTCGTGCTTTTCGCTGCGATGGCCATCGTGACCTGGAGGACCGGAGGCCTTGAGGTCGCCGTCGTGCTGCATGGGGTCTACAACGTCAGTGCCCTCGTCCTTGCGACGACGCTCCACCTCGACCTGGGAGGCGACCTGAGCAGGCGTGGCGAGATTGCCGGAACCCCCGCCAACCTGGTGCCGAGTGCCGGGCTTGCAGTGATCACCGCGATTGTCTGGTGGACAACGCGAAAATCAGCGCCCGCGCGGACACCGGCGAGATCCGGCGACTGATCGCGGCCGTTGCAAGAACATTGAACCCCCCGGCGACTTCAGCGCGTAAGATGCGGGCATACCGCCGCGAACGCAGCATCCAGTTTTGCGCTCAGGGAAGCGTCTCGACCCGGGCTGAAGTGGGCCAGCGCGACATCGAGGCAGGCAAGTGATGCGTGAACCAGTGCATCTGCCTCCAGGCGCCGGGCATTGGCGTCGCCAAGGCGACCCGCGATTTCGGGGACAAGACCAACCGCCCAAACGCTGTGCTTCTCGATGGTATGGGCGCGCAGGCTTGCCGTGCTGTTGATGACACGCATGGTCCTCGCCGCACCTTCGGGGTCGCGATCGACGTTGTCGACGAGGACGTCGTAGCCGCGCCGCAGCGAGACCCAGACATCCTCACCCTGCGGCCGAGCCTTCACCAGCTCAAGGATTCGCTCCCCGAACGCGGCGTGCCCCGCGACCACGATGTCCTCTTTCGTCGCAAAGTAGCGGAAGAAGCTCCGCCGCGAGATGCCGGATGCAGACGCGATCTCGTCAACGGTCACGCCATCGAAGCCCTTTTTGTCGAACAAGGCCAGCGCGGTCGCGGCGATGGAGGCCGCGACCGCGTCGGCTTTGATCTTCCTGAGCGAGTTGCCAGAACCGGCGGACGGCGGCTGCATTGACACTCCATGCTGAATATGGCACTCAGTGCCAACAGATATCCTTGATGCCAGACTAGGCACATCCCGCGAAGGAGACAATCGTGGTCAACCAACGTCAAGAGAACATCCTGCCTCCTCGCAAGCTGGGCCGGAACGGCCCGGAAGTGTCAGCTATCGGCTACGGTGCCATGGGCATCACCGAGTTTTACGGGCCGGACAGCACGAACGACGCCGTCAGGACCATCAGACGCGCCCACGAGATCGGTGTGACGTTCTTCGACACCGCCGAGATGTATGGCTGGGGCCATAACGAACACGTCGTCGGGGAAGCGCTGGCGCCGGTACGGGACGAGGTCGTGATCGCCACCAAGTTCGGCTGGACACGCGATTATGGCTACGACAGCCGACCAACCCATATTCGCGAGGTTCTCGACAACAGTTTGCGCTTTCTCGGCGTGGACCATGTCGATGTGCTCTACCAGCACCGCGTCGATCCCGGGGTGCCGATCGAGGATGTGGCGGGAACGGTGAAGGACCTCATCGAGGCGGGCAAGGTCGGTCATTTCGGGCTGAGCGAGGCGGGGCCCGAGACCATCCGCCGCGCCCATGCGGTCCAACCGGTGGCGATGCTGCAGACCGAGTATTCGCTGTTCGAGCGTGATGTCGAGCAATTGTTTCCGCTACTGAGGGAACTTGGCATCGGTTTCGTGCCCTACGCGCCACTTGGCCGCGGCTTCCTGACCGGGACGGCCAAACCGGCGAACCAGTACGACGCGAGCGACATGCGCAGCTTCGATCCGCGCTGGCAGCCGGGTGCGTTCGAAAAGAACGTCGAGGCGGTGCGCCAGCTTGAAGCCTTCGCCAAGGAGCGTGACGCGAAGGTCTCTCAACTGGCGCTGGCATGGCTGCTGGCCCAGGGGGACGACATCGTTCCCATTCCCGGAACACGCAACATCGCGCGGCTCGAGGAGAATGTCGGCGCTGTGCACCTTCAACTCTCCGACGGCGACCTGCAACGGATCGCCAAGATACTTCCAGTCGGCGGGTTCGGCGGCCGGTATCCCGATGCGTTTATGCCCGAGTGGACCTGATCCGCGAGGGCGTGATGGCCGGAAGCGCTGTTGTCGCCAATACTCCAGAGCCCGCACCCTTTGGAGATTACATCGCTAGGGCCCTTTCCATTTGTGGCATGGCAGGCGGGTGCCAGTGCCCGGCGCGTCACTTCCAACTCTCGAGCGCGCGGTTGGCAAAGGCACGGAAGTACGTAGGCTGCTGCCCCGACACCTGCTCGACGCCCCGCGTCGTGCAGTCTTCAGCGCCCGCCGCGATGTCTGCGTCTAGGCCCGCGAGCGTCTTGGCATAGTCGGCCGGCAGGCCTTGCGCCACGAAGCGCGCTGTCAGAGCGGCCGGGTCAAGCGACACGTGGCGCACGGGCCGGCCAAGAGACGCGGTGATGATCGCCGCGATGTCGTTGTAGCTCAACGCCTCCGGCCCCGTCAGGACGACGTCGGAATTGAGGGGCGCTGTGGCCGTCAAGCAGGCGACAGCCGTGGCGGCGATATCCTCGGCGTCGATGAAGCCGACACGCCCGGTACCGGTCGCACTGTAGATGAGCCCTTCGTCCCGGATCGTCGTGGCATGCGGCCCTTCAGAGAAGTTCTGCATGAACCAAGAAGGGCGCAACACGGCCCACTCGGGGGCGCTTTCTGCCAACCAGGCGTGAACTTCGCCCATCATTGGGCCGCCGGGCTCAAGTAGCGACGAGCTGAGCAGGACGAAGCGCCGGACGCCCCGTTCCATAGCCTCCTCCAGAAGCGGTTGCATGACGGACAGGTGGTCGGTGCGGTCGGTCGGCGCGACGAGGTAGACCGCATCGCATCCGTCGAAGGCCGAGGCAGATGACGGATCGGCCCAGTCGAAGCGCCTGTCCCGGGGGCCGTTGGGCGTGCGTGTGGCGATCACGATGTCGATGCCCGTCGCGGTCAAGCGGGACGCCACACGACGGCCCGTCTTGCCCTTGCCACCGGTGATGAGGACCTGCATCACGCTGCCCCCGCAAATGCGGCGGCGGCGGCCTCGGTGCCGCCCAAGGCCGTCAGCACCACGAGCGGGTTCCAGTAGTCGCGGTAGCGCGCAATGCGCCCGTCCTGCATGGTGACCACGGAAATGTAATCCTGATTGTAGGGCGCGCCTGTGGCCACGCCCTCGCCACGGCAGGAAAACTCGAAGATCACCGTTGCGCCGTCGGCATGGACATTGCCCAGCGTCATCGGCCCGAAGCTGAGCAGCGGGCCAAGCGTTCCCAGATGGGCCGAAAGGGCAGCCGTCCCGTCAAGCCGCTTGGGCAGTCCGTCTGGTGCATAGGGAAACTCGAAGATGACATCATCCGCGAACAGGCCGAGCAGGCTGTCCGCAGGATCGAGCCGGTCACCCAGCGCGGCGCGAAGCAGGTCGGAGAAACTGTCGAACTTGTCAGACATGGAAGAACCTCCTATGGATGGAACGGTAACGTATCGACGATATAGGGGTGTGATCGTTGGAACGCAACCGTTCCGTCCTTAAATCCGGACGAAAACCGTCCGGGGCAGCCGTGCAAAGCGCCGAGCTGACCGAGGCGCTGTATCGCGCCTTCTTCGCGGAATGGGCGGAACGCGGCTTTGCGGCGATCAGCCTTGAACGCATTGCCGCCAGGGCCGGGGCGGGCAAGGCCGCGATCTATCGTCGCTTCGCCTCGCACCAGGAATTCGCGGTCGCGGCGGTGACAACGCTCGGGCTGACGATGGCCATGCCCGAGGATCATGGCAGCCTGGAAGCCGATGTCCTGGCCTTTCTGACCCGCCTGCGTGCGGTCCTGCGCCACCCGATGATCCGCCGCATCCTGCCGGATCTACATGCCGAGGCCGCGCGGTCTGGGTCGATGCGGGATCTGAACACCAGGGTCGCCAAAGCGCGCCGGGAGCAGGCGCAGGTCATCCTGGACCGTGCGATTGCGCGGGGCGAGCTGGGCCGGGACGTTGACCGCGATCTGGCGCTCGATCTGCTTCCCGCACCGCTTTACTGGCGCATGGTGGTCTTGGGGATAACTCCGACGCGCGGCCAGCTTGTGACCGAAGCCGTCGCGATTGTTGCGGCAATGAAGGGTTCCGCTGGCCGGCGCTGATCGCCGACGCTATTCCCTGGCGATGCCGTCCACGAAGGTCGTGACGGCATTCACAACCTCCGAAGCAATCGGAAGATCAGGGTTGGCGTAAGTCGCAAGGTTGGCCGAAGGATCATCGGATGCCACAAGCTTCAGGACGTGATTGACGTCCGGAACCAGCGCGAGCGTGGCGTTAGGTGCCGCATCTGCCAGCATACGTGCGTCCGCGACGCTGACTTGCAGATCGCGCGTGCCTTGTACCAAGAGCATTGGAACCTTGACCCTGGCTGCCAAAGCAACCGGATCGTAGGACAGGGCGTCGATCAGGAAGCCCTGAACGTCCGGCGCGAAGAGGGGGCGTAGGGCGGCCTGCATCGCGCCCGCATCGACGCGCTGTCCGCCCTTCAGCGCCGCGAGGGCTGTTTCGGCCTCCTTGAGGAATGGGGCATTTGCAGGGTTGGCACGCAACTGCCCGCGTATCACCTCGTCCAGAGGCCGGCCGATGCTGGCGATGAGGATCAACCCGCAGGCGTCCGGCAGGCGAGCCATGGCCGCCAGGGCGACAAGGCCGCCCTCGCTGTGGCCGATGGGGATGACGCAGCGGGGGCCGTCCTCTGCGGGCAGCCGCTTTCGGATGGCGGTCGTCCAGGCAAGCAGGTCCTCGGCATAGCTTTCGATCGTCACATCGTTCGGGTTCGAAACCGCGTCTGCGGAACCGAACATGCCGCGCTTGTCGATGCGCACCGAAGGGTAGCCCCGCGTGGCCAGCGCTTCGGCGAGCAACCTGTACGGCGCGGCCGCGATGCCCAGGGGCGAATTGCCGTCGCGGTCGGTCGGACCGGAGCCGGGCACGATCAGAAGCACCGGCGTCTTCGTCGGAAGCGGCTCATCCCGGGACGGAAGGGTCAGGGTTCCCTTGAGCGCGCCCATGGGGCCCGGAGCGGTCAGTTCTACCTGAAAAACCATATTCTATCCTGATTCACCAAAGGTATCGGTCGCGGCGCCTGCACCCGGAGTCGACTAGACGGCCCCGCATTCAGGCATGAACGGCAGCAAGGTCGACGCCCGGAGCATGCTGTCCCTGGGGCGAGAGGGTAAAGATCTCGAACCCGTCTGCGGTCACGCCGATCGAATGTTCGAACTGGGCCGACAATGACCGGTCGCTCGTCACGGCGGTCCAATCGTCGGCGAGCACCTTCACGTCCGGTCGTCCCAGATTGATCATAGGTTCCACCGTGAAGATCATTCCCTCCCGCAGCTCCGGCCCCGTGTTCGGTCTGCCGAAATTCAGGATGTTCGGCGAGTCGTGAAAGACCTGCCCGATCCCGTGACCGCAGAAGTCGCGGACCACGGAACATCGTTCCAAGGCCGCGCAACTCTGGATGGCATGGCCGATGTCGCCCAGCCGCGCACCCGGACGGACCGCCCGGATGCCCTGCATCATCGCCTCGTGCGCGATGCGGATCAGCCGCGCGGCCGCATTCTTCGGACGCCCGACGGCGTACATGCGGCTGGAGTCGCCATACCAGCCGTCAACGACCAGCGTCACGTCGACGTTCACGATGTCGCCGTCCCGCAGCTTCCTTGCGGTCGGAAAACCGTGGCACACGACCTGATTGACCGACGTGCAGCAAGCGTATTCATAGCCCTTGTAACCCAGTGTCGCAGGCCTGGTGCCGTGCGTTGCGGCGAAGTCGAGAACGAAGGTGTCGATCTCGGCCAAGGGCGTGCCGTCCCGGACAAGTGCTGCGACGCCGTCCAGACATCTGGCGGTCAAGGCCCCGGCGCGGCGCATTCCGGCAAAGGCGTCCGGGCCATAGAGCTTGATGCTCTCCGTCCTCCGGGCGCTCTGTGCGGGCGGGGCGACGGGCACGTTGATATAGGTTTCCACCCGATGGTCCTTCTTCTTGGGACTGTCCTGTCGGTGCAGGCCGATTGACGGACGAGGACACCGAATATACGATATATATATGATATGTATATTGACGAAACGGAGAGGTCCAGATGGGCATCGTGAAGATCGCCGACCACATGCATGAGGAACTGCGCAGGGCGAGCACCGTCATGTGCCGCTCGATCAATGCCCAGGCCGAGTTCTGGATGAAGGTCGGCATGCTGGCCGAGGCGAACCCGACCCTGTCCTTCACTGAGATCATGGCCCAGCAACGGAAGCACGCCGCCGTCGGGGTGCCCGAGATCGACGCCGCTTGAGATCGCGCAGACGACTTAGCGCGAGCGGTACGTTGCAATTCGACCGGAGCGCGTCCATGCGTCCCCGCCGCCCACGACTCAAAGAAGGTCGGAGATCACGCCGAGCCGCGAAGCCGGTCGTCTCCCACCGTCAGGAGGCGTTGTCTCCTCTTTCAGTAAGAGCTGCGAGGTTCGCAGCAGCGCCACGCAGGACGGCGCGCCCGGCGTCCCATGTCTCTGCGTCGATACCGAAACTCCTCGCGAGCCAGGCGAAGGACAGGCGGCGTGTCGCTTCAAGCGCGTCGGGCAGTTCGGCCTCGGTCTCCTTTGCGTCGAGGCCGGCGATGCCGCCAAGGCCGTGGCCCACGCCCGCGATGGTGAGAAGGGCGTTCGCGCCCGGGGCGTCGTGGAAGGCGTCGGCATGCCAGTCGGGACCGCGTGGCGTGAAGTGCGGATTGTCCTCGGCTCCGTAGACCACAAGGGTCGGCTTGCGGATCGCGCCGTAGTCCACATCGAAGAAGGGAAATCGCACGGCACTTTCGGGGGTGAGGTCGTCGCCACCGCGACCGGGGGCGGCCAACAGAACACCCGCGCTGATCCGCGGGTCCGACAAATCCTCTCCATGCAGCCGCGCGCCAAGGAGAAGCGCCGACGTGTGGCCGCCGAAAGAATGCCCGGCGACCGCGATCCGGTCATGGTCAAGGCGACCCGCCACAGCGGGAGCCTGTCGCTCAACCGCGTCAAGCTGGTCGAGGATCGCCCGCATTTCCGCCACCCTCTCGCGCCAGTAGAACGGTGCCTCCGGCGGACCATCTCCCAGCCCGCCGACGCGGGAGCTTGCGTGGGTCGGCTGGAGGACTGCAAGGCCGCGTTCCGCCCAGAACTGGACAAGAGGAGCGTAGCCGTCCTTGGACGGAATGTAGTGCGACGGCCCATACCCGTGCGAAAACAGCACGATCGGAAGATCACGCCCCGTGGCTGGCGCGGTCAGCCGCAGTTCCAGTGCGGGACGGTTCGGCAGGGTCAGCCGGATCGGAGTATAGGCGACGGTCATTCCGGCCTCGGGCGTCGGCAGATGCCGGGCGAGGTCAATCAAGCGGTTCATTCTTCTGGTCTCCAGGAAGGGTCACGGCAGTTCGCGGCGGGGACCGCTACCATTTGAGAAAGAGGTCCTCATGCCGCGAAGCGGTCTTCGGTCCGGAACAGGACCTCGGCATCGGCCCCTGCGGGCAACAGCATCGGGGCGTCGACATCAGTGACCGCGCGCCAGACCGCGTTCGCCACGTCGAGCGCTGAGGTCTTCTCGGTCGCGTTGCGCCGGGACTGGATGTAGGTCTGGACGAAGGGGCCGTAGGCATCGGGGATCTCCATGCCCATTCGCGCCACGGCGTTCTTGCCGAAAGACGTTTCCGGCGCGCTGCCGGGCAGGACGAGCCGGGCCCGCACACCGAACTCGGCGGCTTCAAGCGCGAAGCTCTGGGTGAAGGCATTCACCGCCGCCTTGCTGGCCGAGTAGATCGACAGTGCCGGCAACGGGCGCAGCGTGACGCTGGAACTGATGTTGACGATCACGCCGGCTCGACGCTGGCGCATCGCCGGTATCACGGCCTGCGTCATCGCCATCGTGCCGAGCACGTTGATCTCGAAAAGCTCGCGTGCCTTGTCGATCGCCGTGCCTTCCAGGACGTTCAGCATCCCGACACCGGCATTGTTGACCAGCGCATCGATCGGCCCGGCTTCGGCCAGCGCTGCCTCGATGCTTGGGGGCTGTGTCACGTCAAGCGGAAGAATGCGGAGCCGTTCAGAGGCGGGCAGCCCTTCTGATGTCGAAGTGCGCATTGTCGCGACGACCTCCCAGCCTTCGTCGAGGAAGCGTGCGGCGATGGCCTGTCCGAAGCCCGAGGAGCAGCCGGTGATAAGGATACGGGGCATGAGGTCTCTCCTTGTCTGTGTGACCGGGAGATAGACGCGAGGGGTCGGACTATCTATATTCAGAAATCCACCGTTATTCATCAAAAGTCCAAACGCATGTCCGACCTTGCTCCAGATCCGTTGTCCAGCGTTGTCGCGCTTCTGAAACCCCGTCCGGACATCGCGAAGATGGTCGTGGCCGGAGGGCGCTGGCAGGTCGACCGTACCGACATGGCGAGCCCGTTCTATGCTGCCATTGTCCAGGGGCGCGCGCGTCTGGAGGTCAGGGGCCAAGCGCCGGTCCTGCTGGAGGCCGGGGATTTCGTGATGGTCCCGGCACTTGACAGTTTCACGATGACAAGCGAAGTCCCGCCGCCCCCAGGCGCGGCGCGGCTCCCGCTCGAGACCGGACCGGGCACATTCCGCCTTGGCCCGGCTGACAGCCAGGTCGAGATGCAGGCCCTTGTCGGGCATTGCCGGTTCGACGCGCCGGACAGGACCCTGCTCCTGTCCCTGCTTCCGCAGATGATCCATGTCTCTGGGCAAGACCGGCTGATGGCCCTCGTGCCGGTGATCCATGAAGAGACACGTGCCGACCGGCCCGCCCGCGCCATGATCCTCGAGCGGCTGCTGGAGGTGCTGATGATTGAGGCGTTGCGGTCGAGCCCCAGTCACGCGCGTCCGCCGGGGCTCTTGCGCGGACTGTCAGACCCCGGTCTTGGCGCCGCGCTGCATCGCATACATAACGCCAAGGGTAGCGCCCTGACCGTGACAGGTCTGGCCCAAGAGGCGGGCATGTCACGCTCGGCCTTCTTTGAACGGTTCAGCGCCGCGCTTGGCTGCGCGCCCATGGAGTATGCGAGGGCCTGGCGAATGGCGGTCGCACGCGACCTCCTTCTGCGCGGTGACCTGACCAACGCTGAAATCGCGCATCAAGTCGGCTATGGCACGGCCAGCGCGTTCACATTGGCTTTCGTCCGCTATGAGGGGATAGCCCCCGGTCTATGGGCCAAGCGCCACGCTGAGGGACAACGCGGTCCCAATGTCTGAAGCTACTCTTTCTGAACGCGTCCGCCCCGGCGGAAAAGGGTTCACCGCGTTCCCGGCAGGCCACGTCCACCCACCTAACAGCCTGTTGGCAAGGCCGCCCGACAGCCAAGTGAGATTTCTGGAACAGCGCCATGTTCACGCAATCTTCGTCGGCATCCTACGCGGCGACGGAGGTCCGCAACGACGCGGACAGCCGCCGCAATCAGGCACACAGGACGCCGAAAGGAAAACAAGATGCGACAACTCACCTCCTCACAGAACCATCGAACCATGGCGCGCCTCTGCCTTATGGCAGGGCTCGCGGTATTGGTGGCCGGGTGCATTCAGGACGACTACTCTTCGTCAGAACGGTTAGAAAGAGCCCAACTGCAAAACCTTACGAGCGAGACCGCGCTCAACGCCCAGATCATGTCCGATCGGGCGCGCGCGCAACGCTGCGACCGCGACCCAAGCCGGAAAGAGTGCTGAAGCTATAAGCTTCTTGGCGTGATCCACCGCGCCGACCGCGCTCCCGCCGCCTGCTGACGCTTCAGAAGTCGGCGGGGCGCTGGGTCGGAGCCAAGCGATGCTAAATCCCGAAAGAAGAACCTGTGGAACGGGCAAGGACACCTCTGTGGCTGGACGCACGCAACGGCACGGATCTCACCGTGAGCGCAGGTCTACCCGGACAATGGCGCCGCCCCCGGGCGCATCCAGGATCTCGACCCGGCCGCCATGCTGGTCGACAACCTCTCGCACGAGGTTCAGGCCCAGGCCACTTCCCGTGGTGCGCGGCCGAAGCCGGTGAAAGGGCTCGAACACGTGCTCGCGCTCTTCTGGCGGTATTCCTGGGCCGTCATCCTCGACCTCGAAGGCGGCTCCAAGGACACGGACGACGACATTGGTCCCGCCGTGGTCGATCGCGTTCTGAATGAGGTTCATGAGCACGCGCTCCAACGCTGCGGCATCGCCCATGCAGATTTCGCTCCCTAGGACCTCAACCGATATGGAACGGCCGTTCGCAATAACGAGCGGTGCGAGGTCGCCGACAACCCGCCGAACAAGCGCTGCGAGGTCGAAGGCCGTATCATGGCGGTTGCTCTCCAGGCGATGCAGGTCG
>CAZNPW010000028.1:0-39746 GCA_964575185.1 uncultured Exiguobacterium sp.
CAGGTGCCTTCGCCGGGGGTGCCCCGGTCGCTTTCGGACAGGTGGATGTAGCGCAGGTGGTCGCGCGCATCGAGGATGCCGTTGCCCGCGCCCTTCTCCTCGATGTTCATGTGGTAGGTGTCGAGGTGGATGAAGATGTTGTCCGATCCCACGCGCTCGATCATCTCGCGCGCCTGCCAGCCGGTGTTGATGAGGTGGTTCTCGTAGCGGTTCACCGGCTCGATCCCCAGGGGAATGCCACGCGCCTTCGCATGCGCAGCGGCGGCCGCGAGCGCCCGCGCGACGTTGTCGTATTCGGCCGCGGTCGGCGGAACGCCGGTGCGCTCGCCGATGCCGCCGAAGGTCACGCCCGACAGCGCCTCGCCCCCCATCTCGACCGTCAGGTCGATGGCGCGGGCCAGGTGCGCCACCGCGGCGTCGGGGTTCACGCTGGCCCAGGCCCCCTTCGGCAGGCCGAGCGAGCAGACCGCCCGCATCCCCGCCTTCTCGAGCAGGCGCCGGGTGTGGGACGCATCGACGATGCCCGGATTGTGCAGGCTGATCTCGATGAAGTCCATCTTGTAGCGGACGGCCTCGGCCACCGTGCGCTCGGCACCGGCGCGGGTCCAGTTCATGGTCCACATGGATGTATGCACGCCGAAGCCCTTCATGGCTTACCCCTTTCGGTGTCGATTGTCGGACCATCGCCCTGCGGCCCACCGCAGGATCATGACGGCTATCAGGAACAGGCCCCAGACGGCGGTGGCAAGATGCTGGTTCGCGCCCAGCAGGTTCAGCCCGGACGACAGGACCTGCAGCACCACCAGCGCCAGGACGACGGGCAGCACGCGGCCGAAGCCGCCGAAGGGATCGACGCCGCCGAGGAAGCAGGCGAGCACGGTGATGAGGAGCAAGGCCTCGCCGTGACCGACGCGCACGGAGTTGAACCGCGACAGCATCAGGATGCCGGCGATGGCGCACATCAGACCGGACAGCGCGTAGATCAGGATGATCGTGCGTTTGGTGTGCAGCCCGGCATAGGCGGCCGCGCGCAGGTTCGACCCGATCATCCGGGCCGCGAACCCGTGGCGGGACCGCGAGAGCAGGAAATGCCAGGCGACGGCGCAGAGGGCGAACAGGATCAGGGGCACGGGGATGCCCACGACGTTGCCGTGCCCGATGACCGCGACGAAGGGCGGGAAGCCCGAAATGTCACCGCCCCGGGTCAGGAACTCTCCCAGCCCGCGCAGGAAGATCATCATGGCAAGCGAGACCAGGATCGGGTGCGCGCCGACAAAGGCGATGACCGCGCCGGTGACCGCGCCCGACAGCGTGCCGACGCCGAGCGCCATTAGGCTTCCCAGGGCGAAGGCCCCGATGCCGGCTTCGACGCCGCCGTAGGCGTTCAGCGTCCAGGCCAGCGTCAGGCCGGAGATGTTGGCCGTGTAGATGATCGCCAGGTTGAACCCGCCCGATATGATCGGGATCAGCATGGCCAGCGTCAGCAGGCCGAGCTCGGGCAACTGGTAGGCGATGGAGTTGAAGTTCGCCGCGGTCAGGAAGTTGGGCGCGGTCAGGCCGAAAACCGCGACCACGAGCGCCAGGAAGCCCAGCAGGCCCGGCACCTCGCGGCTCATCGCTTGACCAGCCGGGAAAGGTCGAGGTTCGACGTGCTGATCGCGACCAGGATCACCACGCCGATCACCATCTTGAAGGCAAAGGGCGAAACGCCGAGCAGGTTCAGTCCGTTCTGCGTCACCGCGACCAGCGCCACGCCGAGAAGGCAGCCGAGCACGGTCCCTCGTCCGCCGCCCAGCCGCGCGCCGCCAAGCACCACGGCGGCCAGCACGTCCAGTTCGCGCCCGATCAGGGCATTCGGCACCACCTCGCGGGTGATGTTGGTCTGCATCAGCCCGGCGATGCCCGCCATCATGCCGCACCAGCCGAAGGCGATGGCCTGCATCCCGCCCGGGCTGATCCCCGCCCGCCGCGCGCCCTCGGGGTTGTCGCCGAAGGCGTAAAGCTGCCGGCCCGTCGTGGTGCGGCGCAGCAGCGCCCAGGTCGCGGCCATGCAGGCGGCCATGACGGCGGGTGCCAGGATGATCTCGGACCAGACGCCGTCCGCGCCCTGGCGTTCCCAGAGGATCACCCGGGCCGACCACCATGCGGGCAGGTCGTAGAGGAACCGCCCCGAGGAGAAGAACATCAGGAGGCCGAAGAAGGCATTGAACGTGCTGATCGTCACGACGATCGAGATGATCCGGAACTGGTGGATCAGGAATGCGTTCACGAGCCCGAGCGACAGGCCGAGGCCGCCCGCGACGAGAAACCCGATCGCCCAGTTGCCGCCGCCGATCGCGGCGAAGACGTAGACCGCGAGGTATTGCACCACGCTCGCCGCGACGGCGAAGGAGATGTCGATCCCGCCGGCCACAAGCACGACCAGCAGCCCCACGGCCCAGATGACGTTGACGGCGTTGTTGTTCAGCAGCGAGGTCAGGTTGACGGGGGTCAGGAACTCGGGCGAGGCGACCCCCAGCCCGGCGACCATGACGGCCAGCACGATCAGCAGTTTCGCTTCGGTCGGGTAGGCGCGCAGGAGATCACGCATAGACGACGGCCTCCAGCGCCGGAACATCCGTCCTGCGCGGATCGTGTTCGCCGACGATCCGGCCGCCGGCCATGTGAAGGATCCGGTCGGCGTTCTGCCAGACTTCGGCAACCTCGTCGGAAATCAGCAGGATCGCCAGCCCCTTGTCCGCAAGGCCGCGGACGATGCGAAAGATGCCGGCGCGTGCCCCGACATCGACGCCAACCGTCGGGCTGTCGAGGATCAGCACCCGCGGCTCCGTGGCCAGCCACTTCGCGAGGACGATCCGCTGCTGGTTCCCCCCCGACAAGGTGCCGACGGGGTCGGAGGGTCGGCCGATCTTCACCGCCAGCTCCCGCACCCAGTGGGCGAGCAGCGTCGCCTGCCTGGCGGGCGACAGGAGCCCCAGCACGCCGCTCAGCCGCCCGAGCACCGCCATCGCGGCATTGTCGGAGATCGACTGCGGCTGGATCAGTCCGAGCGTGAGCCGGTCCTCCGACACGTAGGCGACCCCGGCCGCAATGGCGTCGCGGTTGGACCTGAACCGCACCTCGCGGCCGTCGAGCCGGATGGACCCCGCCTGCGGCCGGGTCATGCCGAACAGGCTGTGCGCCAGTTCGGTGCGCCCGGCCCCGATGAGCCCGGTCA
This sequence comes from uncultured Exiguobacterium sp., assembly GCA_964575185.1. GTDB lineage: Bacteria > Pseudomonadota > Alphaproteobacteria > Rhodobacterales > Rhodobacteraceae > CAZNPW01. The sequence continues at coordinate 3,218 of CAZNPW010000028.1, forward strand.
GCCCCAGCACCTCGCCCCGACGGAGCGTCAGCGACACGTCGCGGTATTCGGTGCCGCGCGACAGTCCCACCACCTCCAGCACCGCCGTTCCCGGGATGGCGCGGGCATGCGCCGACAGATCGGGCGTGTTGCCGGTCATCCGTTCGGTGAGCCGGGATTGGGTCATCCCGCGGGTCGGGTAGACGCCGACAAGGCGGCCGTCGCGCAAGACGGTGACGCGGGCCGAGATCTCCAGCACTTCGGCCAGGCGGTGGCTGACGAAGACGACCGCCACGCCTTTCGCCGACAGCCGCCGCACCGCGGCAAGCAGGACGTCCGTCTCGGCCTGGGTCAGACTCGCGGTCGGCTCGTCCATGAAGATCAGCCGCGCCTCGGACACCAGTGCGCGGGCGATGGCGACGATCTGACGCTGCGCGATCGGCAGGGTGCCGAGCGACGCCCCGAGGTCGAGCGTGACCTCGAGTTGGGCGAGCGCCCGTTCCGCAGCCGTCCGCAGCGCAGCATGGCGGACCAGGCGTGGCGGGGCGCCGAGCAGCGTCTCGAAGGCGATGTTCTCGGCCACCGTCATCTCGGGAAACAGCGCCAGGTCCTGCCAGATGACGGCGATGCCCGCATTTCGCGCCACCATCGGCGTGATGCGGGTGACGGGCTGCCCGAACAGTTCCATCACCGCGCCGGGTTCCGGCTGGTAGACCCCCGTGGCGATCTTGATCAGCGTGGACTTGCCGCAGCCGTTCTCGCCCGCCAGGCAGTGCACCTCGCCGGCCTCGACGGTGAAATCCACCGCATCGAGCGCGCGCACGCCACCGAAGATCTTGGAGATGTTCTGGAACCGGATGGCAGACATGGGAACCCGTGGGCGGCGCGGGCCACCCTGCAAAGGCGACGGAGGAAGCCTGGGGCGGGATGGGGCGGCCAGTCCGCCCCATCCCTGTGGCCGGGCGGGAGCGGCCCGGCCGGTCGCGCCGCAGGGCCCGGTCAGAGGCCCATGTCGGCCAGACCGTCCACCGTCTCGGCGTTGATGGCCACCAGGTTGTTGGTGATGATGTCCCGGTTGGCCACGTCGGGCGTCACCACGCCGAGGCCGGAGATCTCGGTGCCAGCGACGATCTCGACGCCGTCGACCAGCATCTTGCCCAGGGTGACGAAGACTCGCCCGGCCTCCATCGGGTTCCACATGAAGCCGCCCGAGATGGCCCCCGACTTCACCAGTTCGCGCCCCTGACCCGGCGAGAACGGACCGATGACATGGACCGTGCCGACCATCCGCCGCTCCTCGATCGCACGCCCGGCACCGATCGGGCCCTGGCTGCCGAAGGCGAGGAACCCGGTCAGGCCCGGATTTGCCGCCATCAGGTCGAGCGCGGTCTTGCGGCTGTCATCGACGTTCTCGGCGACGCCGTATCGTTCGCCGATCAGCTTCATGTCCGGGTAGTTCGCGGCCAGATAGGCAATCGCCGCATCGGCCCAGGCGTTGTGCAGCGGCACCGTCAGGCTGCCGACGAAAACCGCATACTCGCCCTTGCCCCCCATCTTTTCGGCCAGCAGCTTCGCGTGGGTTTCGCCGAAACCCTGCGCCGAGGCCATCTCGAAGTCCCAGTCGACGTTCTTCAGGCCGGGGCCCTCGTGCGCCACGACCCTGATCCCGGCCTCCATCGCCTTCTGCAGGACCGGCTCGAGCGCCGCCTCGTCGTTCGGCACGACGCCGATGACGTCTACGCCACGGGCGATGAGATCCTCGATCGCGCGGACCTGCAGGGCAGGGTCGGCACTGGTCGGGCCGATCATCTCGGCATCCATGCCAAGGGCCGCACCCTGCTCCCTTATTCCCTGTTCCATCGCGTTGAACCAGGGGATGCCGCCGATCTTCACGACGACGCCCATGGTGGGCCTTTCCTGGGCCGCGGCGGGCAACCCGAAGGTGCCGGCAAGGGCCACGCCACCCAGAAGGGTGCCGAATGTCCGTCTGTCCATGTCTTCCTCCCCTTGTCCGCCAGAATGGCGGTTTTCCGCGACGAGCCTTCCTGCCCGTTTTGCACCATCGGTTGTGCATCCAGGCGGAAAATCAGCGGCATCCGATGCCGGCTTGCGCCGCCAAGCTGACTTTCGCGCTTCGGACCCTGTGCCGCACGGCTTGCACAATCGATCTTGCCAAGCGAAACGCATCCAGCCTAGAATCGTCAAGAAGAATGTTCGCCTGCCGATGGCCCGCGCCGCAATGTCACCGTCCCGCAAGGCCACGATCTACGACATCGCCCGCCTGTCCGGAACCTCGGCATCGACCGTCAGCGCGGCGCTGTCGGACACCTGGCGCGACCGCCGCATCAGCGCCGCGAAGGTCGAAGAGATCCGCGAGATCGCGACGGCGCAGGGCTACAGCACCAACATGCAGGCACGCGCCCTGCGGCAGGCGCGGTCGGGCCTGGTCGGCATGATCATCCCCGAACACGACAACCGCTTCTTCGCGTCGCTGTCGCACGCCTTCGAGGCGAGTGCCAGGGATCGCGGACTTGTGCCGGTCATCGCAAGCACGCTGCGCGACCCGCGCGAAGAGCAGAGGGTGATCGGGACCCTGATCCGCTATGCGGTCGAATATGTCCTCATCGCCGGCGCGACCGACCCGGCGGCGATCCATGACCAGTGCCGGATCGCCGGCCTGCGCCACGTCTTTGTCGACCTGCCGGGGATCGGCGCGCCCTCGGTGATCTCGGACAACCACGCCGGCGCGGCGGCGCTGGCCCGGCGGATGCTGGCGGACGGGCCGGTGCTGGACGGCACGCCCCGCGGGCGGATGCATTTTCTGGGCGGTATCGCGGCCGACCACGCCACGCGCGCAAGGATCGCGGGGTTCCGCGCCGTGATGGCGGAGGCCGGGCTGCCGGTGGCCGACGATCAGGTGATCGCCTGCGGCTATGCGCCCGCACAGGCGGCTGCGGCGCTGGCGGCGCTGCACCGGCGGCTCGGGGGGCTGCCCGGCGGTCTGCTGCTGAACTCCATGACCGTCTTCGAGGGCGCCTTGCAGCATTTCGTCACCCTGCAGGCCGACGACCTGCGCGCGACCGTCTTCGGGTGCTACGACTATGCGCCGCTGGGTGCCTGGCTGCAATTCCCGGTCCACATGGTGCGGCAGAACGCGGCTGCGCTGGTATCCCGGGCCTACGAGATGATCGAATCCGGCCTGCGCGGCCCGGTGGTCGAGGAGGTTCTGCCCGACCTGATCCCGCCACGGACGGTTCCGGCCCTGCCGTCCGAGGCCGAACCCCCGTCGCGGGGGCAACGCGACATCTTCCGCGGCAGGCGGCGCCCGCCGCCGTGACGGCGAGCGGCCGCCGTCGCCGCGGCCGAGCGGTGACCTGACGATGGCGCGGGTCGGGGCCCGCATCGACGGCCAGACGCGCACGCCCGGTGCAGCCGCGCCGCCGTCCGGCCCCGCCATCCCGGCGCAGAAAAGGGTGTCAGCCCCCGGCGACCGTCCGCAGCGCGGCCATGTCGGCCAGCATCTTGTCGGCGGTATCGCGGTCGCCCATGGCGGCGGCCGCCTCGCGGGCCTCGGCCGCGAGGCTGTCCCACAGCGCCGCATCGGCCTCGGCCAGCGGGACCGCGCGTTCGGCCAGCACCGACACGCCCTGCGCGGTGATCTCGGCGAAGCCGCCGGTCACGATGAACGCGGTCTGCTGTCCGCTACCGACCGCCCGCAGGATGCCCGGGCGCAGCGTGGTGATGGTGGGGGCGTGCCCGGCCATCGCCGTCAGGTCGCCGTCGGCGCCGGGGATCTGCACCTCGGTCACCTGCGACGAGGCGAGACGGCGTTCGGGGCTCACGAGGTCGAACTGCATCCTAGGCCGCCTGCGCCGCCAGGCGCTGCGCCTTGGCCTTCACGTCCTCGATGTCGCCGACCATGTAGAAGGCGGCCTCGGGCAGGTGGTCGTATTCGCCCGCCACCACCGCCTTGAAGGACGCGATCGTCTTGTCGAGCGGCACCTGGACGCCGGGCGAGCCGGTGAAGACCTGCGCCACGTCGAAGGGCTGGCTCAGGAAGCGCTGGATCTTGCGCGCGCGGGCCACCGTCAGCTTGTCCTCTTCGGACAGCTCGTCCATCCCGAGGATCGCGATGATGTCCTGGAGGCTCTTGTAGCGCTGGAGCACGTTCTGCACCGACCGCGCGACCGCGTAGTGCTCTTCGCCCAGGATCTGCGGGTCCATCAAGCGCGAGGTGGAGTCGAGCGGGTCGACGGCCGGATAGATCCCCAGCTCCGAGATCGCCCGGCTGAGCGTGGTCGTCGCGTCGAGGTGCGCGAAGGACGTGGCCGGCGCCGGGTCGGTCAGGTCGTCGGCCGGGACGTAGATCGCCTGCACCGAGGTGATGGACCCGGCCTTGGTCGAGGTGATCCGCTCCTGCAAGGCACCCATGTCGGTGGCGAGCGTCGGCTGGTAGCCCACGGCCGAGGGGATACGGCCCAGCAGCGCCGACACTTCCGACCCCGCCTGGGTGAAGCGGAAGATGTTGTCGACGAAGAACAGCACGTCGGTGCCCGACTGGTCGCGGAACTGTTCGGCCAGCGTCAGGCCGGTCAGCGCGACGCGCGCCCGCGCCCCCGGCGGCTCGTTCATCTGGCCGAAGACCAGCGCCACCTTGGACTTCGTCAGGTCCTCGATGTTGATGACGCCCGACTCGATGAACTCGTGGTAGAGGTCGTTGCCCTCGCGCGTGCGCTCGCCCACGCCGGCGAAGACCGAATAGCCCGAGTGCACCTTGGCGATGTTGTTGATGAGCTCCTGGATCAGCACCGTCTTGCCGACGCCCGCGCCGCCGAAGAGGCCGATCTTGCCGCCTTTGGAATAGGGGGCGAGCAGGTCGATCACCTTGATGCCGGTGACGAGGATCTGGCTTTCGGTCGCCTGGTCGCTGAAGGATGGGGCCTGCTGGTGGATCGGCCGACGGTCAGCGCCCGCGACGGGGCCCTTCTCGTCGATCGGCTCGCCGATGACGTTCAGGATGCGGCCGAGCGTGCCGTCGCCCACCGGCACCGAGATCGGCGCGCCGAGGTCGGTGACGGCGGCCCCGCGCACGAGGCCCTCGGTCGCGTCCATCGCGATCGTCCGCACGGTGCTTTCGCCCAGGTGCTGCGCGACCTCGAGCACCAGGCGCTTGCCGTTGTTGTCGGTCTCGAGCGCGTTCAGGATCGCGGGCAGGTTTCCCGCGAACTGCACGTCCACGACGGCGCCGATGACCTGCGTGACTTTCCCGGCGGCCGGTGCCGCTTGCGGTGCTTTTGCCATGTCGTGTCCCCTTCGGTCAGAGCGCCTCGGCGCCCGAGATGATCTCGATCAGTTCCTTGGTGATCGCGGCCTGGCGCGACCGGTTGTACTGGATCGTCAGGCGGTTGATCATGTCGCCCGCGTTGCGCGTGGCGTTGTCCATGGCGCTCATCCGCGCGCCCTGTTCGGACGCGCCGTTCTCCAGCAGCGCCGTGAAGATCTGCGTCGCCACCCCGCGCGGCAGCAGGTCGGCGAGGATGCCCTCCTCGGACGGCTCGTAGTCGTAGAGGCTGCCGACGCCGGTGCCCTCGAACGAGGCGGGGATCACCTGCCTGGCCGTCGGCACCTGGCTGATGACCGACTGGAAGCGGTTGTAGAAGATCGTCGCCACGTCGAACTCGCCCGCCTCGAAGCGCGCGATCACGTCGCGGGCGACCGCCTGCGCGTTGACGTAACCCACCCGCTTGACCTCGCTCAGGTCGACGTGGCCCACGAAGTGCTGCGACAGGTCGCGCTTGAGCTGCTCGCGGCCCTTCTTGCCGACGGTGATGATCTTCACCGTCCTGCCCGCCGCGATCAGCTCCTGCGCCCGCACCCGCGCCAGCCGCGCGATGGAGGAGTTGAACGCGCCGCAGAGGCCGCGTTCGGAGGTCATGACGACCAGCAGGTGCGTCCGGTCCCCCCCCGTGCCCGCCAGCAGGCGCGGCGCGGCGGGACCGCTGGCAGCCGACGCAAGCCCGCCCATCACGGCGTTCATCCGTTCGGCATAGGGCCGCGCGGCCTCCGCCGCCTCCTGCGCGCGGCGCAGCTTGGCGGCGGCGACCATCTGCATCGCCTTGGTGATCTTCCGCGTGTTCTTGACGCTTCCGATCCGGTTCTTCAGGTCCTTGAGGCTGGGCATCCCCCGTTACCCTCAGGCGAAGTCTTTGGCGAAGGCGTCGAGCTCGGCGCGGATCGCCTTTTCCAGATCGCCCGCGACCTTGCGGTCCTTGGCCGTGATGTCGTCGAGCAGCGCCCGGCCCCTGCCCCGCAGGTGCTTCAGGAGCCCCGCCTCGAACCGGCCCACGTCCTTCACCGGCACCTTGTCGAGGTAGCCGTTGGTCCCCGCGAAGATGACGCAGACGATCTCGGCGTTGGTCAGCGGCGCGTATTGCGGCTGCTTCATCAGCTCGGTCAGCCGCGCGCCGCGGTTCAGGAGCTGCTGCGTGGACGCGTCGAGGTCCGATCCGAACTGCGCGAAGGCCGCCATCTCGCGGTACTGCGCGAGCTCGAGCTTCACCTTGCCCGCGACCGACTTCATAGCCGACGTCTGCGCCGACGACCCCACGCGCGACACCGAGAGGCCGGTGTTCACCGCCGGGCGGACGCCCTGGTAGAAGAGCTCGGTCTCGAGGAAGATCTGCCCGTCGGTGATCGAGATCACGTTCGTCGGGATGTAGGCCGACACGTCGCCCGCCTGCGTCTCGATCACCGGCAGCGCGGTCAGCGAGCCCTTGCCGAAATCGTCGCCCATCTTGGCCGACCGTTCCAAGAGGCGCGAATGCAGGTAGAACACGTCGCCCGGATAGGCCTCGCGCCCCGGCGGGCGGCGCAGGAGGAGCGACATCTGCCGGTAGGCCACCGCCTGCTTGGACAGGTCGTCGTAGATGATGAGCGCGTGGCGGCCGTTGTCGCGGAAGAACTCCGCCATGGCGGTCGCGGCATAGGGCGCGAGGAACTGCATCGGCGCGGGGTCCGACGCGGTCGCGGCCACCACGATGGTGTAGGCGATGGCCCCGGTCTCCTCGAGCTTCTTCACCAGCTGGGCGACGGTGGACCGCTTCTGCCCGACGGCGACGTAGACGCAGTAGAGCTTCTTGCTCTCGTCGGTCCCCGCGGCCTCGTTGTAGGCCTTCTGGTTCAGGATCGTGTCGAGCGCCACGGCGGTCTTGCCGGTCTGGCGGTCGCCGATGATCAGCTCGCGCTGGCCGCGGCCGATCGGGATCATCGCGTCGATGGCCTTCAGGCCGGTCGCCATGGGCTCGTGCACCGACTTGCGCGGGATGATCCCCGGCGCCTTCACGTCGGCCACCCGCCGCTCCGCCGCCACGATCGGGCCCTTGCCGTCGATCGGGTTGCCCAGCGCGTCGACCACGCGGCCCAGCAGCGCGTCGCCCGCGGGCACGTCCACGATCGACTTCGTGCGCTTGACCGTGTCGCCTTCCTTGATGTCCTGGTCGGAGCCGAAGATCACGATGCCGACGTTGTCGACCTCGAGGTTCAGGGCCATGCCGCGGATGCCGCCGGGGAACTCCACCATCTCGCCCGCCTGGACGTTGTCGAGCCCGTGGACGCGGGCGATCCCGTCGCCGACCGACAGCACCCGGCCGACCTCGGCGACCTCGGCATCACGCCCGAAGTTGCGGATCTGCTCCTTGAGGATCGCCGAGATTTCCGCCGCCTGGATTCCCATCACCCAACCTCTTTCATGGCATTCTGCAGGCCCACGAGACGCGACCGCACCGAGGTGTCGATCATCGTGGAGCCCAGTTTGACGATCAGCCCGCCGATGAGGCCTTCATCGACGGTGGTGTTCAGCTTGACGGTGCGGCCGACCTTCTCGCGCAGCACCTCGGCGAGGGCGCGGGCCTGCGCAGCGGTCAGCTTGGTGGCCGCCACGACATCCGCCGTGACCTCGCCCTTCTCGGCCGCGATGCGCGCCTTGAGGTCGGCCACCATCTGCGGCAGCACGAAGAGCCGCCGCTTGCCCGCCATCAGCGCCAGCGTGTTCGCGGTCAGCGGCGACAGGCCGAGCTTCGCGCCGACGGCGGCGATGGCGCGGCCCTGGTCCTCGCGGCTGATGACCGGCGAGCCGATCGCCTCGCGCAGGTCGGGGCTGGCCGCCAGCGCCTCGCCCAGCGCCGCCACGTCGGCCTCCAGCGCGGTCAGGCCGCTTGCCTCGCGCGCCAGCTCGAACAGCGCCGCGGCATAGCGCGCGGCAATCCCGGCAGAGATCGAGGCAGGTTCCGACACGTCGTTCCTTCCGCTGTCCTTGCCCTGCCGACACCCCGGCACGGCGGTTCGGGCGCTTCCCCGGCGGGCGGGGGCGTCGCAGTTGGCGTGGCCAATAGCAGAGGCCCTTTCGCCCCGCAACCGGGTCAGACGCGCCTTTTGCGCGGGGCCGGCGCGCCCGTTTGCGGCTGCGGAACGCCGGGGGCCGGGACCGGCCGCGCCAGCCCTTCCAGCCCCCGCAGCCGGTTCTTCACCACCGCGCCGAGGCCCCCGCGCGTCGGTGCCCAGACCTGCTTGATCGCCTCGACCATCAGCACCCCGCCGACGATCCAGGGGCCGAGGCTGCGCCCCGTCCGCTCCCAGAAATCGGCCGTGCGCAGCCAGAACCGCCCCGCCGACGGCGGCCCGAACAGCGCCGCGACGTGGCGGTCGGGGGTGAAGCCGTGGGCCTTCAGCTGCGCCTCGAGCTGCCCCATCGAATAGGGCCGCCCGTGGCCGAAGGGCGTGGCATCCCGCCGCGACCACAGGCCCGACCGGTTCGGCACCACGAAGAGCGCCCGCCCGCCGGGGCCGAGCACCCGGTGCGCCTCGTCCAGCACCAGCCCCGGCTGGTCCGAGGTCTCGAGCCCGTGCAGCACCACCAGCCGGTCGACCATGCCCGTCGCCAGCGGCCAGGCGGATTCGTCGGCCAGGACCGCCACGTTCTCCATCCCCGCGGGCCAGGGCATCACCCCCTGCGGCCCCGGCATCAGCGCGATCACCCGCCGCGCGTCCGCGAGGTAGGGGCGCAACAGCGGCACCGCGAAGCCGTAGCCCGCGATGGTCATGCCGTGGCAGCCCGCGGGGTCCCAGAACCGCACCACCTGGTCGCGCACCCCCCGCTGCGCCACGCGGCCCAGCGCGGTGCGGTAGTAGAAGCTGCGCAGGTCCACCACGTCGAGGTGCATTGCGTCGGGCCGTCCCTGCCTTAGGTTCAGGGCCAGCATAGCGGCGAAAGGGGCCTTGGCCATGGCGCTCGAACTCGTGACGGTCCCCTGCCTGACCGACAACTACGCCTTCCTGATCCACGACGCGGGCAGCGGCGAGACCGCCCTGGTCGACGCGCCCGAGGCCGCGCCCGTGCAGGCCGCGCTCGCCGCGCGGGGCTGGCGGCTCGACCATATCCTTCTCACCCATTTCCACGCCGACCATGTCCAGGCCGTGCCGGCCCTGCGCGCAGGCGCGACCGTCCACGGCAACGCCGCCGACGCGCACCGCCTGCCGCCGCTCGACCGGCCCTTCCGCACGGGCGAGACGCTGGCGATCTGCGGCGAGGCGGTCCAGGTCCTCGACGCCGCGGGCCACTGCGACGGCCACGTCGCCTTCCACTTTTCGCAGAGCGGTCTGGTCTTCACCGCCGACAGTCTCATGGCCCTTGGCTGCGGGCGGCTGTTCGAGGGCACACCTGCGCAGGCCTACGCGAGCCTGATGCGGCTCGCCGCCCTGCCCGGCGACCCGTGGGTCTGTTCGGGCCACGAATACACCGCCGCCAACGCGCGCTTCGCCGCGACCCTTGAACCGGGCAACGCCGACCTTACGTCCCGTATCGAACGGGTCACGGCGGCGCGCGAGAAAGGCCTGCCCACCGTGCCGTCCCGCCTGTCCGAAGAGCGCGCGACCAACCCCTACCTGCGCGCCCACCTGCCCGCCCTGAAGGCCGCCGTCGGCATGCCGGATGCCAGCGATCTTGCGATCTTCACGGAAATCCGGGAACGCAAGAACCGCTTCTGACGACGCGCCGATCACATTTCGCGTCAGTCGGCAGCAAAGCCCGCGCCTTCCGGCGAATTGTCTTGAACTGCCGGAAATAAAGGCGACCTTTACACCATGAGGCCACGGTTGACCGGGGCGCCTCCCCGGCCGGCCCTGATTGAACAGGAGCACCAACGTGCCATCTTTCTCGTCCACGCTGGAACAGGCCATTCACGGCGCGCTGGCCCTTGCCAACACGCGCCGCCACGAACTCGCCACGCTCGAGCACCTGCTTCTGGCGCTGATCGACGAACCCGACGCGGCCCGCGTGATGAAGGCCTGTAACGTCGACCTCGACAAGCTGAAGACGACGCTGGTCGACTTCATCGACGATGACCTGTCCACGCTCGTGACCGAGGTGGAGGGGTCGGAGGCGGTGCCGACCGCGGCCTTCCAGCGCGTGATCCAGCGCGCGGCGATCCACGTGCAGTCGTCGGGCCGCAACGAGGTGACGGGGGCCAACGTCCTGGTCGCGATCTTCGCCGAACGCGAATCGAACGCGGCCTACTTCCTGCAGGAGCAGGACATGACGCGCTACGACGCGGTGAACTTCATCGCGCATGGCGTGGCCAAGAACCCCTCCTTCGGCGAGACGCGCCCCGTCCAGGGCGCCGACGAGCCGACGGAAACCGCCAAGCCCGAGGGCGGGCAGGAACCGAAGGAGTCGGCGCTGGCCAAGTATTGCGTCGACCTGAACGCCAAGGCGCGCAAGGGCGACGTGGACCCGCTGATCGGGCGCGAGGCCGAGGTGGAGCGGGCGATCCAGGTGCTCTGCCGCCGCCGCAAGAACAACCCGCTGCTGGTTGGCGACCCCGGCGTCGGCAAGACCGCCATCGCCGAGGGGCTCGCCTGGAAGATCGTCAAGGGCGAGACGCCCGAGGTGCTGTCGGGGGCCACCATCTTCTCGCTCGACATGGGCGCGCTCTTGGCCGGCACCCGCTACCGCGGCGACTTCGAGGAGCGGCTGAAGGCGGTCGTGAAGGAGATGGAGGACCACCCCGACGCCATCCTCTTCATCGACGAGATCCACACGGTGATCGGTGCCGGCGCGACCTCGGGCGGGGCGATGGATGCGTCGAACCTGCTGAAACCCGCGCTCCAGGGCGGCAAGCTGCGCTGCATGGGATCGACCACCTACAAGGAGTTCCGCCAGCACTTCGAGAAGGACCGCGCGCTGTCGCGCCGGTTCCAGAAGATCGACGTCAACGAACCCTCGGTCGAGGATTCGGTGAAGATCCTGATGGGCCTGAAGCCCTACTTCGAGAAGCACCACAACCTGAACTACACCCGCGACGCGATCAGGTCGGCGGTGGAACTCGCCGCGCGCTACATCCACGACCGCAAGCTGCCCGACAAGGCGATCGACGTGATCGACGAGGCGGGCGCGGCGCAGCACCTCGTGGCGGAAAGCAAGCGCCGCAAGACCATCGGCCCCAAGGAGATCGAGGCGGTCGTCGCCAAGATCGCCCGCATCCCGCCCAAGTCCGTCTCCAAGGACGATGCCGAGGTGCTGCGCGACCTGGAAACCACGCTGAAGCGCGTCGTCTTCGGCCAGGACGCGGCGATCACCGCGCTGTCCTCGGCGATCAAGCTCGCCCGCGCGGGCCTGCGCGAGCCGGAAAAGCCCATCGGCAACTACCTCTTCGCCGGGCCGACCGGGGTGGGGAAGACCGAGGTGGCCAAGCAGCTCGCCGCCACGCTGGGGGTGGAACTGCTGCGCTTCGACATGTCGGAATACATGGAGAAGCACGCGGTTTCCCGCCTGATCGGCGCGCCCCCGGGCTACGTCGGCTTCGACCAGGGCGGCATGCTGACCGACGGCGTCGACCAGCACCCGCATTGCGTGCTCCTCTTGGACGAGATCGAGAAGGCGCACCCGGACGTCTACAACATCCTTTTGCAGGTGATGGACCACGGCAAGCTCACCGACCACAACGGCCGACAGGTCGATTTCCGCAACGTGATCCTCATCATGACCTCGAACGCCGGCGCGCGCGAACAGTCGCAGGCCGCCATCGGCTTCGGCCGCGAGCGGCGGACGGGCGAGGACACCGCGGCCATCGAACGCGCCTTCACGCCCGAGTTCCGCAACCGGCTGGACGCGGTCATCAGCTTCGCCCCGCTCGGCAAAGGGGTCATCATGCAGGTGGTCGAGAAGTTCGTCATGCAGCTGGAAGCCCAGCTGATGGACCGCGGCGTCAGCATCGAGCTTTCGCCCGAAGCCGCCGCCTGGCTCGGCGACAAGGGCTATGATGACAAGATGGGCGCGCGGCCCCTCGGTCGCGTGATCCAGGAGCACATCAAGAAGCCGCTGGCCGAGGAACTCCTGTTCGGCAAGCTGGTCAAGGGCGGCCTCGTGCGCGTGGGGGTGAAGGACGACCGGATCGACCTGCACATCCAGGAGCCGCAGAAGCCGCGGATCACGGGGTCGAAGCCGCCGCTCCTGACGGCGGAGTGACGGGGCACGCCGACCCGCCCGGCCCCGGGCCGCGCGCCGTCCTCCCGACGGGGGCGTCGCGGCCCGGCGGCGAGTTCTGCCAGGACGGGCCGGACGGGCCGAACGACGCCGCGCTGCACGGCCCCATCCTCGCCGCCGGCCGCCCCGATGTCGGTGCGACCCGCAAGCTCGCCCGGCAACTCGGACTGTCGCAGCGGGACATCGACCTCATGTTTCCGCCGGGGCCCTGACGGGCGCGCCACCCCGCCCGGCGGGCTGCCCGACATCGCCGTCGGCGACCCGCCACCTGCGGGGCGCGGACGCCGGATGGTCGGTGACCCTGGCGGCGTGACCACGGCGGCGTCGGGCCGTCGCGGCCGCACAGGCGGCGGACGCGCTGCGCGCGAACGGCCCCCGGCCGCCGGACCTACTTCGCCCCCGACCCCGGCCGGGCGGCCCGCCCGTGCGCGCGGGCCAGCATCGCGCCCGGCGTGACCCGCGCCAGCGCCGCCTGCACCTTGTTCGACCAGCCGCTGACGACCTCGGCATCGCCGCGCATCATCGCCTCCCACCCGGTGCGGGCCACCTTCGCCGGGTCCTCCTTCGGGGCCTGGCCGAGCCTGGTGTCGGTCATGCCCGCCCGGGCGAAGAAGGCGGTGTCGGTCGCCCCCGGCATCAGGCAGGTCACGGACACGCCGCTGTCGCGCAGCTCGTCCCGCAGGGCGTAGCTGAAGTTGTCGACGAAGGCCTTGCTCGCGTTGTAGACGGCGTTGAAGCTGCCCGGCATCAGCCCGGCGATCGACCCGGTGACGAGCAAGCGGCCCCGCCGGCGCGCCCGCATCCCGCCCGCGATGCGGTGCAGAAGATGCAGCGTGCCGGTGACGTTGGTGTCGACGACGTGACGCAGCGCGGCGAAGTCGTGATCGAGGAAGGCCCCGCCCAGCCCCTCGCCCGCGTTGGCGACGAGCACGTCCACCGGCCCGTCACCGACCGCCGCCATGAGCCGGTCGACCCCCTCGGCGGTCGCCAGGTCGGCCTCGACCGCCTCGACCTTGCGGCCCTCGGCGCGCAGACCGGCCGCGACGTCGTGGATGGCGGGCGCGTCGGCGGCGATCACGATGTCGTAGCCGCGCGCGGCGCAGATGCGGGCGAACTCCAGCCCGATGCCGGAGGATGCGCCGGTGACGACGGCGAGGGGGCGAGCGGACATCTGGGTCTCCCTGTCTGGACCGGGCGACCAACCTTCCCGCGGCGGGGATGTTCCGCCCGGCTCAGCGTTCGGTCAGCTTCATCTCGATCCGGCGGTTCTGCGCCCGCGCCTCCGCGCTGTCGCCCATGGCGACCGGGCGGTATTCGCCGAAGCCCGCCGCCGCCATGCGCTCGGGCGGAAAGCCCAGGTCGTCCTGCATGTAGCGCACGACCGACAGCGCGCGGGCCTGGCTCAGTTCCCAGTTGTCGCGGAACCTGCCCAGGCCCGACAGCGGCACGTTGTCGGTATGGCCGTCGACCCGGATGATCCAGTCGATCTCGGGCGGGATCTCGCCCGCGATCTCGTCGAGGATGCGCACCACGCTCGCGATCTGCGCCCGGCCCTCGGCCGACAGGTCGGCCGCGCCGGGGGTGAACAGCACCTCGGAGGAGAACACGAAGCGGTCGCCCACCACCCGCACGCCCTCGCGCCCCGCCAGCAGGCGCGAGAACTGGCCGAAGAACTCGGACCGGTAGCTTTCCAGGTTCTGCGTCTCGGCCTCGAGCCTGCGGCGTTCGGCCTCCTCGAGGTCGGCCCGGCGGCGCTGTTCGTCGGCCACCTGCGCCAGGGCGGCGTTCAGTTGCGAGCCGAGCGACTGAAGCTGCACCTCGGCCGCGCCGTCGCGCGCCGCCGACGCGTCGAGCAGGCCCTGAAGCTCGCCGAGCTGCCCCCGCAGCGCGGCGATCTGCTGGTTCAGCGCGGCCATCCGCCGCTGCGACTCGGCCGACTGCGCCTGTTCGTCGGCTAGCGCCGCGTTCGCCGCGGCAAGCAGCGCGGCCCGACGGTCGGCGTCGGTCTGCGCCGCCTCGGCGGCGCGGGCGGCGTCGGTCGCCGCCGCCTCGGCGGCGCGGGCGGCGTCGGTCTGGGCGGCGGCGAGCAGCGTCAGCGTCTCCTCGGCGCGCCGGCGGCTCTCTTCCAGCGCCAGCGTCATCGCGGTCAGTTCGGCGTCCGACGCGGCCATCCGGTCGCGCAGCGCCGCCAGCGCGGCCTGGTCGGCGATGCGCGCGCGCTCTTCCTCGGACAGCCGTGCCTGCGCGTCGGTCAACGCGCCGCGGGCCGCCGCAAGGTCGGCCTCCGCCGTCGCGCCCTGCGCCCGCAGGTCGGCCACCAGCGCCTGCAGCGCCTCGCGCCGCGCCGCCGCCAGCCGCGCGGCCTCCGCCCCCGCGTCGATCTCGCTCCGCGCCTGGGCGAGCGCCAGGTTCAGCGCCTCCTGCCGCGAGATCAGGCGCTGCTCCGCCGCGCGCAGGTCGGCGACGTCGGCCGTCAGCGCCGTCACCTGCCCCTGCGCCGCGTCGCGCGCGGCCATCAGGCTCGCGACCTGCGCCTCGAAGCTCGCGATGCGCCCCTGCGCCGCCGCCAGGTCGGCCTCGCGCGACGACAGCGTGCCGGTCAGCGCGGCGATCCGGTCGGCCTTGCCCGCCGCGTCCGCCTCGGCCGCCGAAAGGCTCGTGCGCAGCGCGCCGACCTCGTCCTGCAGCGCGCCCGCGCGCACCCGCTCCAGCCCGAGCGCGTCGGCCAGCTGCGCCACCTGGGCGTTCAGCGCGTCGAGCTCGGACCCCTGCACGTTGATCGTGTCGCGCAGCACCGACTGCATCACGGTGAAGATCGTCAGCACGAACATGATGACCATCAGGAGCGTCGTCACCGCGTCGACGAAGCCCGGCCAGATCAGGTTGCTGTCGCGGCGGCGTCCCAGGGCCATGTCAGACCCTGCCCCGCGCCAGCACCCGCACCGCCGCGGTCAGCGCGCCGAGCTCGCCCCGCAGGTCCGCGACCGATTCCTGCCGCCCGGCCGAGATCTCCTCCAGGATGCGCAGAAGCTGCACGTCGATCGACCGCAGCCGCATGCGGCTTTCGGCGTCGGCGGTGCCGTCCTCGCGCGTCAGCGCGGCGATCAGGCGCTCCTGCCCCAGCGCGATCCGGTCCTGGCCCAGGATGACCCGCTCCTGCCCCGCCAGCCCGCGCTCCTGCGCCGCGGCCAGCCGGTCCTGCCCCTCGGCGAGCCGCCCCAGCAGGTCCGCCCCCGTGTCGCGCTGCGCCAGCGCCGCGATCGCCGCCGACAGGTCGCCCAGCCGCTCCTGCAGCATGATCCGGCCCGCGTCGGCGTCCTGCGCGATCATCTGCAGCGCCTCGACCTGGTTCGACAGCCCGTCGAGCACCGCGCCGAGCTGCGCCGACGCCTCGCCCTCCTCGCCCGAATAGCCGATGCGGGTGATCGTCGACAGCCACTCCTCCAGCTCGCGGACGAACCGGTTCTGGCCGTGCCCGGCGAACAGCTCCAGAAGCCCGATGACGAGCGACCCCGCCAGCCCCAGAAGCGACGACGAGAACGCCGTGCCCATCCCGCCGAGCTGCGATTCCAGCCCGCCCATCAGCTTGGTGAAGACGTCGAGCCCCGTCTCCCCGTCCGCCGGGGCGAGCGAGCGGATCGTCTGCACCACCGCCGGAACGGTGGTGGCCAGCCCGTAGAAGGTGCCGAGCAGCCCCAGGAACACCAGCAGGTTGATGAGATACCGCGTGATGTCCCGGCTTTCCTCGATGCGGCTTTCGACCGATTCCTGGATCGACCTCGCCGACCCGGTGGTGATCGTCGACCGCGCCCCCCGCGACCGCAAGAGCGAGGCGAGCGGCGCGAGCAGCCGCGGGGGGCCCGGCATCTCGGAGACCTGGCGGCCGCGCGCGAACTCCTCGATCCAGTTCACCGACTGCATCAGGATCAGCACCTGCCAGAAG
The DNA here is from genome assembly GCA_964575185.1 of uncultured Exiguobacterium sp. Taxonomy (GTDB): domain Bacteria; phylum Pseudomonadota; class Alphaproteobacteria; order Rhodobacterales; family Rhodobacteraceae; genus CAZNPW01. Next base: position 19,678 of record CAZNPW010000028.1, read on the forward strand.
CAGGTCGCGACCCCCAGCAGGAAGACCGCGCCGATCACCCCGTTGATGAACAGGTTGGCGCGGACGATCGCCACCACCTCGGCCGTGATGAGCCAGGCCCCGAAGGCGACGAGCCCGGTGACGATCATCATCGTCACGATCTGGCGGATCGGCTGGCTGAAGGTGGCGGGTTCCGCCTTCGGTCTGTCCATTGCCTGCGTTCGTTCCCGTGCCTCGCGGGCACAATGGCCTGCGAAAGCCCGGCTGTGAAGGGGAAGCCTCAACCGGGCAGGTCGCGCACCCGCGCGGCCAGCCAGTCGAGCTCGGCGTCGGCCAGGCCGAGCGCGGCCAGATGCGCGGCGGTCGCGAAGAGGTAGTCGCGGTTCGGCCCGCGCAGCCCGGCCGCCGCGGCGATGACCCGCGCCTGGTCCTCGCGCGGCATCCCGCCGCAGTATTGCGCGTGGGCCGCGTCGATCACGTAGGCCAGGGCCTCCACCGGCCCCGCCTCGGTCACCGCCGTCACCGTGGTCTCGGCATAGGCCGACGACACGAGCTCGCGCGCCCGCAGCGCCGCCAGCGTGGCGGCCTCGGCCCCCGGCTCCACCCGGAAGGCCATGCCCCGGCAGGCCGCGCCCGCCGCGCGGTCGAGCGCCAGGACCAGCCCCGGCGCCTCGGGCGTGCCGCGGTAGTGCACCGACCACATGCAGAAGCTGCGCCGCCAGCCCTCGACGCGCGCCGCCCGCGCCTCGGCCACGGGAAAGCCCCGGTCCCAGATCAGCGACCCGTACGCGAACACCCACATGCTGGCCCCGCCCCCCGGCAGCCCCTATAGTCCCGCGCCTCGAGGCCGGAAAGGGCTGGGCGATGCGGATCATCTTCTGGGCGGTGGCGGTCGTGACCGCGCTGTGGTTCGGCTACTGGTTCGCCGGGGCCTGGGCCATCGACCGCGGGGTCGGGGCCGCCGTCGCGCGGGCGAACGCGCAAGGGTTCGCCGTCGCCGGCGACGCCTCGGTCGCGGGCTTTCCCAACCGCTTCGACCTGACGCTGACCGATCCGGCCTTCGGCGACCCCGTGCGCGGGGTGCGCTGGACCGCGCCCGTGGCGCAGATCTCCGCAAGGGTGTTTGCGCCCTGGCACGTCATCGCCGTCCTGGCCGACACCCAGACGCTGGAGCTGCCGACCCAGACGCTCGGCATCACGACCGACGATCTGCGGGCCAGCCTCGTGGCCGCCCCCTCGCCCGACCTTCCCCTGCGGCGCATCGCGGTCAGCGCCACGGCGGTCGACGTCACCTCGACCGCCGGCTGGGGCGCCGCGGCCGCGGTGGCCGAACTGCACACCCGCCCCGACGCGGACCTGCCCGACGGCCAGGAGTTCGCCCTGTCGGTCACGGACCTGCGGCCCCGCATCGCGGCGCTTGCCGCCACGGGCCTGCCCGACACCATCCCGCAGGTCACGCTGAACGGCGCGGTGGGCTTCTCCGCCCCGCTCGACCGCCGCGCCGCCGCGACCCGGCCGCGCCCGACCGCGCTGCGCATCGACGCGGGGCGGATCGACTGGGGCCCGCTGCAACTGACCGCGCAAGGGCAGATCGCCCCCGGTGCCGACGGCCTCGCCGAGGGCCGCATCGACGTGGCGATCACCGGCTGGCGCGAGGCGATCCCGCTCGCCGTGGCCGCGGGCCTGCTCTCCGACCAGGCGGCGACGCTGACGACCAACCTGCTCGCCGCCCTCGCCCGCCAGGGCGGCGACGAGAACGTGCTGAACCTGCCGCTGGTCTACGACAACGGGGTCGGCACCTTCGGCCCGATCCCGCTCGGCAGCGCGCCCCGGCTGAACTGAACGCCGCGTCGGCCGCCCCCGTGCTCCTGCCGATTCCCTGCCCTCTTTCCGGCTCAAATACTCCACGGGGGGTCGTCCATTGAGTCCGCCATTGGTCCGAGGACCAATGGACGACGGGGTGTGAAACCCCCCGCCAACCGCTCCGCCGGGGCCTGCCTCAGTGCACGTTCACCGGCGTCAGGTCGTTCTGGCGCGAGATCGTGAAGGCAAGCGCGCGGTCCTTCACCAGCGCCACGCGCAGGCCGTCGGCGCGGTGGACGGCATAGATCGTCTCCAGCCCCTCGGCCTGTTCCTGCACCTCGGCCGGCAGGTCGGCCACCGCCACGGGGCGGACATAGACGATGCCTGCCTCGTCGGGCAGGCCGGGAAACCGCGTATCCATTCTTCTCACCCTTTCTTCTGCGACCGTATGGCGATCGTCTGCACGACCGTGTCCGGCACCTGGCGGTGCAGGTCGATGTGCAGCAGGCCGTGCTCCATCGACGCGCCCGCCACCTCAACGCCGTCGGCCAGCACGAAGCTCCGCTGGAAGGCGCGCGCCGCGATGCCGCGGTGCAGGAACACCCGGCCCTCGCTGTCGTCCTGCTGACGCCCCCGCACTACCAGCTGCCGGTCCTCGACCGTGATCGCCAGGTCCTCGTCGCGGAAGCCCGCGACGGCCAGCGTGATCCGGTAGGCGCGGTCCGACGTCGCCTCGATGTTGTAGGGGGGATAGCCCTCGGCCGACTTCGCGGTGCGCTCGACCAGCCGTTCCAGCTGTTCGAACCCCAGAAGGTAGGGGTGGGCGGAGAGGGTCAGCTTCGTCATCGGTCCTTGTCCTTGGCTGAAGCGACAGGTGCCGCGGGCCCCGTGCAGGCGACCGGCGACATCCCGAATATGGGCGGCGCGCATGGCCGCGGCAAGGCCCGCAGGCGGCACGAAAGCGGCAACCGAATCTTCACGAATGCGGGACGAATCGCTATATGCCTGTCCCGACGGCAGCCCCAGCACGCGACCTCACCGATGAACGCGCCCACCGAACTGAACCTGGAAGAGATGCTGCGCATCCGGCTCGAGGTGCTGCGGCGCGAACACCGCGACCTCGACGAGGCGGTGCGCGCCCTGCAGGACACCGGCCGCGGCGACGCGCTGACGCTGATGCGGCTGAAGAAGCAGAAGCTCGCGCTGAAGGACCAGATCGTGAAGATCGAGGACCAGCTCATCCCCGACATCATCGCCTGAGCCGGGGGCCGCGCTGGCCGGGGCGCGGAAGGCCTGCGCCGCCTTGCCGCCCGCGCCCCGGCCCGCTATCCCCTCGCCATGGATCCCCGCGTCGGCATCATCATGGGCAGCACCTCCGACTGGCCGGTGATGCAGGAGGCCGCGCGCCTCCTCGACGACCTCGGCGTCGCGCACGAGGCCCGCATCGTCAGCGCCCACCGCACCCCCGACCGGCTCTGGGACTACGGCCGCACCGCCGCCGGCCGCGGGCTTCGGGTCATCATCGCCGGGGCCGGGGGCGCGGCGCACCTGCCCGGGATGATGGCGTCCAAGACCCGCCTGCCGGTGATCGGCGTGCCGATCCCGACGCAGGCGCTGGGCGGGCTCGATTCGCTCTACTCCATCGTCCAGATGCCGCGCGGCTATCCCGTCGCCACCATGGCGATCGGCGGCGCGGCCAACGCGGGGCTGATGGCCGCGGCGATCCTCGCGCTCGCCGACGAGGCCCTGGCCCGGCGCCTCGACGCCTGGCGGGCGGCGCTGTCGGCCGCCATCCCCGACGCGCCCGGATGACGCCCCTCCCCCCCGGCAGCACCATCGGCATCCTCGGCGGCGGGCAGCTCGGCCGGATGCTCGCGGTGGCGGCGAGCCGCCTCGGCTACCGCGCCCGCGTCTGCGACCCCGACCCCGCCGCCCCCGCAGGCCACGTCGCCCCCCTGACCGCCGCCGCCTGGGACGACCTCCCCGCGCTCGCCGCCTTTGCCGCCGCCTGCAGCGTCGTCACCTACGAGTTCGAGAACATCCCGACCGCCGCGCTCGACGCGGTGGAGGCGCGCTGCCCGGTCCACCCGAACCGCCGCGCGCTCGCCACCGCGCAGGACCGCATCGCCGAGAAGACCTTCCTCAACGGCCTCGGCCTCGCCACCGCCCCCTGGGCCGCCGTCACCACCGCGCCGGACCTCGACGCAGCCCTCGCCCGCATCGGCACCCCGGCGATCCTGAAGACCGCGCGCATGGGCTACGACGGCAAGGGCCAGGCGCGCATCGCCACCCCCGCCGACGCCCCCGCCGCGCTCGCCGCCATGCAGGGCGCGCCCGCGGTGCTCGAGGGCCACATCGCCTTCACGAAGGAAATCAGCGTCATCGCCGCCCGGGCGCGGTCCGGCGCCGTCGCCGCCTACGACCCCGGCGAGAACGTCCATCGGGACGGCATCCTGCGGACCACCACGGTGCCCGCCGCGCTGCCCCCCGGCCAGCGCAGCGACGCCGTGCTGATCGCCGCGCGCATCCTGACCGCGCTCGACTACACCGGCGTGCTGGGGGTGGAACTCTTCGTCACCCCCCAGGCGCTCATCGTCAACGAGATCGCGCCGCGCGTCCACAACTCCGGCCACTGGACGCAGAACGCCTGCGCGGTGGACCAGTTCGAACAGCACATCCGCGCGGTCGCGGGCCTGCCGCTCGGCGACGGGTCGCGGGTGGCCGACGCGGTGATGGAGAACCTGATCGGCGACGACATCGCCCGCGTCCCGGCGCTGCTTGCCGACCCGGGCACCGCGCTGCACCTCTACGGCAAGGCCGAGGCCCGGCCGGGCCGCAAGATGGGCCACGCGACCCGCATCACGCCCTTGCGCTGACCAGCCGCACCGCCGCGCCCAGCGTCATCCCCGGCGCGAAACGCCCGCTGTCCAGATAGGTCAGCACCTGCGCGATCACCACCGGGTTCAGCTTCATCCAGGTATGGCTGACCGGCAGCACCAGATGGTCGCGCATCCCCTCCACCCGCGTCGACTCCACGCTGACCTTGCCGTCGTTCGGCCCGCCGAACAGCGCCGCGAGCCCCGGGTTCGCCGGCCGCGACCCCGCGATCACCCCCAGGTCGAAGTCCACCCGCGGCAGCGCCCGCGGCAGCGACGCCTCCCGCGTGCCGAGCTGCATCCCCGCCGGCCCCACCACCCAGCGGAAGGGCACCAGGCCCGCCATGGCGTCCACCAGCTCCGACCCCTGGTTCGGCGGCGCGAGCATCACCACCCGGCCGAGGTTCGGCTGCGGATGCTCCGCCAGCCAGGCGCGCAGCAGGATGCCGCCCATCGAATGCGCCACCACATGCACCGGCCGGTCGCCCGGCACCTCGGCCAGCACGCGGCCCACATGCGCCGCCAGATTGCCGATCGCCGCCCGGCGCGAGGGGTAGCCGCGGTTCACCACCGCGTAGCCGTGCACGGCCAGCGCCGCCTCCATCGCGGCCAGGCTCGCCTCGGTCCGCGCCAGGCCGTGCAGCAGCACGACCGTCTCGCCCCGCTGGCGGCGGCCGCCGAGCTGGCTCTGCAGGGGCGCGGGGATCACCATGGCCGCCACGATGCCGCGCCGCCCGGCCCCGCGCAACATGCGCGAGGGGATCCCGGGCCTTGACCGACGCCGCGTCACCGGCTCCCCTGCCGCGCATGCCCAGCCCCGATCGCCCCCGCCTCGCCGTGCGCGCCCTGCTTTTGCACGACGACCGCCTGCTCGTGGTGAACGCCTACGCCGCAGGCTCCGACCTCTGGTGCGCCCCCGGCGGCGGCGTCCACCCCGGCACCTCGCTGCCCGACAACCTGATCCGCGAGGTGCAGGAGGAAACCGGCCTCACCGTCGCCGTCGGCCCCCCGGCGCTGGTGAACGAGTTCCACGACCCCGCCACGGGCTTCCACCAGGTCGAGGTCTTCTTCCGCTGCACGCTGGTCGCCGGTGACCCCCACGGCCCCTGGACCGACCCGGAGGGCGTCGTCGCGCGCCGCGCCTGGGTCACCCGCGACGCGCTCGCGGACCTACGCCACAAACCCGGCGCGCTCGCCGCCGCCGCCTGGGGAACCGGCCTCCTCTACGACACGCTCGAGCTCATCGTCCGCTGACGCGCGGCGGCGCCGCGGACCCGGCACCTGCGGCAAATCGTGATGCGGGGGCGCTTCGGCCGCGATTGCCCTTTCGGCCGGCGGCCGCTAGAATCCTACCACCGCTGGTGGATGGGTGCCGATGCAATCGCTATATGAAATCCTGCTGCTTCTGCTGGGCGTCGCCCAGTTCATCGTCATCGCGCATATCATCATCTCGTGGCTGGTGCAGTTCCAGGTGCTGAACGTCCGCCAGCCGATCGTCGGGCAGCTGTGGTACGGCCTGAACCAGATGCTCGAGCCGGTCTATTCCCGCGTCCGCCGCGTCCTGCCGCAGATGGGCGGCCTCGACCTCGCGCCGCTGGTCGTGCTGCTGGCGATCTACGCCCTGCGGATCGTGCTGCAGAACAACGTCGCGCTCTTCGTCTGACGTTAAGGTGGCGTTCACCGTGGACGGCGATGCTGGCAGGATGATCGCCGACCCGTCCGACCTCTTGCGCTCCATCTGGGGCTTCCCCGCCTTCCGCCCGGGGCAGGAGGAGATCGTGCAGGCCGTCACCGCCGGCCGCAACGTCCTTGCCATCATGCCCACGGGCGGGGGCAAGTCGCTGTGCTTCCAGCTTCCCGCGCTCTGCCGGCGGGGCGTCACCGTGGTGATCTCGCCGCTGATCGCGCTGATGCGCGACCAGGTCCGCAGCTTGCGCGCGGCGGGGGTGGAGGCCGGGGCGCTGACCTCGGCCAACACGGGGGAGGAGAACGACGAGATCTTCGCGGCGCTCGATGCCGGGCGGCTGAAGCTTCTGTATCTCGCGCCCGAACGGCTGGCGGCCTCCGGCACGACGGCGCTGCTGCGGCGGATCGACTGCGGCCTGATCGCGGTCGACGAGGCGCATTGCGTCAGCCAGTGGGGCCACGACTTCCGCCCCGACTACCTGCGGATCGGCGCGCTGCGGCAGGCGCTCGGCGTGCCGCTCGCGGCCTTCACCGCGACGGCGGACGCCGAGACGCGGGCCGAAATCGTCGCGCGGCTGTTCGGCGGGCAGGCCCCCGAGACCTTCCTGCGCGGCTTCGACCGGCCGAACATCCATGTGGCCTTCGCCGTCAAGGACGGCCCGCGCGACCAGCTTCTGCGCTTTGCCGCGGCGCGCAAGGGGCAGGCGGGGATCGTCTACTGCGGGGCCAAGGCGCGGTGCGAGGTCATCGCCCAGGCCCTGCGCCAGGCCGGGCACGCCGCCTGCCACTACCACGCCGGGATGGACCCCGAGGATCGCCGCCGGGTCGAGATCCGCTTTCAGCAGGAGGACGGGCTGATCGTCGTCGCCACCGTCGCCTTCGGCATGGGGATCGACAAGCCCGACATCCGCTGGGTCTTCCACGCCGACCTGCCGAAGTCGATCGAGGCCTACTACCAGGAAATCGGCCGGGCGGGGCGCGACGGTGCCCCGGCCGAGGCCATGGCGCTCTTCGGCCCCGACGACATCCGCCTGCGCCGGGCGCAGATCGACGAGGGCGCGGCTCCCGCCGACCGCAAGCAGGCCGACCACGCGCGGCTGAACGCGCTGCTCGGGCTGGCGGAGGCCACCGGCTGCCGGCGGCAGGTCCTGCTGTCCTACTTCGGCGAGACGTCGGGCCCCTGCGGCAACTGCGACCTCTGCGCCCGCCCGCCGGAGCTGTTCGACGGCACCGACGCGGTGCGCAAGGCGCTGTCGGCGATCCTGCGCACGGGGGAGTGGTTTGGCGCGGGCCACGTCATCGACGTGCTGACCGGCCGGGCGACGGCCAAGGTGCGCGAGCGCGGCCACGACCAGTTGCCGACCTTCGCCGCCGGGCGCGACATGGGCAAGGCCGCCTGGGGCGCGGTGCTGCGCCAGATGATGGGCCGCGACCTGATCCGCCCCGACCCGGAACGCTTCGGCGCGCTGCGGATGACCGAGGCCGCCCGCCCGGTGCTGCGCGGCGAGGTGCCGGTGACGCTGCGCCGCGATACCGTCGCGGAAGGGGCCGACCGCGCCGCGCCGGTCCTGGTCGACGAGGCCTGCGCGGGGCTGCTCGCCGCGCTGAAGGCGCGTCGGCTGCAGCTGGCCCAGGCCGCGGGCGTGCCCGCCTACGTCGTCTTCCCCGACCGCACGCTGATCGAGATGGCCGAGCGCCGCCCCCGCACGCCGGACGACATGGCGCGGATCACCGGCGTCGGCGCGAAGAAGCTCGAAAGCTATGGCGCGATCTTTCTTGCCGTCATCACCGGGGCCGTGCCGGACGACCAGCACCCCGCCCGCCGCCGCCTGGCCGGCACCGCGGCCGGGCCGGTCTTCGACCGCCTGGCCGAGGCCGCGCTGCGGCTGATGCGCGGCGAGGACGGCACCGGCAAGCCGCTCCACATCCCGCAGCCCACGCTGCGCCGCATCGCCGAGGCGCGGCCGACCACGCTGCCGGACCTCGACCGCGTCGCCGGTTTCGGCACCGCCCGGCTCGACCGCTTCGGACCCGCGTTCCTGGAAATCCTGACCGGGGCGGCGTGAGCCCCGTTGCGCCGGGCCGCGGCCTGCGCGCGGGGGGCAGGCCATCCTTCGGGGGCGCGCGGTTGCGCCATCGGGGGAAGCCTCCGCCGGACCCCGAAAGCGCCGCCCGCCGTGATGGGCGCAGCCCGGTCGGCAAGGCCGTCGACACGGAACCGGCGGCGGAGCGCGTCCGACCCCAAGCCGGGGCCGACCCGGGCGGGGCCGCCCGACCGACCCCGTCCGGTGCCGGCACCAGGGCACTGATGGGCGCGACGCTCGCCTGCGCCGGTGCCGCACCGCCGGTCCGGTCCCCGGCGCGAGCGCCGGATCGCCCGGGGTCGCCGATGCCGCGCGGGCGGCGGTGGACCGCCGCCGCGGGCGGTCCGCTGCGGCCATGCCGATCCGGCACGGGCCGGGTTCCCCCGGTGCCGCGCCGTCCTGGACAGAGCCGTGCGCAGCCGCAGTCCGATCGCGGCCCGGTCCGGCCCCGTCCGCGTCGCCGCGACCCCCGCGGTCTCGACCGCGCCCTCGGACGGCCGGCAAGGCGACGCGGACGCCCCTGGCACCGCGACGGGCGCGCCGACCGGCTGCCTGCGGGCGACGGTCGCGCGGGGTCGCACCCGCCCGTCTGCGCGCCGGTCCGCCCCTGGGACGCGCCGACGCGTCCCGCGGGCATCACGATGCCAGCGCCGCGGCACCGTCGGTGTCGATCGTGACACCGGGCGGCAGGAACTCGTTCAGCGTGGCGAAAAGCTCGGCCTTGCGCAGGGGTTTGGTCATGTAGCGGTCCATCCCGGCCGACAGGATGTCGCGCGCGTCACCCTCCATCGCGTGCGCGGTCAGGGCGACGATGGGCACGTGCCCGCCCGTCTCGCGCTCCAGCGCGCGGATCGCGACGGTCGCCTCGCGCCCGTCCATCTCGGGCATCGAGATGTCCATGAAGATCAGGTCGGGGTCGAAGCCCAGGAACGCCTCGACCGCCTCGCGCCCGTTGTTGGCGAAGCGCAGGTCGAGCCCGCAGCCCGACACCATCTTGCGGAAGACGAGCTGGTTCGTGCGGTTGTCCTCGGCCGCGAGCACGCGCATCAGCCGGCGGCCCGCCGGGACCGCAGGGGCCGCGGCGGGCCTGGCGGCCTGCGGCGGGGGCGCGGTCAGCGCGCGCAGCCTGCGGAAGAGCTCCGCCCGCAGGATCGGCTTCGGCAGCACCGCCGCGATCTGGTCGGTCAGGCCGCTGTCGCGCAGCTCGGCGGGGCTCGAGGACAACAGCACCACCGGCATCGCCAGCCCGCGCGCGCGCATGGCGCGCACCAGGGCGGTGCCCGACATCTCGGGCATGTTGTGGTCGGTCAGCACCACGTCGAAGTCGTGGTCGGCCGCGAGGATCCGCAGCGCCTCCTCGCCCGAGCGGGCCAGCACGACGGCCATGCCGCAGGGCACGAGCTGGCGTTCCAGGATGGTGCGGTTGATCAGCTGGTCGTCGACCACCAGCACCCGGCGCAGGTCGACCGGCAGGTCGGGCGGCACCGCGGCCTCGGCCACCGGCAGCGGCAGGCGGAAGCCGAAGGACGACCCGCGGCCGAGCTCGCTGTCGACCCAGACCTCGCCCCCCATCGCCTCGACCAGGCGCCTGCTGATGGCGAGTCCGAGCCCCGTGCCCTCGAACTTGCGGTTGGCCTGCGCCTCGACCTGGTTGAACTCGCCGAACACCAGCGCGAGGTTCTCCGGCGCGATGCCGATCCCGGTATCCTCGACCGTGACGTGCAGCGCCTGCGTCCCCGGCCCGGTCTCCACCCCCACCGCGCGGACCAGCACGTGGCCCCGCTCGGTGAACTTGACCGCATTGCCCATGATGTTCGTCAGCACCTGCCGGATGCGGCCGGGGTCGGCCACGAAGCGCGTCGGCATGAACATGTCGTAGTCGATGGCCAGGTCGATGCCCTTTTCCCGCGCCCGCGGCGCAAGCAGCATCGCGACCTCGTGGATCGTGCGCTCCATGTCGAAGGGTTCGGGGTGCAGCGTCAGCCGTTCCGCCTCGATCTTGGAATAGTCGAGGATGTCGTTGATGATGACCAGCAGCGCCTCGCCCGAGGACTTGATCGTCTCGGCGAACAGGCGCTGTTCGTCCGACAGCGCGGTGTCGCAGAGGAGTTCGGCCATGCCGACGACGCCGTTCATCGGCGTGCGGATCTCGTGGCTCATGTTGGCGAGGAAGGCGGACTTGGCCCGGCTCGCCGCCTCGGCCGCGACGCGCGCGGCGTCGAGCGCCGCCGCCTGCTCCTTCAGTTCGGTGATGTCGAGACGCAGGCAGACGCGGCCGCCGTCGGGGGTGGGGCGGTCGACCTTCATCAGCCAGCGGCCCGCCTGGGTCTGCAGCACCAGCTCCCCCTCGGCCCGGCGGTGGTAGTCGAGCCGCTCCTGCAGCCATTCCTCCGCCCGGCCCTGCGCCTCGGGGAAGGCGCCGCGTTCGAGGCCGCGGCGCAGGATGTCGGACAGCCGCGCGCCCGGCACCGTCGCGTCGCGCATCTCGGGCACATGCGCAGCGTAGGCGTGGTTGGCCATCAGAAGCCGTTCCTCGCTGTCGAACAGCGCGAAGCCGTCCGACAGCACCTCGATCGCGGCACGGATGCGCCGGTCGGCGGTGATGTCGTGCAGCACCAGCACGGTGTCGCCGTCGGCCGTCTGCCGCCGCGTCAGCTGCAGGGTCACCCCGTCGGTGCGGGTCACCACGGTCGGCGGCGGCTCGGCTTCGGCCCGCGTCAGCCAGGCGAGGACATCGGTATCGGGCACCAGCAGCCCCGCGGCCACGGCCGCCGTGAAGATGTCGCCCATCGCCACGCCCCCCGCGACCGGGGTGCCGTGCAGGAAGGCGTGGAACGCCCGGTTCGCGCCGACCAGGCGCAGGTCGGGGTCGAGGAGCGCATAGCCGTCGCGCAGCGCCTCGATCGAATCCCAGAGCCGCCGTTCGGCGGTGACGACCGAGCTCTGCGCGCGGTCGAGGTCGGCGATGAAACGCGCCTGCTCGCCGCGCAGGCCCGCGGCTTCGGTCGCCGCGGACCGGGCCGCGTCGCGTTCGGCGACGATCCGCTCGAACATGCCCTTGGCGTGCAGCGCCAGCCGCGCCTCGGCCGCCTGCAGGTCGAGCGTGCGCTGCTGCAGCAGACGTTCGGCCGCCATCCGCGCGCGCCGTTCCTGGGCCAACCGTTCCGCCAGCGACATCTGCATCCCGTCGTCCACCTCGACGCGGGATAGAACCACCCAGGGATGAACCGCGGCTTAATGCCGCCCCGCGCCTGTCGGAAAACCTTGCCTTGCACGGCGGTTTGCCGCCATGCGACGATCCGGCATCCGACGCCTGGGGAGATTTTTCCGATGCGGACATTTGCCGGTCTCGTGCTGCTCGCGGCCCTGTTCCCGACCTTTTCCCCGGCCCAGGACCTGATCCCCGACCGCCGATTCGTCATGACGCAGGACCAGGACCTGCCCGGCGGCGACCTGAGCCAGATCTTCGACACGACGGTCGACGCCTGCCAGCTCGCCTGCCTCGCCGACGGGTCCTGCACGGCGATGACCTTCAATTCGGTCAACGGGGCGTGTTTCCCCAAGGCCAACCCCGGCGCGGGCGAATTTTTCCCCGGGGCCTGGTCGGGCCTGGTCCTGGCCGCCGACCCGGGGGCCGAGACGCGCGCGGCGGCGCGCCGGGCCGAGGTGCCGTTCCTGTTCGACTGGGACATCGCGGCGGCGGTGACCCAGGCGCAGGGGCTGGCCAACGAGCACTACGTCAACGGCTGGACGACCGAGGACCTGCGGCGGTCGGCGCAGGACAGCATGGCCGCGAGCGACCCGGCGACGGGCGCGGGGCTCTGGGGGGCCGCGGTCAACCTGACCGACGCGGCGGGCGACTGGAACGACTATGCGCTGGCGCTGGGCCAGGCGGCGAATGCCGACGCGAACAACCAGTATGCGCTGCGCGACCGGGCGATCTGGGCCGCGACCAACGCCTACCTCCGCGCCGACGGCGCGGCGGAGCGGGCGACGATCCTCGTGACGCTCGGCGACGCGCTCGAGGCGCAGGGGCGGGGCCGCGACAAGGTCGCGGCGCTGCGGCTGGCGCAGGCGCTCGCGCCCCGCGAGGACACCGCGCAGGCGCTGGCCGATGCCATCGCGCTGTATGGCTTCCGCATCGTCGAGACGCTGGTGCAGGCCGACACCGCCCGTCCGCGCATCTGCGCCAGCTTCAGCGAGCCGCTGGCCGACCGCGGCGTCGACTATTCCAGCTTCGTGCAGCTGACCGACCCCGGCCTGACCGTCGCCCGCGACGGCACGCAGCTCTGCGTCGAGGGCGTGCAGCACGGCGCGACCTACCGCGTGACCTTCCGCGAGGGGCTGCCCGCCGCCGACGGCCAGACCCTGACCGCCCCGGTCGAGATCTCGCAATACGTCCGCGACCGCAACCCCGGCGCGCGCTTCGCGGGCCGCGGCTACATCCTGCCCGCGGGCGAGGGTGCGGCGATCCCGGTCGAGACGGTGAACACCGAACGGCTGGACCTGACGCTGTATCGCGTGACCGACCGCAACATCCTGCGCGCGATGCAGGACGGCTATTTCGGCACGCCGATGCAGACCTGGCAGCAGGAGCCCTTCGCGGCCAACATCGGCACGCAGATCTGGCAGGGCACGGCGCAGGTCGGCCAGCAGGTCAACACCGACATCACCACCCGCCTGCCGATGGACGAGGCGCTCGCGGGCCAGCCGCCCGGCATCTACGCGCTGCAGGCCGCGGTGCCGGGGGTCGATCCTTACGTCTCCGCCCCGGCCTGGCAGTGGTTCGTGGTGTCCGACCTCGGGCTGACCTCGCTGTCGGGGACCGACGGGCTGCACGTCTTCGCTCGCAGCCTCGGCACCGCCGCGGCGGTGACGGGGGCGACGGTCGACCTGATCTCGCAGGGTAACGACGTGCTGGGCCGGGCCACGACCGACGCGATGGGCCATGCCGTCTTCGATCCCGGGCTGACGCGCGGGCGGGGGGCTGCGGCGCCCGCGATGCTGGTCGTCCGGCAGGGCGACGACATGTCCTTCCTGTCGCTGACCGACCCGGAGTTCGACCTGTCCGACCGCGGGGTGGAGGGCCGCCCCGCCGCGCCGCCCGTGGACGTGTTCCTGACCACCGACCGCGGCGCCTACCGCGCGGGCGAGACGGTCAACGTCACCGCGCTCGCCCGCGACCCGCAGGTCGCGGCGATCAGCGGCCTGCCGCTGACCGCGGTGTGGTTCCGCCCCGACGGGGTGGAGCAGTCCCGCGCCGTCGTGACCGACCGGGCCGGCGGCTACGTCTTCGCCCAAGCCATCGCGGGCAACGCCCCGCGCGGCGTCTGGCGGCTCGAGCTGCGGGCCGAGGCGGACGGCGAGGCGCTCGCCTCCCAGACCTTCCTCGTCGAGGATTTCCTGCCCGAACGCATCGACTTCACCCTCACGCTCGCCGACACGCCGCTGACCCTGACCCAGACGCCGGAATTGTCCATCGCCGCGCGCTACCTGTTCGGCGCGCTCGGGGCGGACCTCGCGGTCGAGGGCGAGGTCCTGCTGCAGCAGGCGGCCGAGGTCGCGGGCTTCCCCGGCTATGTCTGGGGCGACGCGAACGCGCCCTTCGCGGCGCTGATGGAGCCGATCCCGCCCACCGTCACCGACACCACGGGTGCGGCGACCGTCGCGCTGCCGATGCCGCAGACCGCCGACCCCGGCGTGCCGCTGGAACTCCGCGCGACGGTGCGCCTGGCCGAAGGTTCCGGCCGCCCGGTCGAACGCCGCGTGACCCGCGCGCTGACCCCGACCGCGGCGCTGATCGGGGTCAAGCCCGGCTTCGACGGCGGCCTCCCCGAAGGGGCCGAGGCGACCTTCCAGGTCGTCGGCACCGGCCCGGGGGCCGAGGGCGCGCGGGCGACCTGGACCGTCAGCCGGATCGAGACCGACTACCAGTGGTATTCCCAGGACGGCGCCTGGAACTGGGAGCCGGTGACGACCCGCACCCCGGCGGGCGAAGGCACCGTCACGCTCGGCTCCGCGCCCGCGACGATCACCGTGCCGACGACCTGGGGCGAGTACGAATTGCGCATCGAGGGGGCGGGGGCGGTCACGACCGTCGGCTTCTCCTCGGGCTGGTATGCCCCCGCGGGCCTGCGCGACACGCCCGACACGCTGGAGTTGTCGCTCGACAAGCCGGCCTACGCGCCGGGCGACACCGCCACGCTGCGCGTCGTGCCGCGCGCGGCGGGGGTGGCGCTGGTGACCGTGCTGTCGAACCGCGTCATCGCCATGCAGGCGGTCGAGGTGACCGAGGGCGAGAACCTGATCCGGCTTCCCGTCACCGCCGAATGGGGCGCCGGGGCCTATGTCACGGCGCAGGTGCTGCGGCCGATGGACGTGGCCGCGGGACGCAACCCGCAGCGCGCGCTCGGGCTGTCCTACGCCGCCGTCGCCCCGGGCGACCGGCAGCTCGACGTGGCGGTGGAGGCCCCGGCCGAATCGGCCCCGCGCGCGCCGCTCGACGTGGCGGTGCGGGTCGCCGCCCCGGCGGGCGAGACCGCCTGGGTCACGGTCGCCGCCGTCGACCAGGGCATCCTGAACCTGACCGCCTTCACCCCGCCCGACCCGGCGGGCCACTACTTCGGCCAGCGCCGCCTGGGCGTCGGCATCCGCGACGTCTACGGTCGGCTGATCGACGGGCTGACGGGGGCGGCGGGCACCGTGCGGTCGGGCGGCGACGCCGGGGCCAACGCGCGGCTGCAGGCCCCCCCGCCCACCGAGGCGCTGGTGGCTCTGTTCTCGGGCCCCGTGCAGGTCGGGGCCGACGGCCTCGCGCGGGTCAGCTTCGACCTGCCCGCCTTCAACGGCGAGGTCCGCGTCATGGCCGTCGCCTGGACCCCGACCGCGGTCGGCCAGGCCGACGCAAGCGTGCTCGTCCGCGACCCGGTGGTCGTGACCGCCAGCCTGCCGCGCTTCATGGCCCCCGGCGATACCTCGCGCCTGCTGCTCGAGGTGGTCCACGCGACCGGGCCTGCGGGCGAGATGCAGCTTGCGCTGACCGGCCGTGGCGTGACCGTCGGCGCGGCGCCCGCGCCCTTCACGCTCGCGGACCAGGGCAAGCAGACCTTCAGCATCCCCGTCACCGCCGGGCCGGCGGGCGTCCAGACCATCGACGTGGCCCTGACCACGCCCGACGGACGCGTCCTGACCCGCACCCTGACCCTGCCCGTCGAACGCACCGACCCGCCCATCGCCCGCGTCTCGCGGTTCGACCTGATGCCGGGGCAGACCTTCACCTTCGACCAGGCGGTGTTCGACGGGCTCGACCCCGCGACGGCGCGGGCGACGCTCGCCGCCGGGCCGATCGCGCGGCTGAACGCGCCGGGGCTGCTCGCCAGCCTCGACCGCTACCCCTACGGCTGCACCGAACAGATCGCCGCGGTCGCCATGCCGCTGCTGTACTTCGACGAGATCGCGACGGCGATGGGTGGTGCTGGCGCGCCCGAGATCGGGCCGCGCGTGCAACAGGCCATCGACGCGGTGCTGATGAACCAGACCGCCGAGGGTGCCTTCGGCCTGTGGGAGCCCATGTCGGGCGACTTCTGGCTCGACGCCTTCGTGACGGACTTCCTCAGCCGCGCCCGCGCGGCGGGCTACGCCGTGCCCGACCAGGCCTTCCGGTCGGCGCTGTCGAACCTGCGCAACCAGGTGAACTACGCCCCCGACTTCACGCCCGAGATCAACAACGGCGGCGAGGCGCTGGCCTATGCGCTGATGGTGCTGGCGCGCGAAGGGGCGGCGGCGGTGGGCGACCTGCGCTACTACGCCGACGTCAAGGGCGACGACTTCGCCACCGCGCTGGCGCAGGCGCAGCTCGGCGCGGCGCTCGCCTCCTACGGCGACCAGCTGCGCGCCGACGCGATGTTCGCCCGCGCCGCCGCCCGGCTGAACCGGCCTTTGGGCGACGCGCAGATCCTGCGCGCCGACTACGGCACCGACGACCGCGACATGGCGGGCGTGCTGACGCTCGCGCTCGAGGCCGGGTCGAAGGCCGTCGACACCGACGCGCTCGTCGGCCAGCTCGCCGCGCGCGACGCGCCCTTCTCGACGCAGGAGGCGACATGGCGGCTCTTGGCCGCGCGGGCACTTCTGGGCGAGGGCCGCTTCGGCGGGCTGACGATCGACGGTCGGCCGGCCGACGGCCCGCTCGTGCGCACGATGCTGCCGGGCACCACCGCCGCCATCGCCAACACCCGCGAACGCCGCACCACGCTGACGGTCACGGCCTTCGGCGTGCCGACCGAACCGCAGCCCGCGGGCGGCAACGGCTATGCCATCACCCGCAGCTACTTCACGCTCGACGGCGACCCGGTCGACCTGGGGTCGGTCGCGCAGGGCACGCGGCTCGTGACGGTGCTCGAGGTCACGCCCTTCGCCCGGGGCGAGGCGCGGCTGATGGTGAACGACGCCCTGCCCGCGGGGTTCGAGATCGACAACCCGAACCTCATCGCCGGCGGGTCCACCGCGCAGCTCGCCTGGCTCGACGCGGTGGGTGACGCGGCGCACACCGAGTTCCGGCAGGACCGCTTCCTGACCGCGATCGACCGCTACGACGCGACGCCCTTCCGGCTGGCCTACATCGTCCGCGCGGTCAGCCCCGGCACCTTCCGCCATCCTGCGGCGCTGGTCGAGGACATGTATCGCCCCGACTTCCGCGCCACGTCGGAGGCGGGGACGGTCACGATCACGGAATGAAGGCGCCCCCGATGCGCGCAAGGTGGCCCCTGGCGCTCGCGGCGGCGCTGTTCGTCCTGGGCGCCGCGGCCGACGGCTTCCGCGCCTGGGTCGCGGCGACCGACCTGCCGCCGCTGGCGCTGCCCATGTCGGCCGAGGTGCGTGCCCGCGACGGCACCCTGATGCGCGCCTACACCGTCGCCGACGGGCGCTGGCGGATGGGCGTCGCCCTGCCCGACGTGGACCCGGGCTATGTGGCGATGCTGGTCGCCTACGAGGACAGGCGGTTCTTCGACCACGCCGGGGTGGACCCCGTCGCCATGGCGCGCGCCGTCGCCCAGGCGCTGTGGAACGGCCACGTCGTCAGCGGCGGGTCCACCCTCACGATGCAGGTCGCGCGCCTGCTGGAGGAGTCCGGCACCGGCACCTGGGCGGGCAAGCTGCGCCAGATGCGGGTGGCCTGGGCGCTCGAGGCGCGCCTGTCCAAGGAGGAAATCCTTCGTCTCTACCTGCACCTCGCGCCCTTCGGCGGCAACCTGGAGGGCGTCCGCGCCGCGACCTTCGCCTATTTCGGCAAGGAGCCGCGCCGCCTGACCCCGGCCGAGGCCGCGCTCCTGGTCGCGATTCCCCAGGCCCCCGAAAGCCGACGCCCCGACCGCAACCCGCAGGCCGCGCTGGAGGCCCGCGCCCGCGTGCTGGACCGCGCCACCGGCGACGGGCTGATCGACCGCGACGCGGCGGCGGCGGCGCGGACCGAACCCGTCCCCGACGCCCGCCGCCCCTTCCCGGCGACGGCCCCGCACCTGGCCGACCGCCTGCGCCGCGAGGATCCGCTGGCGCAGGTCATCCCGACCACCATCGACGCCGCCCTCCAGCTGCGGCTGGAGCGGCTGGCGGCCGAGGCGGTGCAGGGCGGCGCGGCGCAGGGCGGCGCGGACGACCTCCAGATCGGCATCGTGGTCGCCGACCACGCGACGGGCGAGATCCTTGCCAGCGTCGGCTCGGCCGGCTTCACCGACGACGCCCGCCGCGGCTTCGTCGACATGACGCAGGCCCTGCGGTCGCCCGGCAGCACGCTGAAGCCGCTGGTCTACGCGCTCGCCTTCGACGACGGGCTGGCGCAACCCGAGACGATCATCGACGACCGTCCCGTGCGCTTCGACACCTACGCCCCGCAGAACTTCGACCGACTGTTCCGCGGCGAGGTCCGCCTGCGCGAGGCGCTGCAACTGTCGCTGAACACCCCCGTGGTGCAGCTTCTGGACGCGATGGGGCCGGCGCGGCTCCTGGTCGCGCTCGATGCGGCGGGCGTGACCGCGGTGGTGCCGGGGGGCCAGCCGGGGCTGGCCGTGGCGCTGGGGGGCGTCGGCATCAGCCTGCAGGACATGGTGCAGCTCTACGCCACGCTGGCCCGCGGCGGGGTCGCCCTGCCGCTCGCCGCACGGGCGGACGGCGCGCGGGACGAAGGGGCGCGCGTCGTCTCCGCCGTCGCGGCCTGGCAGGTCGGCGACATCCTCGCGGGCCTCGCGCCCCCGCCGGGGTCGCCGCCGAACCGGCTCGCCTACAAGACCGGCACCAGCTACGGCAGTCGCGACGCCTGGGCCATCGGCTATGACGGCGCGCATGTGGCCGGCGTCTGGATGGGCCGCGCCGACGGCACCCCGGTGCCGGGTGCCTTCGGTGCCGCGGTCGCGGCACCGGTCCTGTTCCGCACCTTCGGCCGCATCGCGCCCGACCTCGCCCCGCAGCCCGCCCCGCCGCCCGCGACGCTGATGCTGGCCAATCCCGAGCTTCCCCCGCCCCTGCGGCAGTTCCGCCCGCGCGACGCGGCCCTGTCCGCGCCGGGCGACCTGGCGCTCGCCTTCCCGCCCGACGGGGCCGAGGTCGCGCTTCTGCCGCAGGGCCTGAAGGTCCGCATCGAAGGCGGCAACCCCCCCTTCACCTTCATGGTGGACGGCACCCCCGCCGTGATCGCCACCCGCGCGCGCGAGGCGCTGCTGCCCGCCGCCGCGGGATTTCTGAACCTGTCGGTGATCGACGCGACCGGCGCCGCAGCGCGGGCCGAGGTCCGGGTCCTGCCGTAGTCTAGGCGACCAGGGCCTCCGCCTTCGTCAGATCCACGCTGACAAGCTGGCTGACCCCCGGCTCGGCCATCGTCACGCCGAACAGCCGGTCCATCCGCGCCATCGTCACGGCGTGGTGGGTGATGATGAGAAATCGCGTCGCGGTCCGCCGCGTCATCTCGTCCAGCAGGTCGCAGAAGCGCGCGACGTTGGCATCGTCCAGCGGCGCGTCGACCTCGTCCAGCACGCAGATCGGCGCGGGGTTGGCCAGGAACACCCCGAAGATCAGCGCGAGCGCCGTCAGCGTCTGCTCGCCCCCGGACAGCAGCGATAGCGTGGCGAGCTTCTTGCCCGGGGGCTGGCACATGATCTCGAGCCCCGCCTCCAGCGGGTCGTCGCTTTCCACCAGCACCAGCCGCGCCTCGCCGCCGCCGAACAGGTGCCTGAACAGCATCGTGAAGTTCGTGCTGACCTGGGCGAAGGCGGTCAGCAGCCGCTCGCGGCCCTCCCGGTTCAGGCTGCCGATCCCGGCGCGCAGCCTGCGCACCGCCTCGTCGAGGTCGGCCTTCTCGGCCGCCAGCGTGTCGTGCTCCGTCTGGACCGCGCGGGCGTCCTCCTCGGCGCGCAGGTTGACGGCCCCCAGCGCCTCGCGCTGGCGGCGCAGGCGGGCGACCGCGACATCAAGCGCCTCGGCGTCCGCGTCGGGCGCGGGCAGGCTGTCCTGCAGCGTCTCGGGCGTGGTGGCGAGCTCCGCGGCGATGCGCCGGGCGGCCTGGTCCACCGCCGCGGCGGCGGCATCGCGCAGCGCCTCGGCCCGGGCGCGGTCCTCGCGCGCCTCGCCCGCGGCACGCTCGGCCTCGCGC
>CAZNPW010000029.1:0-37759 GCA_964575185.1 uncultured Exiguobacterium sp.
ACCGGCACAACATCGGCTTCATGGCGCTGGACCGGATCGCTGCCGACCACGGCTTTCACCCGTGGAAGGCGGCGCATCGGGGGCTTGCCGCCGAGGGGCGCTTCGGCAGCACGCGCGTCACGCTCCTGAAGCCCGCGACCTTCATGAACCTGTCGGGCCAGGCGGTGCGCGCGGCGGTGGACTGGCTGAAAGTCGAATGCACCGACGTGACGGTCTGGCACGACGAGCTCGACCTCGCGCCGGGCAGGCTGCGGCTCAAGACCGGCGGCGGCCACGCGGGGCACAACGGGCTGCGGTCGATCCACCAGCACCTGGGCGAGGGGTATCACCGCGTCCGCCTGGGGATCGGCCACCCGGGCCACAAGGACCTCGTGGTGCCTTACGTCCTGCACGACTTCGCCAAGGCCGACCGCGACTGGCTGGACCCGCTGCTGGACGGGATCAGCGACGGGGCGGCGGCTTTGGCCGCAGGCGACGGGCCGGGGTTCCAGAATGCGGTGGCCCTGCGGGTCTCGCCGCCACGGCCGAAACCCGCCGCGCCCGCCCCCAAGGCCGCCCCCACCCCCGCGGACCCCGACGGGCCGCAGGACTCGCCCTCCGTCCTCCAGCGCCTGCGCGACCGGTTCCGCTGACCCTTGAGGCCGGCGGTCCCCCGGTCTACGGGGATCGCCGAAGAGGTGCCCGATGCCCGCCCGCCTGTCGACCCGCGACGCCGATTTCGAGACCCGCTTCGCGGCACTCCTCGCCTCTGCGCGCGACGGCGATGCGGACGTGGGCGCGGATGTCGCCGCCATCATCGCCGACGTCCGCGCGCGCGGGGATGCGGCCGTCATCGACCTGACCCGCCGCTTCGACCGCCTCGACCTGACCCCCGCGACGCTCGCCTTCACCCCCGCCGAGATCGCGACCGGGGTCGCGAAGGTCGGGCCGCAGGACCGCGCGGCCATCGACATCGCCGCCGCGCGCATCCGGGCCTACCACGCGCGCCAGGTGCCGCAGGACGACTCCTGGACCGACGACACCGGCGCGACGCTCGGCTGGCGCTGGACGCCGGTCGCGGCGGCGGGGCTCTACGTCCCCGGCGGCACGGCGAGCTATCCGTCCTCGGTGCTGATGAACGCCATCCCCGCGCAGGTGGCGGGCGTCGGGCGGCTGGTCATCTGCTGCCCGACGCCCGGCGGCGCGGTCAACCCGCTCGTCCTCTACGCCGCGCAGGTCTGCGGGGTCGACACCATCTACCGCATCGGCGGCGCGCAGGCCGTCGCCGCCCTCGCCTACGGGACGGCGACGATCCCCGCGGTCGACAAGATCACCGGCCCCGGCAACGCCTGGGTGGCCGAGGCCAAGGCCCGCGTCTTCGGCCGGGTCGGCATCGACATGATCGCGGGGCCGTCCGAGGTGCTCGTCATCGCCGACGCCGGGCAGGACCCCGACTGGATCGCGCTCGACCTCCTGAGCCAGGCCGAGCACGACCCCTCGGCCCGGGCGATCCTGCTGACCGACAGCGCGGCCCTTGCCGATGCGGTCGAGGCGGCAGTGGCGCGCCACCTCGCGGCGCTGCCGCGCGCCGCCATCGCGGGGGCGTCCTGGGAGGCGAACGGCGCCGTCATCGTCACCCGCGACCTCGGAGAGGCCGCCGAGATCGCGACCCGCCTCGCCCCCGAGCACCTCGAGATCCTCACCGCCGACCCCGCGGCGCTGGCGGCGCGGATCCCCCACGCCGGGGCCATCTTCCTCGGCCCCTGGACGCCCGAGGCCATCGGCGACTACGTCGGCGGCCCGAACCACGTCCTGCCCACCGCGCGGTCGGCGCGGTTCTCCTCCGGCCTCTCGGTGCTGGACTTCCTGAAGCGCACCACCCTCGCAAGGATGACCCCCGCCGCGCTGGCCGCCATCGGCCCGGCGGCAGAGCGGCTTGCACAGGCCGAGGGGCTGCAGGCGCACGCGCTCAGCCTGCGGGCGCGGCTCGGCCGGGTGAACGGCTGAGGCGTCACGCAGGCCCAAGCCCGAGCGCCCAGGCCAGCGCATCGGCCGAGGCCGGGCGGCCGACGAGCCGGAAGCGCGACAGGTGCGGCAGGTGCACGACACGTCCGCCGTCCGGCATGCGGAAGCGCCGCAGGACGTGGTCTCCCCACCCGGCCGCCACCTGCCCGTCGTACCGCGCGCCGGTCAGCGCGACCGCCATCTCCGCCGCCTCGCGCGAAACCGCCACGACCAGGCGCAGCCCCGGCGCGGAAAGCGGCCCGCGCCAGAAATCCTGCCCGAGCGCCAGCGCCGCGGCGCGCTGCCCGGGGGCGAGGCTCGCAAATCCGTCACTGCGGAAAGGGGCCACCACGCCGGTCATGATCTGCAGCGGAGTGCGCCCGATCAGCTCCGCAAGGCGCAGGAACTGGTCGGTCAGCGGCGATACGGTCGTCAGGCGTTCGACCTCATAGGAATTGCCGCGCTCGTCCGAGACGGTGCGCATCGCGGCCTTGTCGGGCGCCCGGCCGGGGTTCAGCGACAGGAAGGCCGTGTCGCATCCCCCCAGCGTCGCCCACGGGCCATACAGCATCTTGAAGCCCTGGGTCAGTCCGAGCCGCGTCTCTTCCGCCGCCAGCCGCTCATGCCACTCCGCACGGTCCATCTTGCACTCCTGCCGCTGCCGCCAGTCTGGCCCGGAAAGGGTTGACAAAGTCTTGATCGCCGCAGGCCGGTCGGGCATCACCCGCCCATGACCCGCCTCTGCCACGTCGAGATCGACGAACGCGGCCTCGCCCGCCCGACCCCGGCCATCGAGCAGGAGCGCCGCGTCGCCATCTTCGACCTGCTCGAGGACAACCGCTTCGCCCTCCCCGCGCGCGAGGGGCGCCCGCCCGGCCCCTACCGCCTGCGGCTCGCGATCCGCGACGGCCGGCTGGTCTTCGACCTTGCGACCGAAGAGGGCGCGAAGGCGGCCGAGTTCATCCTCTCCCTCGGCCCCTTCCGGCAGGTGGTGAAGGACTACTTCCAGATCTGCGAAAGCTACTTCGACGCCGTGAAGCGCCTGCCGCCCAGCCAGATCGAGGCCATCGACATGGCCCGCCGCGGCATCCACAACGAAGGCGCGCGCACCCTGATCGAGCGGCTCGACGGCAAGGCCGACCTCGACCAGGACACCGCCCGCCGCCTCTTCACGCTCATCTGCGTCCTGCACTGGGGCTGATGTGGCCGGTTTCCCCCAGGCGGTGCTGTTCTGCTGCGACCACAACGCCGTCCGCTCGCCCATGGCCGAGGGGCTGATGAAACAGCTCTTCGGCCAGCGCGCCTATGTCCAGTCCGCCGGGGTCAGGAACGACATGGAGATCGACGGCTTCGCCATCGCCGTCTGCCAGGAGCAGGGGATCGAACTGGCCCGCCACCGCAGCCGCAGCTTCGAGGAGATGCAGGACTGGGGCGACGACCTCGGCCAGTTCGACCTGATCGTGGCCCTGTCGCCGGCCTCCCAGCGCATGGCGCTGGAGCTGACGCGGCACTACGACGTGGCGGTGGAATACTGGCCGATCCTCGACCCCACGGGGCTGGGGGAGGGGCGGGAGGCGAAGCTCGCGGCCTACCGGCAGGCGCGGGACCAGATCCGCGGGCGGATGGTGGAGAGGTTCGGGTGAAAACGGATGGGGCGTGACATGGAAGTAGAGCGGCCTTCGGACAGCCACGATCCGACCGTGCACCAGGGAAAGGACGGCTATCTGTTCCTTTCGGGCGGAAACCATTCCGTGTTTTCGCTGTTTTCCGGCAAGACGATGCCGGCGCGCGGATCGGTGGAGCGGTTTGTCGACAACCTGACGGCCCGGCAGAAATACTGCGCAGCGAAAGGCATCAGGTTCCATACCATCGTCTTCCCGGAAAAGTGCGTTGTGCTCCGCGACCGGGTGGGTACGGACCTGCCATTGCGGTCGGTGTACGAATCCGTCTATCGGCCGCAACTGGCCGATCTCGACGTGCATTATCCGATTGCGGCGCTGGAGCGGACACCCGATGCCCTGTCCCGCACCGACAGCCACTATACGGCGCATGGAAACCTGGGGGTCGCGCGGGAGATTCTGAACGGCATCTTTCCGGCAGACCTGATCGCCCAAGGCTGCGAGGTGCTGGCCGGGCGAATCCGCGTCAGGAAAGGCTATCTCGGCGACATCGGCCGGAAAGTTCCCGGATTGCCGCCGGAAGACATTGCCATCCTGGCTTCGGGTCCGGGGGCTGTCCATGTGACGAACGGTGTCGCCGGCGGCAATGACGGCATCTGCGACCTGACGGAAACGCCCGACGCGCTGAGCGGACGGACCCTGCTGATCTTCGGGGATTCGTTCATGCGCGGGGCGCAGGGCTTTCTGGCGCAGTTCTACCACCGCGTCATCTTCTGCCGGACGCGGTTCTTCCATTATGAACTGGTCGACGCCTTCAGGCCAGACGCTATCTTCTGCGGCATTGCCGAACGCTACCTGTCCCGCGTCGACGTCGATGCGAACCGGCCCCATTTCCTCAGCTATCCCCTGATGCACGGCCGTGCCATCGCGCCGAGCGAGGGGTTCGGCGAGGTCTGGACACGCTTTGCCGACGCGCGCGCGATGGCGGGTGCGGTCGGAGTGACGCCGGGCGGCGGGTAGCGTCGACCAGCCTGACGGCGGGGGCCGGTTCGGCGGAACCTTGACATGAACGCATGATGACCTATTTTTAGGTCACCATGCCCACCATCGCCGACGCCAAGGCCCGTTTCGCCGACCTCGTCCGCCGCGCCGAGGGGGGCGAGCGCATCACGCTCACCCGCCATGGCCGCCCGGTGGCCGAGATCGGCCCGCCCGCCGCGCCCGCCGACATTCCTCTGATCGGCGCCCTCAAGGGCCGCATCCACATCGCCGACGACTTCGACGATCTGCCACCGGACTTCACCGACGCCTTCGGGCCTCGGTGAAGATCCTCCTCGACACCCACATCCTCCTCTGGGCGTGGAACGACGACCCCCGCCTGACCCCCGCCATGCGGAGAACCCTCGCCACCGCAGACCGCATCGTCAGCGCCGTCACCGTCTGGGAGATGACCGTCAAGCGCGCCCTCGGCAAGCTCGCGCTCGACGGCGACATCCCCGCGCTCGTCGCCCGCACCGGCTGCCAGCCCCTCGCCGTCACCTGGGCGCATGCCGCCACCGCCACCGACCTCCCCCGCCACCACGGCGACCCCTTCGACCGCCTGCTCATCGCCCAGGCGCAGGTCGAGGCGCTGCCGATCCTGACCGCCGACCCGGTGTTCCGCGCCTATGGCCTTGCCCTCGCCTGACCCCGTCCCCTATCTTCCCCCCATGCACCCCGCCACCACCGCCGACCACGCCGCCGTGACCACCTTCGCCGCCCCGCGCGGCGCTTTCGCGCGCGTCGCCTGATGGCGGGCGGCTGGGCCAGGGACGGGGACGCGGAAGAGCAGATGGCCGCCACCATCGCCGACGAGCTCGCTCGGATGCGCGCCACCCGCCGCCCCCTGCAGGGTGCCAGCCGCGCCACCTGCGCGGAATGCGACGAGCCCATCCCCGAGGCCCGCCGCCAGGCCCTGCCGGGGGTCAAGCTCTGCATCGACTGCCAGCGCGCCCGCGACGCCCGGCCCGCCGCCCGCGGGGGGATCAACCGGCGCGGCTCCAAGGACAGCCAGCTGAAATGACGCCCGTGCCGGTCGTCCGCGCCCCTGTGGCCGCCCGGACCCCCTTGCCAATCCCCTCGCCCGGGCGCATATGCGCGCCCGTGCCTGCGCTTTGACCGCGGGCGTCCCGTGCTGGAGTATCCATGGCCAAGGAAGACACGCTCGAGTTTCCCGGCGTCGTGAAGGAACTGCTGCCCAACGCGACGTTCAAGGTCGAACTCGACAATGGCCATGAACTGATCGCGACGATGGCCGGCAAGATGCGCAAGAACCGCATCCGCGTCCTCGCCGGCGACAAGGTGCAGGTCGAGATGACCCCCTACGACCTGTCGAAGGGGCGCATCAACTATCGCTTCAAGTGAGCGCATCGCGGAAGGCGCGCACCGGCTTTCGCGGCCGGATGCGCCAGGCCGCGAGATGAGGCTGATCCTCGGCTCCGGCAGCCCCCGGCGGCTGGAGCTGCTGGCGACCCTGGGCATCGTGCCCGACGCCGTCCTGCCCCCCGACATCGACGAGACCCCCCGCAAGGGCGAGCTGCCCCGGCCCTATGCCGAGCGGCTGGCGGATCAGAAGGCGCGTGCCGTGCAGGCCGGGCCCGAGGACATCGTCCTGACCGCCGACACGACCGTCGCCCTGGGCCGCCGCATCCTCGGCAAGCCCGCGGACGCGGGCCAGGCGGCGCAGTTCCTGACGCTGCTCGGCGGGCGGCGGCATGACGTCATCACCGCGGTCGCGGTGCGGCGCGGGGACCGGGTCTGGCAGCGCACCTCGGTCAGCGCGGTGCGGATGAAGCGCCTGTCGGACCTCGAGCTGAACGCCTACCTCGCCTCCGGCGACTGGCGCGGCAAGGCGGGCGGCTACGGCATCCAGGGCGCGGCGGGGGCCTTCATCCCGTGGATCCAGGGCAGTTTTCCGGGCATCATGGGCCTGCCCGTGGCCGAGACCGCGGCGCTGCTGCAGGCCGCGGGCTGGCCGGTGTGGAGGCAGGCATGAAGGGCCGCGTCGTCTGTCTGGACGAATGGCGGGGCCGCCAGGCGGCGGCGCTGGTGGTGGACGGGCGGCTGGAGGAACTGCTGGTCGACCCGCCCGACGACCGCCCGCTGCCCGGCGCGATCTACCGCGCGGTCGCGGACCGGCCGATGAAGGGGCAGGGCGGCCTCTTCGTGCGCCTGCCCCAGGGCAACGGCTGGCTGCGCGGGTCCGACGGCATCGCGGCGGGCAGGCCCCTGATCGTGCAGGTCACGGGCCCCGCCGGGGACGGCAAGGCCGTTCCGGTCACCACGCGCGTCCTGTTCAAGAGCCGCTTCGCCATCCTGACCCCCGGCGCGCCGGGCCTGAACATCAGCCGCCGCATCCGCGACGAGGCCTGCCGCGCGCGGCTGACGGCCCTTGCCGAAGCCGGGATGGCGGGTGCAGACCCGGGCCTGGGCCTGATCCTGCGGTCCGCCTGCTGGGACGCCGAGCAGGACGCGGTGGCCGAGGACATCGCCGCGATGCGCGATCTGGCGCAGGCGGTGACGGCGGACCTCGCGGGCGGGCCGGAGCTGCTGGTCGAGGGCGCCGGCGCGCACGAGACCGCCTTCCGCGACTGGCTCGACCCCGAGCCCGACGCGGTCGCGGCCGAGCCGGGGGCCTTCGCCGCCCACGGCGTGCCCGACCTGATCGACGCGCTGCGCGGCCCGCGCGTGACGCTCGACGGCGGGTCGATGGTCATCGAGCCGACGCACGCGCTGATTGCCGTCGACGTGAACACCGGCCCCGACACCTCGCCCGCCGCCGGCCTGAAGGCCAGCATCGCCGCCGCCCGCGACCTGCCGCGGCAGTTGCGGCTGCGCGGCCTCGGCGGGCAGGTGGTGATCGACTTCGCCCCGATGCCCAAGCGCGACCGCGGCACGCTGGACCAGGTGCTGAAGGCCGCCTTCAAGACGGAAGGCGAGGTGAACCTTGCCGGCTGGACGACGCTCGGCCTCTACGAACTCACCCGCCGCCGCGACCGCCTGCCGCTGGCGGACCTGCTGTGACCTGCCCCGTCTGCAGGAAACCCTCTGCCCCGGCCTATCGCCCCTTCTGCTCGCGCCGCTGCGCCGACGTGGACCTGGGCCGCTGGCTGACCGGCAGCTACCGGGTGGAGACCGACGAGGCCCCCGCCGACACCCCGCCCGGCGGCCCGCCCGGCGGCCCGGACGCCGAAAAATCCTGACCCCGCTGGACATCCCCCCGCCCATGGCTTAGACGGCCCCCACCCGCAGGGGGAACGGTGCCCAGATAGCTCAGTTGGTAGAGCAGCGGATTGAAAATCCGCGTGTCGCTGGTTCGATTCCGGCTCTGGGCACCATTATTTCCAATCGGTTATGTCGGTGCCACATAATGTTTCGGGGGTTGCCTTGACGTCCATCCCGAGGCCTTCCAGAACGTGGCAGCTTCCGGGTCAACAAGGTCCTTTCGCGACCGACGGGCGGAATCCGTCTTCCTGGCGCGATGACGTCGGCGCACACGGATGACGGGATCGCCCCACAGCCCTCACCCGTAGTGCCCCACCGGCGTCCCCGCGATCGCCGCCACGTTCAAGAGCCCCCGCGCGGTGATCGAGGGGTTCACGATATGCGCCCGGTTGCCCATGCCCATCAGGATCGGCCCGACCTCGAGCCCCCCGGCCTTCATCTTCAGGATGTTGCGCACCCCCGCCGCCGCGTCGGTCGAGGCGAAGACCAGCACGTTCGCAGCCCCCTGCAGCCGTGACCCGGGGAAGATGCGGTCGCGCAGCGCCTGGTCCAGCGCGGTGTCGACGTTCATCTCGCCCTCGTAGCAGAAGTCCGGGTCGCGGGCGTGCAGAAGCTCCATCGCCGCGCGCATCCGCAGCGCGGCGGCGACCTCCATGTTGCCGAACTGGCTTTGCGTGCACAGCGCGATCTTCGGCTCCAGCCCGAAGCGGCGGACGTGGCGGGCGGCACCGATGACCGTGCGCATGATCTGTTCGGGCGTCGGTTCGGCGTGGATGTGGGTGTCGGCCACGAACAGCGGCCCGTCCTCCAGGATCATCAGGCTCAGCGCGCCGACCGGATGCAGGCCGTCGCGCGCGAGCACCTGGCGGACGTAGCCGAGGTGCCAGAGATACTGGCCGAAGGTGCCGCAGATCATCGAATCCGCCTCGCCCCGGTGGACCATCACGGCGGCGATGGCGGTCGTGTTGGTGCGCATCACGGCCCGCGCGATGTCGGGCGTCACGCCGCGGCGGGCCAGGAGCTCGTGGTAGCTGCCCCAGTAGTCGCGGTAGCGGTGGTCGCTTTCGGGGTTCACCAGCACGAAGTCGCGCCCCGGCCGGATCGGCAGGCCCGCGCGTTCGCAGCGCGTCTCGACCACATCGGGGCGGCCGATCAGGACGGGCACGTCGTTCGTCTCCTCGAGAAGGGCATTCGCGGCGCGCAGCACGCGCTCGTCCTCGCCCTCGGCGAAGACGATCTGGCGGGCGGCGGCCTTGGACGCCTCGAAGACGGGCCGCATGATCATCGCCGACTTGAAGACCGATCCGTCGAGCCCGCGCCGGTAGGCCTCGAGGTCGGCGATGGGGCGGGTGGCGACGCCGGTGTCCATCGCGGCCCGCGCGACGGCGCTGGCGACGACGCCCATCAGGCGCGGGTCGAAGGGTTTGGGGATCAGGTAGTCCGGCCCGAAACTCAGCTTCTCGCCCGAATAGGCGGCCGCCGCCTCGGCGCTGGTGGTGGCGCGGGCGAGCGCCGCGATCCCCTCGATGCAGGCGACCTTCATCGCGTCGTTGATCGTCGTCGCGCCGACGTCGAGCGCGCCCCGGAAGATGAAGGGAAAGCACAGGACGTTGTTGACCTGGTTGGGAAAATCGCTGCGGCCGGTGGCGATGAGGGCATCGGGGCTGGCAGAGCGGGCGACGTCGGGCAGCACCTCGGGCATCGGGTTGGCCAGCGCGAAGATGATCGGCCGCGGCGCCATCGCGGCCACCATCGCGGCGGTCAGCACCCCCGGCCCCGACAGGCCGAGGAACAGGTCCGCGCCGCCGATCACCTCGGCCAGCGTGGCCGGGCGGTCGCCTTGCGCGAAGGCCGCCTTCTGCGGCGTCATCTGCTCCGCCCGCCCGTGGTAGACGAGGCCCGCGAGGTCGCAGAGCCAGATGTGCTCGCGCCGCACCCCCAGTTTCACCAGCATCTCGAGGCAGGCGATCCCCGCCGCGCCCCCGCCGGTCGAGACCACCCTGATGGCGTCCCAGGACTTTTTCGCCACGATCAGCGCGTTGGTCGCGGCCGCGCCGACGACGATCGCGGTGCCGTGCTGGTCGTCGTGGAAGACCGGGATCTTCATCCGCCGGCGGCAGAGTTCCTCCACCAGGAAGCAGTCGGGGGCCTTGATGTCCTCGAGGTTGATCGCGCCGAAGGTCGGCTCCAGCGCGCAGACGATCTGCGCCAGCCGCTCCGGGTCGGGCTCGTTCACCTCGATGTCGAAGCAGTC
Organism: uncultured Exiguobacterium sp.; assembly: GCA_964575185.1. Taxonomy (GTDB): domain Bacteria; phylum Pseudomonadota; class Alphaproteobacteria; order Rhodobacterales; family Rhodobacteraceae; genus CAZNPW01. Next base: position 10,120 of record CAZNPW010000029.1, read on the forward strand.
GATGTTGGCGAACTTCTTGAACAGGACGGCTTTCCCCTCCATCACCGGCTTCGACGCCAGCGCGCCGATGTCGCCGAGGCCGAGGACCGCGGTGCCGTTCGACACCACGGCCACGAGGTTGCCGCGCGCGGTGAAGCGGCTCGCGCTGGCGGGGTCGGCCCTGATCTCGAGGCAGGCTTCGGCCACGCCGGGGCTGTAGGCGCGGGCGAGGTCGCTGCCGTTGGCCAAGGGCTTCGTCGCCCGGACCTCGAGCTTTCCGGGCTTCGGAAACTCGTGGTAGTCGAGCGCCGCCTGACGCGCGGCATCGGCCCGGCTGTCGTCCATGGTCCCCCCGCCAGATGGTACGACATCGCACTATCCGGTTCGATATCGCACTAGTTAGTCCGATATCGGACTATCCGGTGCGATGTCGAACTATCTCGCCGTCGTCGCCTGCGCCTGTCTTCCACATCCCCCGCGCGCTTGCAAACCGCAGCCGCAGGCGTAGGGTCGCGCCCCATGCAGAACATCCGTGCCGAGGCCTGCCTGCCCACCCGCGACCTGGCCGCCGACCTCGGGTTCTTCCGGACGACGCTCGGCTTCCGGCTCGACCGCATCTTCCCCGCCGACGACCCGCGCGTCGCCGTCCTTTCCGGCCACGGCCTGCGGCTGCGGCTGGAACGCGGCCCCGGCACCGGCCGGCTGCGCATCCTCGCCGACGACCCGGTGCTCGTCGCGGGGGGGGCCGCCGCGCTGACCGCCCCCGGCGGCGCTGCCATCGAGATCGACCACCTCGACCCGCCGCTGGTGCAGCCGCCGACCGCGCACGCCTTCGTCGTCCGCCGCCTCGCCGACGGTGCCCCCTGGGTCGTCGGCCGCGCGGGGATGGAATACCGCGACCTCGTCCCCGGCCGCCTCGGCGGGGCGATGATCGCCTCCCACATCCGCATCCCGACCGGCGGGCCGGTGCCCGACATGGTGCATTTCCACAAGGTCGGCTTCCAGCTCATCTTCTGCATCGCGGGCTGGGTCGACGTGGTCTACGAGGACCAGGGCCCCCCCATCCGCCTGACCCCCGGCGACTGCTTCATCCAGCCGCCGGAAATCCGCCATCGCGTGCTGCAGGCCTCCGACGGGCTCGAGGTGGTCGAGATCGGCGTCCCGGCCGAGCACGTGACCGAGATCGACCACGCGACCGTCCTGCCCACCCCGCGCCTCCGCCCCGACCGCACCTGGGCCGGCCAGCGCTGCGTCCACGACCGGGCCGGGGGCGCGGCCTGGCAGCCCTTCCGCCTGCCCGGGTTCGAGGCCCGCGACACCACCATCGCCGCGGCCACCGGGGGCGCCGCGGCGGTCATGGTCGCCCGCCCCGACGGCACACCCAGCCGGACCGTCACGCATGACGCCGACATCCTGTTCGGCTTCGTGCTGCGCGGCGGCCTCGCGCTGGAAGGCCCCGACGGGACGACGGCGCTCAGGCGCGGCGACGCCTATGTGATCCCGCCGGGTCTGCCGACCCGCCATGCCGAGCCGTCGCCCGATCTCGAACTCCTCGAGGTTGCCTTGCCCGGCAGTTTCCGTACAACCTGACTCCGCCCCCCTCTTTCCGGGTACAAATACTCCGGGGTGCGGGGCAGAGCCCCGCGGACCCCGCCGAAAGGACCGCCCATGACCCTTCTCGCCGCCGCCGCCGCCGTGCGCGACAACGCCTATGCCCCCTACAGCCGCTTCAAGGTCGGCGCGGCGATCCGCAGCACGACGGGCGCGGTCTACACCGGCGTCAACGTCGAGAACGTGGCCTACCCGCAGGGCACCTGCGCCGAGGCCGGGGCCATCGCGGCGATGGTGGCGCAGGGCGAGACACACATCGCCGAGGTCTGCGTCATCGCCGACAGCCCCGAGCCGGTGCCCCCATGCGGCGGCTGCCGGCAGAAGATCGCCGAGTTCGCGGGGCCGGAGGTGATCGTCACCCTTTGCACGACCGACGGGAAAAGCCGCGCGATGACGGTGGCGGAGCTGCTGCCGGGCCTCTTCACCGCGGCGCACATGGCACGGACCGGGGCGCGGACGTGACCGACGCCCGCGCGGTCCTCCAGGCCCTGCGCGACAACCGCGCGGTCGCGCCCGAGGATCTGGGCTGGTTCGTCCGGGGGCTGGCCGACGGCACGGTGTCCGACGCGCAGGCGGGGGCCTTCGCGATGGCCGTCTGCTGGCGCGGGCTGGGCGAGCAGGGCCGGGTCGCGCTGACCCGGGCCATGCGCGACAGCGGGTCGGTGCTGGCCTGGGACCTGCCGGGGCCGGTCATCGACAAGCATTCCACCGGCGGGATCGGCGACTGCGTGTCGTTGCTGCTCGCCCCCGCGCTCGCCGCCTGCGGGGCCTACGTGCCGATGATCTCGGGGCGGGGGCTCGGGCATACCGGGGGGACGCTCGACAAGCTGGAGAGCATTCCGGGCTTCCGCACCGGCCTGACCGAAGGCCAGCTGCGCGCGCAGGTCGAGGAGATCCGCTGCGCCATCGTCTCGGCCAGCGCCGACATCGCGCCCGCCGACCGGCGGCTGTATGCCCTGCGCGACATCACCGGAACCACGGCGTCGGTCGACCTCATCACCGCGTCGATCCTGGCCAAGAAGCTCGCCGCGGGGCTGGAGGCGCTGGTGCTGGACGTGAAATGCGGGTCGGGCGCGTTCATGAAGACGCTGCCCGAGGCCGAGGCGCTGGCCCGTGCGCTGGTCGCGACCGCGCAGGGGGCGGGCTGCATGACATCGGCGCTGGTCACCGACATGAGCCAGCCGCTGGCGACCGCCGCGGGCAACGCGCTCGAGGTCATCGAGGTGATGGAGACGCTGACGGGCACGTCGGTCAATGCCGCGCTGTGGGACCTGACGGTCGCGCTCGGCGGCGAGGCGCTGGCGCTGGGGGGCCTGGCCGCCGACCGCGAGGACGGCGAGGGGCGGATCGCCGAGGCGCTGGAGGGGGGTGCTGCGGCCGAGGCCTTCGGCGCGATGGTCGCGGCGCAGGGCGGGCCTGCCGATTTCGTCGACCGCTGGCCGGACCGGCTGCCGTCGGCACCGGTGATGGTCGAGGTGCCCGCGCGCGACGACGGCTTCATCGCCGTGATCGACACCGAGGCGCTGGGGCATGTGGTGGTGCACCTGGGCGGCGGCCGGCTGCGCGAGGGCGACCGGGTGAACCCCTCGGTCGGGCTGTCGGACCTGGCCGGGATCGGCGAGGAGATCGGCGCGGGCGTGCCGCTCGGCATGGTCCACGCGGGCAGCGAGGAGGCGGCCGAGGCGGCGGTCCGCGCGGTGCAGGCGGCCTACCGGATCGACGGCGACGCGCCGCAGGAGCCGCCGCTGATCCTGAAGCGGATCGCATGAGGGCCTTCCTGATCGTCATGGACAGCGCCGGGATCGGCGGCGCGCCCGACGCGGCGGAGTTCGGGGACGCGGGCGCGAACACGCTCGGCCACATCGCGCGCGAATGCTTCGCGGGGCGGGCGGATGTCGGGCGCAGTGGCCCGCTGCGGATGCCGCATCTGGCGGGGCTGGGGCTTGGGCGCGCGGTGCGGCTCGCCAGCGGGACGGACGCGCCGGGCCTGGGCGGGCCGGTGACGGGCCGCTGGGGGGCGGCGACCGAGGTGTCGCGGGGCAAGGACACGCCTTCGGGGCATTGGGAACTTGCGGGCGTGCCGGTGCCCTGGGACTGGCACTGTTTCCCCGACGCGCAGCCGGCGTTTCCGGAGGATCTGATGGCGCTGGTGCGACGGCTGGCGGGGGTGGAGGGGACGCTGTGCAACGCGCACGCGTCGGGCGTGCCGGTGATCGACGCCTTCGGCGCGGCGCATCTGCGGACCGGCTGGCCGATCTGCTACACCTCTGCCGACAGCGTGTTCCAGATCGCGGCGCATGAAGAGGCCTTCGGGCTGGAACGGCTGCAGGCGCTGTGCGTCGCGCTGGCGCCCGAACTGCATGCGATGCGGGTGGGGCGGGTGATCGCGCGGCCCTTCACCGGCGCGCCGGGCGGGTTCGCGCGGACGGGGAACCGGCGGGACTACGCGATGGCCCCACCTGCGGCGACGTTGCTCGATCGGGCCGCCGGGGCGGGGCGGGCGACGCACGGGGTGGGGAAGGTGGGCGACATCTTCTCGATGCGCGGGGTGGGACGGCTGTGGAAGGGGGCGGACGATCTTGCACTTTCCGAACATCTTCTGGGACTTTCCGGCGATGCAGAGGCCGGTTCCTTGACATTTGCAAACTTTGTGGAGTTCGACAGCCTCTACGGCCACCGCCGCGACGTGGCGGGCTACGCGCGGCATCTGGAATGGTTCGACGGGGTGGCGGGGGCGTTCCTGTCGCGTCTGCGTCCCGGCGATCTGGCGATCTTCACCGCCGACCACGGCAACGACCCGACCTTCCCCGGCACCGACCACACGCGCGAGCGGGTGCCGGTGCTGGTGGCGGGGGCGGGCGCGGGCGGGATCGGGCAGGTCGCCATGGTCGACGTGGCGGCGACCATCGCGCATCACCTCGAACTCGCGGCGGACGGGCCGGGGAGGAGTTTCCTGTGACGCTGCCGAAGGTCGAACTGCACCTGCACCTCGAAGGCGCGGCCCCGCCGGCCTTCATCCGCGGCCTCGCGGCGGAGAAGCGGGTGGACCTGTCGGGCATCTTCGATGCGCAGGGGGCCTACAGATTCAAGGACTTCTGGGATTTCCTGAGGGTCTACGAGGCCGCGACGGGGGTGTTGCAGACCCCCGACGACTACGCGCGGCTGACCCGCGCCGTGCTGGAGGAGTCGGTGGCCAGCGGGGTCGTCTATGCCGAAACCTTCCTGTCGCCCGACTTCTGCGGCGGCCGGGACCTCGGGGCCTGGCGGGAGTATCTGCAGGCCATCCGCGAGGCGGCGGCGGGCGTCGCGGGCATCGAGCTCCGCGCCATCGTGACCTGCATCCGCCATTTCGGGCCGGAGAAGGCGCGCGAGACGGCGCTGTGCGCGGCCGAGACGGCGGGGGACTTCGTCACCGGCTTCGGCATCGCCGGGGATGAGAAGGTGGATCATCCCAGGGACTTCGCCTGGTGCTTCGACATGGCGCGCGAGGCCGGGCTGCGGCTTACAGCCCACGCCGGCGAATGGGGCGGGCCGCAGTCGGTGCGCGACGCGCTGACCCACCTGCGGCCCGAGCGGATCGGGCACGGGGTGCGGGCGATCGAGGACCCGGGCCTGGTGGATCACCTGGCGGAGAAGGGCATCACGCTCGAGGTCTGCCCGGGGTCGAACATCGCCCTCGGACTCTACCCCGACTGGCGGGCGCATCCGATCGCCGAGCTGGACCGGCGCGGGGTGAAGGTCACGGTCTCGACCGACGACCCGCCGTTCTTCCACACCTCGATGGCGCGGGAATACGACCGGCTGGCCGAGGCGCTGGACTGGGACACGGGGCAGTTCGGCAAGATCGCGAAGGCGTCGATTGACGCGGCCTTCTGCGACGCCGATACGCAGGCCCGCATCCGCAAACGGCTGGAGGAGGCCCATGGATAGCCACGTCACCGTCGTGTCCCACCCGCTGGTGCAGCACAAGCTGACGCTGATGCGCGAGCGCGACACCTCCACCGCGAGCTTCCGCAAGCTGTTGCGCGAGATCAGCCTGCTTCTGGCCTATGAGGTGACGCGCGAGCTGCCGATGACCCTGCGGCGGATCGAGACGCCGCTCACGGCGATGGACGCGCCCACCATCGAAGGCAAGAAGCTTGCGCTCGTCAGCATCCTGAGGGCGGGCAACGGGCTGCTCGACGGCATCCTGGAGCTGATCCCGGCGGCGCGGGTGGGGTTCATCGGGCTTTACCGCGACCCGGCGACGCTGCAGCCGGTGCAGTATTACAACAAGCTGCCCGAGGGCATGGCGGACCGCATCGCGATCGTGGTCGACCCGATGCTCGCGACCGGCAACTCCAGCGCCGCGGCGGTCGGTCTGGTCAAGCAGGCGGGCTGCCGGCAGGTGCGGTTCCTGTGCCTGCTCGCGGCGCCCGAGGGCATCGCGCGGATGGCCGCGGCGCACCCCGACGTGCCGGTCGTGACGGCCGCGATCGACAGCCATCTGAACGACCACGGCTACATCGTGCCGGGCCTAGGGGATGCGGGTGACCGCATGTTCGGCACAAGATGACGATTTTTCCTGCTTGCCTTGGACACAATCCTGCCACAATGTCGCAGCGGCACACCGGGGGGTCGGCATGGCTGCGAGGTTTGCGATGGCGGGTGCCGTTGCGGCGTTGATGATGGTCGCGGGCGGCGCGGTCGCGCAGTCGATCGGCAGCGTGGGCGGGCCGGCCGAGCGGCCTCCGGCGAGTTTCACGGGCCAGCAGTATGTCGACAGCCGGGGCTGCGTGTTCATGCGGGCGGGGCTGGCGGGGCAGGTCAACTGGGTGCCGCGGATCGACCGCAACCGCCAGGTGATCTGCGACCGGCCGCCGTCGCTCGGGCCACGGCCTGCCGCCCCCGCCGTGGCGGAGGCCGCCCCGCCGGATGTCGGTCCGCCGATGGAGACGGTCGCCTCGGCCATGGTTCCCGCGGCCCCGCGGCGCGCGGCGGCGCGGGCGGCCCCCGCGGCACAGCCCGTGGTGCCCCAGGTTCCGCCTTCGCCCGTCGTCGCGGCCGCGCCCGCGGTCGAGGTCGTGATCCGGCCTGCCACCGTCGTGTCGGGGGCCATCGCCTGCTATCGGAACGCGCCGCGCGCGGTGCGGGTGCGCACGAATGCCGGCGCGGCGATCACCGTCTGCACGACCGAGATCGGCGCGCGCTGGCTGGCCGACAACCCGGTGCTTCCGGCCGGCCGCGCCATCGGACCGGCGCGGGTGGCCGAGGCCGCGGCGGCGCCCGTTCCCGCCCCCGCCCCCGTCGCGGTCGGCGCGCCGCCGCCCGGGTTCCGCGCCGCCTGGGCCGACGGGCGGCTGAACCCGCAGCGCGGGCCGCGCACCGCGGCGGGGCAGGCGCAGCAGGACCAGGTCTGGACGCGCGAGGTGCCCGCCCGGGCGGTGGCCGCGGCGGTCCCGCAGGACGGGTCGGCGCGGCTGTCGTCGCGGGGTGCGGATCCGCAGCGCGCGCTGTACGTCCAGGTCGGCAGCTTCGGCGTGGCGGCGAACGCGGCGCGGGCGCGCGCGACGCTGCAGGCGCTCGGCCTGCCCACCGCGCGGGCGCAGGCGAAGGGGATGACGGTGGTGCTCGCCGGGCCCTTCGGTTCGGAAAACGAGGCGCGCACGGCCCGGAGGGCGGCGCAGGGCGCGGGCTTCGGCGATGCGTTCATAAGATGACCTGTCGGCAGGACGGCACCTGGGCGCCCCGCCACCCGCGGGGCGTTTTCTTGTGCGCCGCGCGGTCCTATATTCCTGCCAGCACAGGAGGTCTGCATGTTCTTCATGTCCCGCAAGTCGTCCGAGATGGTGCGCGCCGAGGATGCGCTGCCGGGGCGGTCGACGCCGATCCCCACCGCCGCGACGCATTTCGTGACCGGCATCCCGCTGAAGTCGCCCGTCCCCGCCGGGATGGCCGAGGCGATGTTCGGCATGGGCTGCTTCTGGGGGGTGGAGCGCAAGTTCTGGCAGGTGCCGGGGGTCTGGCTGACGATGGCGGGCTATGCCGGCGGCTTCACGCCGAACCCGACCTACAAGGAGACCTGCACCCAGCTGACCGGCCACAACGAGGTCGTGCGGCTGATCTTCGACCCCGCGCGGGTGAGCTACGAGGAGCTGCTGCGCGTCTTCTGGGAGGGGCACGACCCCACGCAGGGGATGCGGCAGGGCAACGACGTGGGGTCGACCTACCGGTCGGGCATCTACACCTATGATGACGCGCAGGCCGAGGCCGCGCGGGCCAGCAAGGCGGTCTATGCCGGGCGGCTGAAGGCGGCGGGCCATGGCCCGGTGACGACCGAGATCCTGCCCGCGCCGGAGTTCTATTTCGCCGAGGATTACCACCAGCAGTATCTGGCGAAGAACCCGGGCGGCTACTGCGGCGTCGGCGGCACGGGGGTGACCTGCCCGATCGGCGTCGGCGTCAGGGCGTAGGGGCGGCGGGGGCGGATGCGGCGGGGGCGGCCTCGGACGGCGGCGGGGCGGGGCTGCGCAGGATGCCGTCCTGCCAGCCGCCCGACACCACCTGCCCGTCGGCGTAGGTGAGCGTGCCCTCGCCCTGTCGGCGGCCGTCGGTGAAGGCGCCGGTGTAGACCTCTCCGCCGGGCCAGGTGGCGGTGCCCTGGCCGGTCATCGCGCCCGCCTGCCAGTCGCCGTCGTAGGTGAAGCCGTCGGGCTGGGTCAGCCTGCCCCGTCCCTGGCGGAGGTCGTTCACGAAGCCGCCGACGTAGGTCGTGCCGTCGGGCCAGGTGGCGGTCCCGGTGCCCTGCCGGACCCCGGCGGCGAAGGTGCCGTCGTAGACGTAGCCGTCGGGCAGGGTCAGCCGGCCCGGGCCGTCGGGCCGGCCGTCGCGCACCGCGCCGTTGTAGCGGCTGCCGTCGGGGCGGGTCAGGGTGCCGGTGCCGGTCACCGCCCCGGCGGCGACCGTGCCCTCGTAGCGGGTGCCGTCGGGCCAGGTCATGGTGCCGGTGCCGTCGGGCAGGCCCGCCGCGAAGCTGCCCTCCCAGACCGCGCCGCCGGGGAATGTCGCGCGGCCCTGGCCCGCGGCCTCGCCCGCCACCCAGGCGCCGGTGTAGGTGTAGCCCGCGACGGTGGTGAAGGTGCCCTGCCCCTCGCGCCGGTCGGCCGCGAAGGCGCCGTCGTAGACGTCGCCGTTGGCATAGGTCAGGCGGCCCCGGCCCGCCTTCAGCCCGGCGGCGAACGCGCCTTCGTAGACATCGCCGTTGGCCTGCACCAGCCGGCCGGTCCCCTGCATCTGTCCGGCCTGCCAGCCGCCCACGTAGGTGACGCCTTCGGCCATGGTCAGCGTGCCCTGGCCCTGCCGCCGGCCCGCCACGAGGTCGCCGTCGTAGGTGCTGCCGTCGGCGTAGGAGAGCCGGCCCCGCCCCTCCATCCGGCCCTCGACGAAGGTGCCGTCGTAGGTCCAGGCGCCCGGCATCTGCATCCGGCCCTGGCCGTGCGGCTGGCCGTTCAGCACCGCGCCGGTATAGACCTCGCCCGAGGGGTAGGTCGCCACGCCCTCGCCCGTCATGGCACCGCCGGTCCAGTCGCCCTCGTAGGTGCTGCCGTCGGGGAAGGTGATCTTGCCGCGGCCTTCGGGCTTGCCCGCGGCGAAGGCGCCTTCGTAGACCGCGCCGTCGGGATAGCGCGCGCGGCCCGTGCCCTCGATCTGGCCGCGCACCCATTCGCCCGCATATTCATAGCCCGAGGGCAGGGTGAAGGTCCCGGTGCCGTCGGGCACGCCGTTCAGGAAGGTGCCTTCGTAGATCGAGCCGTCGTCGTACTGCTTGGTCAGGACCTCGCCGTCCTGCGCCAGCGCGCCCCCGGCGGCCAGACCGAGCGCCAAAGCCAAGAACACCCGCCGCATCGCGCCCCCCCTGCCACCGGGGCGAGCCTAAGCGCGGCGCGCCCCTTCTGGCAACGGCGACCTTTCCTGCGCCGGTCCGTCTGCTAGAAGGCGGCCGAACGACCGGAGCCTGCGATGCCCGCGACCTTTCGCCTGACGCTTGCGCAGATCAACCCGACGGTGGGCGACATCGCGGGCAATGCCGCGAAGGCGCGCGCGGCCTGGGTGGAGGCGCGGGAAGCGGGGGCGCAGATGGTCGCGCTGCCCGAGATGTTCGTGACCGGCTACCAGACGCAGGACCTGGTCCGGCGCCCGGCCTTCGTCGCCGACGCGATGGCGGCGGTGGAGCGGCTGGCGGCGGAGGTGGCGGACGGCCCGGCGATGGGGATCGGCGGGCCGGTGGCGCGGGAGGGGCGGCTTTTCAACGGGTGGCACGTGCTGGCCGGGGGCGCGGTGCAGACGGTGATCCTGAAGCACGAGCTGCCGAACGACAGCGTCTTCGACGAGAAGCGCGTCTTCGCCAGCGCCCCGATCCACGGGCCGTTCCGCATCGGCCCGCTGCGCATCGGCGCGCCGATCTGCGAGGACGCCTGGCACGGCGACGTGGCCGAGGCGCTGGCGGAATCGGGGGCGCAGCTGCTGCTGGTGCCGAACGGGTCGCCCTATCACCGCGGCAAGCCCAAGGTGCGCACGAACCTGATGGTCGCCCGCGTGGTCGAGACCGGGTTGCCGCTCGTGTATCTGAACATGACCGGCGGGCAGGACGACCAGGTGTTCGACGGCGCGAGCTTCGTGCTGAACCCCGGCGGGCACCTGGCGGTGCAGCTGCCGCAGTTCGACGACGCCATCGCGCATGTCGATTTCGACGAGACGCCCGACGGCTGGCGCGCGCGCGACGGGGTCAAGGCGGTGCTGCCCGATTCGGTCGCTGCCGACTACCGCGCGATGGTCGAGGGGTTGCGCGACTACCTGGCGAAGTCGGGGATCGGCCGCGTGCTGCTCGGCCTGTCGGGCGGGATCGATTCGGCGCTGGTCGCGGCCATCGCGGCGGATGCGGTGGGGCCGGAGGCCGTGCGCTGCGTGCGGCTGCCGTCGCGTTTCACCTCCGCCGCCTCGATGGACGATGCGGCGGAGGTCGCGCGGGCGCTCGGCTGCCGGCTGGACACCGTGCCGATCACCGGCCCGCAGGAGGCGGTGACCGACGCGCTGGAAGGGCTGTTCGCCGGCACCGCGCCGGGGATCGCCGAGGAGAACATCCAGTCGCGCCTGCGCGGCCTTCTGCTGATGGCGCTGTCGAACAAGCACGGCGAGATGCTTCTGACCACCGGCAACAAGAGCGAGCTCGCGGTCGGCTACTGCACGATCTACGGCGACATGGCGGGGGGCTACAACCCGCTGAAGGATCTCTACAAGACCCGCGTGTTCCTGACCGCGCGGTGGCGCAACGCCAACCACGGGCCCTGGATGCGGGGGCCGGCGGGGCAGGTCATCCCGCCGCGGGTGATCGACAAGCCCCCCAGTGCGGAGCTGCGCGAGAACCAGAAGGACGAGGACAGCCTGCCGCCCTACAGGGTCCTCGACCAGATCCTCGACGGGCTGGTGGAACGCGACATGGGGGTGGCGGAGCTGGTCGCCGACGGGTTCGACCGCGACACGGTGCTGAAGGTGCAGGCGCTGGTCTACGGGGCGGAGTGGAAGCGGGTTCAGGCCGCGCCCGGCCCGCGGCTGACGAAGCGCGCCTTCTGGCTCGACCGGCGGTATCCGGTCGTAAACCGCTGGCGCGACGGGTAGTTGCGGGAACGACACGAAAACGTGGCATGATTCCTCCGTCCCCGCCGGAGTTGCCCCATGCTGCGCCTTTCGCTCGCCCTGATCCTGACCGCCACCGCCGCGCCGGCCGAGACGGTGGTGCGCGTCATGTCCTTCAACATCTGGGGCGGCGGGCTGAACGAGGGGAAGGGGATCGCCGAGACGGTGGCCGCGATCCGCGCGGCACGGGCCGACATCGTGGGGGTGCAGGAGACGCGGGCCGAGGGGCCGGACTGCACCGCCGAAAGCTGTCCGGCGGGCGGTCCTTCGGTCGCCGGGGCGCTGGCGGCCGCGCTGGGGTTCCATGTGGTGGAGCAGACGGACGCGAACGACGCGCTGTGGTCCAACGCGATCCTGTCGCGCTGGCCGCTGGGGGACCTGAGCGCGAACGACCTCGGCGCGCCGGTCACGCTGCCCGACGGGCGGGTGCTGTGGCTGTTCAACATCCACCTCGACGATGCGCCCTACCAGCCCTACCAGCTGAAGGGCATCCCCTACGGCGATGCGCCCTTCATCACCACCGGGGCGGAGGCCGAGGACTGGGCGCGGCGGACGCGCGGGGCGGGGATGGACCTGCTGATGGCCGACATGGCGGCCGCAGCGGAGGCGGCCGCAGAGGGGGCGGCGGCGGTGGTCGTAACGGGGGACTTCAACGAGCCCTCGGCGCTCGACTGGACGGCGGCGGCGGTGGCGGCGGGGCAGCAGCCGGTGGCGGTCGACTGGCCCGCGACGCGGCGGTTGTTCGATGCGGGCTTCATCGACGGCTACCGCGCGGTCTTCCCCGACCCGGTGGGAAAGCCCGCCTACACCTGGACCGCCCGCGGCGACGAGGCCGCGCCGGACGACAAGCACGATCGCATCGACCTTGTGCTGGTGCGCGGGGCCGGGCTGCGGGTGACCGACGCGGCGATCCTGGGCGAGGACGGTCCGCGCAGCGACATCGCGGTCATGCCGTGGCCGTCGGACCACCGGGCGGTGGTGGTGGAGATCGCCTTCTGAGCCGTCATTTCCGCACAGACCCTGCGCGCGGCCGTGCGATGGCGCGGCGGCCGGGCACGGTCTATCTGCGTTGACGGACCGCAAAGGAGAGGACCCATGGCCGTCAAGCTCGCCATCATCTACTATTCGACCTATGGCACCGGGCACGAGATGGCCCGCATCGCCGCCGAGGCCGGCCGCGCCGCGGGGGCCGACGTGCGCCTGCGCAAGGTGCGCGAGACGGTCCCGGACGAGATCGTCAACACCCAGGACGCGTGGCGCGCGCAGGTCGAACGCAGCGCCGACGTGGCGGTCGCCACCCCCGACGACATCGCCTGGGGCGATGCCTACCTGTTTTCCACCCCCACCCGCCACGGGTCGATGGCGGCGCAGATGAAGGCCTTCCTCGACACGCTGGGGCCGCTGTGGATGCAGGGCGCGATGGTGAACAAGGGCGCGTCGGCCATGACCTCGGCCCAGAACACGCATGGCGGGCAGGAGGCGACGATCCTCGGCCTCTACACCTCGCTGATGCACTGGGGCTCGGTCATCGTGAACCCGGCCTATACCGACCCGGTGCTGTTCAAGGTCGGCGGCAACCCCTACGGCTACAGCCACACGCAGGGGCAGCCCTTCACCGACGACGTGAAGGCGGCGATCGGCCACCAGACGCGGCGGCTGGTCGAGATCACCGCGAAGATCCGCGGGCTGTGAGCCGCCGCGGGGATGGGCGGATCGCCCATCCTACCCCCGGGCGTCGGTCGCCGCGCCGACGAGCGCGTCGGCGATGACGTCGAGCTCTGCCCGCGTCAGGCGCGCGGGCAGGCGCAGGTCGCAGGCGCGCATCAGCATGGCGCGGGTCTGCGGCAGGTCGGGCTGGGGCAGGTCGGGCTGGGGCAGGTCGGGCTGGGGCGGCAGGAACCGCCAGTTCCAGAAGGCCCGCGCGTTGCCCTCGGACAGGCCGAAGACCTGCACCGACACGCCGCGCGCCCTGGCCGCGCGCTGGAAACCCAGCGCCTGGTCGTCTGTCCACCCGCCGGTCAGGTTGAACTGGATCGAGTCCGGGGCGCGGGTCTCCGGCGCGAGCGGGTCGGGGACGCGCAGCCAGGGGGTCGCGTTCAGCCGGGCGGCGACGTGGTCGTGGTTCACAAGGCCCTTCGCCGCGCGGTCCGCCACGAGCGGCAGCTGCGGGCGGATCACGGCGGCGGACAGGTTGTGCATCCGCATGTTGTAGAGGGGCAGGCGGTTCTGCCAGTGGCAGAAGCCGGTCTGCAGGCCCGGGTGCTTCTTCCAGTTCTGCTCGTAGGCGCCCGACATGATGACGGCCCGCGCCGCGATTTCGGGGTCGTCGGTGATGAGGATCCCGCCCTCGCCCGCGTTCACGAGCTTGTAGGACTGGAAGCTGAAGCAGCCGACGCGGCCGATGGTGCCGATCTTGCGGCCGTGCCAGAGGGTGCCGAGCGAATGGGCCGCGTCCTCGATGACCGGCACGCCGGCGGCGTCGGCCATCGCCATGATCGCGTCCATGTCGGAGGTGTGGCCGCGCATGTGGCTGATGAGGACCGCCGCCGCGCCGGGCAGTTTGGCCGCGAAGTCGGCCAGGTCGATGCGGTAGTTTGCGCCGACCTCGACCAGCACCGGCGTGCAGTCGGCGTGGACGACGGCGGAGGGGACGGCGGCGAAGGTGAAGGCGGGGATCAGCACGCGCCCGTCGCGCGGCAGGTCGAGCGCCTTCAGCGACAGGAAAAGTGCGGCGGAACAGGAGGATACGGCGAGCGCGTAGCGCGACCCCATGAGGTCGGCGAACTCCTGCTCCAGGGCCGCCACGGGGGCGCCGTCCGAGGTGTAGCGGAACAGGTCGCCCGACAGCAGCAGCCGCTGGACCTCGGCCCAGGCGGCGGGCGGAATCGCCTCGGCGTCGTAGAGGTTCGGGGCGAGAAGCGGGCCGTCGGGTGCCATGTTCAGGTTTCCTGAAGATGATATTCAGGGTTTCTTACAGAACACGGATAGCCTGCGCCAGTGACATGGCGATGAAATGGGCGACATCCGGCCGGTCGCGCGTGGAAGATTCTTCTCAGACCCCAAGCCGGTCGCGCATCGCGTACCAGGTCATCGCCAGCACGAGGAGCGGCCAGCGCAAGGCGGTGCCGCCGGGGAAGGACGGCAGCGGCAGGCCCGCCATCAGGTCGAAGCGGTCGGTCGTGGCCGTGACGGCCTCGGCCGCGATCCGGCCCGCGAGCGTGGCGGCGGCGATGCCGTGGCCCGAGCAGGAGCTGACCGACCAGAGGCCCGGCCCGAGCCGCTGGAAGGCGGGCATGCGGTTCATGGTGATCGACAGCGTGCCGCCCCAGGCGAAGTCGATGCGGGTATCGGCGAGCTGGGGGTAGATCTTCAGCATCGCCGGGCGGACCAGCGCGGGGATGTCGGGGAAGCGGTAGCCGTAGGATTCGCCGCCGCCGAAGAGCAGGCGGTTGTCCGGCGACAGGCGCCAGTAGTTGACGACGAACTTCGTGTCGGCCACCGCGACGGGTTCGGACAGGACATCCTCCGGGCGGTCCAGGGGTTCGGTCGCGATGATGAAGTTGTTGATCGGCATGACTTTCTGCGCGACCCGCGGCTCCAGGCCGCCGAGGTAGCCGTTGCCCGCGAGGAGGATGTTTTCCGCGCGCACCTCTCCCTTCGCGGTGACCGCCGCGCCGGGGCGCAGGGCGGTGACCTCGGACCCTTCGTGGATCGTCACCCCCGCCGCGAGGCAGGCGCGGGCGAGCGTCAGGGCGTAGTTCAGCGGGTGGATGTGGCCCGCGCCGCGGTCGACCTCTCCGCCGGCGAAGGCGTCGGAGCCGATCAGGCGGCGGATGCCGGCGCGGTCGAGCGGTTCGACCTGCGCGTAGCCGTAGTCGCGGGCGAGGCGGTCGGCGTAGGCGCGGGCGCGGGTCGCGTCGGCGTCGGTGTAGCAGGCGTGGGCGATGCCGGGGCGCCAGTCGGCGGGGTCGTTCAGGGCGCGGACGAGGGCCTTGGCCTCCTCGGCCATGTCCCATAAGGCGCGCGCGCGGGCGCGGCCGACCATGCGTTCCAGATCGTCCTGGTCGCGCCGCTGGCCGCTGCCCACCTGCCCGCCGTTGCGGCCCGACGCGCCGAAGCCCACCCGCTGCGCCTCGAGCACGGTGACGCGGCGGCCCGCGCGGGCGAGGTGGAGCGCGGCGGACAGGCCCGCGTAGCCCGCGCCCACCACGCAGACATCGGCGGTCGCGGCCCCGGCGAGCGGCGGGAAGGGGGGGAGCGGCGTGGCGGTTGCCGCATACCACGACGGCGGGTAGGTGCCGTCGCGGTCGTTTCCGTGCAGGAGGTTCATACGTTCAGGAGCAGGTGCTCGCGCTCCCACGGGCTGATGACCTGGAGGAACTCCTTGTATTCGTTGCGCTTCACCGCGTCGTAGACGTTCGCGAACTCCAGCCCCAGGACCTCGCGCAGGGCCGCGTTCTCCTCCAGGAGGTCGAGCGCGTCGCCGAGGTTGTAGGGCAGGTCGGTCTCTGCCGCATAGGCGTCGCCGGTGCATTCGGGTTTCGGCGCGCGCGCCTCCTTGAGCCCGAGGTAGCCGCAGGCGAGCGAGGCGGCGAGGCCGAGGTAGGGGTTGCAGTCCATGCCCGCGAGGCGGTTTTCCAGCCGCCGCGCATCCGGCCCGCTGATCGGCACGCGCAGGCCCGTGGTGCGGTTGTCGCGGCCCCATTCGAGGTTGATGGGGGCCGCGAAATCGGGGACGTAGCGGCGGTAGCTGTTGACGTAGGGAGCGAGCAGCGCGACGGCGGCGGGCAGGTGGTTCTGCATCCCGGCGATGAAGTGCAGGAAGGCCTCGGTCTCGGCCCCCTTGCGGTCGGAGAAGATGTTCTTGCCGGTCTTGAGGTCCACCACCGAATGGTGGATGTGCATGGCCGAGCCGGGTTCGCCCTCGATGGGCTTGGCCATGAAGGTGGCGAAGCAGTCGTGGCGGAGCGCGGCCTCGCGGATCAGGCGCTTGAAGAAGAAGATCTCGTCGGCGAGCCGCACGGGGTCGCCGTGGGCGAGGTTGATCTCCACCTGCCCGGCGCCGCCTTCCTGCAATATCCCATCGATTTCAAAGCCTTGTGCTTCGGCGAAGTCGTAGATGTCGTCGATGACCTTCCCGTATTCGTCGACGGCGGACATCGAATAGGCCTGCTTGCCCGCCGCCCGGCGGCCCGACCGGCCCATCGGCGGGATGATCGGCATGTTCGGGTCGAGGTTGCGGGCGACGAGGAAGAACTCCATTTCCGGCGCGACGATGGGCTGCCAGCCCTCGGCCCCATACAGCTCTACCACACGTTTCAGCACGTTGCGCGGCGCGGTGGGCACCGGGCGGCCCTGCTGGTCCTCGGCGTCGTGGATCACCTGGAGCGTGACGTCCGCCGTCCAGGGCGCGGCGGTGGCGGTCGCGAAGTCGGGCACGAGGATCATGTCGGGTTCGGTGAAGGCGCCCGAGGGGTTGTCGGCCCATTCGCCGGTGATCGTCTGCAGGAAGATCGAGTTGGGCAGGAAGTAGCTGGTCTGCTTGGCGAATTTCGAGGCCGGCATGGCCTTGCCGCGGGCGACGCCGGCGATGTCGGCGATGATGCATTCGACCTCGTCGACGCGGCGGCCGCCGATGTATTCGCGGGCGGCCTCGGGCAGGCGTTCGGTCCATTTGGACATGATTTTCTCGTGTTTTCAGGCCGCTGCGGGGCGGGCCTTGTGGAAGAAGTCGGCGATGCGGCCGGCGACGGCGGCCTGGTCGAGCGGCTGGCCGAGCTTTGCCCGCGCCGCGTCCATCAGCACGTCGGGGACGAGGCCGGGGCCGCGGGTGCGCATCAGGCCGTCGACGAAGTCGGGGGTGAACTCGGGGTGGGCCTGCACGGTCAGCATCCGGTCGCCGTAGACGAGCGCCGCGTTCACGCAGACGGCATTCGAGGCGAGGATCTCGGCCGCTTGCGGCTTTTTCACCACCTGGTCGCGGTGCCAGGCGTTGAGCGTCAGCATCTTTCCTTCGAAATCATAGGCCTGCGGGCCGACGGCCCAGCCGCCGGGGTAGCGTTCGACGGTGCCGCCCATGGCCTGGGCGATGATCTGGTGGCCGAAGCAGATGCCCACCATCGGCACCTGCGCGGCCCAGGCGGCGCGGATGAAGGCCTCGAGCGGCTTGATGAAGGGGTGGTCCTCGTAGGTGCCGTGGCGGCTGCCGGTGATGAGCCAGCCCTCGGCATCCGTGACGTTTTCCGGGAAATCCATCGTCTCGACATGCCAGGTGCGGAAGGTCAGGCCGCGGCCTGCGAGGAGTTTCGCGAACATGTCGGGGTAGTCGCCGTTGTCGCGGCGGAGCGCGTCGGGGGCCTGGCCGGTCTGCAGGATTCCGATCTTCATGGCGTCTCCCTCGCGTCTTCCATGCGTCTTCCGAACGTATGGCAGAGGTATTCCGTTTTAACCATTTCACACCGTGTCGAGGTAGAGCTCGACCCGCTCCGCCTCGCTGAGTTCGGCGATGTAGTGCAGCTCCTGCCGCTTGGTCTGCACCAGGTTGCGGATCAGTTCGGGGTGCAGGAAGCGCGGCACGATCTGCGAGGTCTCGAAGGCGTCGATGGCGGCGGCCCAGCCGTCGGGGATCTGCGGCAGGCCGGTTTCGGCGTAGGCGTTGCCGACGACGGGGGGCGGCGGTTCCAGCCCGCGGTCGATGCCGTCGAGCGCCGAGCCGAGGATCGCGGCGAGCAGCAGGTAGGGGTTCACGTCGCCGCCCGCGACGCGGTGTTCGATGCGCCGCGCGGCGGGATTGCCCGCGGGGATGCGGATCGCGGCGGTGCGGTTCTCGTAGCCCCAGCAGATGGCGGTGGGCGCGTGCTTGCCGGGGACCAGGCGTTCGTAGCTGTTCTGGTGCGGCGCGAAGATGAGCGCCAGGTCGTGCATCGCCGACAGGCAGCCCGCGACCGCCTGCTTCAGCGTGGCGGTGCCCTTGGGGCCGCCCGAGTCGAAGATGTTGTCGCCGTGGTCGTCGAGCACGCTGAAATGGGTGTGCAGGCCCGAGCCGGAGTATTCCGGGTAGGGCTTGGCCATGAAGCTGGCCGCGAAGCCGTGGCGGCGGGCGAGGCCCTTGACCAGCATCTTGAAGAGCCAGGCGTCGTCGGCCGCCCGCAGCGCGTCGTCGCAGTGCATGAGGTTGACCTCGAACTGGCCGAGGCCGGTTTCGGAGGTGGTGGTGTCGGCCGGGATGTCCATCGCCTCGCAGGCGTCGTAGAGGTCGGTGAAGAAGGTGTCGAAGGCGTCGAGCGCGCGGATCGACAGCGTCTCGGCCGCCTTGCGGCGCTTGCCCGAGCGGGGGGAGGCGGGAACCTGCATGGTCTTGCCCGAGTCGTCGATCAGGAAGAACTCGAGCTCCATCGCGCAGACGGGGGTCAGGCCGCGGGCCTTGTAGCGGTCGATCACGGCGCGCAGCGCGTGGCGGGGGTCGCCTTCGTAGGGCGTGCCGTTTTCGCGGAACATCCAGATCGGCAGCAGCGCCGTCGGCGCCTCGAGCCAGGGCATCGGCATGAAGCCGCGTTCGGTCGGGCGCAGGACGCCGTCCTGGTCGCCCTGTTCGAAGACGAGCGGGCTGTCGTCGATGTCCTCGCCCCAGATGTCGAGGTTCAGGACCGAGAAGGGGAAGCGCGTGCCGTCCTTCACGACCTTTTCGGCGAAGCGGGCGGGGATGCGCTTGCCCCGCGCCTGGCCGTTCAGGTCGGCCGCCGCGACGCGGATCGTGCGGACGTCGGGGTGTTTCCTGAGCCAGTCTTTCATCATGCGGCCTGTCGTCCGGGCCGCCGATACGCGCGAAGGCGCAAACGGACCATGCCCTTGGTCCTTCCTGTCATGTCACCAGACCCGCCGTCCCGATGACGGCCCGCAGTGCGCGGCTGCGACGTGGCCGTCGCCGGATTTGATCAAATTGTCATACTACCGCAGGGCCACCGGGCGCAAGCGGATTTTCGCGCCGGTGTTCGACGGCAGGTGGCGGTTCAGCCGACGGTTCACGCGGCCGAAGGCCCAGATGAGGATCAGCGTCAGGCAGATGAAGTAGAAGCCGACGATGGGGTAGGGGATGAACGGGTTGAAGGTCTTGTCGGCGAAGTAGTTGGCGTAATAGAGCGCGTCGCCGCGCTGCTGGAAGGCCGGGAAGGCCGAGAAGAACACGAGCGTGGTGGCGTGGAAGAGGAAGATCGCCTCGTTGGTGTAGGCGGGCCAGGCGAGCCGCAGCATGGTCGGCCAGAGGATGCGGCGGAAGCGCGTCCAGCCGGTCAGCCCGTAGGCGTCGGCGGCCTCGATGTCGCCCTTCGGCACCGATTGCAGCGCGCCGTGGAAGATCTCGGCCGAATAGGCGGCGGTGTTGAGGAACAGGACGAGAAGCGCCCCGGCCCAGGCGCGGGTGGTCCAGTCGGTCTCGATGGTGAAGCCCATGACGGGGATGCCGGCGCGGGGCAGCATCACCAGGAGTTCGTAGAAGAAGAAGAACTGGATGAAGAGCGGGCTGCCGCGGAAGACGAAGATGAACCACTCGGCGGGCTTGCGCAGCACCGCGTAGCGGCTGGCCTTGGCGAGCGCGAGCGCGGTGGCGAGGAAGAAGCCGAAGAACAGCGCCAGCACGCCGAAGTAGACGTTCCAGATCAGCCCGGAGCCGATCAGCGTGAATTGCTGGCAGAGCGTGTAGTCCTCGCGCGGGAGGAGGCGCTCGCCGTAGCCGATGGAGCGGAAGGCGTAGGCCTGGATCGTCTCCCAGCAGGTCGGCGTCATTCCCGTACCCCGATGCCATGGCCTGCGGAAGCCCTCACCCGCCGGGGCAATGCCCCGACCCCCTTTCCCGCGGAAGAGGGGAGGTGCCCGCAGGGCAGGCGCGGCGCGTGCGGTCGGGCGCTGCGGGTGTCGCGTGCGCCCCCCTCTCCCCGGGGAGAGGGGTCGGGGGAGAGGGCGTGCCGGCGGGTCATGCGCCGGCCTTCCGCATGGCCTCGCCCGCCAGGGTCGCCTGCCCCCGCGACAGCCGGGCGGTCAGGCGGCCGAGGACAATCTCGCTGACCCGGGTGAAGGCGAGGTAGAAGATCAGGAGCGCGAGGAAATACCACAGCCGCCAGTCGGGGTGGGGGTAGAGGTTGTTGCCGGGAAGTTTCGCCGCGCCGAGCTCGCGCGCCCAGAAGACGATGTCCTGGATGCCGAGCAGGAACAAGAGCGGCGTCGCCTTGATGAGGATGAGCCAGAGGTTGGACAGGCCGGGAAGTGCGTAGACCCACATCTGCGGCACGAGCACGCGGCGGAAGACCTGGGCGGGCGCCATGCCGTAGGCCTCGGCGGTTTCGAGCTGCCCGCGCGGCACGGCGTTCATCGCGCCGTAAAGGACGTTGGCCGCGAAGGCGCCGAAGACCAGCGCGAAGGTGAAGACCGCGATGCCGAAGGCATAGGCCTGGTGCACCCACTGCGGCGCGGTCGACAGCGGCACCTTGGCGGCGGGGCAGACGCGGAACTCGGTCCCGACCCAGACGGGGGCGGACAGGTCGGGGCAGACGGCGAGGTGCTTCAGCCACTCGATGCCCTGGTCGAGCGCGATGACGAAGAACAGGAAGTAGATGATGTCGGGCACGCCGCGCACGGCGGCGATGTAGCCGCGGCCGAACAGCGACAGGGGCGGGATCCGCGACCGCGCCGCGACCGCGCCGCCGAAGCCGAAGGCGAGCGCGATGGGCGCGGTGACGGCGAGAAGGCCGAGGACGGTCAGGAAGGACCAGTAGAAATTGAAGTGCGTCCCGGTGGTCAGGAAGCAGCTGAGCCAGGCCAGGCCCGAGAGCGTCGAGGGGTCGGCACAATACTGGAACATGGGGGTCGGGCGGCCCCCGCGGGGGAAGCCGCCCTGCCGTCGTCAGTATTTGTCGACGTTGGCGCCGAACCACTTTTCCAGCATGGCGTTCAGCGAGCCGTCGGCCTTCATCGCGGTGATCGCGGCGTCCATCTTGGCCAGAAGCTCGGTGTCGGACTTGCGCATGCCGATGCCGACCCCGTCGCCGAGCGGCACGGGTTCGCCCGCCATCGCCAGCTCGCCGCTCGAGGCGTCGATCATCGGCTTCAGGCTTTCGATGTCGCCGAAGGCCGCGTCGGCCTCGCCGTTGCGGACCGCCGCGACGGTTTCGTCGACGGTCGCGAACTCCAGCAGCGTCGCGCCCGATTCGGCGACGTAGCCGGCCTGGATCGTGCCGGTCTGCGCGGCGACGATGCCGCCCGCGCCGATGTTGGCGTCGGCCGTCAGCGCGAGGTAGATCGAGGACGAGGGCGGCACGTAGTTCTGGCTGAAGTTGATGAGTTCCTTGCGCGCGTCGGTGATCGACATGCCCGCCATGATCATGTCGTAGTTGCCCGACTGCAGGTTCGGGATGATCGAATCCCAGGCGTTCTGCACGAACTCGCAGGTCAGGCCCGCGCGGGTGCAGAGCTCGTTGCCGAGCTCGATCTCGAAGCCGGTGAGCTGGCCGGTGGCCTGGTCGATGAAGTTGTAGGGCTCGTAGGCGCCTTCGGTGCCGATGCGGACCACCTCCTGCGCGAAGGCGGGCGCGGTCAGAAGGCCGAGCGCGGTGGCGAGGATCAGTTTCTTCATTGGTCTCTCCCGTGGGTCAGTCAGATGTGGGCATCAGTGCTGGGTTGCGGACAAGAAGCCGCGCAGGCGGTCGGTCTGCGGGGCCCCGAACAGGCGGTCGGGCGGGCCTTCCTCTTCGATCCTGCCCTTGTGCAGGAAGATCACGTGGTCGGACACGTCGGCGGCGAGCTTCATGTCGTGGGTGACGAGCAGCATGGTGCGGCCTTCGTCGGCCAGCGCCTTGATGACGCGCACGACCTCCTGCTCCAGTTCGGGGTCGAGCGCGGAGGTCGGCTCGTCGAACAGGAGCGCGCGGGGCTCCATGCAGAGCGCCCGGGCGATGGCGGCGCGCTGCTGCTGGCCGCCCGAGAGCTGCGCGGGCCAGGCGTCGCATTTCTCCACGATGCCGACCTTGTTCAGGTAGTGACGGGCCTTCTCCTCCACCTCCTTCGGATTGCGGTTCAGGACGGTGACGGGCGCCTCCATCACGTTCTGCAGGATGGTCATGTGCGACCAGAGGTTGAACTGCTGGAACACCATCGACAGGTTGGTGCGCATCCGCGTGACCTGGGCGCGGTCGGCGGGGTGGCGGCGGTGGCCTTCGCCCTTCCAGACGACGGCCTCGCCCTCGAACAGGATCTCGCCGTCCTGGCTGTCCTCGAGCAGGTTGCAGCAGCGCAGCAGCGTCGACTTGCCCGAGCCCGAGGAGCCGATCAGGCTGACCACGCGGCCGCGGTCGGCGGTCAGGTCGACGCCCTTCAGCACCTCCAGCGACCCGTAGGCCTTATGCAGGTTGCGGATGGCGATCACCGGGGTTTCGGTGGTGGAGGTCGCTGTCACGGTCGTGTTCTGGCCGTCCCTGTTCGTTTCCTTAACGCGCATCTTCGGCACCATTGCAACGCCGATGTGGGCAGGACGTCGGGGAAATGGCGCGGAAGTGTGCGGGTGCCTGCCCGTTTCGCGTCAGGCCGCGGCGGGCGTGGGCACGGCGAGATACGCCGCTGCCGGAATCGCGACGAGGCCGGTCAGGCCGGTGACGTTGCGGTCGGCGGGGGGCATGGCGGCGATGGCCGCGGCGACGGTGGCGAAGAGCGTGGCGCGGTCGGCCCCGGCGGCGGCGATGAGGGGCAGGCCGGGGGTGGGGTCGGTCATGCCCACGACGCGGACCTGTTGCGCCTCGGGGACGAAGTGGCGGAAGAGCCGCCAGGACACCGCGTCGAGCGCCGCGATGTCGGCCTGGCCGCGGGCGACGGCGACGAGCGACGGGTGGTGGCCGCCGGTGACGAGCGCAGGCGTCAGGCGGATGCCCGTCCGCCGCGCCTGGGTGAGCGGGGCGGACCAGCCCGACTGGCTGGTCGCCTCGTTGTAGGCGAGCCTCGCGCCGTCGAACTGCCCGAGATCGTCGCGCGGGTCGTCGTTGCGGGCGACGAGCACGCTGCGGTAGTGGCCGGGCGGGCAGCCCTCGACCGCGTAGTCCGGCGTGCCGACCAGGGTGACGCGGCCGTGCAGCCGGGTGCGGTAGGGCAGGCCGCAGGTCTGCGACAGGATCAGGTCGGGTGCCTGCCACTGGGCCCAGAGGTCGCCCTCGCGGGTCAGCGCGTCGGGCGCGGGCAGGCCTTGCGCGCGCAGGCCGTCGCGGATGCCGGCCCAGAGGCGGTCGTTGGCCGCGTGGGTCGGGGCCACGTCGTACATCGGCAGGCTCGCGATCATCCTTCGGCTTTCTGGCGGGCGAGCGCGGAGTCGACGTCGCTGAGGCCGAGGAGCGGCGCGATGGTGCGCAGGAGGGTTTCCTCGTCGGCGTCGCGGGCGCCGTCGGCGAGCGCGACCGACCAGAGCGCGGTCATCAGGGCGGCGCGATCCTCGACCGCGACGGCGGCCTTCAGCGCGCGGGTGAAGCGGACGGTGTCGGGGGCCGCGGCCTCCAGCGCCTCGCCCTGGACGCGCAGGGCGGCGGCCGCGAAGGGGGACAGGGCGAAGCGTTCGGCGAGCACGCGGTCGATGCGCGAGGTCTCGGCCTGGGCATAGGTGTCGTCGGCGCGGGCGACGCGGACGAGCAGCGCCGCGAGCGCGACCTGCACGTCACCGGCCCCGAGGCGGTCGGGCTGGGGGTGGGTCAGGTTGCGCAGGATGTGGGCGAACATGGGGGGTAGGTAAGCCGGTTCGCGCGCAGGGGAAAGAGGCGTCGCGCGAGGGAGGCCCCGGCCTGCGCCGGGGCGCGTGGTCATTGGCGGAAGAGTTGCGCCAGGCGGGCGAGTTCGTCGGCCAGGCCCCAGGGCGGGTTGACGGTGAAGAGGCCCGAGCCGGTCATCCGGTGGCCGGGGCGGGCGGCGGGGAAGCGGACCTCGTGGCGGAGGGCGTCGGGGAAGGCTTTGGCGAGCGTGGCGAGCATGGGGGCGTGGGGGGCGTCGGTCAGCAGGGGATACCAGAGCATGAGGATGCCGACGTTCCAGCGGCGCGCGACGGCGATGAGGGTTTTCGGGACGGTTTCGTAGTCGGATTTCACCTCGTAGGCGGGGTCGACGAGCATCAGGCCGCGGCGCGGGGTGGGGGGCGTGATGGAGAGGGCGGTGGCGAGGCCGTCCTCCTGCCGGATGGTCGCGCCGAAGGGGGCCATGGCGTAGGTCAGCGCGGCGTGCTCCTGCGGGTGGAGTTCGCAGAGGTGGAGCGAGTCGGTCTCGCGCAGGGTGAGCGCGGCGATCATGGGGGAGCCGGGGTAGGCGGTGGGGCCGCGGCTCTCGCGCGTGGCGGCGAGCGCGCGGGTGTAGGGGTGGTCCTTGAGCCGCGCGGCGATGCGGGCGCCCGCGTCGGCCTCACCCGTCTTGCGTGCCTCGGGCCCGGCGAGGTCGTAGAGGCCGCGGCCTGCGTGGGTCTCGATGTAGGTGAGCGGTTTGGGTTTCTGCGCCAGGTAGTCGAGCGTCCAGGCGAGGGCGGCGTGCTTCTGCACGTCGGCCGGGTTCCCGGCGTGGTAGGCGTGCTGGTAGGAGAGCATGCGACCCTACGCGCGCGACAGAATCGTCCGGAAGGCCTGCCGATACGCCTTGCGTTCCTCGTCGAGAAGCTCGCGTGCCAGCCGTTTCTTCAGCTTGCCGAGTGTCGGGCGATCGAGCTCCGGCGGAACGTTCGTCGGGTTGGCCTTGAATGCCCTGCGCGCCGCCGCGATGACGGCGGGGTCCAGGGTTTCCAGCGTATCCGCGATGCATTCGCCGACATGGGACAAGAAGGAAGACGGCGCGTCCGCGATCGTCACAGCGGCGGCCGGAGGGGGCACGTCGAGGTCGCGCACCGACATCATCGCGGACAGGACGGTTTCGTCCCACTCGCCGTGGCTATCCGCCTCGCGGATCAAGTCGGGCGACTGCGAGCCGCGTGCGGGCCTGATGCCGAGCAGGTGGACTTGCACGCCGAAGGTCTGCGCGATCTGCACCCCGACGCGAATGTCCTCGTCCCCCGAAACGAGCACCGCGCTTGTGATCGCACGGTTGCGGGCGAGTTCGATCAGGTCCGTCACGATGAGCGAGTCGACGCCCTTCTGGTCGCCGTTGCTGTTGACGACGCCGAGCCGCAACTTCACGGGAAACGCACCTGCGACCTGCTCCTGCTCGCTGCTCAGGCGGCCGCTGCGTTGCAGGCCGTCATACCAGTAGATCCGCAGCAGCCGTTCTCCCTCGGCCCGCTGGCGCGCGAAGGCCTTCAGGTGGTCAAGTGCCTTCTCGATGTCGAGGGCGATCTGCGTGCGCGGCTGCTTGTGGCCTGCAAGCAGCGCGGACCCTTGCGCATAGAGGTATCCGGCATCGACGAAGATGGCGCTCTGCATGGTGATCCGCGCATGAGAAAGGGCACCCGAAGGTGCCCCTAGATAGAAACGGTGCAGGTCGCACCGCGAATGACAGATAGCATGTCACGCGGTGCGCATCAAGGTCCCTACCCCTGCAACGTCCGCACCCCATACCCCTCCCCCCTTGCCTGCATCGCCTGCACCGCGGCGATGGCCGCCGCGGCCGTGGTGAAGTAGGGGATCTTGTCCATCAGCGCCACGCGGCGGATGTCGCGGCTGTCGCTGACGGCCTGGGTGCCTTCGGTGGTGTTCATGACGAGCGCGATCTCGCCGTTCTTCAGGCGGTCGACGATGTTCGGGCGGCCTTCGTAGACCTTGTTGACGGTTTCCGCCGCGATGCCGTGGGCGGCGAGCCACTTCGCCGTGCCGCGCGTGGCGATCACGGTGAAGCCGAGCGTGGCGAGGCCCTTCGCGGCGTCGGCGAGGGCGGGGGACTTGTCGCTGTCGCGGACGCTCAGGAACACCGCCCCGCCCTCGGGCAGGTGGGTGCCCGCGCCCATCTGGGCCTTGAGGAAGGCGAGCGGGAAGGTGCGGTCCCAGCCCATGACCTCGCCGGTGCTCCGCATCTCGGGCCCGAGCAGCGGGTCGACGCCGGGGAAGCGGGCGAAGGGGAGGACGGCCTCCTTCACGCTGAACCAGGGGGTGATCGGGTCGGCGAGCGTCATCGGGTCGGCCAGCGGCAGGGCGGTGTCGGGGCCGACGCCCGCGGGGTAGGGGGGACGCTGGGGGAAGTTCGTGAGCTTCTCGCCGGCCATCAGGCGGGCGGCGATGGAGGCGATGGCGCTGTCGGTGGCCTTGGCGACGAAAGGGACGGTGCGGGAGGCGCGGGGATTGACCTCGAGGACGTAGATGGTGCCGTCCTTGATCGCGAACTGGACGTTCATCAGGCCCACGACGCGCAGGGCGCGGGCCAGGATGACGGTCTGGCGCTTCAGCTCCGCGACCGTTTCGGGCGGGAGCTGGTGGGGCGGCAGGCAGCAGGCCGAGTCGCCGGAATGGACCCCGGCCTCCTCGATGTGCTCCATGATGCCCGCGACGTGGACCGCGTCACCGTCGCTCAACGCATCGACGTCGACCTCCACCGCGCCGGAGAGGTAGCTGTCGAGGAGGACGGGGGAAGTGCCCGACACCTGCACCGCGGTGGCGATGTAGCGGTCGAGCTGGGCCTCGTCGCGGACGATCTCCATCGCGCGGCCGCCGAGGACGAAGCTCGGGCGGATCACCAGCGGATAGCCGACCTGGGCGGCCACCGCGAAGGCCTCGTCGCGCGAGCGGGCGGTGCCGTTGACGGGCTGGCGCAGGCCGAGGTCGCGCAGGAGGCGCTGGAAGCGCTCGCGGTCCTCGGCGAGGTCGATGGCGTCGGGGGTGGTGCCGAGGATCGGGATACCCTCGGCGGCAAGGCCCTGCGCGAGCTTGAGCGGCGTCTGGCCGCCGAACTGGACGATGACGCCGTGCAGCGTGCCGTTCTCCTGCTCCACCCGCAGGATTTCGAGGACGTGCTCGAGCGTCAGCGGCTCGAAGTAGAGGCGGTCGGAGGTGTCGTAGTCGGTCGAGACGGTCTCGGGGTTGCAGTTGACCATGATCGTCTCGTAGCCCGCCGCCGTCAGGGCATAGCAGGCGTGGCAGCAGCAGTAGTCGAACTCGATCCCCTGGCCGATGCGGTTCGGGCCGCCGCCGAGGATGACGACCTTCTTCGCCGCGCTGGGCCGGGCCTCGCATTCCACCTCGCCCATCACCGGGTTTTCGTAGGTCGAATACATGTAGGGCGTCTGCGCCTCGAACTCGGCGGCGCAGGTGTCGATGCGCTTGAAGACCGCCGTGACGCCGAGGCGCGTGCGCGCGCGGCGGACCTGGGCTTCCTCGCGGCCGGTGAGCTTGGCCAGCCGCGCGTCGGTGAAGCCGAGCATCTTGAGCCGGCGGAGGCCGTGGTCGGTGACGGG
>CAZNPW010000030.1:0-36331 GCA_964575185.1 uncultured Exiguobacterium sp.
CCGTTGCGGACCTCGGCCGCCCGCAGCATGCCGCGGGCGGGCGGTCCCGGATCGCGGCCTTGCCGACGCCACTGCGGGCCCGGATCGCGGCCCCGGCAGGCGCGCCGCGGGGCCTGCGGGGGTCGCGCGCCCCGTTGCGGACCTCGGCCGCCCGCAGCATGCCGCGGGCGGTCGGTCCCGGGTCGCGGCCCGGGGGTGCCCGCGCGGACCTCTGCCGGAACGCTACTCGGCCGCCACCCCGGTCGGCGCGGACATCACCGCCTGGATCGTGCGCGCCAGCGCGCCGAGGGAGATGGGCTTGGACACGCAGGCCTGGAAGCCGCCGGCGAGGTAGGTCTCGACATCGGTGGCCATCGCGTTGGCGGTCACCGCGATGGCGGGCGGGCAGGCGCGGCCGGCCGCGGCGGCGGCGACGCGGATCGCGCCCAGCGCGCCGAGGCCGTCGAGCAGCGGCATCGAGATGTCGAGCAGGAGCGCGTCGACCTCGGGGTCGGCCGCGAAGGCCTCGACCGCGGCGCGGCCGTCGACCGCCATGACCGCCGCGACGCCGAGCTTCTTCAGCATCGAAGCCACGATCAGGCGGTTCGTCGCGTTGTCCTCGGCCACGAGGACACGCCGGCCGGAGAGGTCGGGCAGGGCCGCGTCGGCCGCGACGATGCGCGGCGCGTCGCAGCGCGGCATCGGCAGGTCGAGCGTGAAGGTCGTGCCCGCCCCCGGTTCGGACTGCACCGCGATGCGCCCGCCCATGCGCGCCACGAGGCCGCGCGCGATGGCAAGGCCGAGGCCGGTGCCGCCGAAGCGGCGGGTGATGCTGCTGTCGGCCTGGGTGAACTCGTCGAAGATCCGGGCGAGCTGTTCGGTCGTCATGCCGATGCCCGAATCGGCCACCGTCACGCAGATGCCGTCCGCGCTGCCGTCGAGCGTCACCCGGACCTGGCCGCGTTCGGTGAACTTGACCGCATTGCTGACGAGGTTGTTCACGATCTGCGTCAGCCGCAGCGCATCTCCCTGCACCCAGCCCGCCCCGCCCGGCCGGGTGTCGAGCTGCAGGTCGACCCCGCGCGCATCCGCCACGGGCCAGTGCAGGTCGACCACCCCCGCCAGGACCTCGCGCGGGCAGAGCGGCGCCTGCTCGACCTCGAGCCGCCCGCTCTCGATCTTGGCGAGGTCGAGGATGTCGTTCAGGATCGCGAGCAGAAGCTCGCCCGACTTGCGGATCGTCGCCACCATCTGGCGCTTCTCGTCGGTCGTCATCAGCGGCGCCAGGAGTTCGGCCATGCCGAGCACGCCGTTCAGGGGCGTGCGGATCTCGTGGCTCATGGTGGCCAGGAACTGCGACTTGGCGCGGTTGCCCGCCTCCGCGCGTTCCAGCGCGGCGCGCAGGCGGTCGCCGTCCTCGAGCATCTGGGTGATGTCGCTGAGCGAGCAGACGACCGACTCCTCGATCCCGTCGCCGCGCAGGGGGGCCGCGTTCAGCGAGATGACGCGCCGTCGGCCGTCGGCGCCGTGCATGGCGAAGCGGAAGTCGCGCAGCACCTCTCCGTGCGTCAGCACGCGGGCGATCGGGCGGCTTTCGGGCGGGATCGGGGTGCCGTCGAGGTCGGAAAGGCCCCAGTCGACCGTCGCGTCGTCGCGGCCGATCATGGCCCGCAGCGGCAGGCCCACCGCGCGCTCGGCGGCCTCGTTGGCAAAGACGATCCGGCCGCCGGCATCGAAGGCGGCGATGCCCGACACCGACGTCTCGAGCAGTCGGCGCACCGTATCGCGTTCGCGCGCCAGCGCGAGCTCCAGCGTCTTGCGCGCGGTGATGTCGATGTGCACGCCCGTCAGCCAGGCGGGCGAGCCGTCGGGGTTGAACCGGCGCACCCGGCCGCGCGACATCACCCAGACCCAGTGGCCATCGCGGTGGCGCAGCCGGATCTCGTGCTCGGTCTCGTAGTCTCCCTTGCCGAAGTTCACTTCCTCGCGCTTGAGCAGCATGGCGAAGTCGCCGGGGTGGGCGAGTTCGCGGAAGCGCGCCTGCGTCACGGGGTTGAGCTCGGCGCGGGTGTAGCCGATCATCCGCGCCCAGATCTCGTTGATGTAGCTGGTGCCGGTGGCCGGGTCATGCTCCCAGGTGCCGACGCGGGCGCTGGCGATGGTCGAATCGAGCAGCGCCTCGGCCTCGCGCAGCGCGGTCACGTCGAGGTGGACGCCGGCCATCAGCGCCGGCCGGCCGTCGGGAAAGCGGCGCAGCACGCGGCCGCGCGACTGGATCCAGACCCAGTGGCCGTCGGCATGGCGCATGCGGAAGGTGTTGTCGAAGACCGCGTCGGTGCTGGCCATCACGCGGTCGAGCCGCACCGAGACCTTCTGCCGGTCGTCGGGGTGGATCAGGCTTGTCCACAGCGCGTGCGTGGTCCTGCCGAGCGTCGGGCGCGTCAGGCCCAGCATCTCGGCCCAGCGGTCGTTCACGCGGTTCTCGCCCGTCGACACGTCCCACTGCCAGGTGCCGACGGCGGCGCCTTCGACGATGTTCTCGAGATGCTCGGCCGCCTTGCGCAGGTCGGTCACGTCGACGAACAGGTCGACCCGGCCGCCGCCCGGCACCGCGTGCGACAGCACGCGCAGGGTGCGGCCGTCGGCGAGCTGCAGTTCGGCCTCGCCGCTGGCCGCGGTGTGCGCGCGCCGCACCCCCTGCCCCGGGCCGGAGGCGTCCGCGAACACGCCCCCCGAAAGGCCGGCATCGATCAGCGCGTCGTAGGCGACGCCCGGTTCGGCCAGGATGCCCGCCGGGGCGAAGATCGCGGCGAAGCGGGCGTTGCACATCGTCAGCCGGTCGCTCGCGTCGAAGAAGGCGAATCCGTCCTGCAGCGCCTCGACGGCGGCGAGAAGCTGCCGCCGCGCCTCGGTCGCCTCGACCTTGCGCGCCTCGAGCGCGGCGCGCTGGGCGTGGTCCGCCGTCACGTCCTCGATCACCCGGCAGACGACGCGCCCGCCGCCCGGCTCCTGCACCAGGAAGCCGCGCACCACGGCCGGGAAGGTCGTGCCGTCGCGGCGCAGGTACATCGTCTCGTAGGGGCCGAAGCACCCGCGGCTGCGCACCTCGTCGAGCGCGCTGGCGAAGAGCGGGCGGAACTCGGGGGCCACCAGGTCGCCCATCCGCAGGCTGCGCAGGTCGGCGCGGGCCAGGCCGGTCTGCGCGAGAAAGGCCTCGTTCGCCTCGATGAACTGGCCGCTGTCGGGGTCGTTCAGCACGATGCCGAAGGGCGAGGCCTCGAACAGGCCGCGCATCATCGCCTCGCGCGCGGCGGCCTTGGCCTCGGCCTCCTCGCGTTCGGTGATGTCGCGGATGAAAATCAGGTAGTTGTGCCGCGCCGTGCCGTTGCCGCGCCGCGCGCCCCGCACCTCGAACCAGCGCTGGCCGGCGTCGGGGATGACCAGGCTGTAGCGGTGCGTCCGCGACTG
Organism: uncultured Exiguobacterium sp.; assembly: GCA_964575185.1. Taxonomy (GTDB): domain Bacteria; phylum Pseudomonadota; class Alphaproteobacteria; order Rhodobacterales; family Rhodobacteraceae; genus CAZNPW01. The sequence goes on from CAZNPW010000030.1 coordinate 3,448, forward strand.
GCCGGTGCCGTCGACCTCGCGCATGATGCCGCGGATCATCGCGGCGACCGGGGCGGGGACGATGTCCTCGACGATCTGGCCGATCACCTGGTCGAGCGGCGCGACGAGCTGCACCGCGTCGCTGTAGCAGGCGGTGTAGCGCCCTTCGCTGTTCATCTCGAGGATCAGGTCGGGCAGCGCCGACAGGGTCGCCGAAAGCTGGCCCCGGGCATCTTCCAGCGCGGCCTGGGTGCGCTGCACCTCGGCCTCGGTCACGGCGCGCTTCAGCACCGCCGCGACGCCGTGCGACAGCGCCTGCAGGATGAACTTTTCGCGCGCCGAGAACACCCGGGGCGCCCGAACCATGTCGTAGCCGACCATCCCGATCACCCGGCCGCCGTCGCGCAGCGGCACGGCGAGCAGCGAGCGGATGCCCTGCATGCGCAGGAAGGCGACCATCGGGTGGCGCGAGCGGTCGTGGTCGAGATCGTCGATCTGGTGCGCGTCGCCCCTGGCGAAGCTGGCCTGCCAGTCGGGCGGCAGCGCGATGGCGACGCGCTGCACGTCGCCCTTGACCGCGGCGATGCCGGGCGCGGCCCATTCGTGGGTGTTGTCCCAGAGCCCGTCGGCCGCCAGCATGATGACGTAGGTCCGGTCGAGGTCGCAGGCCTGGCCGACCTTCGCCAGGCAGCAGTCGATGACCGCATCGGCGGTGTCGGCGGTCGCCGCCAGCAGGTCGGCCATCAGGTCCACGACGAGCCGGTCGAGCCGGTCGGGCTGGTCGATGTCGCGCGTGGCGGCCGTGTCGGTGGTCATGCCTGGCCCGGGATCTGTCTCTCCCCCCACGCCATATAGCAGCTTCCTGACGCAAAGGTTAACGGCTACGCCGCCAGATGCTCGAAAAGCCGGGCCACGCCCTCGGCCCCGGGGTCGTTGTGCCCGGCCAGCTTGTCGGCACCGAGATAGCTCGCCCGGCCGGCCCTGGCGCGCGTCATGCCCGCCGTCGCGTCCGCCCCCGCCCGCGCGGCGCGCGCGGCCGCCGCCAGGCCCTGCGGCAGGGCGGCGAGCGCGGGGGCCAGCGCGTCGATCATCGTGCGGTGGCCGGGGGCGGCCCCGCCCACCTCCATCACCCGCGACAGGCCCGCCTGCAGCGCCTGCTCCCACGACCGCCCCGCGGCGCTCGCGTCCCCCGCGGCGGCGAAGAAGATCGCCAGCAGCACGCCCGAAGAGCCGCCCATCGTCTGGCTGAGTTCCGACCCGATCGCGCGGAAGGCCTGCGTCACGTCGGCGAGCGGCATCCGGTCGAGCGCCGCCACCAGCGCCCGCGCCGCCGTCGCGAGCGTCGTGCCGGTATCGCCGTCGCCCGATTTCGCGTCCAGCAGGTTCAGGTCGCGCTCGGCCGCGATCAGCGCCCGCGCGCAGCCCTCGATCAGCGCCCGCCGCGCGGGGTGCGGCGAGGGCACGGCGCGGATGGGCGCAAGGCCGTCGGGCAGGGGCCGCACCGCCACCGGGCCCAGCGCCTGCACCCCGGGCCAGGCCCAGGGCGCGACCGGCGCGGCCAGCGCGGTCACGTCGGCCGGGGTCACCGGCAGGACCGAGACGCTGAACCCCTGCATGTCGAGCGAGGTCATCATCGGCGCGGGCCCCACGATCCACTTCGCCCGGCCCCCCAGCGGGCTTGCCGCAAGCTCCCCCGCCAGCACGCTCATCTCGAGCGGCGTGGCCCCGCCGAGGTTGTTCAGCATCAGGACGTTCGCCTCGCCCGCATGCGGCAGCAGCCGGTCGGCCACCGCAGCCATCGCGGCGCGCGCCCCGGCGAAGGCCACCTGCTCCACCCCCGCCTCGCCGTGGATGCCGAGGCCGAGCTCGGCATGGCCGGGCGCGATGCGCTCCTCGCGCGGGCTGCCGGGGACGGTGCAGGTGTCGAGGCTCATCCCCAGCGTGGCGACCCCGGCGATGACGCGGGCGGCGGCGGCGGCGACGGTGTCGAGGTCCGCGCCCTCCTCGGCCAGCGCCCCGGCGATCTTGTGCACGAAGAGCGTCCCCGCGACGCCGCGCGCCTGCGGCAGGTCGGGCAAGGCGATGTCGTCATCCACGATCACCATCGCGACCCGCAGCCCGAAGGCCCGCGCGCGTTCCGCCGCGAGGCCGAAGTTCAGCCGGTCGCCGGTGTAGTTCTTGACGATCAGGAGGCACCCGGCCTTGCCCGTCACGGCGAGGATCCCCGCCAGCACCGCGTCGACCGAGGGGCTCGCGAAGACCTCGCCGCAGACCGCCGCGGTCAGCATCCCCTGCCCGACGAAGCCCGCATGCGCGGGTTCGTGCCCCGACCCGCCGCCCGACACCAGCGCCACGCGCGACCGATCCCAGTCGGTGCGCACGACGACCTTGATGTGCGGATAGCCGTCGAGCCGCGCGAGCCGCCCGCCCGAGGCACGGATCAGCCCGTCGATCGCGTCGGTCACCAGCGCGTCGCGCGCGTTCATGAATTGCTGCATCGCTCAGCCTCCTATCCGGGTCCCGTCGGCGGCGAACCACAAGGGGTCGCGCGCGCCGATCGCAAGGCGGTCGCCGGGCGCGCGCGGCCGGTCGGTCAGCGTCACGACATGGTGGTCGCCGACGGCCAGGTGCAGCCGCACCTGGTCGCCCAGGTGCTCCACCCGCCGCACCTCGGCCGCGACCGGCCCGCCCTCCACGATGTGCTCGGGCCGCAGGCCCACCTGCGCGGCCCCGGCCGGGCCGCCGCCGAACACCGCCGCGGGCAGGATGTTGATCCGCGGCTGGCCGAGCCGCGTCGCCACATAGATGCTCGCCGGGCGTTCGTAGATCTCGCGCGGGGGGCCGAACTGCACCAGCCGCCCCTGGTCGAGCACGCCCACGTGCGTCGCCATCGTCATCGCCTCGATCTGGTCGTGCGTGACATAGAGGAACGTGGCCCCCAGCTCGGCATGGATGCGCTTCAGCTCCACCCGCAGGTCGGCCCGCAGCTTGGCGTCGAGGCTCGATAGCGGCTCGTCCATCAGGTAGATGCGCGGGGACCGCACCAGCGCGCGCCCGATCGAGACGCGCTGCATCTCGCCCCCCGACAGCGCGGTCGCCTTGTTGTCGAGCTTGTGCGGAATGCGCAGCACCGCCGCCACCTCGGCCACGCGGGCGGCGATGCGGTCCTCGGGCCAGGCCATCAGGGGGCTGCGCAGCGGGAAGGCGAGGTTGTCGCGCACGCTCATGTGGGGGTAGAGCGAATACTGCTGGAACACCATCGCCACGTCGCGCTGCGCGGGCGTCTGGCCCAGCACGCTGGCCCCGCCGATGCGGATGTCGCCCGCATCGGGCGCATCGAGCCCCGCGATCAGCCGCAGCGTCGTCGTCTTGCCCGCCCCGGTCGGCCCGAGCAGCACCACGAAGGCCCCGTCGGGCACGGTCATCGTCACCGCGTCGAGCGCGCGCGTGCGCCCGAAGCTGCGGCTCAGGCCGGTCAGCGCGACCTCAGCCATGGATCACTCCCGCGTTGGCCGCCGACGGCAGGGCGCGGCCGGTCTCGGCGTCGAACACCGTCAGGCGTTCGGTGGCGAAGGACAGGCCCACCGTCTCGCCCGGCCGCGCGGGCCGCCCCGACGGCGTGCGCGCCCGGATCGCGCCGCCGGGCGTCGCCAGCGTCACGATCTGCGTCGTGCCGAGATACTCCACCGTCTCGACCCGGCCCCGCCAGGCGCCGGCATCGTCCAGCCGCACATGCTCGGGCCGCACCCCCAGCGCCCGCCGCCCGGGCGGCAGGGACACCCGCAGCTCGGGCACCGCGACGGTCGCCTCGCCCAGCCGCAGGTGCCGGTCGCCCGCCGCGACCGGACCGACGCCATGCAACAGGTTCATCGGCGGGCTGCCGATGAAGTCGGCCACGAACAGCGTCGCGGGGTGGTCGTAGATCTGCCGCGGCGTGCCCCACTGCTCGATGACGCCGTGGTTCATCACCACGATCTTGTCGCCCATCTGCATCGCCTCGAGCTGGTCGTGCGTGACATAGACCGTGGTGGCCCCGATCCGGTCGTGCAGGCTCCGCAGCTCCTCGGCCATCGTCTCGCGGAACTCGGCGTCGAGCGCGCCGAGCGGCTCGTCCATCATGAAGGCCGCAGGGCGCCGCACGATCGCGCGCCCCAGCGCCACCCGCTGCCGGTCGCCCCCCGACAGGCCGCCCACGCCGCGGTCGAGCAGATGCCCAATCCGCAGGATCCGCGCGACCTCCTCGACCTTGGCCCGCACCTCGGCCCGGGGCACCCCCTGGCTGACCAGCGGATAGGCGACGTTCCTGCGCACGCTCATGTGCGGATAGAGCGCGAACATCTGGAACACCATCGCGATGTCGCGCCGGGAGGCCGGCTTCTGGCTCACATCCTCGCCGCCGATCCGGATCTCGCCGCTCGTCGGCAACTCCAGCCCCGCGATCATCCGCAGCGTCGTGGTCTTGCCGCAGCCCGAGGGGCCGAGCAGCATGAAGAACTCCCCGTCCGCCACGGTGAAGCTCGACCCCTGCACCGCGGTGAAGCCGCCGAACTCCTTCCTCAGGTCGCGGATGACGATCTCGGCCACGCCGTCACTCCCGGAAATGGCTGACGACGATGAACATCACCGTCCCCGCCAGCGTCACGACGAAGGACCAGGTGTAGAGCCACAGCGCGAAGGGCTGCATCAGCATCACCACGCCGAGGCCGATCAGGACCGAGGCCACCATCTCCCAAGGCCCCCGCCGCAGGCCCGCAAGCCCCTTCAGGAATGTCATGCCCGCGCCCCTTCATCTTCCCTCAAATATCCCCGCCGGAGGCTCCCTCCCGCGCCGCCGACGCGACGCCGGGCGGACGGCGCCGCAGATTTTTCCAAAAATCTGGCCCCCCTCATTTCCGCACCGCCCCGAAGGTGATCCCGCGCAGAAGGTGCCTGCGCAGCAGGATCGTGAAGACCATGACCGGCAGCAGGAACAGCGTCGCCGCCGCCGCGACGGCGGGCCAGTCCTGGCCGCCGACGCCGATGATCGTCGGGATGAAGGGCGGCGCCGTCTGCGCCGTCCCGGAGGTCAGCAGCACCGCGAAGGCGTATTCGTTCCAGGCGAAGATCAGGCAGAAGATCGCCGTCGCCGCGATCCCGGTCACCGCCTGCGGCAGGACCACCTTCCGGAAGGCCTGGAACCGCGTGTAGCCGTCGATCAGCGCGGCCTCCTCGTATTCGCGCGGGATCTCGTCGATGAACCCCTTCAGCAGCCACACCGCGAGGCTGATGTTCACGCCGGTGTAGAGCAGGATCATCCCCAGATGCGTGTCGCTGAGGCCGAGGTTGCGGAACATGAGGAAGATCGGGATCGCCACCGCGATGGGCGGCATCATCCGGGTCGACAGGATGAAGAACAGCAGGTCGTCCTTCAGCGGCACCCGGAAGCGGCTGAAGGCATAGGCCGCGAGCGTGCCGAGGACCACGGCGAGGAAGGTCGACCCGAAGCCGATGATGATCGAGTTCACGAACCGCTCGCCGTAGCGCGACGGCCCCGCGATCACCATGCCCTGGCCGCGGACGATGGCGTCGTACCAGGTCTCGGGCGGCGGCAGGGCCGCGAACTCCTCCTGCGCCACGCGGGTGCGCGTGGTGAAGAGGTTGACGTAGCCCTCGAGGCTGAACTCGGACACGAGCTTCGGCGGATAGGCGATGCTGTCCTGCCCGGTCTTGAAGCCGGTGGAGATGATCCACAGAAGCGGCAGCAGCGTGATGACCGCGTAGAGCGAGACCAGGACGCCCGCGATCCACTTCGCGCGGGGGCCGGGTTCGGTGACGGACCAGGCGGTCATGCCGCGCCCCCCTCTCCCCCGTCCCCTCTCCCGCGGGAGAGGGAGGCGCAGGCGGTGCCGCGGTGCCGGGCCACCGGCGCAGCGCCGGGCGCCAGGGTCACCCCTCTCCCTGGGGGGGAGAGGGGCCGGGGGAGAGGGTTGCGCCACGCGGCCATCACCGCTCCTTCACCTTGTTCAGCGCCTTGACGTAGATGCTCGCCAGCCCGAACACCGTCACGAAGAGGATGATCGCGTAGGCGCTCGAATAGCCCGTACGCCATTTCTCGAACGCTTCGCGCTTCAGCTCGATGGAGGTGAGCAGCGTCTCGTTCCCCGGCCCGCCGCCGGTCAGCAGGTTCACCATGTCGAACATCTTGAAGTTCTCGATGCCGCGGAACAGCACGGCCAGCATCAGGAAGGGCAGGACCATCGGGATCGTGATCGTCCAGAACTGCCGCCACTTGCTCGCGCGATCCACCTCGGCCGCCTCGTAGATGTAGTCGGGGATCGACCGCAGCCCCGCGAGGCAGATCAGCATCACGAAGGGCGTCCACATCCAGGTGTCGACGATGACGATCGCCCAGGGCGCCCAGCCGCCCGGCCCGAGCATGGAGAAGCTGTTGGCCGGGATGCCCGTCACCAGCTCCACCGCGTAGTTGAACAGCCCGATCTGCGGCTGGTAGAGGAAGGTCCAGAAGTTGCCGACGACCGCGGGCGACAGCATCATCGGCAGCACGATCAGCGTCGTCACCAGATCGTTGCCGCGGAACTTGCGGTTGATCGCCCAGGCGAGCGCGAAGCCCAAGAGCACCTGGAACACCAGCGTCCAGATCAGGAAAACCGCCGTCGTCTGCATGTTGGCCCAGGTGCCCTCGTCGGTCAGGATGCGCGCGTAGTTGCGCAGGCCGACCCACTCCACCGGCTCGGCCGTCCGGTTGGCGCGGTAGTTCGTGAAGCTCAGGTAGATCGTCCAGATCAGCGGGAAGATGTTGATCGCCAGCAGCAGGAAGATCGTGGGTGCCACGAAGATCCAGGCGATCGCGCGGTCCGACAAGCCGCGGATGCGGCGTGCGGCCCCCTGCGGGGTCGCGCGGGCGAGGCTCTCTGCGGCGGTGTCGAGCATGCGCGTGATCCCGTAGGATGGGCATTCCTGCCCATCCTACCCGTTGGCCGAGGCGATCTCCGCCCCGGCGTTGTGTCAGGGGCCCCGGCCTGCGCCGGGGGTGTGACGCTGGCGCGTCTAGAGCTTGCCTTCGTCCTCGAAGGTCTCGGTCCAGTCGGCGATCAGGCCGTCGAGCGCCTCTTGCGCGGTGCCGTTGCCGGCCACGACGTAGTTGTGCAGCCGCTCCTGCATCGCCGACAGGAGCGTCGCATAGGCCGGCTCCTGCCAGAAGTCCTGGACGTTCGCCATGGCCTTCAGGAAGTCGGCGGCGAAGGGCGCGCTGTCGGGGAAGGACGGGTCGTTCAGCACCGCGTTCGACACCGAATAGCCGCCCATCGACCACCATTTCTTCTGCACGTCATCCTGGGCGAACCATTTGATGTAGGCCAGCGCGCCGTCCATGTTGTCGGTGTTGGCCACGACGCTGATCCCCTGCCCGCCCAGCGTGCTGGCCGCGACCTTCTGGCTCGGGTTCACGAAGAAGCCGATCTTGTCGCCGCCGACGTTGGGGTCGGCATAAAGGCCCGGGAAGAAGGCGAACCAGTTCATCGCCATCGCCACCTGGCCCGACTTGAAGGCGTCGAGCGACTGTTCCATGTAGGCGTTGTCATAGCCCGGCGGCGTGCAGCAGTCGTAGATCGCCTTGTACATCTCCAGCCCCGCGACCGCGTCGGGGGAGTTGACCGCCCCCTCCATGTCGTACTTGCCGGGCGTCATCTCGTACTTGAAGCCGTAGGGGTAGAGCGCGCTCGTGGCACCCATCGTGATCCCTTCGGACCCCCGCTCGGTGAAGATCGACACGCCGTAGACCGTGTTGCCGTCGATCTGGCGGTTCTGGAAGAACTCGGCCACCTCCTTCAGCTCGGTCCAGGTCGCGGGCGGGGCGATGTCGCGGCCGTATTTGGCCTTGAACTCCTCCATGATCTCGGGCCGGCCGAACCAGTCCTTGCGGTAGAACCAGCCGTTCGCATCGCCCATCGCGGGCAGCGCAAAGTAGTTCTCGGTCCCCTTGGGCCAGGTCGAATAGGCGTAGACCGCGGCCGGCAGGAAATCGGCCATGCTGATGCCCGAGGACGCGAAGAAGTCGTTCAGCTTGACGTACCAGCCGTTCTCGGCCGCGCCGCCGATCCACTGGCTGTCCCCGATCAAGAGGTCGCAGAGCTGCCCGCCCGAGTTCAGCTCGTTCAGCATCCGGTCGGCGAAGTTGGGCCAGGGGATGAACTCGAAGTTCATCTTGGTCCCCGACTGCGCCTCGAAATCTTTCGACAGCTCCACCAGCGCGTTGGCCGGGTCCCATGCGGCCCAGCACAGCGTCAGCTGGTCGCCCTGCGCGCTGGCCGCGCCGGCAACCGCGATCGTCATGGCTGCGGAGGCAGCCAGGGTGCGCAATTTCATCCGTCATCCTCCCCTCGGCAGGTTCGGCCGGACCGGCCCCCTGCACTGCCCCGACCTTAGGCAAAGCCCCCGCAACCGCGCAATACCTTTCTTGAGGTACGTTCCTCACCAAACCGTTTTGACCCTTGTCAGACCGGCGGCAGGTTCTCGGAAATCACGATCTCGATGCGGATCTGCTCCTGCGCCTCGTCGATCGCCGTGCCGTCGATTCGCGCCCGCAGCACCCGCTGGGCCGAGCGGATCAGGTGCCCGGGGTTCTGCGCGATCACCGCCGCGATCTCGCCCGACACCAGGCTTGCCCGGGTATGGGGGGTCAGCTCGTGCGCGATCACCACCGGGTGCTGCCCGCGCGCCCCGAGGTGCCGCGTCAGCACCCGCAGCCCCGCGCCCAGCATGTAGACCCCCTGCACCTCGCCCAGCGCGTCGAGCGCCGCCTGCATGAGCGCGGGGTCGCCGTGCGCCTCGACGGTCGGCAGCACCGTCACGCCGGGAAAGTCGCGCAGGGCGACCGCATCGAACCCCGCGCGCCGCTCAACCGCCTCCATCAGCTGCATCGACTGCGCCACGACCGCGACCCGGCCCCGCCCGCCGAGGTAGCGGCCCATGAGCACCCCGGCCGTCCGCCCCGCCGCGCGGTTGTCGATCCCGACGAAGCGGTCGCGGCCGGTGTTGGGCAGGTCCGACACCAGCGCCAGCACCACCAGCCCCGCCGCCTGCAGCCCGCGGATCGCGTCGCGCAGCACCGGCGTCTCGGGCGCCATGATCGCCACGCCGTCCACCCCCGCCGCCGGCAGCCGCGCCAGGAGCGCGGCGGTCGCATGCGGGTCCTCGGCCGGCACGCGGTGCACGGTCAGCCGCGTCCGCGCCTGCTCGGCCCGCCGCACCTCGGCCTCGAGCCGCGCGGCCAGCCCGTCGACGAACTGCGCGCCCGAGTCGGGCAGCACGAAGGCGAGGCGATAGCTCCGCCCCCGCGCCAGGTTCGCCGCCGCCACGTCGCGCACGTAGCCGATCCGCGCGATGGCGTCGTTGACGGCGGCCACCGTCTGCGCCCGCACCCCCGGCCGGGCGTTAAGCACCCGGTCCACCGTGGCCAGGCTCACCCCCGCCGCCCGCGCAAGATCGTTGACCGTCGGCCGCATCCCGGCTCCCCCGCGCGACTATCGGACGGCGCGTGAGGTACGTCAATCACGACGGAGGTGCCACCGCCCCCCTTGCACCCGGGACGCCGATGCCCTACTCCCGTCCCACTCCGGCGGGTTGGCGGAGAGGTTACGCAGCGGATTGCAAATCCGTGAAGACCGGTTCGATTCCGGTACCCGCCTCCACCTGCCCCCGGGGCTGCGCATGTTCTACCGCCCCGCCGACGGCCACGGGCTGCCGCACAACCCGTTCAACGCCATCGTCGCGCCGCGCCCGATCGGCTGGATCTCGACCCGCGGGCCCAGCGGCGACAACCTCGCGCCCTACTCCTTCTTCAACGCGGTCGCCTACAGCCCGCCGCAGGTGATGTTCGCCTCGACCGGCATCAAGGACACGCTCCGCGCGATCCGCGCCAGCGGCGTCTTCGCGGTCAACGTGGTGTCCGCGGCCATGCTGCAGGCGATGTCGGACACCTCCGCCGCGTTCCCGCCCGGCACCGACGAGTTCCTGGCTTGCGGCATCGCCAAGGGCGAATGCACCAGCATCGACGCGCCCTGCGTCGCGGACGCCCCCGCCGTGCTCGAGTGCCGGGCCACCCGCGAGGTCGCGCTCGCGGGCACGGACAACGTCGTGACCTTCGGCGAGGTCACGGGCATCCGCATCGACGACGCCTGCCTGACCGACGGCCGCTTCGACCTGACCCGCGTCCAGCCCGCGGCGCGGCTCGGCTACCACGACTACGCCGTCGTCCGCGACCTTCTGACCCTCCGCCGCCCCACCTGATCCTCTTTCCGGACCCAAATACTCCCCGCGGAGCGCGGCGGAGCGGGGCCTGCGCAGCCAGGACCGCGACAGGAAAGGCGTGCGCGCGCAGCGCGCGCAATGCACGATGCGTCCCCGCCGGGCACACCGACGGGTGACTTGCCCGGCCCTGCGCGCGCCTTACCTCGCCGCCACAGAAAGGCGGCCGGCATGCGCATCTCCCTCCTCCCCGCAGCCCTCCTCCTCGCCGCAGGCGGCGCGATGCTGCCGCTCGCGGTCCTCGCGCACCATGGCGCGGTGGACGGCGCGGCGCGCGAACGGCCCGCAGCGGGGCCGACCTGCGCCAGCGCAGTCGGCGCGACTGCCTGCTGACCGCCGCGCGCCGACGGCGGGACGGCGGGTTGCCATGGCCCGACCCCCCGCGCTACCCCTGCAAAGCGGACGGGGGGCGCAGGCGATGCAGACGATGCTCGGGGTGATCGGCGGGTCGGGCCTCTACGCCATGCCGGGGGTGGAGGGCGGCTCCTGGGTCGCCGTCGACACGCCCTTCGGGGCAGCGTCCGACAACCTCTTCATCGGCCGCCTGTCAGGCCTGCCCGTGGCCTTCCTGCCCCGCCACGGGCGCGGCCACGTCCACACCCCCACCACCGTCCCCTACCGCGCCAACATCGCTGCGCTGAAGCTCGCGGGCGTGACCGACATCGTCGCCGTCTCGGCCTGCGGGTCGCTGCGCGACCACCTCGCGCCCGGCACGATCGTGCTGCCCGACCAGCTGATCGACCGCACCTACGCGCGCGAAAAGTCGTTCTTCGGTGCGGGCCTCGTCGCCCATGCAGGCTTCGCCGACCCCTTCTGCGCCCGCCTCTCCGGCCTGATCGCCGCCCCGGCGCACCGCGGCGGCACTTACGTCGCGATGGAGGGGCCGCAGTTCTCCACCCGCGCCGAAAGCACCATGCACCGCGCGCTCGGGGCCGACATCGTCGGCATGACCGCCGCCCCCGAGGCCAAGCTCGCGCGCGAGGCCGAGATGTGCTACGCGCTCGCCGCCATGGTCACCGACTGGGACGCCTGGCGCGACGGCGCGGCGGTGGACGTGGCGCAGGTGGTGGCGACGCTCCGGGCCAACGGGCAGGCCGGGCAGGCGCTCGTCGCGTGGCTGGCCGCCGCCCTCCCGCCCGCGCGCGACCCCTGCCCCTGCGGCTGCGACCGCGCGCTCGCCCACGCGATCATGACCGCCCCCGCCGCCCGCGACCCCGCCATGGTCGCGCGCCTCGCCCCCATCGCCGGCCGCGTTCTGAAGGACACCGCATGAAGACCGTCAAGGACTACATCCGCACCATCGCGGACTTCCCGCACGAGGGCATCCTCTTCCGCGATGTCACGACCCTCTTCGCCGACCCGCGCGGCTTCCGCATGGCGGTGGACCAGCTCCTCGCCCCCTACGCGGGCCTGCGCATCGACAAGGTCGCGGGGCTCGAGGCGCGGGGGTTCATCCTCGGCGGCGCGGTCGCGCACCAGCTCTCGACCGGCTTCGTCCCGATCCGCAAGAAGGGCAAGCTCCCCGGACGCACCATCGCGCAGGACTACGTGCTGGAATACGGCCAGGCGGTGGTCGAGGTCCACGACGACGCGATGAAGCCCGGCGAGAAGGTGCTGCTGGTCGACGATCTCCTCGCCACCGGCGGCACCGCCGAGGCCGGGATCCGGCTGATCGAGCGCCTGGGCGCCGAGGTCATCGGCTGCGCCTTCGTCATCGACCTGCCCGACCTCGGCGGCCGGGCGAAGCTCGAGGCGATGGGCATGGAGGTCCACGCGCTGTGTGCCTTCGAGGGGCTGTAGCCTCAGACGCCGGCCATCAGCACATCGACTGCGCGCGTGATCCGATCCGCCTGATCGGCCACGCTGCCTTCCCGCCGCAACGCCGTCCGGCGCACGGCGGCGATCAGGCGGGTCGCGAGGATCAGGCGGGTGCCGTGGTGCAGGATTTCCGGGTTCAGGTGGCGGATCGCGGGATAATCCGGCAGAAGCGGAACGACGACCACAGCCGGATCGGCCGGCAACAGGTCGCTTTCGACAATGACCACGCGAACATCCCGGAAGGTGGCGACATCGAACCGGCTCAGCCGGTCCACGACGCGCCGCCAACCATCATGATGTCCGCCAGAGGATGCCCGTTGCGTTCGTGCCAGTCGGCTTGCGCCGCGAAAGCTGCCGCATTCTCGGTGCGCCACCGCTGCCGTCGCGCGTCGGCCACCGCCGCACGCAAGGCCGCATCCGCGACCGCCGAGACATTCAGCCCTAGGTCGCGGGCATCGTCCAGAAGGTCACCGTCCAGAGTCAGAGAGGTCTTCCGCCGCATCACCGACGATCCACCGCATCCATACCGCCCGGACATACCGCAAAAGCCCGCTCTGCGCAACAGCCCTCACCGGTACAGCAGCGACCTGCCCCCGGCGAAGACGTGCACCTTCTTCGGGTCCGCCGTCAGCGTCACCGTCTTGTGCCGCAATTCGCCGTGGATGCCCGGAAGCTTCGCCACCATCTGCGCGCCCTCGGCCTTCCGGAAATACAGCAGCGTCACCTCGCCCAGCGCCTCGGTGATGTCGACCTGTCCGGTGTAAAGCCCCGGCCCCTCGGTCGCGACCAGATCCTCGGGCCGCACGCCGATGTTCACCTTCAGGCCCTTGTCGGCCGCCGTCGTCGGCACCGCCGACCGCGCCGTGCCGCCGTTCGCGAGCCGGATCGTCGTGACCGCGCCCGTCTCCTCCACCTCGCCGGGCAGCAGGTTCATCGACGGGCTGCCGATGAACTGGGCCACGAACTCGTTCTCGGGCCGCTCGTACAGCGTCAGCGGGCTGCCCACCTGGCTGATCCCGCCGCCCGCCAGCACGACGATCCGGCTCGCGAGCGTCATCGCCTCCACCTGGTCGTGGGTGACGTAGATCATGGTGGAGTTCGGCATCGCCTCCTTCAGCTGCGCGATCTCGATCCGCGTCGCGACGCGCAGCGCGGCGTCGAGGTTCGACAGCGGCTCGTCGAAGAGATAGACCTTGGGGTCGCGTACGATCGACCGCCCGATGGCGACGCGCTGGCGCTGGCCGCCCGACAGCGCCTTGGGCAGGCGGTCGAGGTAGGGGGTCAGCTGCAGGATCTTCGCCGCCTTGTCGACCGCCGCCCTGATCTCGCTGTCAGACTTCTTCGCGATCTTCAGCGCGAAGCTCATGTTGTCGCGCACCGTCATGTGCGGATACAGCGCGTAGGACTGGAACACCATCGCGATCCCGCGCTGCGCGGGCGGCACGTCGTTCATCCGCACGCCGTCGATGCTGAAATCGCCGCCGGTGATCCGCTCCAGCCCCGCGATCATCCGCAGCAGGGTCGACTTCCCGCAGCCCGAGGGACCGACGAAGACGATCAGCTCGCCCCGCCTGATGTCGAGGTTGATGTTCTTCAACACCTTCACCTCGCCATAGGCCTTCTCGACATCCTTCAGCAGAAGATCGGCCATCGGGTTTCCTCCCCCCTTATCCGTTGATCGCCAGCGCCAGGCCCCAGGGCGGCAGGACCGCCTCCTCCCCCGACACCAGAATGCTGTGAAGCTCGGGCCCGATGCGGTGCCAGCTGCCGCCGGGCAGCGTCACCCGTCCGGGCGCGTCCGACAGGTTGAAGGCGCAGAAGATCGCGCCCTTCGCGTCGCCGCGGATGAAGCTCGCCACCTCGCCCTCGGCGATGGGCTGGGTCATCACGCCCTTGCCCAGAACGGCATGCGCCCGCCGGAACGCGAGCGCCGCGCGGTAATGCGCGAGCATCGACCCCGCGTCGGCCTCCTGCGCGCGGACCGACCGCGCCCGGTGCGGGGCCGCCACCGGCAGCCAGGGCCGCCCCTCGCTGAACCCGGCCGCGGCGTTGTCGGTCACCCAGGGCATCGGCGTCCGCGCCCCGTCGCGGCCCTTGAACTCGGGCCAGAACTCGATCCCGTAGGGGTCGCGCAGATCCTCGAAGGCGAGCTCCGCCTCGGCGAGACCCAGCTCCTCGCCCTGGTAGAGGCACAAGGACCCGCGCAGCGTCATCAGCAGCGTCGTGTAGGTCCGCGCCGCCGCGTCGCTCAAGGCCCAGCGGGTGACGTGGCGCACCGTGTCGTGGTTGGAGTAGGCCCAGCAGGGCCAGGCATCGGGCGCCACCGCGTTCATCCGCGCGAAGGTCCGCGCCAGAAGCCCCGCCGTCAGCCGCGTCGGCTGCAGCATCTCGAACGGGTAGCACATCTGCACCTTGTCATTGCCCGAGGTATACTCGGCCATGATCTCGAGCCCCCGCTGGGCATCCCCCACCTCCCCCACCGCGGCGGCGGCATGGGGGTTCAGCACGGCGCGGAAGCGGCGCAGGAAGTCCAGGTTCTCGGGCTGGTTCTTGGAAAACAGGTGCAGCTGGTGGTTGTAGGGGTTGACGGAGGGCGCGATCGAGTCGTTGCGCAGTTCCGGCGGCAGCGAGGGGTTGTCGCGCAGATACCGGTCGGCGAAGTAGAAGTTGATCGTGTCCAGCCGGAACCCGTCCACCCCCCGCTGGAGCCAGAAGCGCGCCACGTCCAGCAGCGCCTCCTGCACCGCATCGGAGTGGAAGTTGAGGTCGGGCTGGCTCGTCAGGAAGTTGTGCAGGTAATACTGCCGCCGCCGCCCCTCCCAGGCCCAGGCGCTGCCGCCGAAGACCGACAGCCAGTTGTTCGGCGGGGTCCCGTCGGGCTTCGGCTCGGCCCAGACATACCAGTCGGCGCGCGGGTTCACCCGGTCGCGGCGGCTCTCCCGGAACCAGGGGTGCCGGTCCGAGGTATGGCTCAGCACCAGGTCGATCATCACCCGCAGGCCGAGGTCATGCGCCCGGGCCACCAGCGCGTCGAAGTCGGCAAGGCTTCCGAACATCGGGTCGACGTCGCAGTAGTCGCTCACGTCATAGCCGAAGTCCTTCATCGGGCTGGTGAAGAACGGGCTGATCCAGACCGCATCCGCGCCCAGCGACGCGACATGCTCCAGCCGCCGGGTGATCCCGGGCAGGTCGCCGATCCCGTCGCCGTTGGTGTCCTGGAAGCTGCGGGGGTAGATCTGGTAGATCACCGCCCCCCGCCACCAGTCGGGGTCGGCCGCCAGCACGCGGCCCGCGACCTGCCCCATCTCGCTCACTTCACCGACCCCGCGAGCAGGCCCCGCACCAGGAACCGCTGCAGCGCGAAGAACACCACCAGCGGCACCGCGATGCTGACGAAGGCCGAGGCCGACAGGATCTCCCAGTCCCCCCCGCGCGAGCCCATCAGGTTCACGAGGTTGCCCGTCAACACCTGCTGGTCGTTGCCGGTGCCGAGGAACACCAGCGCCACAAGCAGGTCGTTCCAGGTCCACAGGAACTGGAAGATGGCAAAGCTCGCCAGCGCCGGGAAGGACAGGGGCAGGATGATCTTCACGAAGATCTGGAAATCCGTCGCCCCGTCCACCCGCGCGTTCTCGATGATGTCGCGCGGCAGGCCGACCATGTAGTTGCGCAAGAGGTAGATCGCGAGCGGCAGCCCGAACCCGGTATGCGCGAGCCAGATGCCGAGATACCCCTTCCCGATCCCGATCCAGTTGTGGAACTGCAACAGCGGGATCAGCGCGAGCTGCAAGGGCACCACCAGCAGGCCCACCACTGCGGCCACCAGCAGCGCGCGGCCGGGAAACTCCATCCAGGCCAGCGCATAGGCCGCGAAGGCCGCGATCAGGATCGGGATGATCGTCGCCGGAATGGCCACCGTCAGGGTGTTCAGGAAGGCCTGGAAGATCGTCTGCCCGGCCATCGGGCTGAACAGCACGGTGGTGTAGTTCCGCGTCGTGAACTCGGGCGGCGCGCTGGCGCTGACGAAGACCCGCGGCAGGCGCTGGCCCTCCCAGGTCGCGGGGCCGGACAGCACGTAGGCCCCGTCCGCCTGCACCGTCAGGTTCTTGCCGTCGCCGAGGTCGGCCGTCGCCCCCGGCGCGAACTCGGTCGGCCGGTTGACGTTGGTGCCCCAGGCGTTGATCGCGGGCCCCCCGGCCTCGAACAGGTTGCCCGAGATCACGAAGGCCGCGCCGTCCTGCACCTCCTCGCCCGCGATGCGGATCGGGTCCAGCACGCGCTCCTGCGTCGACAGCGCCTGCCACCAGCCCGAGCTGGAGATCTGGTCGCCCGTGCGGAACGAGCTGACCAGAAGCCCGAAGGTCGGGGTGACCCACAGCAGCACCAGGAGCGCCGCCGAGATGTGGACGGCCCACATCAGGCCCGGTTTCCGTCCCGCGATGTTGTCCATCACCGCATCTCCTTGCGCACGTTCCACACGTTCCACACCAGGATCGGCGTCACGAGCAGCATGATGATCATCGCCGAGGCCGACCCCACGCCCCAGTCGTTGGCGCGGAACAGCTTGTCGTACATGTAGTTGGCCAGCACCTGCGTCTCGAACTGGCCGTTGGTCATGGCCAGCACGATGTCGAAGACCTTCAGCACGGTGATGGTGATCGTGGTCCAGACCACCACGATCGTCCCCATGATCTGCGGCATCTTCACCTGGAAGAAGATCTGGAACGGGTTCGCCCCGTCGATGATCGCGGCCTCGATCGTGTCCTCGGGCACGCCGCGCAGGGCGGCCGACAGGATGACCATGGCGAAGCCTGTCTGGATCCAGATCAGCACCGCCATCAGGAAGAAGTTGTTCCAGAACGGGATCGTCAGCCATTGCCGGGGCGTGCCGTAGGGCAGCGCCGCGGTCAGCGCGCCGATCCCGAACAGCACGCACTGATAGGCGATGAAGGCCGCGACCGCCGCCACGATCACCTTCAGCACCGCGAGAAGCCCGCCCCCCGGCCGGATCACCAGCCGCCAGGCGAAATACAGCAAGCCCGCCGCCAGCACCGCCATCAGCACCGCGGGGAGAAGCTGCAGCACGAGAAACGAGAACCACCCGCCCTCGAACTGCAGCCATACCGCGTTCAGAAGCCCGATCTGCGCCACGTCGGCGGGGCGCGAGTCGTAGATCAGCTTCCAGATGACGGATGCGCCGACGAAGGAAATCGCCATCGGCATGAAGATCAGCGACTTGGCGATGTTGCCCCAGGCGATGCGGTCGGTCAGCTGCGCCGCCAGCAGGCCGAACACGGTGGACATCGCGGGCACCACGATCAGCCACAGCATGTTGTTGCGCATCGATTCCCAGAACTTCGGCTCGCCGAACATCTGGCTGTAGTTGGCCAGGCCCACGAAGGTCCGCGTGCCGCCGGGGCCGTCGGTCGTGAAGGACAGCCGGAAGGATTCGACGACCGGATAGGCGAGATACAGGCCCAGCGCGACGATCGCGGGCAGCAGGAACAGCCAGGGCCGGATCATGTTGGCCCGGTTGATGTTCCGCCCTGCCTGCGGCCCGCGCGCCGGGAACAGCACCTTGTCCAGGAACAGGTTCGAGGCCCAGAAATACAGCAGGCACCCGCCGACGCCCAGACCGACGGTGATCACCGCCTGCAAAGCCGGATTCATGCGCCCCTCCCCTGACGGTCATGAACTTTTCTGGTGGCGGCGGGCCCGGTTCTCACCGCGCCGCCGCCTCCGGGCCAGCTTGCGCCGGCCCGGCCCGTCGCGTCAAAGCCTCACTTCGGCCAGCTCGCCTGGATCGCGTCGGCCACCTCCTGCGCCGACCTGCCGCCGACGAAGTCGACCATGCCGGTCCAGAAGCTGCCGGTGCCGACCGCGCCCGGCATCAGGTCCGACCCGTCGAAGCGGAAGGTCGTGGCCTCGGCCAGGATCGCGCTCTGCTTGCGCAGGCTGTCGTTGGCGAAGACCTCCGGGTTCACGCCCTTGAACGGGGTCAGGAAGCCCGACTGCGCCATCCACAGCTCATGCGCGATCGGCGTCTTCAGGAACTCGATGAACGCCCGCGCGCCTTCCGATTCCTTCATCAGGAACGCCAGCGTCCCGCCGCCCAGCACCGGCTTGCCGAGATCGAGGTCGGCGTAGGCCGGGAAGTAGAAGAAATCGGCGTCGGTGCCGAGCTCGGTTCCCTCGGGGAAGAACGACGGGATGAACGACGCCTGCCGGTGCATGTAGCACTGCGGCGGCGAGGTGAAGAGGCCCTTGGGGCTGTCGCGGAAGTCGGTCGTGGCGACCGCGGCCGCGCCGCCGGCGACATAGGCGTCGTTCTTGGCGAACCAGCCGAAGTCGTCGATCGCCGCCACCACGCGCGGGTCGTTGAAGGCGACCTGGTTGGTCACCCAGCCGTCGTAGACCTCGGGCGGCTGGGTGCGCAGCATCAGGTCCTCGACCCAGTCGGTCGCGGGCCAGCCGGTCGCCCCGCCCGACCCCAGCCCGATGCACCACGGCACGCCGCCGTCGGCCGCGATCTTCTCGGTCAGCGCCTTCAGGTCCTCCATCGTCGCGGGAATCTCGTAGCCCGCGTCGGCGAAGTTGTCGGGCACGTACCAGACCAGCGACTTCAGGTCGGCCTTGTAGGGGAAGGCATACATCGCGGGCGTCCCGTCGGCCCCCGGATAGGTGCCGAGCGCCGCCCAGGACGACCCCGCGCCGTAGTTGTCGGTCACCCACTGCGCCGTCTCAGGCCCGAGCGGCAGGACCAGGCCCTGCCGGGCCATGTCGCCGATCAGGCCCGGCTGCGCGAGGATGCCGACGTCGGCGGGCGACCCGGCCTTGGCGTCGATCAGGATCTGCTGCTCGTAGCCCTCGGAGGACGAATAGTTCACCGTCACGCCCGAGGCGGCGGTGAAGTAGGCCAGCACGCTTTCGACCAGGACCTGGTCCTCGCCCCGCCAGGGGCCGAACACGGTGATCGTCTGGCCGTCGAGGTTGGTCGCCTCGTCGAACGCCTTGTAGCTGTCCCAGTTGAAGGCACCCTCGCCCACCGGAAACTTCAGCTCCTGCGCCGCGCCCATGCCCGCCGTCAGCGCAAGCGCCGCGGCGCCCGCGAAAAGTCTGGATTTCATCGTCATCCTCCCAGGTTCCCCCGGTTGCAGCTCCGGGGCGCGCTTTTCCAATCGGGTCCGGGGAATCGTGCCAAACCGCTTTGGACAGCGCAGAGTTGCCGAAGCCCCCTGGCAAGTCAACTGGGCTGTCCCCCGCGCCTCCGCCGCAGGCAGGCGCCGCGCGGATGACCGTCGCGGCCGCATTCCGCCGGCCTTCCGGGGCCAAAGCCCTTTGACGGACCGGGCGACCTTGCCTAATGCTGCCGCCGGACACCGCTTCGGGCCGCGGCGGGAGGCGCGCCACCCTTGAACCTGAAGGAACTGGCCCACCGCCTCGGCCTGTCACCCACGACCGTCAGCCGCGCGCTGAACGGCTACCCGGAGGTGAACGAGGACACCCGCGCCCGCGTCCGCGCGGCGGCGCAGCGCTACAACTATTCGCCGAACACCCGCGCGATCCGGCTGGCCACCGGCCGCGCCATGGCGGTGGGCCACGTCATCCCCATCGCGTCGCGGCACGAGATCGTGAACCCGGTCTTCGCCGACTTCATCGCCGGCGCGGGCGAGGTCTACAGCCACGCGGGCTACGACATGCTGATGAGCGTGGTCAGCGACGACGACCAGGACCGCGCCTACCGCCAGCTCAAGGCGCGCGGGTCGGTCGACGGGGTGATCGTCCACGCCCCGCGCATGAACGACCCCCGCATCCCGATGCTGGCCGAGATCGGCCTGCCCTTCGTCGTCCACGGCCGCGCCACCGGCGCGACCCTGCCCTACGCCTGGCTCGACGTGAACAACCGCCGCGCCTTCCTGCGCGCGACCGCATTCCTGGCCGACCTCGGCCACCGCCGCATCGCGCTCATCAACGGCCTCGAGTTCATGGACTTCGCCATCCGCCGCCGCACCGGGTATCTCGAGGGGCTGGCGGCCCACGGCCTCACCCCCGACCCCGCCCTGATGTTCTCCGACGAGATGAGCGAGATCGCGGGCTTCTCCGCCGCCCGCGCGATGCTCGCCCTGCCCCGCCCGCCGACGGCCTTCCTCGTCTCCTCGATGATCTCGGGCCTCGGCGTCCGCCGCGCGATCGAGACGGCGGGCCTGGCGCTCGGCCGCGACGTCAGCGTCATCATCCACGACGACGTGCTGTCCTACATGCCGAACGGCGATGACGTGCCGATCTTCACCGCCACCCGCTCCTCGGTCCGCGACGCGGGGCGCATCGCGGCCGAGATGCTGCTCGACATCATCGCCGACCCCGGCCACACCCCCCGCGAACGCCTGCTCGAGGCCGAACTCGTGCTCGGCCAGTCCACCGGACCCGCCCGATGACGCCGGGCCGAAGGCATAGCCGCGCGCTTCGGCCCGGTGCATGTGGTCACGACACCTTGGCAAGGACGCCCGCGGCCTCGTATCACGCATTCCGGCGGGCGCTCGCCCGGAACTGAGGAACCGCAGATGCAACCGCTCGTCATCGTCGCCGACATCGGCGGGACCAACACGCGCATGGCGCTCGCCGACGGGCCGCGCCTGCGCGAGGACAGCGTCATCAAGTATCGCAACGCCGAGGCGACCGGCCTCGACCAGATCATCGCGGCCTTCATGACGGCGCAGGGGCTGACCGACGTGGACGGCATCTGCGTCGACGCCGCCGGCCCCGTGGCCGACGGCCGCGTCCACATGACGAACCTCGACTGGACCATCGACCTCGCCCTTCTGCGCCGCGAGGTCCGCGCCGAACGCGCGGGCCTCATCAACGACCTGCAGGCGCAGGGCTACGGTCTCGCCGGCGTGCCCGACAGCCGCCTGCGCACCCTGATCGACAGCCCCGCGAAGCCGGGTGCCACGCAGCTGGTGTTCAACCTCGGCACCGGCGTCAACGCCGCACCGGTCTTCGTCCAGAACGGCACCCGCATCGTGCCCCCGTCGGAATGCGGCCACATCAACATGCCCATCCGCGACGAGACCGACCTCCGCCTCGCCCGCTTCGTCGAACGCCACCACGGCTTTCCGGGGGTCGAGGACGTGCTGTCGGGCCGCGGCGTCGAACGCCTCTGGCAGTTCGTCACGACCGAGGCCGGCCGCCCGTCCGAGGCGACCTCGACCGACATCGTCGCCCGCCTGCAGCAGGGCGACCCCGACGCGCTCGCCGTCGCGCGCCTCTTCGCCCGCCTGGTGGGCACCGAGGCCGGCAACCTCGCCCTCATCTTCCTGCCCTTCGGCGGCATCGCGCTGTGCGGCGGCCTCGCCCGCGCCTTCGCCCCCTGGCTGACGGATGCGGACTTCGGCGCGGCCTTCCGCGACAAGGGGCGCTTCGAGGGCTTCATGGACCAGTTCCGCGTGACCGTCGTGGAAGACGACTTCGCCGCCCTGACGGGCTGCGCGATCTACCTCGACGCGCTGCGCTGACGGCGCGGTTCATGAATCGCGCGCCTGCGGCGCAGGTTTTTCATGTCGCGGTCCTGGCTGCGCAGGCCCCGCTCCGTTGCCTCCGGCGGGAGTATTTGGGTCCGGAAAGAGGAACGATGGTCGCGGCAGACCTGGGTCAGGCGCGGACGCGGCAGCGACGGATGTGGCCGATGCTGCCGCCCTGGCCCGCGCGCGTCATGGAAAGCTCCGGCGACCTTTCGGGATCAACGTCCATCGCGACGTCGTGCCCGGGCTCACCGGCTGCGACGCGGCCGGCCTCGGCCTCGTCGTGACCGACCGCCCCGGCGCGCGCCAGGACCTGATCCGCGTCGGCCGCACCCCCTGACCCCGCCCCTCTTCCCGGCCCCAAATACTCCCGCCGGAGGCAGCCCTCCGCCCCCCTGACGCCGGCCGCGAACGCCCCGCCTTGCCCTGCCCGGACCCCGCGCCTATCGTCCCCGAAACGGGAGCGCCGATGAAACTCGCCACCTTCAACATCAACGGCATCAAGGCCCGCATCGAGGCCCTGCCCCGCTGGCTTGCCATCGCCCGCCCCGACGTCGTCTGCCTGCAGGAGATCAAGTCGGTCGACGCGGCCTTCCCGCGCGAGCTCTTCCAGGACCTCGGCTACGCCGTGGAAACCCACGGCCAGAAGGGCTTCAACGGCGTCGCGATCCTGTCGCGCCTGCCCGTGGAGGACGTGACCCGCGGCCTGCCCGGCGACGCGGCCGACGACCAGGCCCGCTGGATCGAGGCCACCGTCGTGGGCACCCGCGCGCTTCGCGTCTGCGGCCTCTACCTGCCCAACGGCAACCCCGCGCCGGGGCCGAAATACGACTACAAGCTCGCATGGATGGCCCGCCTGCAAACCCGCATCCACGCGCTGCTCGCGGCCGAGGAGCCGCTCCTCCTCATGGGCGACTGGAACGTCATCCCGCAGGACACCGACGCCGCACGGCCGCAGGACTGGGTCGCGGACGCGCTGGCGCTCCCGCAAAGCCGCCGCGCCTTCCGCCGCATCCTGAACCTCGGCCTGACCGACGCGATCCTGGCCCGCGACCCCGCGCCCCACCAGTTCACCTTCTGGGACTACCAGGCCGGCGCCTGGGACCGCAACGCGGGCATCCGCATCGACCACATCCTGCTGTCCCCGCAAGCCGCCGACCTGATGACCGACGCGGGCATCGACCGCGAGGTCCGCGCGGGCGACAAGCCCTCGGACCATGTGCCGGTCTGGGTGGAACTGGCGGCGTGAGACGCGTCCGCACCGCAGGCGCACCCGTCCCGGGCGCGACCCGGGACCTCCGCCGCCGCGGGCCCGGCTGATGAGCTTCGGCGTCTTCCTTCTCCGGCCGGACTCGGCCTACGATGACCACCCGGCCACGCGCTATCAGTTCCCCGGGCGATACCTCAACGAGGCGCGCAAGGTGGCTGGCGGCTGGGTCGCCTATCTCGAACCCTCGAAGGTGACCGAGACCCGGGGATACTTCGCCATCGCCGAAGTCGAACGGATCATCGCCGACCCCGATGTCCCCGCGATGTGGCAGGCCCTCATCACCGCCGGCAGCTACATCGAGTTTCCGACGCCGGTTCCCTTCCGCGTCGCCGGCGAACCGGTGGAGCGCAGCATCTTGAACGACGTCGGTCTCGTGTCGGGGCGCAGGCAATCGGCGATCCGCGCGATCCCGGTGCAGGACTTCCAGCGCATCCTGTCGCTCGGCCTGCCGGACGACAGCGCGGTTCTTCCACGCGACGGCGCGATGGACGAGGCCCCCGAACCCTTCCTCCTGCACCCCGAGGCCCGCCTGCGCCAGCTCGCCAGCCGCGCGGTGCGCGACCGCGCGTTCCGCCGGCTGGTGGTCGACGCCTACGACCGGCGCTGCGCCGTCACCGGCCTGCGGCTCATCAACGGCGGCGGCCGGGCCGAGGTCGAGGCGGCGCACATTCACCCGGTCGAACAGGGCGGACCCGACACGATCACCAACGGCATCGCCCTGTCGGGCACCGTCCACTGGATGTTCGACCGCGGCCTGATCGGGCTGGCCGACGACCTGACCGTCCTCGTCTCACGCCAGTCGAACGACCCCGCCGCGATCCGCGCCATGGTAAACCCCAGCGGCCGCGCGCTTTTGCCCCGCCAGCCGCGCCTGCGGCCGCACCCGCAGTTCCTGCAATGGCACCGGACGCATTGCTTCAAGGGCTGACCCCCACCACCCCCGCGTCATGCCGATACACCCAGTCCAGCCGCCGCAGCGGCAGGCCCGGCGCGACGACCCCCGCCAGCCGCAGCGCCGCGTGCAGGCCCAGCCGCCGCAGGCCCTGCGCGTGGTAGACCCGCGCGTTGCCGTCCGCCGCCGCCACGACCCGCGCCGCGCGCGGCCGCCGCGCGGCCTCCCAGCCGGGCAGGCCCGCCAGCCCCGCGCGGTCGATCCAGGCGGCCAGCGCCACCGCATCCTCGAGCGCGAGGTTCGCCCCCTGCGCCAGGAACGGCAGCGTCGGATGCGCCGCGTCGCCGAGGATGACCAGCCCGTCGCGCTGCCAGACCCGCGCCACCGGTCGCCGGAACAGCCCCCACAGCCAGCACTCCCGCACCGCCGACAGCCAGGCCCGCACCGGCCCGCCGAACCCCGCGAAACCCGCGCGCAGGGCGTCGGCGTCGCCCGCCAGCTGCCAGCCGTCGTCGGCCCAGGCCGCGCGCTCCTCCACCGCCACGATGTTGCGCAGGGCGTGGCCGCGCAGCGGATAGCTCACGAGGTGCCGCCCCGGTGCCATGAACACCTGCGCCTCGGCCGCCCCGCCGTCGCCCGGGATCAGCGCGCGCCAGGCGACCTGGCCGGTGAAGGCCGCATCCTCCGGCCCGTTCAGCCGCGCCCGCAGGACGGACTTCAGCCCGTCGGCCCCGACCACGAGACCCGCCTCCGGCGGCGCATCCACCCGCACCCCGGTGCGGGTCCGCACCCCCGCGACCCGCGCGCCCTCGGCCAGCACCGCGAGCAGGTCGGCCCGGTGCACCAGCCGCCAGTCGCGCCCGGACAGGTCCATCCGCAGCAGGTCGCGCCCCGACGCGCCGTCGCGCAGCACCACCGCCGCGCAGGCGAGCCCCGCATCCGCCACCGCCGCCCACAGCCCCAGCCGCCGCAGCGCGGCCGCCCCGTTCGGGCCGACCTGCAGCCCCGCGCCGACCTCGCCCAGCGCCGCGGCCTGCTCGGCCACCGTCACGTCATGCCCCCGCAGCGCCAGCGCCCGCGCGGTCGCCAGCCCCGCAACCCCCGCCCCCACCACGGAAACGCAAAGGGCCGGGGTCATCGCCCCGGCCCCTGCGCCCATGGTCCCGGGGGTCATTCGTCGCGGTGCACGCGCTCGCGCCGTTCGTGCTTTTCCTGCGCTTCCAGCGTCATCGTCGCGATCGGCCGGGCGTCGAGCCGACGCAGGCTGATCGGCTCGCCGGTGACCTCGCAATAGCCGTAGTCGCCGTCCTCGATCCGCCGCAGCGCCGCGTCGATCTTGCTGACGAGCTTGCGCTGCCGGTCGCGCGTCCGCAGCTCGAGCGCGCGGTCGGTCTCCTCGCTCGCGCGGTCGGCGATGTCGGGGACGGACCGGGCGCTGTCCTGCAGGTTCTCGACCGTCTCGGACGACTGGTTCAGCAGGTCCTGCTTCCAGACGATCAGCTTGCGGCGGAAATACTCCAGCTGCCGGTCGTTCATGAAGGGTTCGTTCTCGGCCGGGCGGTAGTCGTCGGGAAGGAACACTTCGGCTTTCACGACACCCACTCCTTCTTCCGTCCCCCGGGGCCGTGCGGCCGGCGGGTGGACCCCACCCTCTGCGGCGTGGCCTTAGCCGAACGGCCGCGCCGTGTCACTAGCCTTGCGGCGCGACCCCGGTCCGATGACGGTCCCATGCCAAAATGTCGCAGCCAGATGTAGCAGGCCGGGCCGACGCGACCACAGCATCTTCGCGGCCCGCGCGGGCGTATCGCGCGCCATCGCGCAGGCCCCGCCCGGCGCGGCGCAGGTGGCGCGATCCTGTCCGATTCGTGCAAGCCGCGCCGCAGTTTCGCCACGCTTTTGCCTCGATCTGATCACGAAACCCGGTCTGCCGAAACATCTCGACACGTTCCGTGACCGCGAGATCACATATCCTGCGCCCCGGCCGCGTCCCACCGCCAGCCCTAGGCCCCCTGCCCCGCGACGGATTCCTTTCCGTTGACACATTCGTGACCCTTCCGCGTCATGACCGGGTGGTTGCCTGACCTCGCCTGCACAACCGGACGCTGCCAATGTCCCCGACCTTCGCCATCCGGCCGCCGACCGCGGCCGACGACCCCCCGTGGCGTGCCCTCCGGGCCGCCTGCCCCGCCCGCTGCGGCGCGGGCCTCGCGTCCCCCGACGCCCCCCGGGGGGACCGCCCGCGGTCCGCCTCCACCCGCCTGCACGGAAGGCCTGCCCGATGCGCGCGCTCAGCCTGATCGCCGTCCTGACGCTGTCGGCCTGCGTGGCCGTGCCGCAGGCCACCATGAGCCCGCCCGCCGCCGCGCCGGCGGTGCCGCTCGCCCTGCCCGACCCCGCCCCGCGCGCCGCCGCGCTGCCCGCCAACGCGATCCTCGCGGGCGACATCCTCGACCTCACCTTCGCGCTCGAGACCGGGCGGCAGCTGCCCGTCCTCACCCGCTTCGAGGGGCCCGTGACGGTCGCGCTCGCGGGCGACGTCCCCGCCACGGCGGCGCAGGACCTGGGCCGCCTGCTCGCGCGCTTCCGGGCCGAGGCGGGGATCGACATCGCCGCCACCGCGGGCCCCGCCAGCATCACGGTGGAGTTCGTGCCGCGCGCCGCCCTGCGCCGCGCGGTGCCGAACGCCGCCTGCTTCGTGGTGCCCCGCGTCTCCTCGTGGGAGGAATACCGCGCCGCCCGCGCGACCGCCGCGATGGACTGGGCCACCCTGACCGTCCGCGACCGCGCCGCCGTCTTCATCCCCGCCGACACCAGCCCCCAGGACGTGCGCGACTGCCTGCACGAGGAACTCGCCCAGGCGCTCGGGCCGCTGAACGACCTCTACCGGCTGACCGGCAGCATCTTCAACGACGACAACTTCAACACCGTCCTGACCGGGTCGGACATGCTCGCCCTGCGGGCGATCTACGCGCCCGACCTGTCCAGCGGCATGACGAAGGCAGAGGTCGCGGCCCGCCTGCCCGCGATCCTGGCCCGCCTCAACCCCGGCGGCGGCACCGGGGCACCCGCGACCGGCGACATCACGCCGCCCGCCTGGAAGTCTGCCATCGAGACCGCCATCGGCCTGCGCGGGTCCGACGGCGCCCGCCGCGCTGCCGCCGAACGCGCCGTCACCATCGCCATGGCCCAGGGCTGGAACGAAGGGCGCATGGCATTCTCCTGGTTCGCGCTCGCCCGCGTCAGCACGCCGTCGGACATCGCCCGCGCGGTCACCGCCTATGCCGAGGCGCGCGCGATCTACGCCCGCCTGCCCGGGGCGGGCATCCAGGTCGCCCACATCGACATGCAGTTGGCGGCCTTCGCCCTGTCGGCGGGCCAGGCCGGCCAGGCCGCGGCCTTCGCCGACCGCGCGATCCCTGCGGTCCGCGCGGCCGAAAACGCGGGCCTTCTCGCCACGCTCCTGACGATCAAGGCCGAGGCGGCCGAGATGTCCGGCGACACCGGCCTCGCGCAGCGCCTGCGGGCCGAGGCGGCCCCGCTGGCCGCCTACGGCTTCGGCGACGCGGGCGCGGTGCGGCAGCGGCTCGGTGCCGTAGCGGCCCTTGCCGCGCGCGGGCAGAGGGGGTAAGCCGCGTCGCATCAGGACGGGGGCGCGCGCATGATCATTCTGGCCGGTGCACTCGCGGGGGCCCTGACCGGCATCCTCCTCGCCCGCGCGCGGGGCGGCAAGCGGCTCGACATCCTGCACTACGCGGCGGGCTTCGCCATCGCCTTCGGCATCCTCGGCACCTTCCTCACCGTCGCCCTGTCGCGCGCGCTGCTCTGACTTTCCGGCCCGGGCTTCCTATATCCCGGCCATGCTGAAGCTCCTCCCCGTCCTCCTGCCCATCCTCTACGGCCTTCTCATGTGGTGGCTCTCCGCCCGGCGCACCCGGGCCGTGCTCGACCGCCAGTCGCGCCCGCTGGAGCATCCGGGGCTGAAGGCCGCGGCCGCCCGGCTCGCCCGCGCGCTGGACCTGCCCGAGGTCCGCGTGAACGTCTACGATGTCGAGGCCGTCAACGGCCTCGCCGCGCCCGACGGCCGCATCTTCCTGACCCGCGGCTTCCTGCAGCAGCTGCAGGCGGGCCGGGTGACCGAGGACGAGCTCGCCTCGGTCATCGCCCACGAGCTTGGCCATGTGGCGCTCGGCCACAGTCGGCGGCGGATGATCGACTTCACCGGCCAGAACGCGGTCTTCATGATGCTGTCGGCGGTGCTGGGCCGCCTCCTGCCCGTCATCGGCGTCTGGATCGCCAACCTCGTCGCCTCGGCGCTCGCCGCCCGCCTGTCGCGCAAGGACGAGTTCGAGGCCGACGCCTACGCCTCCGCGCTCCTCGTCAAGGCCGGCATCGGCACCGCGCCGCAGAAGTCGCTGTTCCGCAAGCTCGGACTCCTCACCGGCCAGCGGTCGCACGGCGTCCCCGCCTGGCTCCTCAGCCACCCCCACGTCGACGACCGCATCGCCGCGATCGAGGCGAACGAGGCGCGCTGGGGCGTCCGGGCCTTGCCCCCGGGCTGACCTCCGGCGTCACGCGCCCCCCCTCTCCCGGGGGAGAGGGGACGGGGGAGAGGGCTCGCCGCCCGGCCCCGGCGGCACCATGCGGATCGCCCGCTGATACGCCAGCAGATCGCCCCCGTCGTCCCCCGTCACCGGCACCACCGCCCCGTCCCGTGCCGCCCCGCCCGGCAGCACCTCCAGCCGGTCGAGATACAGGTGCAAAAACCCCGACAAGAGGATCCGCCAGTCCCAGCCCACCCAGGGCGCGACCCGCCGCACCAGGCGATAGGGCACCGTCGTGCAGTTCGAGGTGACGGTGTTGTACCACACGGGGCGCCGGCTCAGGTCGTTGCCGAGCAGCAGGTATTCCAGGAACAGCTCCGCCCGCGCCTCGGGCGTCGACCTCACGGGATAGCGGTAGACCCGTTCCTTCCGCACCTCGGCCCGCAGGTGGATCGCGTCGCGCTCGTCGGCCGCGAGCAGCACGAACTCGAACCGCCGGAAGAACCCGCCGGTGATGCTGAAGCGGTCCGTCTTCGTCCGTCGCGTCTCGCCGCTGAAGACGATCCGCCGCCCGTCCCCCAGCCCGAAGCTCGCCATCGTATGCGCCACCTTGTCGCCGCCCCAGTGCGACAGGATCATCTCCACGTCGGTCACCGCCCCAGGGTCGACCACCCAGTCCTCCCAGGCCTCCACCCACTCCCGCCTGCCCGTCCAGCGGAAGCGGCGCACGTTGTGCACCGTCACCTGCGGCGTGAAGGTCGCCGTCACCCCGAACCGCGTCTCGGCGATCCAGTCGCGGTCGAGCCGCGGCACCCGCGTCAGATACCACGCGGCACAGAAGCCGATGGCCGCCAGCACCCCCCAGCCGACCGGCCAGCCCCGCCACAGGCCCCACAGCGCCGCGGCCACCAGCCCCGCCACCGCCGCCTGCACCGCCCAGACCCACGGGCTGCGCAGATGCGCCCGCGCGGCGAACCAGACGAAGGCCCCGGTTGCCAGCGCCGCCAGCCCCGTCAGTACCACATGTCCCCCACCGCCGCCTTCCGGCGGGCCACGAAGTCGCGCAAGCCCTCATGCACCCCGGCATCGAGCGCCGGCGCCTCGAACTCCGCGAGCCGCCGCTTCCACGCCGCGTTCGCCCGCCGCGCGGCGTCAAGCCCGCCGTTCTGCTCCCACTTCTCGAACGGATCGTTGTCCGCCAGCCGGCTCTCCCAGAACGCCCCCTGATAATGCGCCAGCGTATGCGCGGACCCGAAATGGTGGTTCCCCGGCCCCACCTCGGCGAAGGCCTCCACCGCCAGATGGTCGTCGTCCACCGTGACCCCGTCGCAATAGGCGTGCAGCGCCCCGCAGAGGTCGTCGTCCAGCATGAACTTCTCGTAGCTCATCGACAGCAACCCATCGAGGAACCCCGCCGCATGCAGCACGAAGTTGGCCCCCGAATGGATCGCGGCCAGCATGCTGACCGTCCCCTCGGTCATCGCCTGCGCATCCGGCAGCTTCGAGGTCGTGAAGTTCCCCGAACACCGCAGCGGCAACCCCAGCCGGCGCGCGAGCTGCCCCATCACCAGCGACCCCACCGCCGGCTCCGGCGTCCCGAATGTGGGCGAGCCCGACCGCAGCGCCATGGTCGACAGGAACGATCCGAACACCACCGGCGCCCCCGGCCGCTCCAGTTGCGCCAGCGCGCAGCCCGCCATCGTCTCGGCGAGGTTCTGCGCGATCCCGGCCGCGTTCGTCACCGGCCCCATCGCCCCGTTCAGGATGAAGGGCACCACCACGACCCCCTGGTTCGCCCGCGCATAGGCCCGCAGGCTCCGCGTCATCGTCCCGTCCCACAACAGCGGCGAGTTGACGTTCACGTTGCCCATCACCACGCAGTTCCGGTCGACGAAATCCGCGCCGAAGACGATCCGGCACATCTCGATCGAATCCTCGCTGCGCTCCTCCGCCGTGACCGACCCCAGGAACGGCCGGTCGCTCAGCTCCAGATGCGCCAGCACCATGTCGAGGTGGCGCTTGTTCACCGGCACGTCGGTCGGCTCGCAGACCGTCCCGCCCGAGTGGTGGAAGTTCGGGCTCCCCTGCGCCAGGCTCACGAAGGCGCGGAAATCCTCCAGCGTCCCGAACCGCCGCCCGCGGTCGAGGTCCATCACGAAGGGGCTGCCGTAGGCCGGCGCGAAGACGACCGCATTGCCCCCAATCTCGACGCTGTGCGCAGGGTTCCTCGCATGTTGCGTGAACCCCCGCGGCGCGGCCTTCAGGATGTCGCGCAACAGCCCCGGCGGGAACCGCACCCGCAGCCCGTCGACCCTGCACCCCGCCCGCCGCCAGTGCTCCAGCGCCGGCGGATCGTCGCGGAAGTCGATGCCCGTCTCCCACAGGATGCGGTCCGCCGCCGCCTCGATCCGCTGAAGGCTCTCCTCGCCCATCACGTCATAGGGCGGGATGTTCCGCAGGATGTAGGGCCGCCCCACCGGCGCCGCCTGCCCCTTCGCCGCCCGCCCCGCGCGCCCCTGCCGCACCCGCTCGTTCATGGCCCGCCTCCCGTTTCCGCCACGCTACCGCCCCCGCGCCCGTCGATCACGCACAAATGCGCCGGTTGAAGGCCCAATCCCCCGTCCCGCTTTCATCTTGCCGGAAATACCTCGGGGGTGCGGGGGCTGGCCCCCGCGCTTTCCGCCAGGCACACCGCCCGCATTTTCCGCGCCGCCCCCTTCGCACCCGCCCCCCCGCGCGCTATCACCCTGCCCATGCGGGTCCTCATCACCAACGACGACGGCATCAACGCCCCCGGCCTCGCGGTGCTGCAGGACATCGCCCAAGGCCTCGACCCGCAGGCCGAGGTCTGGACCGTCGCCCCCGCCTTCGAGCAATCGGGCGTCGGCCACTGCATCAGCTATTCCCGCCCCATGGCCATCGCCCGCCTGTCCGACCGCCGCTTCGCCGCCGAAGGCAGCCCGGCCGACTGCGTGCTCGCCGCCATCCACGACGTCTGGGGCGGGGCGAAACCCGACCTGATCCTGTCGGGCGTCAACCGCGGCAACAACGCGGCCGAGAACGTGCTCTACTCCGGCACCGTCGGCGGCGCGATGGAGGGGGCGCTGCAGGGCGTCCCGTCCATCGCGCTCAGCCAGTTCCTCGGCCCCGCGACGACCGACCTCCCCGACCCGTGGGAGGCCGCGCGCGTCCACGGCCCCGGCCTCGTGAAACGCCTGTGGCAGGACGGCCCCTGGACCGACGACGACTACCGCGTCTTCTACAACGTCAACTTCCCGCCCGTCCCCGCCGCCGCGGTCAGGGGCACCCGCGTCGCCCCGCAGGGCTTCCGCCGCGCCGGGGCCTTCTCGGCCGAAGGCGTGATCTCCCCCTCCGGCCGCCGCTTCCTGTGGATCAAGGGCGGCCCCCAGCACGCCCCGACCGCCCCCGGCACCGATGCCGCCGCCAACCTCGACGGCTTCATCTCGGTCACCCCGCTGACGGCCGACCTCACCGCCCACCACCTGCTCGCCGACCTCGCCGCGCGGCTCGACCATGGATGACGTCCGCCGCGCCATGCGCTTCGTCTTCGCCCTGCGCCAGGCCGGCGTCACCGACGCGCGCGTGCTGCAGGCGATGGAGCGCATCGACCGCGGCGCCTTCGTCACCGGGCTCTTCGCCGAACGCGCGTATGAGGACATGCCGCTGCCCATCGCCTGCGGCCAGACGATCAGCCAGCCCTCGGTCGTGGGCCTGATGACCCAGGCGCTGGCCGTCACCCCCCGCGACACGGTGATGGAGGTCGGCACCGGCTCGGGCTACCAGGCCGCGATCCTGTCGGCGCTCGCCCGCCGCGTCTACACCGTCGACCGCCACCGCCGCCTGGTGCGCGAGGCGGCGGCGCTGTTCCAGCGCCTGAACCTGCTCAACATCACCGCCTTCGCGGGCGACGGCAGCTTCGGCCTGCCCGACCAGGCCCCCTTCGACCGCATCCTCGTGACCGCGGCGGCCGAGGACCCGCCCGGCCCCCTGTTGGCACAGATGAAGATCGGCGGTATCATGGTCGTGCCGGTCGGCCAGTCCGACAGCGTGCAGCGGCTCATCAAGGTCACGCGGCACGAGGGCGGCTACGACTACGAGGAGTTGCGCCCGGTGCGCTTCGTCCCCCTGGTGGAAGGCATGGCCCCGGCCGATTGAGGGGGCGCAACGACGGCAGCGGGGCAAACCCCGCGCGGGCAGGAAGGACGACTGGCATGACCCATCTCCGCACGGTGCTGATCGGCACGGCCCTCGCCGCGCTCGCAGGCTGCGCCGGAACCCCGATCGGCCCGCTCGACTGGGACCTGCGCGGCCCCGGTGCGCTCGACACCTCGGGCGCGGCGCTGGCCGCCAGCGCGAGCCGCCCCGCCCCGGACGCGCGCGGCATCATCAGCTACCCCGGCTACCAGGTCGCCGTGGCGCGCGCGGGCGACACCGTCGTCACCGTGGCCCAGCGCATCGGCACCGACGCGGGCGCGCTCGCCCGCTACAACGCCATCGCCCCCGACGCCGCGCTGCGCGACGGCGAGGTGCTGGCCCTGCC